>CAIPUE010000060.1 GCA_903868125.1 uncultured bacterium | reverse complement strand
GCTCAATTTGTTGTACCCAATTTATTTTATTCTATTTTCATTTTGTCAATCCGGTTCAGTTGGTAGAACCATCTAACTTTCGTGCGACCCGTCGCACTAGGCAACTGAACTAAGGACGCTTATGGGCGATAAGGTTATGAGGTGATAAGAGTAAGCAATCTATTTTAACTCAACTATTCACCTGTTTAACTTATAACCTATTTCGTTTCCTTATGAGCCGTATGCTTTTTGCAAGAAGGACAATATTTACTTAGTTCCATTCTTTCTTTTTTTGTTTTTTTGTTTTTGACAGTTGTGTAATTTCTTTCCTTGCAAGTTTCACAAGCTAAAACTACCATTTTGTCTACTCTGCCTTTGATTCCCATTACATTTATCCTTTTATTTTAGTGTATTTTACGGACAAAATTACAGAATGTTCTGAGTAATCTCACATTCTATCGATTTCGACATTCTAAAAAATCGGCTTTCATCCATATATATCATAAAATAAAAAAAATAAAATGCAAATAAAATGTAAACAAATAGTAAAATACTATAAAAAAAATTAATCTTCATCGTCTTTATTCGTGAAAGATAAAACTTTAACCTTTTTAGATTGGAGCCAAGCATTACTTAAGCCTGATTTTATATGTGTTTTATCAAACCATCGTCGAATTAATCTTTCATCACTGCCCAATCCGCCCGATATTTTTTCTCCGCTTGCTATATTATAAGCAGCTTCAGAAATACCTATTCTCACGATAAAGTGAGGGATTTTATCGTGACTTGGCTCCATAGAAATTTTTAAATTATTATATTTATATAAATTTGCATTACGAGAATTGTAATGATCATTTTGGGTCTCTTCCAAAAATTCCTTTAAAGATGTTTCTAAATTATGAAGTTCATTTGACATTTAACCTCCAAAGCTTAATTATTCAAACTATGTATAGGTGCGGGAATTCTGCCACCCCTATTTACGAATTTTTTTGAAGATAACTTACTGATTTGCATAATTGGTGCTTCGCCAAACAAACCGCCATAGATTGCTATATCTCCAACTTTTTTATTGGGAACAGGAATAATTCTAACGGCTGTTGTTTTTTTATTAATCATTCCTATTGCCATTTCATCTGCAATTATTCCCGCGATTGTTTCAATCGGTGTATCTCCTGGAATAGCAATCATATCAAGTCCTACAGAACAAACCGAAGTCATTGCTTCAAGTTTATCAAAAGTCAAATGCCCCTTTGAAGTTGCTTCAATCATCCCTGCGTCTTCAGATACGGGAATAAACGCTCCTGAAAGCCCTCCCACATGAGAGCTTGCCATAACACCACCTTTTTTAACTGCATCATTTAACATTGCCAAAGCAGCGGTTGTTCCGTGTGCCCCGACATGCTCAAGCCCCATTGCCTGAAAAATACCTGCAACACTATCACCCTCAGCCGGAGTTGGTGCCAAAGATAAATCAATTACCCCAAATGGGATATCTAATTTTTTTGCTAATTTTCTTCCCACAAGTTCGCCTGTTGTAGTTATTTTATAAGCAATTTGTTTAATTTTGTTTGCTAAATCACTAAAATCAGAGTTTTCAGGCATACTTGCGATTGCGGCTCTTACAACTCCGGGTCCTGAAACCCCTATATTCAATGCACATTCAGGCTCTCCGTATCCACAATAAGCCCCTGCCATAAAAGGATTATCACTTGCAGAATTACAGAAACAAACCAATTTTGCAGCGCCAAACCCATCGTTATCGGCGGTTAATTCAGCTGATTTTTTAATTATTTGCGCCATTTTTAAAACGGAGTCCATATTTATTCCTGCCTTTGAGCTCGCCAAGTTTACGGATGCGCAAAGTCTTTGAGTTGATGCCAACGCTTCAGGAATACTTTCGATAAGCGCCGTATCACCTTTTGTACAGCCTTTTTCCACAAGTGCTGAAAATCCCCCGATAAAATCAACATTCACATCCTTTGCCGCTTTATCAATAGTTTTAGCTATTTTTACATAATCCATTTTCTTGCACGATTCGCCAATAATAGAAATCGGAGTTAGCGCAATTCGCTTGTTAATTATCGGGATAGAATAGTCGTTTTCAATTTCCGTCGCATAAACATCCAAATTTTTTGCATATTTAATAATTTTGTTGTAAATATTTTCACAAACTACATCAACATCATCAGAAATACAATCTCTCAAACTGAGGGCAAGCGTCACCGTTCTTATGTCAAGATTATGAAGCTTTATCATATTTATTGTTTCTAAAATTAAACCCTCATTAAATATTGTCATTTATTATCCTTTTTGTAAAACATTTTTATTCCATAATAAAAAAAATTATAGCATAAAAACAACACCCTGCCAAACTCCTTGCAATTATACTTTCAATCTTGTATGTTACAAAGGTTTACACAAAAGGCAATATTTTTTCAAAAATTGTTTTTTAAAGATAGGGGAATAAATTTAAGGAGAAGAATATGGCTGAAACAAAAATTAACCCATTATCGAGTATTGAAAAAGGCCCTAATACAAAAAGCGTTTTGGTTACTCGAAAAGATATATCTGCTGGATTGTTCGACGATAAAAATACAAAAAAATCGAATACCCGACTGCCACAATATCCGAACCCCGATGGAGGGCTTGATGTAACATTTTATCCGATGAATATGTTCAACCATAAACCTATCGAATATGTCGATGTTAAAAAGGATCAATTACGTACCATATCACCTATATCTTTTAAGAACGGAGTTTGTTTCAATTTAGACGGGCAGAACAGCCTTAGATTAAATACCACTGAAGCTAGATATAGAAGAAATTTCGGTGATGATGGAATGAATGGAAATTTTGATTTCTACTTGAGACTTCCCAAAGATGACCGACCTTTCGTCGGAGCTAACTTTCGCATGCAATGGTAGGAAAATATAAAGGAACTTTATTTTTAAAAATCTAATCCATTAAAAGGATTTAAAAATCGTCAAAAATGGTTTATAATCATACAAGTTCCTAAAGAAAAGGTTTATAATTATGGGGTTTGACGTTAATTTTAATAACAAGCCTATTATCAAAGAAACCCAAGCGATGCACGACGGAGGTGCGGGTAATTTGGGTTATTTTGAGCAAGAAGACCAAAAGAAAAAAAAAGATAGGGATAAGAGCGTTTTTAGCGAAGCAAAAGAACATGACACGTTTGAAAAACATGATGACATTAATTATAATGATGATTTTTCCATATCAAAATTAATTGCACAAATTATATTGAATATCAAAGACTGGATTAAGAAAGTTTTTAAGGTTTAAACTTTTTGACGAAACGAAGTAATCTTGCTTAGATTTTACGTAACAACTCAGGTATAACCCCCTTTACGTCGTTGCTGTAGAGGTCAAGTAATTCGCTTACACTTTTTGTTTTTAAATAAATAAAAAGGAGTAAGAAAATGACAAACAAAGAACTAATTTCAAAAACATTGGCTATTAAAATGCTAAATACTGTTCAAGAGTATGAGTTAATT
>CAIPUE010000059.1 GCA_903868125.1 uncultured bacterium | reverse complement strand
TTCAATGTGATAAAGATTATTATAAATGGTTGTCAGGAGAAAGATATTAATGTTTAAAGCTGGAGATAAAGTAAAAATTATAAAAAATATTTATGACATAACTGACATTAAATTTTCTATGGATAAAATATATACAGTATATCAAGATCCGTATGGTCCATATATCAGTATAAATAATATTAATGATAGCATAGGAATATATGTATATACAATGGGATATTCTTTATATTATCCTTTTAATCTTGTACCAGTAAAAGCAGACACGGAGCATTTCAAACTTTATGAAGAACTTCCTAAAACTGAATTAGAATATTACAATTGGTTATCTGGAGATAGATATTAATTATGACTACAATACAAATTTTAAACTTTGCCGCATTTAAAATATTTTTGCAAATCTTCTAATACGTTCAGACTTTTAGCACCTTGAGTCACTACAAATTCAGGGAATACTTGTACTCCTAACTTTGTAGTTGAATTCTTAAAGATACTTATCGAGAAACAACCTTCACCATCTACAAAACCTACAATCCATAAAGGATCTAATCTTCCCTGCTGATTGTCTGCACGAAACTGATTGTCACTTGATATAACAGTATCCATCTAAGGATATATTATACCATAGTACAGTTCGATACTCAGATATTCCAGCATATAGCCAAATTTTCTTCCTAAAACCTCGGCGTGAGGAAAACAGAAGGGAGTCTTTATATACTCCACTAAGGCAGCATTCCACCTTAGGACCGTTATAGTTACGGCCGCCGTTCACTGGGGCTTAATTTCAGAGCTTCGACCGAAGTCTAACCCTTCCATGTAACCTTCCAGCACCGGGCAGGCGTCAGCCCCTATACATCGTCTTAATCGACTTAGCAGAGACCTGTGTTTTTGGTAAACAGTCGCCTGGGCCAATTCACTGCGACTCTATCACGCTTCAGCTGCAAGAGCTTACACGCTACCAGAGTACCTCTTCTCCCGAAGTTACGAGGTGATTTTGCCGAGTTCCTTAGCGAGAGTTGTCTCGCGCACCTTAGTATATTCTACCAACCTACCTGTGGCGGTTTACGGTACGGATACCTAATAATCTCGATTGCGAAGATTTTCTTGGCAGTGTGGATTCAACATCTTCGAGTCCGTAGACTCTCCTCATAACGCCTCAGTTTATAACGAAATAGCGGATTTTCCTACTATTTCTACCTACACGCTTAAACAGCCACTTCCGATCGGCTGCATGCTTATCCTCCTGCGTCCCTCCGCATCTAGTAACGATTACCAGATAGTACAGGAATATCAACCTGTTGTCCATCGACTACGCCTTTGGGCCTCATCTTAGGATCCGACTAACCCCCCGCGGACGAGCCTGCCAGGGGAAACCTTAGGTTTACGGTGCATTGGATTCTCACCAATGTTTTCGCTACTCATGCCGACATTCTCACTTCTGCTTCGTCCATATGTCCTTACGATCATACTTCAACCTACAACAGAACGCTCCCCTACCCACTATAGTAAACTATAATGACACAATTTCGGTTATATACATAGTCCCGACGAATTTTCGGCGCGGAGTCGCTTGACCAGTGAGCTATTACGCACTCTTTCAAGGGATGGCTGCTTCTAAGCCAACCTCCTGGTTGTCGCTGCAACTCTACCTCCTTAATCACTTAGTATATATTTGGGACCTTAATTGGTGTTCTGGGCTGTTTCCCTCTTGGCCATGGATCTTATCACTCATAGCCTCACTGCCAGACAATAACATTACAGGCATTCGGAGTTTAACATGATTTGGTACCGAGTTTCTCGGCCCGCACCAAACTAGTGCTCTACCTCCTGTAAGATAAATCTGACGCTGTGCCTAAACGCATTTCGGGGAGAACCAGCTAGCTCTTGGCTCGATTGGCATTTCACCCCTAACCACAACTCATCCGCTGATTTTTCAACATCAGTCGGTTCGGACCTCCACGTAGTGTTACCCACGCTTCATCCTGGTCATGGTTAGATCGCCAAGGTTCGGGTCTATCTCATGTTACTTAACGCTCTATTCAAACTCGATTTCTCTATGGCTCCGGATATTAACTCCTTAACCTTGCAACATAAGATAACTCGCCGGCTCATTCTTCAACAGGCACGCTATCACCCTATTAATAGGGCTCTAACTGATTGTATGCTAATGATTTCAGGGTCTATTTCACTCAGCTTCTCACTGTTCTTTTCGCCTTTCCATCACTGTACTTGTTCACTATCGGTCACTGACTAGTATTTAGCCTTACCGGATGGTCCCGGTGGATTCAGACAGGGTTTCACGTGCCCCGCCTTACTCGGGATACTTAACAAGAGACTATTTGCTTTCGCTTAAGGGGCTATCACCCGCTATGGCTCAACTTTCCAGTTGAATTTAGCTAACAAATAATTTTGTAACTCTTTGAATACTCTACAAAGTATTCCGTAAGTCCCACAACACCCCATGCACAACGATTGTAGTCTATCACGTACATAAGGTTTAGGCTCTTCCAATTTCGCTCGCCGCTACTTTCGGAATCATTAGTTTATTTTATTTTCGTCCTGTTACTAAGATGTTTCAGTTCACAGGCTTTCCTTCCTACAGACTATGTATTCATCTGTGGATTCTAAGGTTTTAACCCTAGAGGGTTTCCCCATTCGGAATTCTACGGATCAAGACCCTTTAGCGGTTCCCCGTAGCTTATCGCAGCTTTACACGTCCTTCTTCGGCTGTCAGTACCAAGGCATCCTTCATTAGCACTTAGTAGCTTTACCTAAAATTAATCAACTCTTGCGAGTCAATTAATAAAGTTTTCATTGATGATTACGCTTATATTATATTTTTTGATAACAGTATTACTCAATATCTTACGATATCTTTGTTTTACTTTATATCCTCCATAATAAAACCCGTGTGAGTAATATTATGAATAATATACGCTTATAATTCTATGTAATTTTCAATGTACAAACAGGTTTCTCGCCCGAAGGCTTGAACACTGATGACAGAACAGACTGAAAACTATACTTGTTGAAAAAATCTCCGCTACTAAGTAAATGATTAGACTTAAAACCTTAGCAGTTTCAACGATTTCGACCTCGGGATGAATGGTTTTGTACGCTTTGCAGTATTACTACCACATTGCTACCATTAATCTCCCTAGAAAGGAGGTGATCCAGCCACACCTTCCGGTACGGCTACCTTGTTACGACTTCACCCCAGTCACCAACCCTGCCTTAGGACGCTGCTTCCTTGCGGTTAGCTCACGTACTTCGGGCGTGGTCGACTTCCATGGTGTGACGGGCGGTGTGTACAAGACCCGGGAACGTATTCAACGCAGCGTGCTGATCTGCGTTTACTAGCGATTCCGACTTCATGCAGTCGAGTTACAGACTGCAATCCGAACTGAGACTGGTTTTAAGAGATTTGCTCACTCTCGCGAGTTGGCGACTCGTTGTACCAGCCATTGTAACACGTGTGTAGCCCAGAGCATAAGGGGCATGATGATTTGACGTCATCCTCACCTTCCTCCGGTTTATCACCGGCAGTCTCGCTAGAGAGCACTACAGCAGTAAACCACTGTATGCAACTAACGACGAGGGTTGCGCTCGTTGCGGGACTTAACCCAACATCTCACGACACGAGCTGACGACAACCGTGCACCACCTGTCTTAACATTCTCCGAAGAGCACCCTCAACTTTCGCTGAGGTTTGTTAGATGTCAAGCCCTGGTAAGGTTTTTCGCGTTGCTTCGAATTAAACCACATGTTCCACCGCTTGTGCGGGTCCCCGTCAATTCCTTTGAGTTTCACACTTGCGTGCGTACTCCCCAGGCGGGATACTTATCGCGTTAGCTATGGCACTGCAGGGGTCGATACCCGCAACACCTAGTATCCATCGTTTACGGCCGGGACTACTGGGGTATCTAATCCCATTTGCTACCCCGGCTTTCGTTCCTCAGTGTCAATTATGGCCCAGTAAAGCGCTTTCGCCACCGATGTTCCTCCTGATATCTACGCATTTCACCGCTACACCAGGAATTCCCTTTACCTCTACCACATTCAAGCTTGCCAGTATCCAGTGCCTTACAGAAGTTGAGCTTCTGCCTTTAACACCAGACTTAACATGCCACCTACGAACTCTTTACGCCCAATGATTCCGGACAACGCTTGCACCCTCCGTATTACCGCGGCTGCTGGCACGGAGTTAGCCGGTGCTTCCTCTGTGGGTACCGTCAAGTTTCGTCCCCACTGACAGAACTTTACACCCCGAAGGGCTTAACGTTCACGCGGCGTTGCTGCGTCAGGCTTTCGCCCATTGCGCAAAATTCCCTACTGCTGCCTCCCGTAGGAGTATGGGCCGTGTCTCAGTCCCATTGTGGCTGATCATCCTCTCAAACCAGCTACTGATCGTCGCCTTGGTAGTCCATTACACCACCAACAAGCTAATCAGATGCAGGCTCATCTTCTAGCACCGGAGTTTTCAAGATACCTATTTCAAGGTAGCTCATATGGGGTATTAGCAGAAGTTTCCCTCTGTTGTCCCCCTCTAGAAGGCAGATTTCCTACATATTACTCACCCGTCCGCCACTTTCCTCTGACCGAAGTCAGATTCTCGTTCGACTTGCATGTATGAAGCACGCCGCCAGCGTTCGTCCTGAGCCAGGATCAAACTCTCCATTGTCAGAAAGTTTATATTCCATAGTCACATTTAGCTAAAAAAGTGACCGCTCGGATTTGTCTTCGTTTTTGGAAAGTATTTTGCAATACTTCCCGCGTTGTCTGTCCATTTTATTTTGAATCAACAAGTATATTATATTCTATATTCGTTTTCAGCTATTCTGTTGTCAATGTTCGATTTTCTTTTATTTCGGTCACAAAACTCTCGTTCTGCCTCCGTAATTTTAGGAGCAAAAAAAAATTGTTTTTCTTTTTCCCAGAAACTTTGTTTATTTCCCCTTCAGAGTTTAAGTTGATAAACCTGAGTCGGTTACCTCTTGCGCGAATACTTTCTTCAAAAGTTCGCTTCGGGGCTTTTCGTATAGTGCTGGCAGATTGTTTCCTTCTAATTTTCGCTAGAGTTTTGTTTAATCATTTTGCGTTGAGCCAACACTCAAATACTTAACCACAATCTCTTGCGGTATCTACAATCATATTACTTCAACTTTATTTGTCAAGTACTTTTTTAAAACTTTTACTGTTTTCTTTAGAAAACTTATTATTTTAACCAAGAGACTGTTTAGTAAGGCTCTAAAACCTCATTCTGAAACATCCCTTATCTCTGCTATGATTTTAATTTTAATGTTCGGTAGTGTTTTCTGTGCCAGTGCACGTCTTTCATCTTACATTGAAAGAAAAAAAAAAGCAACTGCTTTTTTACATGTTTTTTCTCTACTTTTATTTCTGTTTTTATTTTTACTTCTACACGCCAATAGAATAAGCTTATCTCAAGGATTTACAAAACTTTATGATTTCAGCAAAAAGTAATTACTCAGGTCAATTTAATTTTTCATAAAAAGCTTTAATCGTTGACTTCTTCCACCCTTGAGGGGGAAGAAGTTTTTCAACACGAGAGATTTTCTCGAGTGTTAGAAAAATTGTTGGGGGGATGACATAAAGTCCTGTAATCTTGCTTTCACCCCCCACCCCCCCCCACCCCGATTTTCTAATGTTCGCTACACTCACATTGAAAATCGCCCTTTACCTCCTTCTCAATCGATACTTAATCGATTGAGTGGAGTCCTTCCCTCAGGTGTGGAGGGCGTAAACGCTTGTTGTGATTGCTTTACAGCTAATTAGAACCTACCTGACCTGAGTGATTTCAGCAAAAAAATTGATCCCTCAAAAAATGTCTCAAATTTTATCCGTTCAGTAAAGCGCATGTCATGTGTATATATTACAGAACTAAAATTATTACATAATATAAAGTATTTCCTTTTCTACAGAAGATATATTAAAATAAGGTTGTATAATTCAAAAATGAAAGGAGATTTACATGAAAAAAACATACAAATTGATTTTAACATTAGCAGTTTTTAGTACTATTTCAAATTTAGCTTTTGCCGACGGAAATGCTTTTACACCACTAAACTTTGATGATACTGCCTACTCCGCCCCAAAAACAACGCCCATTGCGCAAAAAACATCGTCAAATCCCATTGCAAATGCTTTTGCTAAAGCAATGCCTGCAAAAAATGCACCCGCTGTAGATGCTGCATCCGGTGAAATACCTATCGGAAACGATAATATTCAAAATGCAATTCTTGAACTTGATAATGCACAAGTCGGGATTAGGAATGACTTATTAGACTACAAGGCAAAATACGCAGATGTTGATGCTCAATATAAATTAATTAAAAATGAAAGAAGCATGCTATATAAACAAGTTAAATCTATCGAAAGAAGAATTCGCAACATTGATAAAGCAAAAGAAAAAATAAGAAGAAATATGCTTTAAAAAGAATAACCATTCGCAAATTAAGTCCACGTTGATATTTTTTAACGTGGACTTAATTAGGAGTTTGCGGAAAAATTCAAAAAATTGTCATTTTTTGAATTTTTCAAATCCTCTATATAGACTTCCTTTGTAACAAAAGGTTAATTTTTCCTATAAATTCCTCAAGAAGCCTGCACTATGTGACGATAAAAAAAGAGTTAGGATATGTGAAAGGGTGAAAAAGATGGAAGATAAATATTTTGATGTTGATGAGGCAATGATAGATTATGCGGAAATGACAAGTTTTGATTTTAATTCAGGCAGTTATTTAGCCGTATCAGACGAAAAATCGAATGTTGAGGAATACTTACACCAACCCTACACTTTCAAATATGGTAATTACGATGTTTTAGACATGCTCAAATCAATGTTTGTAAAAGTAAATTTTCAAAAAAAATAAGGAGGATACAGATATGTCAGATCTTTACAATAATTTTGAAAATAGATTTAAAGATGCTTGGTTCTCTTCCGGCTGGGTGGAAGTTGAAGCAAACCCTCAAGAAATACAAGACGTTCACAAAGATTTAACTACTTTAGAAAACGAATTAAAAGAATTAAAAAATACTATGGAAAATATTACACAAAAGCAATTAAGATTAGCAAATTTAGCAAAATTTTATCAAAATTAACCTTGCGTTCATACTTTTGTATCGTTCCAATTTATTGACTGATTTCTTCGAAACCAAGTTAATTGCCTTTTTGCGTAGTGTCGGGTATTTTGCTTCATTTTCAAAACTGATTCTTCCAAAGAAATTTGTCCATCCAAATATTCCAAAATTTCTTTGTATCCGATTGTGTTTATTAAATTAATTATTCTTCCGTGCTTTAAAAGCAAAGATTTTGTTTCTCCAATCAAGCCTTTTTCCATCATTTCATCGACTCTTTTGTTAATTTTTTCATATAAATCGACTCTAGCAGGGGGATTAAGACCAAGCCATTTAACATCGAATTCAGGCTCCTTTTTACCTGCTACCTCTGAATGGGGACGCTTAAGAGACTTGCAAACTTCTATTGCTCTTATGATTTTAACCTTATTATTAAAATGGATTTTATCGGCACTTGCAGGGTCAAGCTCTTTTAACATTTGGTGCAAGTTTTGAGTATCTAAATTCTCAAGTCGTCCTCGCAACTCATAATCAGCCTCAACTCTCGGTAAGTCAAAATCTTCAAGTAAAATTCTGAAATATAACCCTGTGCCACCAACGACAATTGGGGTTTTACCTTTAGCGCAAATTTTTTCGATTGCAATTTTTGCATCATCAAAAAAATTTGCGACAGAATAATCAACTTCCGGCTCAACAACATCTATCAGGTGATGTTCAATGCCTTGTCGTTCTTCAACCGTGGGTTTGGCTGTCGCAATATCAAAACCTTTGTAAACAAGCCTTGAATCCGCGGAAATTATTTCGCCGTTAATCGCCTTTGCTATCTGTATCGCAAAGTTGCTCTTTCCCGCAGCTGTCGGACCCACTATTGCAATTATCTTTTGTTTTTTCGTTCGTCTTGCTATCATAATATAAAAATATTAACACAATAACATACACAACAAAATAGAAATAAAGCAACATTGACATTAAATATAAAATCATTGGCAAAAACGATGCAATCGGCTTTATTGTTGAATAGGAGACTACCAGAGAAATCACAAAATTTATAAGCGAAATATACAAAAATAATATCAGAGCCGATGGAAAATTTTTAAAGGTAAACGCAAGTGATTTAAAAAACGCAATAAAAGGATTTTTGGTCTTCATAACAATCAGAACCGGCCAAAACATTGTTATAAAAGAATAAATCCCCATAACGCCCATAAGCAAAAAATCCCAAAGCTTTAATTTTGACAACTGTGCTGCGGAAAGCGAAGCAGCAAAAGTTTTTAACGTTTCCGGAGAATTCATTACCGTTTTCAACTCATTAATACTCAATCCGGCATTGCCGATAAAATTTATCCCTATTTGATATCCAATAAACATTAACAAAAAAAATAATCCTGTATATAAAAATAAAGCGCCTATAAAAGAGAAAAAATACTCGCCAATTCCTACAGGAATTTCTTTTATTAAATTAAAAGACGCTTTTGCTTTATCCTCATCAATTATAAACTCTTGCTTATCGAGGCAAATAGCCTTTTTTACCATAAAAAACCACCCTGCAAAAAAAGCACTAACCATACATAAAATTGTTATTAGTAATAAAATTGCCGATACAATATTCGCGGGCGCATTTTGAGAAATCCCCAAATAAATACTGAACAAAAGGAGAAAAAATACCAAAGGTGTCGTTAAAATTATATTTTCATTTGTTATTTGAAAAGCTTTTTGAAAATATTTAATCATTTTTGCCTGCTTTCTAAGTTGAAATTATTGATTCTGCCTCTGGAGATATTTTAATATCGGATTTTTCTCTGCGTTTTCTTCTTCTCATTAGGTCAACAAAGGCTTCTAATCTTGTAATATAACCCGCTTTACCGGTTTGTTCATCCATAATTAAGGTCAGAACAGGGATATTACAATCTTCTCTCATACTTGGAAAAATATTTTGCGACATAATTTCAGGCATGCAGGTAAAAGGGCTTATATGAATAAGTCCGTCTTTTCCTTTTTCACTTGCCCAAGCAACGTCAGAAACACATTCGAGCGCATCCCCTCCAATATCGCGCATCAAATATGGCTTTGCCATCCTAAACGCACGTTGCAGATGAGTTTCACCCTTTCTGAATATTTTAGGAATAATCGCGTCTTTCAAAAAGCTTCCGACGGTAAGACTTCTTCTTGTCTGAACACCCATTTTCCCCAATTCTCTTTCAATATTTTGATTAGCAAAGTAATCCAAAACAAGGAAAATCTCACCCGTCAAATCAACATGCAAAATTTCTCTGTCTTTGTCTATTTCTGTTTTTTGAAGTTCCTCCAAAGCCATTTTTTTAGCTTTTGTAAGTTCCATTGTATTATTTGCCTCTAATATATAATTTAACCCTTTTTTAAAATGTTTTTCGGCAGTTCCTTGATTTATTTCCCTAGCTCGGTAGTAGGCAAGTGCAGTTTCCAAATCATCCAATACAAAAATTGTCCTAATCATTGTCAAAATAACGCGAAGAAATAAAATAGGGTCATTTTTACCGATTAGTTCTTTTGCGAAATTATACATTCCTTTTATCCCATCGTAGAGGGCTAATTCAATATATTTGGCATTGTATCCCAAATCGCCTAGAGCGTTTCGAATACTGCTTCCATATTCTCCCAGCCTACAAATGCCGGGGGACGAAATCATTGCAACATAATCCGTTCCACCCTCGATTGCTTCGATAAAATTCCCCAAAATAAGCTTGTACGGAAGACAAATCGCCTCAGGTGAATGTTTTGTGCCTAAAGAAAGTGTTTTTTTGTTTGTGTATGGGGGGATAAAAGGCTCTATCCCGAGCTTTTTAAGCGCCGCAGCCCAAGCTATATAAATAGTCCCCATATGTGGAAATGCCACTTTTATTTTCTTTTTTTCTTCTTTTTTTATCATTTGCTTAAATCCCTCTTGA
The DNA here is from genome assembly GCA_903868125.1 of uncultured bacterium. Taxonomy (GTDB): domain Bacteria; phylum Cyanobacteriota; class Vampirovibrionia; order Gastranaerophilales; family Gastranaerophilaceae; genus CAIPUE01. The sequence goes on along the minus strand of CAIPUE010000059.1, from coordinate 18,927 downwards.
ATTTAATTATACCAAGAACAAAATTTTTGTCATAAATAAAAAATGCCGGAATATTTTGTGATATAATTTTTTTTGAATTTAAAAAACAGATTACCAAGTGAGGATGAAAAGTATTATGTCTGATTGTATTTTTTGTAAGATTATTAGCGGAGAAATCCCTTCAACAAAAGTCTATGAAAACGACTACATAATAGCAATAAACGACTTACATCCAAAAGCAAAAGTGCATGTTTTGATTATTCCCAAAGTGCATGTTGAATCACTCAACGAACTTGAGGATGAAAAACTCATGTCCGAAATCCTCAAAGGGGTCAAAACCGTTTGCGAAAAATTAGACGTAAAATCATACCGGCTACATGTAAATACCGGAGCAGAAGAAGGGCAAGTGGTTTTTCACCTGCATTTTCATATTCTGTCGAACACGACGGGTGAACGGTGAACGGTGAACGGTGAACGGTGAACGGTGAACGGTGAACGGTGAACGGTGAACGGTGAACGGTGAACGGTGAACGGTGAACGGTGAACGGTGAACGGTGAACGGTGAACGGTGGCAACAAGCCCAAGAAAAGTAGGGTGGGTTCCCTAACCCAACGTCATAACCGGCATTTCGAAAAAGTAAAGTAGTAATTTTAATAAATTAAGAAAGGCGAAATTTAGACAATTTCGTGTTGAGGTGTCTCACTATTGGAGAAAGAGTTTAATAAAAAGATAGCTTTTAGTGAAGTCGTGAGGCCATTTCTCACGTTTCGCCAGAGGCTCAACGGAGAAAGAAGGCAAAATGAAAGATTTTTATAAAGAAATAACCCCTGCGGGATTCGGAATAGCGATAAAAGTTAAAGAAACCCTGTTTTCAGACCAATCGCAGTTTCAAAAAGTTGAAATACTCGACAGTGATTCAGCTTTGGGGAAAATATTAACGCTCGATGATTTAATGATGACAACAGAGGGGGATGAATATTTTTACCATGAAATGATAGCCCACATCCCAATGATGAATCACAAAGAGCCAAAAACGGTGCTTGTAATCGGCGGTGGTGACGGTGGAACGGTTAGAGAAGTTTTGAAACACGATACAGTTGAAAAAGTTGTGCTTTGCGAGATTGACGGCATGGTAATCGACGCCTGCAAAAAATATTTGCCTACAATTGCCGGAGAATTGGACAACCCCAAAGTCGAAATATTAGTCGAGGATGCGATTGAATACATAAAAACAAAAACGAACGAATTTGATATTGTTTTAATCGACTCAACGGACCCGATGGGTCCGGGCGAAGGGCTTTTCACCGAAGAATTTTACACAAACGTAAAAAAATCACTTAAAAAAGGTGGAATTGTTGCCGCACAATCAGAATCACCCGTCGTGAACAAAGAAGAAATCAAAAAAATGTACACTTTATTGAAAAAGGTTTTCCCGATAACTTCGACTTTCACCTCGCCAATCCCAACTTATCCCGGCGGATATTGGGCTTGGGCGTTTTGTTCAGAGAATGTTGAACCTCTTTCTTATATTGATGAAAAACGCTGTGAACAAATCACGAAAACCTGTAAAGTTTACAACAAGGAATACCACTTGGCACGATTTGCCCTGCCGAATTTCTTGAAGAATTTGTTATAAAAAACTAAAAGGGGCGAAAAATCAAAGATTTTTCGCCCCGCATCTTGTATATTCTTTCACCCTTTTTTCACTGCGATTATGCAGTCGTAAATTTTGTCGATTTTTTCTTTCATGTCCGAAAACTGCTCTTTTAAATCCACAAGACTACTCAAAGTCGCAAACCTGTCTTCGGCATCTTCCAAGATTTCCCTATGTTTTCGCTCCAACTGCTCAGGCGTTACGACAATTCTTTGTTGTATCAAAAAAATCATCACCGCAATCAATATCGGGGAGTAATGCAATATATTGTTCATTTTATGTTTCCTTTAAAGAAGTTGATAAGTCGAATAGTCGAAAAGTTGAACAGTTTTGCGGTTCTCGCAATCTCTTTACTGTTTACTCTTTACTGTTCACTCAAATGCTTATAGGCCAGTAAAATTCGACCAAGTACGACGCCGCATCCATCGGGTGTCCCAAAAATTTAAGCTCTTTTGCCTGTTTTATCTGATGATAAGACGGCAAATCAATCCTCGATGACCCCTCGTTGTATCTCAAGTTATAAATATTATAAAGTAACTTGTCGCATTTTTTGTCTACAAAAAGCCTTACTTCGCCATCCGCGGAGCGGACTTTGGAATTAAACGCCATAATCCGATTCTTAATCGGCGGATTAAAAGCCTTAATCCTTACATCCACATCTTCATAGCCAAATCGTTCGAGTTTCTTTTTGATGATTACGTAATTCGTAAACTCGCTCGTACAGCTTCGATTATCCCCTGAAGCATCACCGTTTATAATAATTTTACCTTTATGACTCGGATATCGATAACAAAACTCGTCGCATGCTTTTGCCGTAGTCGTATTTTCAATAACCAACTCGTCAAAAAAGAAAACCTTGTCCTGCGTCCTATGAGCCAAAATCCACGCCATCGGGTCTACGTTAAAATCGCATGTTATATGTAAATCCATATCAGGCTGATACTTAATTTCTTGAACATTCTCGTACGTAAAATCTTTTATAATAAGTCCTTTGTCATACTCGCCGTTTTGCGCCAGTACAAAAATTCGATAATATTCTTCATCATACAATTTTTTTAATTCATCACAGAACCCCTCCGGAAGATAAATATTCTCTGTTGTCGGTGCCGAAATAAGCCGATAATTGGGTTTATAATCTTCCACAAAAGTTTTATAAACCCAGCCCCTCTGATATTCGGGATTTGTGTGTCCAAAAATCCTGTATGTAAAATCTTTCCAACTTTTTTTGACACTCTGCCTCATCCTACCCAATAACATTTTAAAAGTTGAAAAGGGAATATCCGACATCTCCTCAATTTCCACAAAGCCCAAATTTAACGATTTCAGCTTATTTGGTTCATCAAAATGTCTGAACAGGATTTCAGAACCGTTTTTGAACGACAATTTCTGCAACGAACTCGACCAATCGTAATCTTTGCCGTCCTGAAAGTTTAAATTTTCGAGATGTTCAAAATAGGTCTGAAGCGTTGTGTCCCTGACAAGCGTGTAAGTTTGTGCGCCCACAAGCCCTCTAATCCCCGGAAATTTTATACACAACAAAATTCCTAACAGCGAGCCTGCAAAAGTTTTTCCCGAACCAAACCCGCCCTGATAAACCGCGACATCCAAGCTGTAATCATGCGGAATTTCCAAAAATTCACGCTGGGCTTTTAGTAAATTGTATTTCATTTTATTGTCCCTTGTATCAGTGAATTGTGAAGGACGGGTAAACGGTAAACAGCTTTACGGTTCTCGCTTACTTTTCCCTTTTTCTTTCGTCCTTGCTCGCTCGCATCTCCTTTGTTAGAGAGTTTTTGATTGTTGGCTTTTTGTAGGGTGGGTTAGGAAACCCACCCTACTTTAACGACCTCAGGCTTCTTGCCGCCGTTCACCGTTTACCGTTTACTGTTTACCTAATAAAAAGTTATTCGCATTCTCAATCCCATACTGCTCAAGTGCGTATTTGAAACATTCAAGCCAATTAACCTGACTTGCAACCGCCGGAACTTCCGCAAAAGATTTAACAACATCAAAAAGTTCCTTGGTTTTTAGCTTCCTGTCCATCGTTGCTTTTCTGTCACCGTATCGATAAACGTAATTCCCGTTTCTGATTCCATCGTCAATCTCAACAAAAATAGTACATCCTCGCTCGTTAATGCTAATCACCTCACGGCCAATTTTAAAGTTAGCGATAATTTCCGCAGTTTTTTCAACCATAGGAATGATTACCTTTCGATTTAGCGCATCAAGTAACATATTTAACCTCGTAGCCTGACCACTCACTGAATAATTCAGCTCCGTTGCCGTTCTCACATCCGATTGAAGGTTTCCGGACATATTATTAAAAATCCCCGTTGCACTTTCAATAGTTGATTTAAAATAAGTCAGAAAATCCCAACCCTGCATAGCCTTGTCGAAACTCAACGCCGTAGGCGCTGTAGGCATAAGTGCAGCATCATATTCAATAATTTTACCCGGCTTAACAATCTGTTCGCCCTTGAAACACCCTTTCGGCGCCAAGTAAGGCGGATTCATCATCAATGCCAATGCGTCTATTTGCTTGTTCAAAATTGTTGAAGATATATTATTCAAAATCAAAGCAACCCTTAGCGGCGAAATCCCACGACCATTTTTCGGGCTCTCAATAATATTTGCATGGATAAAAGGATTGAGAATAAAAGGATTTGCCTCAAAACGGATTATTTCGCAGCGCCCCGCAACAACAATTAACCAGTTTTTGAGAATTTCCCCGTCACTTAACTCAATATCTCCCCAATATTCCAAAACCTCAACCCGCTTGCCATCAAAGGCTCTATCGGAGTCTTTTCTGAATTTATTTGCCATCACTCCCTTCAACTTTTCTGTTTTTTCCTTGGTCAAAAGATTATTCGCCTGATTGGCTTTCAATTCTTCAATATCAGAATAAGTTCTATAAATCTTGGAACAATTGTCCCAACTATCGCGCCGTTCTTTATCAAATACGAAATCCTCCGACTTTATATGTTTTACTTTCGCATTATCGTAAACAACCCGACTTTCAACAACAAAACCGTCCGAAGTCGGAGCGATTAACTGCTCCTCTATACTTTGAGCACGTCTTATGGATTTAATTTTTGTCTCCCAGCCGACAAACAAAGTACTTTCGCCGGTTTCAACAATTCCGTCAACAACTTTTTCCAACTCGTCCTCAAGTTTCATCTGTTCAAAAGTATTAACAAGCATAGCTTTCTGTTTGTTTGCATAAGCCTGAGTCTGAGGGTCTGAGCCCGAAACATCAAACATCGCATCAGGATGCGAGTACAAATTGTCGCTAATATGTGATTTTAAAGTTTGCGCCAACTCATAAATATCAGGTAACTCAATTTTTGCATCCCATCCGTTAATTCTTGGAATCTGATTGCTATAAATAGTTTCCCTTAGTAATTTTATGTCGTTGAGCTGTTCAAGCCTGTCAGCCTCCAAGTCATCATATTTTTTAGGAATTTTTTGCACAAGCAACAATTCCTCCTCCGCACTCAATGTCGTCGTTAAATCTTCATCTGTTTTTTCAAATTTCATTTTTTGCCTTCTTTCTCCGTTGAGCCTCTGGCGAAACGTGAGAAATGGCCTCACGACTTCACTGAAAGCTATCTTTTTATTAAACTCTTTCTCCGATAGTGAGACACCTCAACACGAAATTATTTAAATTCCGCCTTTACTTATTAATTGTTACTACTACAAATTTTTCCGTTTTGCCGGCTTACTCGCTTTTATGCACTCGCTGATTTTGGCTCCGTCCCTCATTTTAAGTTGGGACTTGCCCACTCGCATCTCCTTTGTTAGAGAGCCTTTTACTTGTTGGCTTTTTGCTGGTGCGGTTAAATCCGCACCCTACCTAATAGGGGAACTTTGGGCTTGTTGCAGCCGTTTACCGTTCACCGTTTACCCGTCCTCTCACCTCTCACGTCTCACCGCAAAAACCTCAATATCCTGCAACTCACCATTTCTAAGCGTTTCGCCCCTCAAAACCGCCTCTTTCTTAAACCCTGCACTTTTTAAAAGAGTTTTTACTTGACAATTTTGAGGAAACACATAAGCTTTTAATTTCTTGAGTTGATATTTTTTAAAACAATATTTAACAAATTTTTTTGCACAAATTTTAGTGTACTTGCCCCAAAACAAAGGAACAAAACAGGTTGTCACTTCAGCGGAATGAACATTATTTTTAGAACCAACCCAATTGTCCAAAAACACAAATCCGGCAAACTTATCCGTTTTCTTGTCGATAATTGCCCAGAAAAAAGGACCCGCTTTTTCTATCAAATTAATTATTGAATCAACAGAAGATTTTTGATTTTCAAGAAAATAATCATCATGCAAATACCTCGCAAATTTTTCGTTTAAAGCTATTATCTGCGGTATATATTGAATATTTCTAAATTCTTGATTTTTTCTATCAACTACTATTTTTATAAATTTAATCATAACCCCTTGACTTTTTTAAAATATAAATGTAAGATTAGTCTAAAGAAGAAAGGATGGTGCACACATGAACTCAGAGGAAATACTATTTCAGCAATACAGACTTTATACAGAGCAAAAAGAAAAGTTTGTAGATAGAAGTTTCAAAACTAACAAATTTTATTTGTTATTATTATTAGGTATTATATTAACCATGTATTTGACAAAAGATTATTCATTTATTTATGACATATCTTCAACACTGGTATTTAGTGCGGCAGGTTTGGCTATTTGCGTTTTATGGTGGATAAACGTAGATTCCTACAACTTCCTTATAAAAGTAAAACTTTCAAAGGTTATAGAAGAAATTGAAAAAAAACTTCCTATCCAACCATATACACAAGAATTTTTAGCAATTAAAGATTTCAGAAAAAATAAAAGAGAATTTTTATTCGCAGACATACAAAAATCATTAGCGGTTCTCTTGTTATTGTTATTCTTTATTTTATTTTCATACGAACTTTTGTCAATCATATTGACTTGAATAAATATTTTTTATAAAAAATGAAAGCTAGCGGTCAGAAGACCGCTTTTTTTTGACTTAACTCGCTAACATTCTATTTTGTCAAACTTCACATACGCACTCTCCGTAGAAAATGCATCCATCTGCCCTGATTTAATCTTTTCCCTAATCACAGTTTGTAATCCCAGCATAGCCTCAGCTTGTAAACCGTTTAAATATGTCTCCAATTTATTAATACGATTAAACATCTTATAAACAGCATATTTGCTGAAAATTAAATTCTTTGGAACCTTAGAAATATCCGTAATTATTTGTTTTTTAGGTTTTTCGTTCGATTTTTCAAACTCGGCTTTCAATTCTTCTTCCATCTTCATCTTTATCAAATCATCGAGTGAGGCATGACTTAAAAGTCTTTGCTCCATGTCAGTTTCGTCTTTCTTCATTGTCTTTCCTTTCAAAATTTTCAAAGAAACAAGGCATGCCCTTATTTCTTAAATTTTATCTTCATCTAAGTTACTTATTGTTATAATTTTAGGTTCAGAAGTATTTTCGTCATGCTCTTTTGAACTAAACCCGAGATATTTGCATAACGATTCAAGCGCCTTTAACCCCGCAGTGGTATCTCTAAGCTTTCTTTTACCCGTATAGCCGCCTTCTTTATCAAGTATTTCTTCCTCCTCAAGTGAAAACTCAGCTATCTCCAAAAGTTTTTGGACAACGTAACCTTTGTGAACTCTTAATGAAGAAATGTGACTTTTTAGTTGGTATTTTATCTCTTTTATTACGAAATTGTTAGATAATAATTTTTCCGCAACGGACTTCAAATCCTTGGATGTATACCCTGCATTTTTGGCTGAAAGCTCGGCGTTAAGCGTATTTATATACTCTGAAACAAATGTTTTTTGTTGTGGTGTTATATCTTTCATTTTTACATTTCTTATTATTTTTACTTATTATTTGTGTTTTTTAGAAAAAAATTATATAATGAACATGCTATTTATATTTCGGCTAGTGTAAAATCTTAACAGGAGGGTGGAAAATGGGCAACTAAAAATGTTTGGACACGTTTTGATATTTCCTTTCATCTGACCTGTCTATTTTTTAGTTAAACTTTTTTACTTTCCTGTTTTTCTTTTTACAGAACAACACCTGATTGCTTTATAGCCGCCTTTACTTGGTTGAACAGTCGAATAGTTGAACATTTTTGCGGTTCTTGCTTACTTTTTCCTTTTTACTTTTTACTTCGTCCTTGCCCGTTCGCATCTCCCTTGCTAGAGAGTTTTTGGTTGTTGGCTTTTTGTTGGTGCGGTTAAATCCGCACCCTACTGGCTTCCTGCCGTTCACCGTTTACCGTTTCCTTGTTACTCCGAAAGTCATTGTCGTTTTATCTTAATTTCCGGAGTTTCTAACGCATTTTTACCAATTTTTGAGCGCATGTTTGCCAAAGAATCTTTATACATGCCGTACCAATAAGAAAATTTACTGTATTCAGCATTTCCCTTAAGTCGCATACAAGTTCCGTAGACCAATATAGGTTCAACAAAAGGGCAAGGAATAACCGAAACATCACCTGCAGCCTGCATTGATGAAATATCCTGACCATCAGCATCTTGGGCAAAATTATTGGTATAATAAACAACTTCGATTGTTTTATCGGCATCAAAAAGCGGAAGTAAAATTTTGTCGTTAAAGACTGTATAAGCTTTAGACGGCTGTTTATTTATCAAAAATTTTTCAAAATCGCCGAAAAATTCATACTTTTTGTTATCTATGTATATCGAGTGAATTCGCCCCTGAATCGTGTTAAAAAATTCACCCGTATTTTTGGGTAAATCAATCTGAAGTTTCCGTAAAAGAAAATTCCAATTATCAAACCCGCAAATTTCTGCGTTAATAATATTTATAATATTCTTTATTTTTTCGTGGTCGTTTTTTACCAAATCGCTAAAATCATTACATTTTTTGTAATTCAATTCAACCAAACATTTATTTATCAATTCAAAATAATTCATTTAAGCTCCTTTACTGAGACTAATGCCCAAGTAAGAAAAAACAAATTTTCTATACTTGTGCAGTGGGCTCTTACTAAGAAAAAAGTAAAGAGCAAAAAGCAAAAAGATTTTTAAATTCTTTTTACTTTTTACCTTTTACATTTCACCTTATAAGTCCTTTTTTAAGTTGTTCCATAATGGCGGACTCATATTTTACGAATTCTGCACTACTCATTTTACCGATTTGCTCTCGAGTAAAAGTCCTTGAAAAACTCCCGTTAAATCCTGATTTTTGGGCATTAGCCGTCAATCTTTGTTTAGCGGTTTCGTTTGAATCTCTCAAAGTCTTCTCGTGAGACACTTTTTGCAAATATCTGTCAATCGCTGCCTTTTCGACAGTTCTGATTATGTCGGAGATTTTACTTAACTCGTCTTTTCCAAGAACCACATCGCCTGATTTTAAGTAATTCAAAACCTCTTTTCTTCCATCCGAAGTAAAGAAATCGGGATTACTTTTACTAAATTCTTCAAAAATCTCATTCTTATTTGTTAAACTTATCTGCTCACTCGCTTTTGGTAACTGTGATGAGGTTCTTTTAATCTTCTCCGCTTGTACTAAGTCATCAAACGCTTTTTGCAGTACTTGCTTTTTTAAATCTTGTCCTTGGTTAGAGTTGATTAATCCTAATTGCATAAGCTTTTGAATTTTATCTAAGTCTTGTGCAATAACCGTTTCTATCTGAGTTTGTGATTGAGGTCTTTCTAATTTTTGAATTTCATTAAGATATACCTCTTGATTTGTTTGCTCATTCACAGATTGTCCTTGAATATCCTGCGTATTTTCTTTTTTGACGATATCAAGTTTTTCAAGAATTTCGTTATAGAGATTTTGGTCAGCGTCATTCTCCTGAATTTCTGCTCTCTCACCTTGAGAGTTTGTCGAAATTTGTGAAAAGTCTTCTGCATCAGTTTTTGTATCAATTGTTTGTGCTTCTTGGCCATCGGCGAAAGACGAACCTTCTGTATTTTCCAAATTCATTTACGCCTCCAAATTTTTTATGCTGTTCATATAAGTGACAGCTTTTTCGATTGCTTCATCAATAAATTTAGACAAAATGACCGCAATAATACTTCTAAACGGAGATATAATCGGTAACATTGAAACAATGTATTCAATAGCGGCTATCTTTTTATCTTTTCCGGTTGCGCTATCAAGCGTTTCTTCCGCCATATTAACGGCGGCGTAAGCCAGTTCCGTTATTGTGAGTTTTAAATTACTGAACATAATTTTCCTTTCTTAAAAATTAAAAGGCAAAGAGCAAAAAGTAAAAAGTAGCCTAAAACTACCTTTCACTTTTTACCTTTTACTTTTTAAACTGCAGTTACAATCATTTTTGCCAAAGATTTTGGCTGAATTGTTTTTGCTCCGTATAAATAAAGCCCTCTAACCAAGTCAGAAAAACTGTCCTTGTCTCTAAGGCTTTCAATTTTTGACAATTGAGAAGCAAAAGTAATAGCCTCGTTTGTTCCTGCGAGTACGTAATACTTGCTGTCCACTGCAGTCAAATTGGTGCTTACTAAAACATCCATGCCTGCAATTCTACCAATAGCACCTTCTCTCAAAGTTGAATCAGCCACGTTATAAGCACTTATAAACTCAGGGCTTTGAAGCAAATATGATTCAATGTTCGGATTAATAACCACCCAAGGTTTTTGGTTGTTGGAAACCGCATCCGCATTTTTGAGCTTCAGTGCAAGATTAACAAAATTTTCATAAATCGTATCTTTATCCAAAGTTACTGCTGTTACGCCTCCCAGAATATTACCTGCATCAACATAAGCTTGTTGACCCAAGAGATAGGAATCCTGAACTTCTTCTATCGCTTTTTTTGCATTTTGCAAGTGAGCCTCCATTATGCTCTGATTAGCCTGAGCTTGCGCAACATCGTTAATCTTAAACGCAAAGAATTTCTTTTGATCAATCACTAAATCAGTTTCATCCGGTTGCAATTCACTGTAAGTAATAGCCGTATCGCTAAGTGTTGAAATACTAACCGTAGCCGGCGTAATAATTTTTACGCTGTCACCCTGATTTTTAATTTCACCCTCGTAATTTCTGTTTACGCATTGCAGCATAACACAATTTTTTGCCAACATAGTGTTCAATTTTTGGCTCCAAATTTCAGGGATAAACGCTGAATATTGGTTTGTTGTTAAATCGCTCATTTTTCGTTCCTTTCTTTTTTTGTGTACTTAAAGCGGTATCACCGCTTTTCCTTTATAAATAGTGCATTACCCGTCCAAGTAAATTTCTTTAAATTCCAAGCCGATTATTGCGGCATTCTGCTCTACTGAATTACCCTCAACGCATAATTGAACAGAATAATTCGATTCTGATATTTCTGCCTTATAAACTGAATCTGCACCGGTTGCCCAATAAGTGGGAACTGAATTCAAATCATCATGCCAGTTAAAGTTCAGATTTGTCGGCAAATTATCCCCATACCAGATTAGATTATCCGAATTTGTTGAATAAATTAAATCGGCATCGTCTTTATAAGCATTATCGTAATTTTTGTAAACAGAAAAATTAAAATTATTGTCATAAGTTTCATCCAGAATAAAATAAAATTCCTCAATTGTTTTTCTGATGTTAGAGTTACCTGCGGCTAAAAACGGGGATTTCCACATAAATTCAATCGCACCGCCGTCAAAAGTATTCCCGAAATCTTCCCTGTAAACTTTCCCCATTGTATCTGCAGTTAAAATATATTCATCAAATACGCAAGCCGTTGTGATATCTTGAGGCAGCACCCTCCTAAACCAAGCATCATCTATGTAACTATATATCCAAATTGTATGAAAATATTCATCATTTTTATACGGAATAAAATACCAAATCTGATTTTTGATTGCATAGTGCAAAACGATAATTTCATCAAAACGGGTTTTATCAAAATTCTCAAATTCAGACTTAATTTTCAAAGTAATCTCTGCCCCAAGCTGGACTTGACTTAACAAACCCGCCTGCTCAAGTGAAAATACGCCCTGATTGATAAAATATTGTTTGTTGTTAACAGTAACAACCCCTCTAAAAGACATTGTGCCCTTGTCAGCAAACGGAGTTATTTTAAAATCCACGTTGCTTGAACCCGACAAAAGGTAAACGGAATTCTCCTTATAAATCGCCAAATAATCCTTATAAGTTTTTAATGCAGTAATATCATTCGTATCCGTATAAAAATTATTAATATATCCCGCATCACCCTCAGTGGTAAAATCATTATAAGTTCCCAACGCTGAATAATATAAAGCAGCGCCATGACCGACCCAAACACGCCCGCCATATACACAAACCACTTCTGATTTAATTACCGTATCTGTAGCATCCGTCAAATTACAATCTTCTATAATATAACCGTCATCATTATTTATATAAAACAATTCGGTTTTGGTACCTGAAACAATTACGCCGTCTAAAAAATCGGTAAAATTAATTCGGCTTGTTCCGTCAATTGTTTTTTCCAATTGGGTTATAGTTTGACTTTTCGCACCATAAACAAACAAGTTACCCGCGCTTGTGGCAATCAAGAGATTATAACCTTTCCCGTCTTTGAATTGATGAAGCCCGATAATTTGTTCTTCATCATCAGACTGCAACAATAAGGCATTGCCTTTTTGTCTTATAATTCCACTATTTTGGAGGATTTCAATATTTTTTGAATCTGTCCAGTATAATTTTTTTGTATCCAGTCCTAATTCTGTTTTTGTCGCAGCCTGATTAATTCCGCCTGCGAGATTGTAAAAAAATGTCTGCATTTTGGTTCCTTATTTTAATTCTAACTCTATGCTTTATGTTTTAGGAAAGGGTAAACAGTAAACCGTTTACCGTTTACCGTTTACCCTTTACCGTTTACCCTTTACCGTTCACCGTTTACCGTTTACTCTTTACTCGCCCCTTCATACCACCTGATTTTCGAACGAATAAAGCTCCCCACATCCTCTTTTGAAATCCAAGGATAAGGTGGAAGAAAAATAATGTCAATTTTCCCGTAGCTAGTCGTTTCTGGGTGCTTTTGCCCGAATTCGTAGTGAGTCATAACCATTTCCGGAGTTATATCAATATCGTAGTCTTTCGCTAATTTTGCACAAAGCTTCATGGTGGCTTCAAACTGTATTTTGGTAATCGGAAAATCTCCTTGATTATTTTTGTTCCTAAAATTAGCCATCGCACACATTGAAACTCCTATGGAACCTGTATTTCCGCCACCTGTATGCATCGCGTACATTCCTTTTTTACAAACAGCATTGGCTTCGGGTTTGAATTTTCCCTTATGAACTCTACCCAAACTGTCTATTAAATAATGGTAACAATCTTTTTCATAAGAAGTAGGGACAGGCCCACCGGCTGTCCAATGTAGAATTATTCGATTCATATTTCACTCCCATAATTAATTTAAGCTAAGCTTACACACCTCTGCCTAAAATAATTAGCTACTGCATTTGTCCTGTTTCGAGCACCCAACTTAATGACAATTCTTGTGACATGGGTTTGAACAGTTCTGGCTGATATATTTAAGTTGCAGGCAATTTCTTTATCAGAATACCCCCAACTGATTAACTCAAGGATTTCCAACTCTCTTTTCGATAACTTCATCATAATTCCTTAGATTTAATTTGATATTTATATTCTTAACACTAGCTAATTCTTTAATATTACACTTTAAAAAACTATTGTTTCTAATGTATTTTCTTATAATAAAAAAAATGGGAATACTTCAAAAGTATCCCCCTAGAGTAAGATAATTTCAAAAGGCGTTTTCGCCTCTTGTTAGGATAGTTAGTGGTAATTTAAAATTTCCCCTGTACTGTTAAATCCTTGTTTTCAAACAATCCTATTTTTAACGTACTAAGATTTGAATAACATTTCTTTTTAACCCCAAACTCATTATAATTAAGATAAAACTTTGAATAAGCTTTTAGCCTGACACCTTCAGTTTTTTTCTCAAACAAAATCAATGTCTTCAATTTATTAAATAATTTTCTTGCTTTCTCGTTAATACTGCGACAAACAGAAACCTGATTATCAAAGTCTATTCGAGTAAGTTGGGTTACTGTATGACCGCAGATAGGGCAACTTTCCAAATAATCAACCTGTGCAAAAGAATAGTTTTCTTCAGGCGAAATAGCGTAACTTTTTGATTTCCTCAATCCGGCACAACAATGAATATAGCCCAATTTAACCCCTTTTCACACTCGCGCCCCACATATCAGGACAAAGCAATCCTCTCCCTACATTTGAGATAAACAGCTTTACCATCTTGGGTGCGAGCCTTAATCTCAACTTGTAAACCTAAAACGCAAATGCGTTCTCTCTGATTTACAATCCTAGTATAAACCATTATACAAATTTAAAAAGTCCGTAAAACTACGTAGTGCAGTCTATGTAGGTATTTTTACGGACAGAGGGTTAAGAGCAACTATACTATACACAAAATAAAAAGCAGATTTTTTGTTGTCGGCATAGCAATACCGACCTACTTTAAATTCTGTCGTAGGGAGGGATTGCTATCCCGCCAGCTTGAATTTGAAATCTGCTTTTATCTCAGGATGAGTATACCCACAGGGCAAGTGCATTAAAAACATTTTATCCTTGTCGTCTTTGCGAGACAAAGGTTTCTTAGATTGATTTTTTTGACGGAACGAAGCAATCTTGTTCACCTTTTGCAATAATATTCAACATTGTTTTATGGTGAAAATGTACTCAAGATTGCTTCGGTGGACACTTTTTGTTACATTCGATATTTTATTTCTCGCAATGACTGCGAAATCTTTTTTATTGTTGTGGATTTTAATGCTCTTGCCCTAAGTATACCCCTAACGTACATTAGAGTTGCTTTACTTTTAACTCACAACACATTTGGCATGCTTCAAACACCTTGGAGTATTTTAAATTTTTTCTAAAACAGCAATATTTTGGCATATTGAAAACTTCTTTTAAATCTTTTTCACGCACATTGCCTATATTGAGTGATAAACACGGATAAACATCTCCCTGAGGGTTTATCATTATGTTAGAAAACGGATACAAACAAGGTTCGTAAATCTCTTGAATAGGTTTACCTACAGGATAATTAAAAAATCTCTCTATTTTCCCTAATGCATTTGCACCCTCAAATTTAGGCGAAAAGCGAATCTGAACTTTGGATTTCTTACTCAAATCCTCAATTTCTCGATAAATCTCTTTAAAATGTTCCATATCAAAATAGGGCGCTATTGGGTATTTTTGGGCGTAAAATTCTTCCCCGAACGTTTCGCGCAAAATTGAATTTTGCTTCAAGTCATTGTTTCTCAAAAATGAAACCGAAAGAAAATCAAAATTCATCTCATCACAAAGTCTGTACAATTTAGGTAAATCATCAAGATTATTTTCAAGTACAATCGTCTTAATATCAACCATTGGCTTTGCATGTTTTCCTTTTTTGGCATTTAAATTTTCCAAATTCGAAATAATCGTCTCAAAAATTCCCTCTTTTCCCCTGTTTTTGTCGTGATTTTTGCCATAACCATCCAAAGAAACAGAAAGTAACATCATTTTTGTTCGAATAAAAGCATCTATTATCTCGTCATCAATTAAAATCCCGTTAGTCACAACGTTAAGCTTGCCGTAAGTTTTTTTTGCGGTTCTTTCCAAAATAGAAATAAAGTCTTTCCTAACCAAAGGTTCTCCACCCACCAACGTAACAAAGGAATAAAAAGGAATTTGCTCTATTATATTAAACCACTCTTGAGTCGTGAGTTCATTTTTCTTGCGCTCAGCCCCGACGTAACAGTAAGGACAGTTAAGATTACACTGATATGTTAATTCGAAAAAATATCTCAAAGGAACAAACGCCTTGCCCAATTTGTTGTTGTAAGAAGGCATTGCATAAAGATTCCTTGCAATATCAAATAATTTTGAGTAATTTAATTGCATTCTAACCTCATACTCGGGCTTTACTCCCCTCGCCCCTTGCTGCAGCTCCTCTTCTAGGCGAGTCTTTGCGAGCCGTAGAAGGGAGGGGATCGACTTGTCGATTAGAGGGGGTAGGGGTGAGGGGTAAATTTTGCAATTTTAGTAATTTTTCATAAACTAAACCGCCTTCAATCGCCTCTTGTGCCAATTTCGCTCCTTCGAAAATATCTGAACTAATGCCCGCCAAATAAATCATTGCACCCGCGTTCATAGAAATCACATCACGCTTCGCGCCCTTAATTTTTCCTTGAAAAATATCCTTAATGATTTTTGAATTTTCAATCGCGTTTCCGCCTTGAATTTCAGAAATATCAACCATTTTAAATCCAAAATCTTCAGGCGAAATTTCGCTTCGCGAAATTTCGCCGCCCTTTAATTCATAAACCGCAGTTTTGGAACAAATACTTATTTCATCAATATTAGGATTAAGTCCGTTGACAACCAAGGCTCTATCTGTACCAAGCTTTTGCAGAGCATAAATCATTTTTTCACACATTTCAAAAGACGAAACACCAAGCAACTGTGCTTGAGGAAACGCAGGATTAATTAAAGGTCCCAAATAATTAAAAATTGTTTTTATCCCGATTTGCTGACGAATGGGATTATTCACATGAGCAAATTCATTGAAATAAGGCGAATGAACGAACGCAATACTATTTTTATTAAATTGACTTTTGGCATCTTGAGGAATTCTTGCGAGATTAATTTCCAAAGTATTTAACAAATCTGTACTACCACATAAACTTGTTATTGCTGAATTTGTTTGTTTTAAAACATTGACACCGCAAGCATTAGCGACAATTGCACTAGCAGTTGAAATATTAATAGTCTTAGACAAATCTGCGCCGGTTCCACAACTGTCAACCACGTATTTATCAAGAATTACGCGAACTGAAAATTCTCGCATAGCGGAAGCAAATCCAAAAAACTCTTCTTTGCTTACCCCTTTTTGAGTAACAGCTACCAAAAAAGCACCCATTTGAGCATCAGAAACCTCGCCTCTTGCAATACTTCTAACCGCCTCTTGAATTTCTACAAAGGTTAAATCCTCTTTATAAATCAACTTTTGAATATTTTTTTTCACTTTTTCCTTGAATATTGTTGGGCTGGCAAGCCCAACCTACGCCACGACTTTTTAAGCCCCAATTGTTCACATTTTAACTGTTTGCTCCTACATTATCCCATGAAAAAGTAATTTATGCTAAAATAAAGTCTATGGAAAAGGAAAAAATATCACTAAAAATACTTCCGATGGAAAAGTGCCAAATAGACGACGTGCTCAAGATTGAGGAAGAAGCTTACGGAGACCACCATTGGTCTAAGGACTCTTTCTACGGCGAATTATCGAACGATTTAGCACATTATTACTCAGCCCTCGACCCAGATGGCAACCTTGTAGGTTACGCCGGCTCATGGAGAATTCTTGATGAAGCCCATATCACCACAATTGCGGTTAAGCCCAACCTTATGCGTAAAAAAATCGGCGAAGCACTTCTTAACCAAATTTTAAAAGATTGTTATAAAAATGAAGTAAAATATCTTACCCTAGAAGTGAGAGTCAGCAATAAGCCTGCCATAAGCCTCTATGAAAAATACGGATTCAAATCATTAGGCACTCGCAAAGGCTATTATCAAAATAATAATGAAGATGCCTTAATAATGTGGACAGAAAACATATTTTGGGATAAATTTAAATTATTATATCAGCAGAATTTTGAAAAATTGAAAGAAGATATTAATATCCAATGACAAAAAGAATAGAGAAGCAACTAAATAAATTCAGATACCAAAACCAACCGCTAAATTTAAATTTAGGGGTACTGATTCTAATCGGAATTTGTTCTTTTTTAATCTTAATCGCAACATTCACCCAATTTGATTTTAATCACTTTATTTTACCATTGAATGCTTTTTCCTATCTTGGAGATGATTTAAAAAACCCTTCGGTTATGGCACATTTTATAAAACATTACAGATATATCCCTCAAATCCCTGTGATTATGTTTATCGTTGCACTTCTTGGACGAAAATTTGGGATAACCTCCGTATTGATTTACATTTTGGTCGGATTGTTCTTTGCACCTGTTTTCGCATTGGGTGGAGGTTTTAAATACGTCTTCCAATACGGATTCGGATACATTTTCGCTTATATTCCCGCTGTTTTCTTTGCAGGCTCAATTCTTACAAGCGGGCTGACTTACAGAAACATGGCGCAAGCCACTTTTGTCGGAGTTTTAACGATACATATTTTCGGAATTTTATACATGCTTTTTATGGCAACGCTCCAAAGAGAAAGTGCATCATTAATTCTAGGTTGGATTTCAGCACAAAGTGGAGCTAAAATCTTGTACGACCTACTTTTCGGATTTATAGCAATGGTATTTGCAAAATACACCAAAAAAGCCCTTTGGGTCGCAATTGGGTAAAGTTTATTGCGCACTTTGCGCTTTAGGGTCGATACCAAAAAATGATTTATAGCAACTTCTCATTTTGCCTCTAAATGTTCCTGCCTCGTTGGTTAGCGGTTGTTCAAAATAGCTTGATGTTTTTGTGTATTCTTCTTTTGTTATTTGTCCATTAGCGGTGTCGCCTTTGTTATTTGAATCCATTGCGTATAAAAATGCCGCATATTCTTTATCATCAACTTTTCTATCTTTATTTAAATCCATAAAAACATTCGCCCTAAGTGACATTTCTTGTCCTTTTTTGGCATCTTCAGGGGCTAATTTGCCAAATTTTTTCTCAAATGCGGCAACATCACCTTTAACCTGTTCCTCAGGGCTAATTGCACCGTCTTTGTTTTCATCAAATAGAGCAATCTCGCCTTTAGCAGTTTCTAAAGCTTTTTGTTTGTAAATTTCGCCGGCTTTCGCTCCACCATTATTTTTGATATCATTTCTGAACTCATCGCCAACCATATCAAAAGGCTTTACTTCTTTGTTAGGGTTTACGACTGAATCAGCACATGCATTAGTCCAATCATTGAGCGGAGTGGTTTTTGCTTCTTCTGTTGTTGTTGTAGATCCAGTAGAACTTGCTATCCCTTTAGAATCTCCCAAAGTATTTGTTCCTGTTGCCTCAGGCAAACTCAATGCTTTACCCGCAAAAATCGAATTAGGATTAGAAATATGATTAGCCTTTGCAATTTCATTAACTTTATTTGCAATATCTGTATTATTGGTCAATTTGTAGCGGTCGCGAACTATGTTCCATAAATTTTGACCTGATTGAA
The DNA here is from genome assembly GCA_903868125.1 of uncultured bacterium. GTDB lineage: Bacteria > Cyanobacteriota > Vampirovibrionia > Gastranaerophilales > Gastranaerophilaceae > CAIPUE01. Next base: position 114 of record CAIPUE010000059.1, on the reverse strand, counting down.
CTGTGCAATTACTCATAAATAAATCCTCTTACTGTATATATTTATATAAAGAATATTTCTTACAAAAAATTGTCGAAAAATTTCTTTTTTGTAAAATTCTTGTAATAAAAGCGG
>CAIPUE010000058.1 GCA_903868125.1 uncultured bacterium | reverse complement strand
TTAATTCGCAAACAACCGCTTTAATCCTGTCTGATTCTTTGTTTCTCAAATCTTGAGCGTTTTTTATTATTGTCGTTCCTTGAGCCTGTGTTGCAAGCACCGCAATTATTGGAAGTTCATCAATTAATCTTGGGATAATATCACCCTCAATAGTGCACGCTTTTAATTCACAATATTTTATTTTTAAATCCCCGACAAGTTCGTTTGAAACAATGTTTTTGTCTAAAATTTCGATATTGGCACCCATATTTTTTGCGACATCCAAAATTCCTGTTCGTGTCGGATTCAGACCGACGTTTCTCAGGATTATTTCAGAATTTGGTACAATTAATCCTGCAACGATAAAAAACGCCGCAGATGAGATGTCACCAGCCACGGTGATGTTTTTTGGTGTTAGTTCAGAGTGTTCAATTATAATTTTAGTTGGAACGGTTTTGTCGTGGGAAATCTTAGCGCCTAAATATTCAAGCATAAGCTCGGTGTGATTTCTTGATAAAAAAGGTTCTGTAAAGCTTGTTTTACCTTTAGCATGTAATCCTGCCAAAAGCACACAGGATTTAACCTGCGCCGAAGCAAGTTCGGAGATGTAATCAATTCCGTTTAATTTTTGTCCGAAAATTTTTAAAGGTGCATGTTCTTGAGTTGAGACGATTTTTGCACCCATAAGCTCCAATGGTTTTATAACTCGTCCCATCGGTCTTTTTGAAAGACTTTCGTCACCTGTTAAGATTGAGTTGAAATTTTGTCCTGCAAGAATACCCGACATTAGACGCATTGTTGTGCCTGAATTTCCGCAATCCAAATCTTTTTTTGGTGCAAAAAGTCCGTTTTTTGCATTAATAATGAGAGTTTTTTCGTCTTTAAATTCGGCATGGACTCCGAGTGATTTAAAAACATCAAGTGTAGAAAGGCAATCCGCCCCTTGAGAAAAATTTTCGATTTTAGAAATGCCTTTTGCGACTGATGAAAACATTACCGCGCGATGGGAAATTGATTTATCCGCAGGGATAACGATTTCACCTTTAAGTTTGCCATTTGTTTTGTTTACCAGTTTAGTGCTCATTGTATTATTAGACAACAATTTTAAGGGTTTTTCAAGCACGTAACAGCTCAATATAAATCTAAATAGGTAAAATAAAACAAAATATGCTTATATCCCTCGCCCCTTGCGGGAGAGGGAATTTTTCAACACGAGTGTGCGAGTGTTAGAAAAATTGGGTGAGGGGTGAAAACACGTATGCCTAGACGTGAACCCCCTCACCCTGTTTTCTGGCTTTCGCGGGCTTTCGCTCAAGCCGAAAACAGACCTCGCCCCTTGCGGGCGAGGTGAAGATGCTCGTTATACTTGTATTGTTGACCTATTAATTAAAATCTTAGTTATTTATTTTTCAAGCACGGTGTGATTAAGAAATGTAAAATGTAAACCATTTGGAGGAGATTTTTAAAGTTTTTTTTTATCCATCCGATAACTTAAGTATGAGAGACCGAAAAGGTTTTTCATAACCTCCTCCCCAAGTCTAGTAGCCGCCTTATTGGTCGGCTTTTTTTTTGCTTAATCTATTTACAATAACCCCTACTACTCTAGGGTCAAGAGCTTTGGGTAAAATATTTGTTCGACTTAAGTCTTCGTCTTTTATCAATGATGCAATGGCGATTGCACATTCAAGTTTAATTTTCTCGGTAACTTTTTTAATTTTATAATCCAAAAGCCCTCTAAATAATCCCGGAAACGCTAGTGAATTATTTATTTGGTTGTCAAAATCGCTTCTGCCCGTGGCAACAATAAAGGCTCCTGCTTCTTTGGCAATATCGGGCATAATTTCTGGTGTCGGGTTAGCGAGTGCAAAAATCAGAGGATTTTCCGCCATTTTTTTAATAAATTCCGGTTTTAAAACCCCTGCCGCAGAAAGTCCGATAAAAACATCCGCACCGTCAAGAGCGTCTTTTAATGTTCCTTTTAACTCTTTTTTGTTGGTTATTTCTGCCAATTTTTCCAGATAAGAATCGTTTGTTTCGCGATTTTTATAAACAATTCCTTTTCTGTCAACATGGATTATGTTCTCAGCCCCAGCGGTTAAAAGAAGTTTAGACACCGCTTGCGCTGCGGCACCTGCGCCTGAAATAACGATTTTGACAGAATTTATTTCTTTTTTCGCAACTGAAAGAGCGTTTAAAAGTGCGGCTAAAACGACAATCGCCGTACCATGCTGGTCGTCGTGAAACACAGGAATATCAAGCGTTTTGATTAATTCGTTTTCTATATCAAAGCATCTTGGTGCTGAGATATCTTCTAAATTAATCCCCGAAAAAGAGTTTTTTAAAGCTTGCGTAATTTTAATTATTTCTTCGGTTTTTTGAGTTTTAAGGCATAAAGGAATAGCATTTACTCCGCCAAGCGATTTAAATATAACAGCTTTTCCTTCCATGACGGGTAAGCCTGCCTCTGCTCCTATATTTCCGAATCCCAAGACCGCAGAACCGTCAGAAATTATCGCAACAGGACGGTGGAGCGTTGATTCTTCACTTAAAGAGCTTTCCATTACTCCACCGGCTTTTTCTCTTAACGAAAGAGATTGTTCTTTAAAATCGCCTTGTAATTGGTTTATATCAAACATAAAAATGTTTTTGGAAAACGGATGAAAAAATTCGTTAATATTAACACCAGATTTTTTCAAAATAGGAATTTCGACTTTAAAATCAAGACTTTCAACCTTCTCTGATATTAATGACAAATCAATTCCGCAAAAATTGGGATAAATATTTTCAACAACAAGTTTTAGCATGTTTTCTTCGACTTCAAAAGGGTAGGCATCTATATTAAGCGTGTCTTTTAAGAATATAGCGCGTTTGAGCGATTTTTCGTAATCGAAAGACAAAACCGCAATAGAATTTTCGCGATTGGTATAGATATAAGACAAACCGTCGTTTTCTTTAATTTTCATACACGCATGTCCGACCCCGGGGGTGTAGATTAGGGACAAAATCTCTAAACTTTCAGGCTCAATTTTTGGTATGTAGTTGATTGAATTGTATTTCATTTTGTTTTCTTCCTCTTGAAAAATTTTAAAAAGATGTTATAATAAAAAAAGGGAAGACCCTAGAGGTAATACCACCTCTAGAGCCTCGTCACCCTAGACAATTAATAAGATAATTCTAAGAAAAAGCTCTATTGCAAGTAGAGTTTTTTTTATTATTTCTCTTTTCATTGTTCACCTCCTTTCCGGCCCTATTTCGTCTTAAATAAGGTTGTTGCCGAGGGAGGTTTGGGCTTTCCCTTTTTATTTAATTGTCAATTTCAGCACAAAAATTTGCACCTCACAATTTTATCAGGAACAAAGCAATATATCAAAAACGTTTTTAATTTTTAATTCAGCAATGTAAGCTGTTTTGTGTTGCGACCTTTTAGAAACGATTTTCGATGTATTGGCGTTATGCCGTATTTTTCAATTGCTTCAAGGTGTTCTTTTGTTAAATATCCCGCGTTTTGTTTCCAATTGTATTGAGGAAATTTTTTGTCCAATTCCTGCATGTATCTATCTCTTGATACTTTGGCAAGAATACTCGCCGCCGCTATACTCGCGGACTTGCCGTCACCTTTAATAATAAATTTTTGGGGGTAAGTAAAATCTTTAATATTTTTATTTCCGTCGACAAGAACCAAAATATCGGCTTCATGTCGGCGGGATGGCAATCCCGCCCTACTCTGCCTTTTTACTTCATTTATGACATTTTCGCAAGCAATTTTCATGGCTTTTAAAGAGGCGTTTAGGATGTTTATTTTTTCGATTTCTTCAACCTCAATACAAACAGTAGAATGAATTGTATTGAGAGAAATTATCTCAAAAAGTTCCTCGCGTTTCTTTTTTGAAAGCTTTTTGGAATCATTCAGGCATGAAAGTTTTTCAATTAGTTCGCTCCCAATCGATTTGAAATAAACTGCACTTGCGAAAACTCCGCCCGCACCGGGACCTCGCCCCGCCTCATCGGTTCCGATTAGGATTTGGGATTCAGATTTATCAAACTCAAATAAATGTTTACTGCTCAATCTCATCTAAAATAAATCTTCCAATTTTTCCGTCGCGAAAATCGCATAATATAAACGTGGAAGTGCGCTCAATATCAGGTTGGGCGTTTTTTACAATCCAGTTTCTGCTTTTTGCGATGTTTTCTATGGTTAGTTCGTCATTTTCACACAGATTATAATGTGCTTTAACTTTTTTGGCATATTTTTTTTCTAAATTTTTTAATAACTCTTTTGCAACTGCTTCTTTTTCATAAGCGTTCTCGGAAACGGAGTTTACAAACGCAAGTTTTTGCGCTTTTTTTTGGTCTTCCTGTTTCATTGGAATAATTCCCGGAGTATCAAGTAAATCAAGTTTCGGGTTAACTCTAACCCATTGTTGTTGTCTTGTGACTCCGGCTTTTGCACCGATTTTTGTTCTTGAAGTTTTGGTTAATTTATTGATTATGCTGGATTTGCCGACATTAGGCATGCCAACAACCATAACTCTTGCACTGCGGCGCAAAAGTCCTTTTGCCATGAGTTTTTGGATACTTGGCTCACTTAATTCAACCGCTTTGTTGACAATTTTACTCAAATTTTTTGAATTTTTTGCATCTGAAATCAAAACAGGACAATTTGAAAGTTCTTCAAGTATTTTTACCCAGTTTTTAAGCTCCTGCTCGTCGGTCAAATCTGCTTTGTTAAGCAAAATTAGGCGAGGTTTTTCGCCTAATAATGATTTAATATTGTTATAGCAACTGCTTAAAGGAATTCGAGCATCTAAAACTTCAATTACAACATCAACAAGGTTGATTTGTTCTTTGAGTTTTTTTTCCGCCTTTGCAATGTGTCCGGGATACCAATGAATGTGCCCGACTGGCGAGCCTTTTACATCTTCATCTGTCATAGTACCCTTTCACTAAGTTGTAAGTGTAAACAAGGATTTTCTCCTCATTTACCCCCTTTTTTCGATTTTTTCTTTAATACGGGTTGCTTTACCTGAAAGTTCTCTTAAGTAGTACAATTTTGCACGTCTAACGTCACCACGTTTAAGAATAGCAATTTTTTCAACTCTTGGGGAATAAACAGCAAAAACTCTTTCAACGCCGATACCTTGGAATATTTTTCTAACGGTAATTGTTTTATTGATTCCGCCACCGCGTTTTTTAATAATCGTTCCTTCAAACGCCTGAGTTCTTTCTTTGTTTCCTTCGATAATTCTAACGAAAACTTTGACTGTATCTCCGGGGTTCAAATCAGGAAGTTCTTTATCTAAATATTGTTTTTCCAGTTCATTAATAATAGGGTTCATTGTTTTATCCTTTCGCGAATTGATTTAAATTAATCAGTTTTTTATCAATTCTTTTATATTTCTGATAGTGTCATTAAAATTTATTTTAGTTGAAAAAAAAAAGAAAATCAACTCCCGATTAAGATTTGTTTCTAAACCTTAAAAATCAGTAGTATTCGTTCTTTTCTTCGTTCTCGGAATCTTCATCAAAATCGTTTAAAAATTCTTCGTCTAATTCTTTTTCTTCTTTTTTGCTTGAGTTATCTTCAGCGATTTCCGCCAAAATTTCGGCACGTTTTTTATTGTTCAAAACGCCGGCAACATTCATCATTGCAAGAGAATTCAGTGTAGCGCGAAGTTGGGCACTTCTATCAACAAAAGGTGCGTTGTTGTCTTGTTGTTCTTCTTCACCCTGTTCTAAATATCCGTATTCAGTGCCTTGTCCCATTTTATCATCTTGGGTTTTCGCAGCGGTACCTGAAATATCGCCGCTTTTAAAATTAAAAGCACCGCCGATACCAAAAAACCCTGCTGAGCGATTGTCTACCACTGTTTTACTCTTTCTTTATTTTCTCGTAAATTAATTATACAGTTTTCTTAAGTTTAAGATACTGCCTGAATGTATAAATCCTCTGAATAAATTAGTTTGCTAGTTTGTTAACTATTATTTACAATTCGGTGTTTAAAGTTAATTTTTGCTTCCCAAAAGTTTTTATTTAAATAAGGAATATTAATTTTATTGAGATGAGATGAATAGAGGAGCACAATGACAGATACTTATATCGGTGCATATAATGAGGCGATGGAGGCAATTCGACAAAAGCATAAGCCTAAAAAGAAGAAAGTGGATAATGATTCTGCTTCTGCTTCAAATAATTTTAGCATGCCTCAAAATTTGTTCGCTAATCCTAAACAAGTTCCTGCAAATTTTGACCTGAGGATACCTGCTTCTGATTTTGACCTGAAGATACCTGTTTCTAATTTTGACCCATCAACTATAAAAAATATAAGAGGTAATAATGTATTAAAAAACTTACAACCAGAGTTGGCTACAAGAGCTATATTTTTATATCAAGAATGTAAAAAAGCAGGCATTGATATTAAGTTTACAAGCGGATTTCGTTCTGGTGAAGAGCAAGATAAGCTTTATGCACAAGGACGTAGTTCTAAGGGTTCAAGAGTCACAAATGCCGCCGCAGGCGATTCATTTCATAATTACGGACTTGCTTTCGATGTAACTCCTGTAAAAGGACAAAGCGAAGCAACATGGGCTAAAATAGGTGCTATTGGGAAACAACTCGGATTGACTTGGGGAGGAGATTTTAAAAGCATTTATGATCCTTGTCATTTCCAACTTGGAAGCTCTATTACGCAAGTTAAACAACAATATAAAACTCAATTCAACAAGTATGCTTAAGTTCATATTTGCTGACTTGGTTACAAAGTCAATTATGAAGGCTCATTTTGAGCGATTTATTATTAGAAACGGTGTCAAATATTCTGTTTTTGTTCCTGTCGGGGTCAATTTTAAATGTTAGATGAGCTTGCGGAAAAATTAGGAATTTTTCTCGCAATCTCCCTTGTCCGGCTCGCACCCATACCACCGGCTATCCCGTAGCTGGTATGGGTGCGAGCACTTCCAAGGTCGGACTTGAAAAATCTCAAAAAACTGTCATTTTTTGGATTTTTCCGCATCCTCAATTTCAATCGCACCTTGGCGTAGAATTTTTATTTCGTTTTCTAAAACAAGGACCACCGTTGATTCAATACCTTTTGCGTTTTGTCCGAAATCCTCAATAACTAAATCAACTTTGTGTTGCATGTTTTCAAGTGCCTGTTCATATGTTTTGGCTGACGGTTCGTGGGATAAATTCGCGCTTGTAGTCGCAAGCACATGACCTGTTGACACTTCGCAAATCTCTTTAAAAACTTCATTGTTCGGAACTCTTATCCCGACTGTATTAAAACCTGAGGTTACAAAGTCAGCCGTTTTTTCCGTTTTTTCCAGAACTAAAGTTAAAGCTCCGGGGAAATATTTTTTTATTAATTCATCTGTTTTTGGATTTATCTTTTTAACGTAAGGTTTTAAATTATCAATTGAATTTGACATTAAAATTAAGGGTTTTTGGGCTTCGCGTTTTTTAATTTCGTAGATTTTTTTAACTGCTGTTTCAGAACTTGGCAAACATCCCAATCCCCAAACCGTATCGGTGACAAAGGCGATTACTCCGTCGTTGTCCAAAATATTTTTGATTTTTTTTCTAAGTTCTTTGTTTAAGTACATTGTTTGTTTCCTTAATGACGGCGGGATAGCAATCCCGTCCTACATCATAAATTTCTGCTTGATTTTTCCAAGCAGTCTTTCTTTCAATTCAATAGCGTAATCCATTTTGTAGAGTAAATTTAGATAAACGTAAACAATTAAGCACAAAGTTCCGATTGAAATTATTTTTACAATTTCAAATAATTTGAGTGGCAAATGAACATTGTTAAACCAAATTCCGGCGCAGTAACATACAAAAAGGGTTACCAAAAACGCCACGCTCATCTTTGCGAAGTTTGAAAACAAACTTTTGTAGTCTAATTTGATTTTGTCTTTAATAAAATAACCTAAAACGCATGCGTTAAAAAGGGTTACAAGTGAAGTCGAAAGGGTAATTCCACCTATTCCGCCACCTATCGCCAGTTTTGAAACCAAAAGCCAGTTCAAGAAGAATTTTAACGCAATTGAGCTCAATGCTACTATAAACGGGATTTTAGAATCGTTGAAAGAGTAATAAACTCTGGTTATCGAATCTCTGAAAACGTAAGGTAAAATAGAAAAAGATAAGAACCAAAGGGCTTGAGTAACCATAAATGTTGCGTTATCATCAAATGCCCCGCGTTCAAAAATCAGCCTGACGGCATCGTATCCGAGCACCAAAATCCCTATAATTATAGGAAAAGCAGCAAAAAAAAGTACCCCGACGCCTTTGTTAAAATATCTTTTTATAGAAGTCATATCATTTTGGGCAACCAGTTTGGAAAAAATAGGAAAAAGCGGAACCAAGAATGCAGTTACCAAAATCCCGACAGGGAATTGAAAAATTCTGTTGGCATAGCCAATCGCAGTCCAAGCGCCCTCTTTTAGGGCAGAAGCGAAAAACATATCCACATAAATATGGATTTGCCCGACGGTTGAGCTTAAAATCGCAGGAAAAAGCAGTTCACAAATCTGTTTGTAATGAATATTGTTAAAATTAAAATTAGGTCGGAGTCTGAATCCCAGCTGTCTTATTTTAGGGAGTTGGTATACAAACTGACAAAGCGCACCGATAGTGGTCGCCCAAGCAAGCACGGCGCCTGTCGTGTCGTTTTTTACTAACGTAATCATCAAAATAATTACTACACTCATCAGTATTGGCGAAATATTAGGGAGCATAAATTCGCGGTAGCTTATCAAAATCCCGTAATAAATCCCGACAATCCCGCCCACTATTAAAACAGGTGACATTATTCTTAAATGCATGCTCGCAAGCGAAATCAATTCCTGATTTTGCCCCGAAATTATGAATCTCATGATTTGATCTGAAAAAATAAAACAAAGAAGTGCAAAAACCGAAAAGAAAATAAAACTTGCGGTTAAAAATGTATTGAAAAGAGAATTTACTTCAACATTCGCCTTTTCTTTGAAAGATGGAATTAGTTTTGTAAAAACTGCCACAGTTGCGCTGTGAAAAGGTCCTCCCACTCCTCCGAGCAAAATTATTGCAAGTGCGGGGATTTGATAAGCGTAAAAATAAGCATCAGAAACAGTTGAAGCTCCGTAGCAGTTTGCAATCACCACATCACGAATAAAACCTATCAGCTTACTGACAATTGTAACCATAGCAATAAGCCATGCTGCTTTTAAAACGCTGGGACCCTTATCGTCGTTAGAAATTATATTCGTTGTCATCCTTTTCCACCAATTCTATATATAATCTGATTGCTTTGTTTTCGTTTTTTTCAGGGAAATAAAAAGTTACGCTGTTCTTTCCCTCTTTAATATAGCTTGATATATCAATCCTACTGATTCTGTGGGAAGGTACAATGCCTCTGGCGAGTTCAAAAGCTACAATGCATCCATTAATATTAGCATTAAATTTTTCTATTTGATATTTATTATCAACCATTAAAAATGCCTTTTTTTGTGGGGCAAAGAAATTTTGGGTCGTTATTTTTTGCGCATCATCTGACGATAAAATAATAGGAACAGTTGAAATCGTAATCCCCGTGTAATAGCGTTTTAGGATTTTGTCAAAAGTTTTGTGTAATGAGGTTGACATAAACCCTGCACCATACTGGCTCATGCCCACTCCATGCCCGAAGCCTCCTCCGTAGGCGACAACTTTGTTTAATTTTTTGTCCGAATCATAAAGGTTTTCGAAAACAACGTTTGCACTCGGGAGTGAAATGCCGTCTTTTTGTAAAAGTCTTCTGATTACAAGCTCCTTAAACACGCTGTAAGTGGCTTTATCTGTAACTATTTCAAGCTCCATGATTTTTCCTGAAACGCCTCGTCTTTTTACTCTTAATTCTTTCAATTCGCCTAAAGTATCACCCTGTTTAAATTCAGGTTTAACAAAACCTGTTTTTGATTGAGCGACTAAAGTTTGCGATAAAACTTTTTCCAATTCTTCGCGGTTAAATTCTTTTTGCCAACGATAATAAGGTGATTTCATATCGTAAGAATCAGGGTATGACATATAAAAAAGTCTGGCTTCTTCTTCTCTGTTTAAAGGGGCAACATTGTAAATATCAGGACGACCTTGCAGATAAGGTTTTGATTTGGGCGGAAAATCTTTTGTTTTCGGGTCGGAAAATGCGTTTTCGTAATTTTCTGTGTAACCGCCTGCGGTAGAGCTGTATTGAGCTAAAATCAGCTCCCAATCGTAAAGAGCGACAAGTTCCTCGGTTTCTTCAACGGCTTTGTTTGAAAGCTCGCTTTCTGTGCTTGCGCCGAAATAAACCTGACTTGCAACAGAATCATCGACGTCAAATTCTTTCGCTGTCTTGGTTCTCGGCAATAAAACGTAATTTCTCGCGGCGATTGCCTGTGCTTTTAAAGCTTCCAGACCAAATCTTACGGGCATTTCATTCGGTACAACGCCTTTCAAATAGCTTTGTAAATCAAGTACATTAATCAAATAAAATGAGGTTTCATTTTTCGGTGTAATCTCAAAAACTCCGTGATAAAGTGCTTGTTTTGAATTTCTTTTGAGATTTTCTACACCCAAAAGTCCTTTTGGGCAATCCAAAACAATTGTTCCGTTAATATTTTGTTTCTCTGATTTATTGTTTACAATTAGTTCAAAGTTGTTTGACTTAATCTTTATTTTTAAAATATCCGTCGGCAAAAGTTTTATAATCGGCTTTGCGGTTGTTTTGTCATACACGGTATAATCGCTGGTTGCGATTATTGATATTTCGTTGTAAACAAGGGATTTGAAGTTGTTGTTGCTTATTGCAATTCGGACAAGGGGCGTTACATCTTGGGCAAAGGTTTTTAGTCCCGTACCTAAAACCATAAATAATAAGACTAAAATTATTAATACAGTAGGTCGGGCTTTCCAGCCCGACAATTTGGTTTTTTGAGTTTTTTTGTTGTCGGGCTGGAAAGCCCGACCTACGTTGACGCTTATTTTATTTCCCATGTTGTTCCGTCTTTAGTGTCTTTCAGTGTTATTCCCGCTTCATCAAATACAATTCTGATTTTATCCGCCAAGTCCCAATTTTTTTCGTCCCGTGCAGTTTTTCTGAATGACAAAATTTCGTTCATATTTTTAAAATCCGCGCTGAGTTTTTTTGCTATAACATCAATTTTTTCTTTCAATTCTTCTTCGCAAATTTTAACTTTGTCAAAATTAAATCCTAAAACTTCAGATATCTTATAAATCAGGGTTAAGTTCCTTGAATTTTGTTCTTTATTTGTTTTATTAGCCAAATCAAAAAGCACGGCAAGCGTTTTTGAAGTGTTCAAATCTTCATCCATCGCCTCAACAAATTCTTGGTATTCTTCACATGTATTTAAATTAAGATTTTCATCAATTTTTGCGGTTTTACGAGCTTCATTTATTGCCGTATAGAGCCTTTTTACTCCTGCAGTAGCTGCAGTAAGAGCTTCGTCTGAAAACTCGACAGGCATGCGGTAGTGATTTGTCAGGATAAAAAATCTTATGGCGTTTGCATCGTAATTCTCTAAAATTTTGTCAATCGTGAGAAAATTCCCTAAAGATTTTGACATTTTTTCTTTGTTGATTGTTACAAATCCGTTGTGCATCCAATATTTTACGAATTGCTGTCCGTTTGCACATTCTGATTGGGCGATTTCGTTTTCGTGGTGAGGAAAAATTAAATCAGCACCGCCGGCGTGAATATCAATTGTGTTCCCTAAATATTTTCTTGACATAGCCGAACATTCAATGTGCCATCCGGGACGCCCGACACCCCAAGGGCTTTTGTAACCGAATTTTTCGTCATGCTTCCAAAGCGCGAAATCCATCGGATTTTCTTTTAAATCCGATTCCTCAACCCTTGCTCCCGATTCTAAAGCTTCCAAAGGCTGTTTGGAAAGTTGTCCGTATTTGTCAAAACTTTTTACCCTAAAATAAACATCTCCGTCCACAGCATAAGCGTGACCTTTTTCAATTAATTGTTTGTTTATCGCAATCATTTCACCCAGTGTTTTTGTCGCAAAAGGCTCAATGTCAGGTTTTAAATTGTTTAAAGATTCCATGCTTTTTGAAAACGCCTGATAATAAAATCGGGCGACTTCATCGGGAGTTTTGCCCTCTTTTTGGGATTTGCTTAAAATCTTATCATCGACATCGGTGACATTTCTACAATAAGTTACTTCATAGCCTTTGAATTTTAAATATCTGTATAAAACATCCCAAGTAATATAACATCTGGCATGTCCGAGGTGCGCCGAATCATAGACTGTTGGTCCGCAAACGTACATTTTTACTTTGTTTTCCTCTAACGGGACAAATTCTTCGGTTTTTTGTGAATATGAGTTGTATAATTTCATTAATGCCTCTTTATTTTTCTTTTATTTTACTACAAAAAGAAATTATTAAGAGGGGGCTTTTTTCAATTGACTTTCGCATGGATATCAAAATGTCGGGGACTGTAATTTTTTAAATAATTTATCGCTTCTTCCGGTGTTTGAGCCACAAAAAATAATTCTCTTGAGTTTTGGTCGGCAAAATTTTGTTCGATTATTTCTTCAAAAAACTTAAGCAAATTATCGTAAAACCCGTTTGTATTTAAAATTACAACCGCTTTGTTATTATAGCCTAACTGTTTTTGGACAATCATTTCAGAAAGTTCCTCTAATGTTCCGAATCCACCAGCAAGCGCAATCGCCGCATCTGATATTTTGTCTAATTTATCTTTTCTTGTTCTCATGCATTTGGTTATAACAAGTTCGTCACAATGAGGGTTTGCAACACCGATGGAATGTAATTTTTCAGGGATAACTCCAATCACCTCACCACCAAATTCTTTCATGGCTTTGGCGTTTTCATACATTGTACCAACAGACCCTCCACCGTAAACAAGGTTAAATCCGTTTTTTGCCATTAATACCCCTAATTCTTGCGCAACTTTATAATATATCTCGGGCAAAATATTACTTGATGAAGAGTACACACAAATGTTTTTGATAAAATCAGTCAAAGTTACCTCCGATGAGATAATAATAAGAACAAAAGAGTCCAAACCCATATTTTGAGCAATCTTTCTTTAAAGATTCAAAATCTAAATCTTTACCTAGAGGTTCAATGCCGTTTTTTAAAACATTAATCCCGAAAATATCATATCCCCATTTATTGGGTGCCTCGCTGCCGTTTATGTCAAAAGTCATTAGGGTACAAATTTCTTTCTTTTTGCAGTTCGAAGTAATCAATTTTAACCCTACTATTTCGTTTGAACTTGTAAAATAAAAGTTATCAAAATGGTAATTATCCGCTGACATTACTTCGTTTCCATTCATATAATATTGTGTATAAGGGGTTTTGACTTCTGATGTAATTCTTAAATAAGGCTTGATTGTTTCCAATATTATTTTTTTTCGGGCATTATCATCGTTTGCAACGGTAAGTTTTTCTTGAATTTCGCTATCTTTTTGAGCTGATATTACAGAGAACATATATTCTAATTTTATATAAGTTTCATTCCACTTTGAGATAAAACGAGCTTGTTTCGTACTGTCAAGACTTTTAGGTAAAATTAAAAAAGTTACTCCAAGTATAAGTAAAAACACAACAACAACTTCAATTATTGTAAAACCGGTTTTTCTCATATAATCATTCCTTTCTAATTATTGAGGCTGTGGAAAAATTAGAAATTTTTCTTACGCCTCCTCAGTCCAGTAAAAGCCAATCCGCCGTGTCCTCATCAAGCCAAGTCTAAACGTTTTTTTTCTTCAATTAATTTATCATAAATCCATTCAGGAACAAAATTTTTCCCCAAAATTATTTGACCGTTCATAATATTGGGCGCATGGAAATCCGAACCGCCTGTTACAATAAGTCCGAGTTCCTCAGCCATTGATGAAAAATATTCAACAATCGCCGGAGAATGTTTTCTATGATATGCCTCAATGCCTCTCAAGCCATAATGCATTAAGTCTTTTATTAATTCTTCTGCATTGTCAAGGTCGTGAGGGTGCGCAATTACAGGAATTCCGCCTGCATCGTAAATTATTTCAACCGCATCATGAGGCGTTACGGTTTTTCGTTTAACGTAAACCGGAGAATTATCGTTTATATATTTGGCATAAGCCTCCATAACGCTCCCTGTTCCACCCACATTTGTAATCGCTTTAGCTATATGAGGTCTGCCGATACTTCCACCTTGCGCAACTTGATTTTTTATATCTTCATATTTAATATTTATCCCTTCTTTTTTATTCAAAAGGGTTATAATTTCTTTTGTTTGCTTGACACGAGCCTGTTGTTGGGTTTTTATCAACTCTATAAAATTTGGATTTTCCATATCCATAAAATATCCCAAAATATGAATTTCATAGTCCTGATACATTGTATTAACTTCTATTGCGCGGATAATTTCAATAGTTTTTTTATTTTCTTTTTTGAGCTTTTCTATGTAATCTTGAGCTATGCCGTATGATAAAATATTATCATGATCAGTTAACGCTATCACATCTAAATTTGCCTCAATAGCCGTATCTATTACTTTTTCCGGAGAAAAAACTCCGTCCGAGTAATTCGTGTGAATATGCAAATCTGATTTCACCTTTTTACCTCCTAATAATTTTTTTCTGACAAAAATCTTTTTATACCAAATGCTTTACCGGTTTGAGCGTCTATTAAAATTTCAACAGCATTGATTTGAACACTTTTTGATTTAGGAATGTCGTACCTTTCGGGTAATCCCGTTGATAAGCGTTTTAAGGAAGTTTTATAATCCATTCCTATCACACTGTCCGATACTCCGCAAAATCCCGCATCTGTAATATATGCCATATCATTAATAATTTTCTCGTCTGCGGTTTGAACATGGGTATGAGTTCCGATAAAAGCACTCACCCCAAGTTCTGAACAAAATTTTGCGAAACAAACCTTTTCCGCCGTTGCTTCTGCATGAAAATCTATTAAAATATTTGGCGTAATTTTCTTTAATTTTTTAACTTCCTTTTTAACAACTTCCCATGGGGAATCCGACGGATGCATAAAAACACGCCCGAGTGCGTTTATGACTGCAATTTTATTTTCACCAACTTCAAATACTCTTGAGCCTACACCTTTTGTTTTTTTAGGATAATTTATTGGACGAATAAGTTTTTCGGCTTTATCTATGTACTGAAAAATTTCTTTTTTATCCCAAATATGGTTACCCGAAGTAAGGCAATCAAATCCATGGTTGGACATTTCTTTATAATTTTTTTCAGTCAATCCAAACCCGTGGGAGGCATTTTCGATATTGGCAATGGCAAAATCAGGGGGAAAGTCCTGTGCTTGAAGTTCTTTTAAACATTCGCCGACAGCTTTTCGCCCCAATTTTCCTACAATATCACCGAAAAATATTATTTTTATCCGTTCACCGTTCACCGTTCACCGTTCACTTATTTCGCTATTTCCGTTGTTCTGAATTCTCTCACAACCGTAACTCTGATTTGCCCCGGGAATTCAAGTTCATCTTCAATTCTCTTTGCAACATCACGGGCAAGCTTTTGAGAGGCTAAATCGTCAAACTGTTCAGATTGAACAATTACCCGAACCTCGCGCCCTGCCTGTACCGCAAAGGATTGTTTAATCCCCTCATAGCTGTTTACGATTTCTTCGATTTTTTGAAGACGTTTGATGTAAATTTCAAGCGTGTCGCGTCTTGCACCCGGTCTGCCTGCAGAAATTGCATCGGCAAGTTTAACCAAAACCGCTTCAATCGTATTAGCCGTAACATCGTCATGGTGAGCTTCGATTGCGTGGATTATTTCTTCCTTTTCACCGAAACGTCTTGCGAGGTCAACTCCGAGCTGGATATGAGTTCCTTCTTGTGTTTGGTCAACTGCTTTTCCTATATCGTGCAAAAGCCCTGCTCTTTTTGCTATATAGACATTTGCGCCAAGCTCGCTTGCGAGCATACCCGCAATGTGTCCGACCTCAAGCGAATGTTTAAGCACGTTTTGACCGTAGCTTGTTCTGTAATAAAGCCGTCCGAGAGTTTTGGTCAACTCTTTGTTAAGCCCCATAATTCCCATATCTAAAGTCGCATTTTCACCCTCTTCAAATATTTTCTTTTCTATTTCTTCGCGGGCTTTTTCGACCATTTCCTCAATCCTGACAGGATGGATACGTCCGTCTGTTATAAGTTTTTCTAACGCAAGTTTTGCAATCTCACGTCTTACAGGGTCGAAACTTGATAATACAACAGCCTCAGGGGTGTCATCAATAATTAAATCAACGCCCGTAAGTGTTTCTAGTGTTCTTATGTTTCTTCCCTCACGACCGATTATACGACCTTTCATTTCATCATTAGGAAGCGAAACAACCGAAACTGTTGATTCTACAACTTGGTCAATCATGCAGCGCTGCATTGTGGTTGTTAAAATTTCTTTTGATTTTTCAAGTGCATCTTCTTTAATTTTAGCTTCGTTTTCACGAATTAATTGCATTTGTTCTTGAGCCAAATCATGTTTTAACTGTTCTAAAATCATTTTTTTAGCGTCTTCTGCTGAAAGTCCCGAGATTCTTTCGAGTTCAGTTGTTTGTTTTTGGACTATTTCTGCCAAATAGTCTTCTTTTTCCAATAATTCATCAAGTTTGTTTTGCAATTTCAATTCTTTATCGGTTGCCTCTTGCATTTTGTCTTCAAGCATATCTTCTCTTTTAGCCAGTTTGCTTTCTGTTCTTGCAATTTCTTGACGTCTTTCTCTAAACTCCTCGTTAAGTTTTTCCTGTTCCGCTTGTAATGCTTCTTTCGCTGAAATCATTGCTTCTTTTTTCAAAAGTTGTTCTCTTACGCTCAAATCGGTTTGACTTTTTTGAGTTTGTTGAGAAATAATTTTGAATTTATTTTGTTGAATTACGATAACGGCAGCAAGCACAACGACAAGAACGATAGTTAAAATTAATGGTAAATTCATAATATGTTCATACCTCGTTCATTTCTATTTTTTATAAATACACGCAATACCCGATATTGTTTCCAAATCGAGCTTTAAATTAATTATGTTTAACTAATATCTATTGCATATATGTCCAAAAAATTTTCCTACTACATCTAACAAAATTCTATCATAGTTTTTATGATTTGTATAGAAGATTGCGGAAAAATTAACATTTTTCTCGCAATCTTCTATGTCCGGCTTAAACCCCTACCGCCAGCTATCCCACAGCCGGTAGGGGTTTAGCACTTCTAAGGTCGGATTTGAAAAATTGCGAAAAATTGTCATTTTTTGAATTTTTCCGCATCCTCCTGTTTTTGTTAATATTTGATAAAAGGTGAGAGGTGAAAGCGAGGGGTAAACAGTAAACATTGAACGGAGGGTAACAAGCCCTGAGACGTAAAAAGGAAAAAGGGAAAAGGGAAAAGAATAACGGCCGATAATCCAAGACAACCTGCCCGACAACAAAAAATAAAAATGGGGAGGGCGATTAAATCAGCTCCATCGAGGTTTAAAGATATATAACTCCTTTTCCTTATTTGCTTCTGGCTATTTCTTTTTCCCATCTCGCAATATGTCCATTATCTGTTAAAGTTCTTAAAACAGATTCTGGAGAGCGTTTTCCCGACAAATAATATCGCCAAGGTTCCTGACCTTCCCCATCAGTGTATATTTTCATAATGCCTCCCAGATGATGCACCTCCGTGTTGCCTTTCTCATAACCTATTGTTACCCCATAACGATTTTTCAAAATATCAGTCGCACTTTCAACTACTTTTGTTGCCACAGTTTTAGGGTTAGCTTTAAACGGTACTCTTTGATTTGTTCCTATCGGTGTTACGTTCATAATTTTTTAACCTCCATTTTCTAACAATTTTATAATTGCTTTAAAAACCATAATAAAAAAAATTGCGGAGATTCAAAATATTTTTCTTGTTTTTGTTACAATTCTTATAATTAAGTGTTATTACAAGTTCAATAAGTAAGTGCAACACCTTCCAAGCAAATCCCGTTAAGTCTTCGCCTCGCAATTGACATAAAGGGGGGTTATCTGAGTTGTTCCTTAATTAAGTGTACCCAATCATTCAAAAAATTTCAACTATTTACATAATGCAAAATATATGCTAATATTTTGAAGTGAAATGCAAAATATATGCCAATATTTTGCATCAAAAAGGATTATTATTATGAGTTTAATAGAAAGAAATATTAAAAGTCAAATAGAATCAGAGCTTTACAAAGGTAAAGTAATTGTTTTGTACGGATTAAGACGAGTGGGTAAAACCACTTTGTCGAAACAAATTCTTGAAAATCAGGAACAACTCGGTAAAAAAGCGAAGTATTTTAATTGTGAGATGTTTAGTATTAAACAAAGCCTTGAGTCGAATAATGAACAGGAATTAAAAAGATTTTTCGATGATGCCGATATTGTAGTTCTTGATGAGGCTCAAAATATACAGAATATAGGATTGACGCTTAAAATTATTGCGGATACTTATCCTGAAATACAGGTTATCGCAACCGGTTCAAGTAGTTTTGACCTCGCAAACGAGGTTGGAGAACCGCTTGTCGGCAGAAAAAGAGAGTTTATTTTATACCCGTTATCCGTCAAGGAGTTAATAGATTACAAAGGTTATTCTGATATTGTCTCCGAACTGGATATAATATTGAGATATGGAACATACCCATCTGTGTACATAAATTCTGAAAATGGAGCCAGAGTGGAGCTTGAAGAAATAGCAAGCAGTTATTTATATAAGGATATTCTTGTTTTTGAGAGATTGAAAAATTCAAATATAGTTTTAAATTTGCTGCAAATGCTTGCCCTGCAGGTTGGGAGTGAAGTTTCGTACAATGAATTAAGTAAAAAACTTGGGATTAGTATTCACACAGTTGAAAAATACATAGATTTGCTTGAAAAATGTTTTATAATTTTTACCTTGAGGGCTTTGTCGAGAAACATAAGGAACGAAGTAAGCAGAAAATCAAAAAAAATCTATTTTTATGATTTGGGGATAAGAAATGCACTTATTCAGAATTTCAATCCTCTTAATATCAGAAATGATGTTGGGGCTTTGTGGGAAAATTTTTGTATATTGGAAAGATTAAAATATAATCAACTAAATCAACGGTTTGTC
Organism: uncultured bacterium; assembly: GCA_903868125.1. Taxonomy (GTDB): domain Bacteria; phylum Cyanobacteriota; class Vampirovibrionia; order Gastranaerophilales; family Gastranaerophilaceae; genus CAIPUE01. The sequence goes on along the minus strand of CAIPUE010000058.1, from coordinate 769 downwards.
AATAAATATTTTTGGCGGATACATTCAGGACAGGAGGTCGATTATATAGAGGAACATTCGGGGCTTTTTGAAGGTTTTGAGTTGAAATATAATAAAGATGCCAAGTTTAAACCACCTACAAATTTTCTTGAAAAATACGAGAACAGCTCGCTAAAAGTGGTTAATAGTAATAATTGGTATGAGTTTTTGATCTAAAATGCGAATGCCATACCGTCTTCATAAATTCAATAACAAATCAGTGCAGTTGGTCGGGCAGGTATGCCCGACAACACAAATCAGCAATAAGGATGCGGTTAAATCCGTACCCATTTATTTAGTCAAGTTTAACAAATGATAAAATGATAAAAATACTTATTTATTCAACGAAATCATTTTTTGCTGTTTTCGCATAAGTCGCAAATTCTTTCCAATTAGGAAATTTTTTTTCAACAGTATATATTGAATCCAACGAAGCTTTTTTGTGACCTAGTTTTTTTAAAATAATTATTAAGCCATTAGACCCTTTTATAATAAATCCATGAAAATTTTCTTGTTTAAAGATTTGTCCATTTTCAAGAGCGTCAACAAGTGAACGCATTTTAAAAATTCTATTTGTTTGCATTCGTGTAATTAATCTAAATAAAAAATGAAGATTTATTTTCATTGTTTGATGTGTGCCCCAAAAACTGGACATCAACTCGCCAACAAATATTTTTTGTATTCTAACGGTGTCATTTTCTTCCTATTCCACTGTTTTCGTTTGTTATTGTAATTATACATGTATTCATTT
>CAIPUE010000057.1 GCA_903868125.1 uncultured bacterium | reverse complement strand
CTTCGAGGGAACGAAGCAATCTCGTTTGTCTTTTGGTCATGATTCGGTGGGATTGCTTCGGTGGATATTCATTTGTCACATTCGACACTCTGTGTCTCGCAATGACGGTTGCCTTTACCCTTTCTTGCGTCTTTGCGAGGCGAGGGTTTCTTAGGCGGTAGTTTTTCGAGGGAACGAAGCAATCTCGTTTGTTTTTGGTCATGATACTTGGGGATTGCTTCGGTGGATATTCATTTGTCACATTCGACACTCTGTGTCTCGCAATGACGGCGAGGGATTGGTGGGCAAATGCATACATAATTCGTTTACATGCCCACCCTACGGACTGCACCCCCCTACGTTAAAGGGTTAAAAGGACAAAAGGTTAAAGGGGTCACCTGACACACCGCACAATGTCGTGGCCGTACTTGAGGTCGTTGCTCTGGTAACCAGTATTGAAGTGCTGGGTCCATGCGAGGTGTGCAGTGTACTCCGTAGCGGACCAGTAGAAAGCGGCACTCATTGGAGCGGATATATACGCTCTATATTTATACATTGAGCACAGCTCATTTTTTGTCGGTAATCTCCACTGATGTAATGGTGTAGAGGCAGTATCGTAACATGCTTTTTTTGCTCCAGCCCAATAGTTGGTAGCACAATAAATGTTGGCTGTAGTATGCGAATCCCAAGTTGTATCACTACAAGTGTATATGGCTGAGACTGCTGTATCCGCTGAGGCGACTTGTAAATTCGTAAACGTCACGCCGCTGTCATCACAAGTAGCCGATGGGTCTGGAGTAAGTGGTGCTGCGGATCTATTCTGGGTATGGTTGTGAGTGGCAGAATTACCGTCTGCTATTGATGCGCTAAATCCGAATGTAAACGTACTGGTCGATTCTGAATTAGCAGGTGAAGTTGCGGTAAAAGAAACTGTTTGCGTTCCTCCGTTTGCTATTGTAAAAGATGTCGGCGACATTGTCACCGAACCACCGGATGGAACTGTCGGACTCGTGATGGTTACGGTACCGGTCCCCCCTGTTCCAACCACATTAAAGGTTCCGGTAGTTTGACTGGCTGAGGCTGTGTATGGGATACTTGCAGAACTTGTTGCAGGAGTGACAGAAATGCTTGGAGGTGCATTGCAGGTTACGGTGCTTGGTGCGACACCATATGCGGGGAGGGTTTTGTTATCCGCGATAAGCTCGCCCATTCCCTGTTTTAAATTGGTGAACGCAGCGTAAGACATATACTTGTTTACATGATTGGTTCTTGATTTAGTAATCTTTATCCCAGCCACGGCTATGAGAGCGATAATTACAAAAACCACCGCGAGTTCTGCCAAAGTAAATGCTTTTTTAGTCTTCAAATCCATATTCATATTCTTGCTCCAATTATTTTGTTATTATAATTATACATTTATGTTCGAAATAATGCAACCATTTATTCGGTGGGTCCTTGCGAGGCGAGGGGTTCGACGGGTAAACGGTAAGCGGTGAACGGTAAACGGCGGCAACAAGCCCGAAAAGTGAGAGGTGAGAGGTTTTGCAAATCTTGCTTACTTTTTACTTTTTCCTCTTACGCCGCATGTGTCTTTGCGAGGCGAGGGGTTCTTAGGTGGTAGGTTTTTGAGGGGACGAAGCAATCTTGTTCGCTTTTGGTCATGATTCGGGGGGATTGCTTCGGTGGATATTCATTTGTCACATTCGGCACTCGGTGTCTCGCAATGACGGTAAGTGGTGAGATTGCTTCGGTGGATATTCATTTGTCACATTCGGCACTCGGTGTCTCGCAATGACGGTAAGTGGTGAGATTGCTTCGGTGGATATTCATTTGTCACATTCGACACTCGGTGTCTCGCAATGACGGCGAGGGGGGATCGGTGGGCAAATGCGTACATAAGTTGTTTACATCCGCCATTGCATTTACATGCCCACCCTACGGACTAAGGACTAAGGGCTAAGGGATGCTCTTCACGCACCGAGCACGCGTACTCGAGGTCTTTTCTATGTAGGCCCCCTCGCCTGGAGACGCACCCACCGGATACATGGATGCGGTGAAAGCCAGGACCCATGCGGTAGTAGGACTGTACTCCGTAGCGGACCAGTAGGAAGTGGCACTCATTGGCTCGGGTATGTGAGCTCTATATTTATACATTGAACATAGTTCGTTTTTTGTCGGTAATCTCCAGCCTGAGCCCATATCCGTACATTTTGATACTACTTGAGCAAAGGTACCAAAATTCATAGTAGCATCCCACCCTGAGGCGATTTGTAAATCCCAAAACGCCACACCGCTGTCATCACAAGTAGCCGTTGGGTCAGGAGCCGGTCTTGCACATATAACGGATCTATATCCTTGGTCATCGCGGCACGGCGGGGGCATACCAGGTTCTGACCCACCCATATGCATCCCTATTACGATTTGGGGCATACCAGAATTAGAGGTCAGCCAGGTGTAATCAGCATTCAACCCACTCTTTAGCAGTGTACATATTTGAGTGTCTGTAGGGGTTTTCCAGCCGGAACCGTATGTATCAAAACATGTTTTTTTGGCAGCTGCCCAAAGATTACAAGCACAATAACCATAAGTACTACCCCTAGTATCATATGATAAATCTGGTGAACCATCACAGGTGTTTATTGCAGTAATATTAGAAATTCTAGGTTGCCATTGCATATCAGCCGCAGTTAGCCCGCCATCGTCACAAGTAGGTGGTGCGGCAGCTCTATTTTGCGTATGGGTGTGAGTGGCGGTGTTACCGCCTGCGATTGATGCACTAAACCCAAAAGTAAAGGTACCTGTCGATTCAGAACTAGCAGGTGAAGTTGCGCTAAAAGTAATTGTTTGCGTTCCTCCGTTTGCTATTGTAAACGATGTTGGCGACATTGTCACCGAACTACCTGACGGAACTGTCGGACTCGTAATAGTTACTGTGCCCGTCCCTCCTGTTCCCGTTACAGTAAACGTTCCGTTGGTTGTACTGGCTGAGGTTGTGTATGGGATACTTGCCGAACTTGTTGCAGGTGTGACAGAAATGCTCGGTGGAGTAACCACAACAGGTGGAACAATAGCGTCAAGGGTCGGATCCACCACTGTAATATCAGATGTAGGCATACAAGTTGCACTAGTTCCTCTGTTTCCGTTAATTACCATGACTTCACAGTAGTTACCGCTGCTTGTATTGCATTCAGTAATAGTAGTATACGCCGGATACGGTGATATTGCAGCACAGTAAGCAGCACTCGGCCCTCGACCTGCTTTACAAAGAGCCTCTCTATAAGATACCCCCTGCAACGGTCGGACAGTTGCTCCGCTTGAATTCTTATATTGTATAACTGCTGTTATATAGTTAGTACTATTAGCAGCCATAGAAGTTTTTTCAGGAATAACGCACCCATTTTGATAAATATTGAACGCTAGCACATCCTCGTTTAAAACGCCGTTCCTTTTGCTTCCGTCAATATCAACATATATTGTGTAAATCCCATTGACATCAGCACTTGAACCCAAATTAAAATATCTTATCCCATTCGCTGTCACGAAGTTCGGGGTAGCTGTTTTAAAATTAGAAGCCGCAGTGGCTGTCAATGAACAATCAACATCCCCCGTCGTGTTTATTGCCTCCGTTAATTTCTCACATAAACCGTCATGCGCACCCGTTGCTGTGCAAGTTGTTGGGCAGCTTGCCGGACAGGTTATTGCCGTTCTATTAGACTTGAGCCTAATTAAATTCTTTAATGGAGTCACTTTTAGGAGTACTAAAAGCATGGCAACTATACCTAGTATCGATAAAATACTAAGTAACAAAAATCTTCTGGTAAGCTTTATTTTCATAAAATTCCCCGCTTCTTTTTCATTATTAATCTTCTTTACAACAACTATACCACTTTTTTGGGTTTTGTATTCATCCATTTAATATATTTTAACATTAGATTTTGTCATTGTTGAAATTTTTCCTATCGAATGTGACAAGAAGCGTCCACCGAAGCCACTTACCGTCATTGCGAGACATTAAGTGGCGAATGCAAAAAAGGAATGTTCACCGAAGCAATCCCCCACTAATCATGACTAAAGGCAAACGAGATTGCTTCGTTCCCTCAAGAATTTTCTACCTAAGAGCCCCTCGCCTCGCAAAGACGCAAGAGAGACTTGTGCTACCGTCATTGCGAGACTTTCAAGTGCCAAATGTGACAAAGGATGTCCACCGAAGCAATCCCACCGAATTCTGACTAAAGGCAAACGAGATTGCTTCGTTCCCTCAAGAATTTTCTACCTAAGAGCCCCTCGCCTCGCAAAGACGCATGCGGCGGAAGAGGAAAAAGGAAAAAGTAAGCGAGATTTGCAAAACCTCTCACCTCTCACTTTTCGGGCTTGTTGCCGCCGTTTACCGCTTACCGCTTACCGTTTACCCGTCGAACCCCTCGCCCCGCAAAGACGCAAAATGTTTCCTTGTTTGAGTTAAAATAATTTCATGGAAAAGCAATCCTTTATTTATATATTGACAAATAATCAAAATACTACTTTATATATTGGTGTTACAAATAATCTTCTAAGACGAATTTTTGAACACAAAGAAAAGTTTAATGCAGGTTTTACCAAAAAATATAATTTAACAAAATTAGTCTATTATGAAATTTTCTGCGATATTGATTCGGCTATTTTACGTGAAAAAAAACTTAAAGGTGGCTCGAGGCAAAAAAAGATTGATTTGATTAATAACTTTAATCCCGACTGGGAAGATTTATATGAGAAAATTATTTGAGATTTTAAAAAAAAGGCGAACGAGATTGCTTCGTTCCCTCAAGAATTTTCTACCTAAGAACCCCTCGCCTCGCAAAGACGCAAGAGAGACTTGTGCTACCGTCATTGCGAGACATTAAGTGGCGAATGCAAAAAAAAGAATGTTCACCGAAGCAATCCCCCACTAATCATGACTAAAGGCGAACGAGATTGCTTCGTTCCCTCAAAAAACTTCCACCTAAGAAACCCTCGCCTCGCAAAGACGCAAGAGAGACTTGTGGATTGCTTCGTTCCCTCAAAACTAGCCACCTCGGCTAGTCCCAAATCCTACAAATATAGCACAACTGATTAATTGAAAAAAGACCGTTTGTTCGGTTTAATATAATTAAATCTTTTTCATACTTCCAGCTATTCTTAATTCCAACAGGGCCATCGGGCCCTTTTTTTGACGTCTTATTTGAAAAATATTATAAACCCGTTTGAACAAATAAGCTGATTAATTCATTAAGCGCCGTATATTGTCTTTGGTGGTTTTGTGCCTGTTTTTCAAGCAACTGAATCTGTTTTTTATATTCCTGAATCGTTGAATGACACTCTTTCGCAGAATTACTCAACCCGTCTTGAACCTGTTGCGCTTCTTGAAGAACACTTTTCATCGAAATCCCAAGCGCTTCCATCGTTTGTTTAATAATTTGAGCTCCGGTATGTCTGGTAACTCCACTAGGAAGCTGTGTTATAAGTTTTTTCAATACCGCAATATTGCTCGGTATTTCAAAGGTATCCAGTTCCTTTATAAAATTATCATTAATAGATTGTGATGGTTGTTGATAATTAATAAATGGCTGAGACATCGGCTTAGTAGGAGTTTCCTCGCTCATAAAACTATCAGTTTCGTCCGTAATGGAACTTCCTGAATAATTTTCTGACGATAAAGATTCCATAAAATCTTCCTCATGAAAAACATCATCAGATTCATTAATTCCAAACGAATCTGACAAACCGCCAGCCAAAGCTTCGGGTTCATTCTCCTGTTCATGCGTTGAAACCGCGTTAACTTCTATTTCAGACTGTTTTTTCAATGCTTCAACAATCTTTTTACCTACGCCATCCGATATTTTTTTATTCACCATTTTTTCCTACCTATATTTCTAATGTATATCTATTATAATTAAAAAAACTTTTTTTTTCAAAAAACGTTAATTTATGTGAATTTTCTTACATCTGCCGCAAGCTTATGCGCCTGAAGACCCTCTGTTTTCGCTAATTGTGAAGCAAATGGCAAAATTATTTTATTTCCTTTTTTTGATATTATTTGATAAGTTTGGATTTTAACAAAGTCAAAAACACTTAATCCACCCGAATATTTCGAAACTTCATTAGTCGGCAAAACATGGTTTGTACCCGAACAATAATCCCCATAAACCTCTGCAGAATAATTCCCCACAAATAATGAGCCGTAATTCTTAAACTTTTTCATCAATTGTTTTGCATCTTTACAACAAAGTTCCAAATGCTCCGGTGCTTTCCTGTTCGCAAGCTCAATCGCTTCACCAACCGATTTAACAACAATTGCAAAAGATTTTTCAAAAGATTTTGAAGCGATTTCTTTCGTCGAAAGCGTTTCAAGTTGTTTTTGTGCCGAAATTTTAACTTTTTGGGCAAAATCTTCGCTCATACACACCAAAAACGCACGTGCATCAAGGTCATGCTCACATTGAGCAAGCATGTCGGCAGACACAAATTCAACAACAGCCGTCTCATCAGCAATAATCATAACCTCCGACGGTCCAGCCAGAAAGTCAATCCCTACCTCGCCAAACACATATTTTTTCGCCGCCGTAACATATTTATTGCCCGGACCGACAATTTTGTTAACTTTCACAATGCTTTGCGTGCCATAAGCCATGCCCGCAATCGCCTGAACACCACCAACCCTATAAATCTTATCCGCACCCGCCAAATCGCATGCTACAATCGTCTCGTGACGAATTTTAGGCGAGCATGCCACAATTTGTTTTACGCCTGCAACCTTTGCAGGTGTAATTGTCATCACAGCCGAACTCAAAAGCGGATAATTTCCGCCGGGAATATAACACCCGACTTTTTCAATCGGAATAATTTCATGCCCAAGTTCGTTTTTATCAATCCTTGTTTTAAGGTTTTTTAGGCATTTTAACTGTTTTTCGCTGAATTTTTTAACGTTTGTAATCGATTTTTTAATCGACCTAACCGTCTCCTCATCAACTTTAGCATAAGCTTCCTCAATCTCAGCTTCAGACACCAGAAAATTTTCCAAATCCTCGTTATCAAACTGATTTATATATTTTCTGACCGCATCATCGCCAAAGTTTTTAACTTCTCGGGCGATTTCTTCCACGGAAGAAATCGCCTCAAACTCGATTTTTTCAAAAAAGTTATCTTTAATATTCTCGTAATTAATTATCTGCATTTTTCAATCCCACAACTTTTATTTTGCTCTTGAAGCAAGGTTATTAACTATGTCGTCCACAGTTACACCATTGTCAACCATAAACGTAAGTACAAAGTACGCCAAATCAGCGACTTCCCACTGTAGGCCGTCTCCTTGTTCAAAATTGACCACCTCAAAAGCTTCTTCCATTATTTTTCGTTTTAAGAAAAATTTATCCTTAAAAAGTTTTGTCGTGAAAGATTTTTCTGGTAAATCTTCCTTCCTTGATTTTAGTATTTCATAAAGGACTTTTGCAGAAAATTCTTTGTCCTCAAAACAACTAAATCTATCCAAGTGACAGGCGTTTCCTTTCTGTCTGACTTTAAATAAAAGCGTATCAAAATCGCAGTCAAATCTTGCAGACTGAAATTCCTGAGTATTGCCAGACGTCATGCCCTTCGTCCAAAGTTCCTGACGAGAACGGCTAAAATATGTAGCCAAACCGCATTCAAAAGATTTATTCAAAGATTCAGGCGTTGAGTAAGCAAGCATTAAAACCTGTTGTGTGTCAACATCTTGAACCACCGTCGGAATTAATCCGTTTGCTTTTTCAAAATTCAAGCACGCACTAAAAGCGTCTTCAAGCTTAACCGCACCTGTATAAATACACATCCCAAGCTGAGTCGAAATATTTTTCTTATTAAGTTGAACGATTTCTTCAACCGTAGAAATTCCACCCGCAGCAACAAATTCTTTTTTAGTCGCTTTTCGTATTTCTTCAATCGCAGAAACATCACATCCCTGCATCATGCCCTCTCGTTCTACAACTGTGTATAAATAACCCGAGCATAAATTATCAAAATGTTTTATGTAATCAAGCGGAGTTTTATCAAGTTCCTTTGTCCACCCCTCGGTTGTGATTTTTCCGTTTCTTGCATCAATCGCAACAATTACCCTATCCTGAGGAAGTTGTGATAAAAACTCTTCGTTTGCAGCCGTCCCTATAATTATTTTTTTTGCTCCGTTAGCCAATAACCTTTTTGCTTTTTCAACTGTTCTAATCCCACCACCTACACGACAGGGGGCTATTTTACAAAGTTGTTCAATCAATTTTTCGTTATTTTTGCCGTTACTCAGCGCACTATCCAAATCAATTACAGCAATATCGCCAAATCTCGAATAATACTTTGCCAACTCAAAAACGTTTTCACGTTCCAAAACTTTTTCTTTACCCTGTCTCAACTGAACAGCCTTGCCATCCATCAAATCTATACTTGCTATTATCATATTTTATTCCTTTATTTAATGGTGAGAGGGAGGGGACGTACCGAGTAAACGGTAAACGGCTTGGTAGTTCTCGCTTACTTTTTTCTTTTTACTTCGTTCTTGCCCGCTCGCATCTCCTTGGTTAGGTAGACTTCGGGCTTATTGTCGGTGGGATAGCAATCCCAACCTACTTTAATGACGATTAGGCTTGTTGCCCACACTCACCATTCACTTCTCACTTAATCAATTATATCTTAAAAATAAAATAGTTAATTGTCTATATAAATATTTTTTTCTTGATGTAAAATGTAAATAAGGGATAATCCAACATGAGTGAGGCTTTATGAAAAAATTTTTATCAATAATTGTTTGTCTATTATTTACTGGCAATATGGCAAAAGCTGATTTTGCGGAACATTACAACTTGGCGCAGCAGTATTTGTCTCAATACCAATACTCAAGTGCAATCATTGAATTCAAAAAAGCAATGAGGATAAATTACTTGGACGATTCGGCAAGAATCGGGCTTGTTAATTCATATTTAGCAAGAGGAACATATTTTGCAAACAAAGATAAAAACTGGGAAAATGCCGCAAACGATTATCGCGCTGCATTGTTTTATTTAAAATATTATGCCCCAGCACAAGAAGTACAAAATTCCGCGCAAGCAATCGCAAATGCGACAGAAAACCTTAACCAATGTTTATCAATACAAAAACTTGACGCCTCTGCAAAATCAAGATACCAAAAAGGTAAAGACCTTAGATTACAAGGACTTTTCCCCGAAGCAGGATACGAATTCGCTCAAGCGCTTTCTGAACCTACATTAAGAAAAAATGCCTATGAACAAATGGCAGATATAACAAAAGTATTGGGCAATGACCAAAAATGCTCAGACTATTATCAAAAGGCTATTGAACTAAACCTTGATGACGGTGGGCTAAGACTGAAATACGCAAGAGTGTTGGATAGACTAGGACAAAACGATACGGCGTTGCAAGAATATAACTATGCGCTTTCAAAGGGTGGGGAAGACCCTGAAATTCTCTACGCCTTAGAAAGAATTTACAGACAAAAACTGGTCGAAGCACCCAATGATGCAGGCACAATAACCAATCTTGGAGCAATTTTGCAAAAACAAAATAAATTTGACGAAGCATTGCAATATTACACCCAAGCAAGCCAGCTTGACCCTACAAATATTACAACAAGGCTAAATGTCGGAACTTTATATCAACAGAAAAAATCTTACGATTCTGCGATAGCGGCGTATGACAGTATTTTATTCTTATATCCCAAAAACCTACAAGCAAACCTGTACAAAGCTCAATGCCTTGAGGCAAAGGGAGACAAAGAACAAGCGATTGCAGGATTTCAAACAGTTTTAAGCCTTGACCCGACCAATAAAGAAGTAAAAAGTGAAATACTTAATATTCGTAAATCTTCTATGACCCCAGCGGAATTTATGGCTTATATGAGCAGAAATGCTGTCGATGACAAAAGTGCATTGGCAGATATGTATAATTATGCACTGGAATTACATAAACAAAACAAATTAGATGAAGCAATTACTTGTTATAACGAAGTTTTAAAATTAAAAACCGATAACCCTGAAATTTATCTAAACCTCGCCATCGCTTACAAGCAAAAAAACGACTTGGCTCAAGCTAAACAAGTTTTACAAGGCGCAAAAACTAAATTCCCGAACAATAAACAAATTTCTGACAATCTGCAAGCATTGGCACAAGAAGCCACTTCAGGTAAATTTGATGAAGCCTCCAATTATTACAACAGCGGGGATTATCAAAAAGCATTGGTAGCTTACCAATCAATTCAGCCCCCTACTTTTGACTCTCTGAGCGGAATGGCGGTTTGCTACAAGGCTCTAAACAACGATACACAAGCTATTCAATCTTATCAAAAAGCCTTAGAACTCACTCCAAATTCTGATGCAGCCTACTACATAGGGGTGCTTTACTCCGAAAAAGAAAATTGGTATAGCTCGAAAATTTATCTCAAAAAGGCACTTACGATTAACCCGAACAACGATAAAGCAAAAGATTTGTATCAAACAGTCGTGGAACAATTAAACATAAAACTCATTGATGATGCCATAGCACTATACGATAAAGCGGATTATCCCAAAGCGACGAGCATTTTCAACAGAGTTTTACAAGATGACCCGAAAAATGCTTATGCACTCTATTACAGGGGCTTGATACTCGATGCGGGTAAAAAATATCTTCCTGCTATCGGCGAGTATAAAAAAGCAATTCAATACAACCCTGATTTGACAATAGTGTATTACTTGCTTGCTTTGGATTACGACAATTTAGCACAATTTAAATTGGCTTTGATTAATTACAAAAAATATGCTTCGCTTACAACAGAAGCCAACGAATATAAAAAATATTCCCAAGCAAGGATAAAAGAACTGAAAAAATATGAAAATTAAAATTGGGGATTTGATTTTAAATAGTCCAGTTTCACTTGCCCCTATGGCAGGAATAACGGATTATGTTTTAAGGAGTTTAATCAGAACCCACTCAAAAACATGCCTTTTGACAACGGAAATGATAAGTTCAGAAGCGTTAATCCAAGAATTCGGACGCAAGCAAAAAAACGTCGAAAACGAATTAATGCGACGTTGTGCTAATCATTCACCAATCGCCTACCAACTCAGTGGGCATAAACCCGAATTGATGGCGAGAGCAGCGAAGATTTTAGAGCCTTACGCAGATATAATTGACATAAACATGGGCTGTCCTGTTAATAAAGTGGTTAAAGGTCAAGACGGATGCGCCTTAATGAAAAACCCACAGTTGGCTTATCAAATCGTTAAAGAAATAAAAGCTACCGTCAAAACTCCGGTCAGTGTTAAATTCAGACTTGGTTATAGCAGTGAAGAATTAAACTTTATTGAATTCGGGGTAAAAATGCAGGAGGCAGAAGCTGATTTTATAACAATCCATGGACGAACTCGTTCTCAAATGTATTCAGGTAAAGCGAATTGGGAAATTATCAAGGGACTTAAACAAAATGTGGATATTCCGTTTTTTGCAAATGGTGATGTTACGTGTCTGGAAACTGCGATTGCTTGCTTGGAGCAGTCAGGCGCTGACGGAATTGCGATTGGTCGAGGAGTTTTGGGTGATGTTACATTAATCTCACGAATTGAACACTATTTAAAAACGGGTGAAAAATTACCTTTGCCCACATTGGAAGAAAAAATTGAAACGCTCAAAGTTCATCTTGATGAAGAAATTAAACTTCGAGGGGAAGATGTGGGAATTAAATTCACAAGAAAATTTTATCCTTATTACATAAACTGCGTACAAAACGCAGCAAAATACCGAGCTGAGCTTGTTTTAGAGACTGATTATAATAAAATACTCAAAAAACTAAATTCAATCAGCATGCAACCAATGCTTTCGAATATTTATTGATTAAGATTATACAAAAATCTTAATCCCTCGAGTGTTAAAGTCGGGTTTATAAAATCAAACGGACGTTTCAGATAGCTTGAAATAAGTCCTGAATATCCGCCTGTGGCAATCAATGTAGCCTTTTGTCCCAATTCTTTTTCGCACTGTTCGACAAGCCCGTCAATCATGCACGCTGAACCTCGTATTACGCCTGAAAGTATTGCGTCTGTTGTACTATTTCCGATTGCAGTGCCTGAACTTGCAACATCAATTTTGGGTAATCTTGAGGTAAAAGTATTCAGTACTTTCATCTGTAAATTCAATCCCGGCGCGATTATTCCACCTACAAATTCCCCATGTTGGTTAACTATATCAAACGAGGTTGCCGTTCCAAAATCAACAACAATGCAAGGTCGTTTATACAGCATAAACGCTCCACATGCATTGGCAATCCTATCTGCGCCAGCTTCACTCGGTTTTTTAAGCGCAATTTTAATCCCTGTTTTACAATCGCTCGTCAGCATTATTGCTCTTATTTTAAAAATATTCTCAACAGAAGACTGAAATTTCTTGCTAAGCTCATCAACTACAGATGCGATTATGCAACTTTTGATTTTGAATGGTTTGCAAAGGGTTTTAAGCAATACTTCGTATTCTGCTTGCGATAAATCCTTATCGCAAGCAAGTCTAAAATCTTCGACGAGTGCGTCTCCGTCAAATAGCCCGAGAGTAATACTTGTATTGCCAATATCTGCAGTTAATAACATAAAAATAGTTCCGTATGCCTAGTGTACGGAACTATTTTATAACAAATATATATTTTAGTAAACTAATTAACGCCCCCCGAAGTTATTTAGCCCAGGAGGAGGATAAATATTCCCCGAACCCAATTTTTCACCAAGATAATCTTCTTCTCGTCTGCCTCTAACAGCGGAAGCAGTACTATCTTTACCCAAATTACCACCAAGTAATGGTGATGCATAACTTGGTCCTCCGATTGCATCAGTGTTTGCCATAATTTCTTCCTCCCTATTTTAAGTGTTATATCCTCTATGTATATAAAGTATTTAGGAGACGAAAAATTGCCAATATGTTAAGGAATGTAATAATTTATTAATTTAACATTATGGGCATAGTGTTTTCGGCTTTTTATACTCATCCAAAAGCAATGGAATCAACAATAAAATACAAATTATTGCAGAACCCGCCCAAGAATAGACCGCACCACCCCAACCGAATTTATCAATAATCATGCCCGTACCCGCACCCGATAAAATCGAGCCGAAATATCCAAAAGAGCCGACAAAACCCGTTGCTGCGGCAGCGACCTTTTTAGAGCTTGCCTCGATTGCACAAAGCCCACCGATAAGAACTTGAGGGCCATAAGAACAAAACCCTATAATACCTATACATACAAAATCGAGTATCCCGCTTCCATCCAAAGGAATAATAGATGTCAATTTATGACCGGTTGCAGAAAGAACAAAGGAATCAATGAAATTAGGCCCGATTGAATTAAATTTCAAAGCCAATACTGCAAAAACCACTCCTACAAGGTAAAGCATGTTTACAGGGGCTCTCCTGTTACCAAAGATTTTATCAGAAATATAACCCGCGCTGATTGTTCCAAGACTGCCGAATAAAGGAAGAAAACTTAATTTTAATGTAGCCAGTTCGAGTGAATTGTGTTTTTCTTCCACAAGATATTTAATCAACCAATCAAGCGTGCCCATCAGTGTAAAATAAACAAATACAAAAGCTACCGCCAATAACCACAAATTTCTGTTACATAAAATATGTTTTTTAAATACTTGACCATAACTTTCTTTTTGTTCCTCCTCACATTCAGTAGTTTTTTCTACCAATGCTGCGACCTCAGGTTCTCTATATTCTTCAATATCAGGAAGTCCCAATGTTTTTGGATTGTCCCGTAATGTTTTAAACAAAGTTAAACTCATAAAAACAGCCAGAAATGCCGGTACGTAAAAAGCCGACTTCCACCCGAAATGTGAGATTAAAAACCCTGACACAATTACGCTCAAAAATGTTCCTATTTGGTGAGAAGTTGACCATAATGACCACTTTCTACCTCTTTCATTGTTTGAGAACCAATACGTAAAACTTCTTGCTATCGGAGGAAAACCCATTGACTGCACCCAGCCGTTACATCCCCAGAAAAACGCCAATATCCACAAAAGAATGCTTGCGGTAGGCAAGCCGAAAAATGTGATTCGACCCGGTGTAATTAATAATGCACTAATTACAAAAGCAAAATTCGCAAACGCCGAAATTAACAACGCTGTCGGAAGGAAAGTTCTTATATTTGCCCTATCGGCAAGTATTCCGTTAGTAAACTTACCTATTGAATACGCAATATAAAGCGTACTGCCTATAATACCTAATTGTGTATTTGAATAATGAAGAGCAAGCCCCATCGCGGGAAGTGCCGCCGATATATTTTTTCTGCAAAGATAAAAAACGACATAGGCGAAAAAACAAGAGGCAAATATTTGCAATCTCATTTTTGGATAAACTTTATCAATTGATTGTTTATCCATTGTGACATTTAACTCTGGCGGAGCCTTGAAAAAATTAATTATTTTTTTACCAATGCTGTCTTTAGTTTTTAAACTTGTTCCGTTTTTTGCATCAAGAACTGCCTCTTGTTGCGAACTTTTCACTTCCATAGAAATTCCTTCTCTCCTACTATCCTCACATTAAAATTAATCACTCTGTGAACGACCGACTTATTATTGATTTATAGCACAAATAATCTATTTCGTAAAGTAAATGTACTATTTATTTTATATTATTTTTAGAACGAACCGCAAACTCATTTACCGCATTTGAATTTTCTCCAACTACTGACAAAGCCGCGTCATACTCGGGAGGGATGAAATCCGATGTCTCCCGCTTGCTTTCAAATTTATCCGCATGCGCTTTTTCTTTTTTAGCATCATTTGCTTCAAACATTTTTCTGGCTTTTGCCGCAAGCGGAGGTGATAATGCCGGCGCTAGGACTCGCTTAAAGAATAAGTTCTGAACGAGAAGCCCTAAAACAAATCCGCCACCTGCCACTGCTCTTTGAGCTTTCGGATATAAATGAGGTTTATCGGTATAAGCTTTCATCACTTTTGCAGCGAATGCATTTGAAATTTTCGTACCGCCCGCCATATATAGTAATGCACCACCAAGGCTAAAACAAGTTACAAAGAAATCGTACATCCCTACAAATCTTCTTTTTTCTTTCGGTAAATCAGGATTTGTTAAGACTTGAGCCGGATAAACCACCATACATGCAAGTTCTTTAAGAACATTGCCTGCATTTATCATTGTATTTATTCTGTCTTTTTTGGAATTTACGATATTTTTCTCAACCCAAGGAACGAATTTTTTCACTAGCCAAGCAGCCCCTAGAAGATATTTTGGAGGCTCACTTTTTACCATTTCATCAAGGTTCTTGGTGATTTTTGAATCTCCTAAATCTTTTATAGCAAGAATTTCCTTTGCCACTCTGACATGTTCTGGAGAAAATGCTTTGTTTGTAAAGCTTTGATTATTGTTATAATTTCTAATTTTCATTATTTAACACCTCCATCAGAATTTTTCTGCGCTCCTTGCGCAACAGATTCTTTAAATGAGATGTATTTTTTCATCATTTTACCGTATACAACATTTAACATCATAATGCCCAGTGCTTGAGAGAATAGTGAGTTTGCAAGGATTACAGAAACTTCTTTATTTGCACGAGTTCTCAGGCAAGCGTTAAAAGTATGTTCAATAGCTTCAGTTAAAACTGAAGAGTTTTGTGTATATTGCTTAAGTAATCTATTTATCTTATCTAGTGGGACTTTATTTGACACCTTATATTCATCACCGATAATGTCGCTTACAAGAGTTTTTATTTCTTCTGCTTTAAATTTATTACCATTCTTTTTTATCTGTTCTTCGTATTTAAGTTTTTCTTTATGCAAATCCTCATCATTAAAACAATCCGTATTTAGGCTGAAATGATTGAGTCCTTTGCTTTTCATATATTCATTAATTTTTTCACCCAAATTATTTAGAGTATCACTTTTTTTGAATTGAAGCTCTTTTCCGTCTGCACCTTTCATTCCTTTTAGTAAATCATATTTATTCAAATCTTTCATTAATGACTTAAATATTTTGTCAAAAGAAAGCTGTGCGGCGAAAACCGTCGCAAAAGATATCGGTTGTCTGAGTACGGTAAATGTTCTATCTTCAGGAGTTGCATCTTTCTTCCCTATCGGACTGAAAAGAATAACAAGAGGCATGACAACAAGCGTTCCAAACCCGTATACACAATTATTAGTTAATTCCTCACTATTTTCTTTATACTTACCAAATTTATCAAAAAGTTTGTACAAAAAATTACCTTCTTTTTGTTTTCCGGTAGTAACATTTGCAACTTCTTTCAATTCATTTGTCAAGGTATTGGCTGCTTGTTCTATCGCATGGCGTTTTTCAACAAGTTTTACAAAAGGTGACTTGCGGCTTTTCATATATAAAGCAGAACCCAAAAGTGCAATATAAGAGACAACCGTAACGGTATCGACGGTTTTTCTTATTGTCCACTTCCATTTATTTTTATCCTCTTCTTTTTTCTGTGTTGCCAGTACAATCGGCTTTGACTTTTGTTTTAATTCAATTTCATCCTTGCCGGCAGATGTAAAAGCAAAATTGGTAAAATTTTGCTTTTTGTTTCGTCTTGAACGAACCCTCCTATCCAGCGGTGTGGAATTGAAGAATATTTTTTCCATGTTTACTCCTAAAATATTATTATTTTAACCACAGGTGTTTAAAAAAACGAACATATTTTTTTTTGCTAGCAGATATTATAAATTTATCATCTAATTTCTGAAATGCAATAATATCAAGCAAATTTATTATTATTTGGCTTCACATGTCTTAATATAGGGTAAAAAATTTCACTAATCAGCAGGATTTTGATTGCATTTATTATGCAGCGAGCTTTGTTCGCATATCATCTTTACTAAATTTCTTTATACGGTAAAATAATAACTACGAAGAAAATAAAGAAAAGGAGATATAAAACATGAAAAAAAGTATTAAAGACCTAAATGATGTAAAAGGTAAAAGGGCATTGGTGAGAGTTGACGTTAATGTACCTTTAGATGCGAACAAAAATGTAACAGATGATACAAGAATTCAGGCGATTGTTCCTACCATAAGATTTTTACAGGAAAAGGGCGCAAAAATCATTCTTGTTGCTCACTTGGGAAGACCAAAAGGTGAGAAGAACATGGAATTTACTCTTGCACCTGTCTCAAAAAAACTTTCTGAAATTTTAGGCGAAGAAGTTTTATTTATACCTGATTGCATAGGCGAGGTTGCACAAGAAGGAATTGCAAAACTAAAAGACGGTCAAGTCGCATTACTTGAAAACATCCGTTTTTATAAAGAAGAAGAACAAAACGACCCTGCTTTCGCTGCAAAATTGGCGGAATTAGCTGATTTTTATGTAAATGACGCGTTTGGGGCGGCACACAGAGCGCATGCTTCGACTGCAGGCGTTGCGCACCTTCTTTCACCCGCAGTTTCAGGGCTTTTGATGGAAAAAGAACTTGTCTGTCTGGGTGGAGCCTTGAATAATCCTCAAAGGCCATTCACTGCAATCGTTGGCGGTGCAAAAGTTTCAACAAAAATCGGCGTTTTAGAAAACTTGCTTGACAAAGTAGATAACTTAATAATCGGCGGCGGCATGACTTATACATTTGTTAAAGCTAAAGGCTATAGCGTTGGCAATTCAATTTGTGAAGAAGACCAAATACCTACTGCTAAGAAAATTGTTGAAAAAGCAAAAGAAAAAGGCGTTAACCTTGTCATGACAGAAGATGTTTTAATTGCGGATGCTTTTTCGTCTGATGCGAATATCAAAGTCGTTGATGCAACACAAATCCCTGACGGATGGGAGGGCGTTGATGCAGGAGAAAAAACAAGAGCAAAATTTGCCCAAGTTATCAAAAATTCCAAAACAATTCTTTGGAACGGACCAGTCGGAGCTTTTGAAATGGATGTTTTCACGGAAGGTACAAAAGCAGTTGCTTTAGCCGTTCAGGAAGCCACCAAAAATGGTGCAATAAGTGTTCTTGGCGGCGGTGACACAGTTGCCGCAATTAAGAAATATAAACTTGACGAGGCATCTTTTACCCACATTTCAACAGGTGGCGGAGCCAGCCTAGAATTTATCGAGGGGAAAGTACTTCCGGGAGTTGATGCGTTAGACAACAAATAATTTAAAATCTAATATAATAAGCAGACTGCACAATTGATTTTTATCACTTATGCAGTTTGTTTTATAATAAAGAAATAATTTTACTACCGAACAACAAAATCCCAATTGAAATGCTTATAAATGTAGCTATCATAACAGCACCTGCGGCAATATCTTTTGCCATGCCCACAAGCTTTGAATATCTGTTGTGAAAAATCGCGTCAAGAGTAAATTCTATTGCGGAATTTACCATCTCTGCAATTAGCACAAGAGCAATCGCAATTAGCAATATACTAAATTCCGCCGCACTAAATTTTAAAGTAATTCCACCAACCATAACCAACAAGGCGCTAACAAAATGTACTCTAATGTTTCTCTCACTTTTTAGTGCTAATCTTATACCTTTGAACGAGTTTCTGAACGTTCCTGCAAATCCGGGGGCTTTATATTTTGACACTTTAACTCCAAACTTCATAATAATCCCTTAAGCGCTGAATTTTGTGCGCTCATAATAAAATCATACTCTTCATTTGTTTGATGGTCAAATCCGAGCAGATGCATTATCCCATGACTTATCAAAAAATATAGTTCTTCTTCAAATGTCTTACCCTTTTCTACTGAATTTTCTTTCACTTTATCAAGTGAAATCATTATTTCTCCCAAATTTATTTCACCGTCAAAAACGAATTTTTCTTCACTGTCTGCAAAAATTGCAAAAGTTATAATATCTGCAGAGTAATCTTTTTGTCGGTATTCTTTATTGATTTTATGAGTTTTTTCATTATCGCAGTATAAAATATCAAAAGACAAACATTTAAATTGGTAACCGACAAGGCATGACAAATCAAAAATACTTTTATCTTCAATATAAAAGTTAAGAATTTTTTTTGCATTTGCAAGTGCTTTTTCTTCGTCTATGACCAAATCTTTATGGATATTTTCTGTAAAGATATTAATTTTTTTTGTCATTTTTGTCATTTTGATTAGTATTATGTTGTTCTAATTCTTTAATTTTATCGTCCAATTCTTTATCAATAACCTTGTTTGGCATATTGATTTTTGTTTTATCAAGTTCATGAACAATATCTTCGTGATACCTGATTCTATTATGTTGCATGCCTCTAAGAATTCTATTAAAAGTTGCTGCGATAGTTTTTATATCCTTTAAAGTGAGCGGACTGTCAGAAAGTTGCCCATCGTTTAATCTCTCAATAATAATTTTGTCTATAATCTTTTCAATTTCTTCATTTGTCGGTGTTTTTAACGACCTAACGGCTGATTCAACCGCATCGGCAACCATAAGAATAGCGGTTTCTTTCATATTCGGCTTCGGCCCTGTGTATCTAAATTGTTCTTCCTTGACATTCTGCGCACCTTCTTCGGCTACTGCCTGAGTATAAAAATAACTGGCAAGTCCTTCTCCATGGTGTTGAAGTATAAAGTTATAAATAATCGGCGGAAGTCCATATTCTTTGGCTAATTCAAATCCGTCCTTCGGATGCGCCGTAATAACCATTTTACTTAATCTCGGATTAAGTTTCGCATGGGGATTTTCTATGCCAAAATAAGATTGATTTTCTACAAAAAATAGCGGCCTTTTTAATTTACCTATATCGTGGTAAAAAGCACCTACTCTTGCTAAAATCGGGTTTGCGCCTACGGCTTCAGCAGCCGCTTCACACAAATTGGAAACCATTAAACTATGATGATAAGTTCCCGGTGCTTCAAACTGTAAACGTTTTAAAAGCGGTTGATTATGATCCGCAAGTTCCGCCAATCCGTAAGGCGTAATTATTTTAAAGGCGCTTTCAAATAAAGGTAGTAATCCCAAAGCGATAACGCCACTTAACATGCCATTTATGAACACGAGAGATGCATCATTTATCATAAGAAGATTATCCACATCTATCAAACACTTTTCTATCGAATAAATTATTATGACCAATATTAATGAAGCAACGGCAATTTCTATCCCCGTTCTTATAAGGTCAAATCTACGAGAAAATTTCACCCTTGCGATAGCAACCATAGATACTACGTTAATTAAAGTGAATGCACTTACCAGTTGTATATTGTAACCCATCGGAATTGCCAATATAGCTAAAAGAATTGAAGCTTCAACAAAAGCTATTCTTGGATTTGTAAATATAGCAAGTATAATTATAAACGCAGGAAACGGTAGAACATAAGGAGAAAATCCTGTCGGAATAAGTGCAGCCACAAGAGCAAAAAATAGAGCCAAAACGGCTACTATCATTATATGATTGGACTCAAGGTATTTTTTTTCAAAAGTTCTCATATATTTTAAAAATGCCAATGTAGCAAAAACAACAATAATAAATATACCAATAAAACCCTTATAACCTATTTCAAAAACGTTATAACCTGCTTTAACCAATGCATCTCGTTTTAATTTAGTAACAGGTTCACCTTCAAAAAGAATCTTATCGCCTTTTTGAAAAGTAACTTCATATGGTTTAACGGAACTTTGAGCATTCCGTCTCGCAATATCAGTTGCATACTCGTCTATTACAAGATTTGGAACAATAATTTGCTCTAAAAGGGCTGTTATAACTGTAATTTGGTTTCTGGTAACATTTGAAACCAAATTTCTATGTATAATTCTGTTAATATTATTTTTTTCAAAATCTTTTTCAGTAATTCCAATTCCGAGGATATTGGTCAAAGTTAGCGTCGCCTTGTCAAAAACTTGCTGTAGGTTTTTCTCGCTTGTTTTTAGCAGATAATTAATAACATAATCTTTTCGATACCCTTCTGATATATCGAAAAGCAAGCCCAGTTCATCTTTTTTCGCAGAAATCGGTGAATCTTTCTTTCTTATTTGAATAATAGAACTTTGCAATGTCGTAAGATTATTTTTAATAAACTCATCTTCAGCAGGTGCCAGAATAGGATCAATGGTTTGAGCTATTTCTTTTTTATGTAGTTCTGTTTTTTGGACATCCACAACCGTAATCGTTTTCTGTGCAATAATATCTTTTTTACTTATCCCGTTCTCAATGATACTTTTGAAAAAAAAGTTTTCTGAAGATATAATTACACTCATAACAATGGCAAATGCCAGAAATGCCAAAATATTTACCACTTTTAGTGAAGATAAAAATTCTGTTGCATTTTCAAGAGATGTTAGTTTCATGATGGAATTCCTCTCATAATAATTGCTATTATATAACGGTTATTGATAAAATCAATAGGCTGAAAGGTTGAATGGAGGGAACGTCGAATCGTTGAACAGTTTTGTACTTCTTTCATACTTTTCACTTTTTTCTTTTTGCTTCTTCGGGGCTTTTTTAGTTGAACAGTTGAAAAGTCGAAAAGTTTAACAGTTAACTACCTTAGGCTTGTTGCCATCTTTTGTTTACTGTTTCGCACCTCTCTTCGCCCCGCCCCTCTCCCCAAAATATTAATTATTATGTACAGGGGAATCTTAATCAATTGTATTTAAATTGTTTCTCTCCTAAAATGGGAAGAAGATAAGAGAGGTGAGCAATGACTGTAATTAATGAAAAATTTGTTATTAATACGCAAGGATTTACTGATATTATAGACATTACAAAAAATATTCAAAACTCTGTATACAGACATTCCCTGCAAAATGCCTCCGTTTTGGTTTATGCAGCAGGAAGTACAGTTTCTGTTACAAATATTGAATTTGAACCGGGCCTCCTTGTTGATTTACCCGAAGCTTTAGACAAAATTGCTCCCATGGGTGTACGTTACCACCATGATGAGACATGGCATGACGGAAACGGATATGCGCACATTAGAGCTGCAATTATTGGCAATTCAACGATGATTCCGTTAATTGATGGGGCCTTACAGTTGGGAACATGGCAACAAATTGTTGTAATAGATTTTGACAACAAGCCGAGAAACAGAACGATTTATGTGCAAATAGTTTATTGAGAGTGGACTGTGAACAGTAAATAGTGAACGGAGGGCAACAAGCCCTGAGATGCAAAAAGCAAGCGAAAATCGTAAAACTGTTAAACTGTTCGACTTTTCAACTGTTCAACTAAAAAGCCATCAATCTATACATCTAGCCGTTCCATTTCTGCCGATTTTGTAATATTTTCTTTACAAATTGCGAAGTTTCTTGAACTTATATTAAAATTAGATAATAATTTAAGTAGAAGTTCTTTACTATTTTTTCTATTTAAAATAGTATGTTAATATAAGTTAGTAGTAGTGTAATTAAAAAGAGGAATAATAAGTGGAAAATTTTGGACCAGACATCTTCGGAAAAAAAGAAGTTTTACAACAACGACCAATGGTTAATCCGGCAAGCATCAAAGTAATAGGTGTAGGCGGAGGTGGTGGAAACGCGGTTAATCGAATGATTAAAGCGGGTCTCAGTGGAGTCGATTTTTGGCTCATGAACACTGATTTGCAAGTTTTGCAATATTCTACTGCTAAAAACAAAATCCAACTCGGGACTAAATTAACAAACGGTCTTGGCGCAGGCGGTGAACCTCAAATCGGCGAAAAGGCAGCTGAAGAAGCTCAACAAGAGATTACAGAAGCATTAGAAGGTGCTGATATGGTCTTTGTTACAGCAGGCATGGGCGGAGGTACCGGAACAGGTGCGGCTCCTATCGTTGCTAAAATAGCTAAAGAACTTGGAATTTTAACAATCGGTGTTGTTACAAAACCTTTCTCTTTTGAAGGAAAACGCAGACAAAACCAAGCAGCGCAAGGATTAGAAAAATTAAGAGAAGCCGTTGACGCTTTGATTGTTATTCCTAACGACAAGTTGCTTGATGTTGTAGACAGAAGAGTTTCTTTACAAGAATCGTTTATAGTTGTTGACGAAGTTCTATTACGTGGGGTTCAGGGTATTTCTGATATCATCACAATTCCTGGGCTTATTAACGTTGACTTTGCTGATGTTAAGAGCGTCATGCAAGCTTCAGGTTCGGCGCTTATGGGTATCGGACGTGGTCAAGGCGAAGGCAGAGCGGTTGATGCAGCAAAGACTGCAATTGATTCTCAACTCCTTGAAACTTCAATCAACGGAGCAAGCGGCGTAATCGTTAATATTACAGGTGGTCCTGATATGACACTTCACGAAGTTACGGATGCAACAAATATCATTAACTCAGCGGTTCTTGATGATGCAAAAGTGATTATCGGTGCGGTTGTTGATGACAAAATCCAAGGCGAAATCCAAATTACGGTAATTGCAACAGGATTTGAATTGAGAAACCAAATCAACTCAAAAGAAGTTGCAGATACAAAAACCTTGAGCGCGGCAGACTTTTTCTCAGGAGCTTTCAGCCAAAAGAAAGCGACAACAGAAATTAGCCCAAGCTTCTCAAACATAGAAATCCCTGATTTCTTGAAAAAATAGTTGGCGTAAGCAAATTATATAAAACAAAAAAGCCCTTTCTACGAGGGCTTTTTTATGCATATGTAGTCTGCAATTATCAACTGCTCCTCCCAATATACACCGCACGTAGGGTCAAAATTAGCCTAAAGTCATTTATGATATAGTATATGGATGTAAAATTTGGAAAAGTTAGGCCTAATAATTTTTTATTAACATCATCAACTAAGCGTGCTGATGAGAATTTTTTTGAGTCCGCTCCAAGTTTTGATTGGGAAGCGTACCAACAAAAAAAATCGCTCCCAAGCAACAGAATTAATGATTACGATTCTACAATTATGGAAAACAATGCTTATCAGGGAATATCCGATGAAATGTTTAAACTTGAACATAAAATTGGAATTTTAGAAAATATTTTATCCAAACTTACCGGCGAAATAGAAGCTTTACAAAGTTTAGGCGCCTCAATACAAATATCGGATTTGCTTGAAAGAAAACGAAAAATCGAACAAGAATTAGTAGAATTGAATAAACAATATTCAAACTTGGGGCTTGGTTCTAAAATTTCAGGACAAATTGCAGCAGCGGTGAATTCAACATCAAATAAGAAAATGAATGTTTTTTCAAAAGCCAAAGGTTTTTTTGAAAAACAAGTCTTGGCTAAAATTTCCCAAAAAATTAATACTTCTCAAATAATGAAAGAAGCGTTAGAGAATTTATCCGGTATTAATTCAAGTGTTGATGAATTAATTAATTTACAAATTCCATACGGCGAATCGATTAATCGCTACGAAAAACTTACCGCGTATTTAAACAAAGCAAATAAAATACATTTTCAGATTTCTAAAAATATAAACGCAATAAGCAAAAAAAAGGTACGATAAATCGCCCCTTTTTTTTAAATTATTTTATATCATCTTTGATAACAATAAGATTATTTATTATTTTCATTGCACACGTAGGTAAAACGACTTCAGTTAAACCATTTGCAATGCTGATTATGCTACCCGCTTTTAAGACAACTTCTTCACCTTTGTAGTTGAATTTATAGTCATCTTTTCTATCAGATCGGATTGTTATTTTATCCATAATATCCCCATTAATCAAAAACGTAACTTACAACTGCAGCTTCTCTAGAGCGTTTAATAGCTACTGCAATCATTCTTTGATGTTTTGCACAAGTGCCGGTAATTCTTCTAGGAATAATTTTACCTGCTTCTGTCAAATATCTTTTTATTTTTGCTGCATCTTTATAGTCAACAAAGTCAATTTTGTCAACACAAAAACTGCAATTTTTGTGTTTTTTCTTGTCTTGATCGCGATCTCTTGCCATTTTTTTCTACCATTACACGAAACCGTTTTGGCTTCGCCCTTTCTTATATTTTATTACATTATTACTCGTTTTTAGAACGGAATTTCGTCTTCACCAATGAGTTCATCTGAAAACTCTTCTTGAGCAAATTTAACAATTTCTCCATTGTTGCTCACTTTAGGAGAAGATGAAGCTCCCATTTTTTCGATTGTGGCTGCGTCAATCTCATATATTTTTCTTTCAGAACCGTCATCCATTTTTGCACTCACAATTTGAAGTCTTCCTTCAACCAAAACTTTATCGCCTTTGCCAAAACTCGAAACAATTCCATCAAGGGCAGTTCTTTTAGATATAACACGAATAAGAGTTTCCTCTTTTTCACCAATATCCAAAACAAAGGTGGAAATTGCAACATCATTAGAGGTAAAGCGTTTTTCCGGCGCTCTATATACTGTACCTGTTACTACTGCTTTTGCTATTGTCATAAATCCTACCTAAATTATTTCGCTACACAACTTTTGCCGACTTCTAAAAACATAATTCTTAAAATGCTATCGTTAAGTTTTAATTGTCTTTTAAAGTCAACTATTTTCTCAGCTGGCACCGTTAGCACTTGAGAGACAAAGAAGCCATCTCTGAACTTTTGGATATCATAAGCTAATTTTTTACGTCCGATTTTGTCTACTCCAAGGATTTTACCTGAGTAGCTAACGATTGTTTCTTCGATTTTTGATAGATTTTTGTCTATTTCATCCGCATCCAAATTTGGTTTGAATATCGTTAATAATTCGTAATTTTTCAATTTTTTTCTCCTTTTGTAATTTTGATTATTCGCACGTAACGGCATTTTAGTTAAAAAGTGTAAATTTTGACTTACAATTTCGGCTCACAATCCGCTTTCGGCGATATTCTAAAATAGTAACATAAACAAAAAAATTACAATAGATATTCCGCAAAAAAACTATATTCTGCAGGCCCGCTCATAAAGACGTCATGTTCTATATTTCCTTGAGACCCTTGCCATTCAACGGTTAGCGCCCCACCCAAAAGGTTTACTTTAACCTTGTTCTCTGTTAAGTTATTTAAAATTCCAGCAACAACACTCGCACAAGCACCGGTTCCGCAAGCTAAAGTTATCCCACATCCGCGCTCGTATACTCTCAAATCCATCTCTGATTTTGAAATAATTTTTATAAATTCCACATTGGTTTTTTCAGGGAAAAGTGGATGATTTTCGATTTTTGGTCCGTAAGTTTTCGCAAGTTCAAGCAAATCTGAATTATCATCTACGAATACCACGCAATGTGGATTCCCCATAGAAACGGCGTTTATTTTAAAATTGCTATCGTCAATTTGCAAATCATAATTAAGATTTTTTTCACCTTTAAAAGGTATTTTTTCAGGTGTCAAAATCGGTTTCGACATGTTCACCTTGACGTTTCCGTCTTCCAAAATTTCAGGAACGATAATTCCAGCCAAAGTTCCTATACTAAACTGATTTGAATGAATAAAATTT
This sequence comes from uncultured bacterium, assembly GCA_903868125.1. Taxonomy (GTDB): domain Bacteria; phylum Cyanobacteriota; class Vampirovibrionia; order Gastranaerophilales; family Gastranaerophilaceae; genus CAIPUE01. The sequence goes on along the minus strand of CAIPUE010000057.1, from coordinate 5,137 downwards.
TTATCCTTAACATATTTTGCAAAACATCTGATGCCGTTTCCGCACATTTGTGCTGTCGTACCATCTGAATTATAGAAATACCAACCGATATCGGGAACAAAAGTTTTTTCTGAATTTTTGTAAGATTGCGCTTCGGGTTTTAAGTTCGGAATAATCATCCCATCTGCACCAACCCCAAAATTTCTATCGCAAAGTTTTTTTGCCAACTCAGCCATAGATACGCCTGTTTTTTCGTATTCTGCATAGTCCAAAATCACGAAATCGTTACCTAAACCTTGCATCTTTGTTATTTTAATTTTATTTTTCATAACTACACCTATTTTTGGGAAATTTAGAAGTTTACTAAGCACCTTGCTACTTGTTACTTTAACATGCTAAAAAAAAACGCACAACCGACGAGCACTGATGTAATAAAATAGGGCTTTTTTCACCATTGCGTTATTCCTTTAAAATAAGACCGGTCAACGCATTTGTAAGCCTAAAGACATTCTTTATCCTCATGGAATAGCTTTTTTCTAAAAAAGAATGATAAATTTACCAAGCTGATAAGTGCAGGAACTTCTATTAATGGACCGATAACGCAAGCAAAAGCTACACCAGATTTTATTCCAAATACAGCAATCGCAACCGCTATTGCCAATTCAAAGTTATTCCCTGCTGCGGTGAATGACAATGTTGCTGATTTTTCATAATCTGCACCTATTTTTTTGCTCATATAAAACGAGACTAAGAACATTACAACAAAATAAATAACTAAAGGAATGGCTATTCTTACAACATCAAAAGGTATTTGCACAATCAAATCACCCTTCAAGCTAAACATTACAATGATTGTGAAAAGTAGTGCAATCAAAGTTATAGGGCTGATTTTAGGTATAAAAACGTTATGAAACCAGTCATATCCTTTTTGTTTTATTAAAACTATTTGCACAATCTTTGCATAGGGCTAAAACCTTATGTGGTTAGGCTAAAAGTCGAAATTTCAAAATTTTGGCTCCAGTCAAAACATGCAAAAAACATGCAAAATGATGCAAACAAATCAACACTTCCAAGAAAAAAGAAGAAGCCGCGAAGTAGGACTTATATGTAGGTATAATAATGAACGAACACTTAATAACTTCAATTGTTTGGTTAACACTTACATTAATATTTGGAGCAATTATTCTTTGGACAGGTTATGAGATGTCAAACCCTCCATTAGGAAAAGAAACAAAAAAGTAAGACTACAAGATTGTTATTACACTCCTCTCAAAGCCTGTCTTTTTTGAGAGGAGTGTAGTGTACATCGGTACCACTAATACCCTCACAATTAGCAACAAAGTCAGGTCTTTTGATTTTGATTCTTGTTGATGTATCCCAAGGATTAATTACAATAACGTAATCCTTAGTTACTGCTTCAATACTATATTCATGTCCAGCGAGCATGACACCTTTTTCTTCTAAAAAACCAGTAGTCATTGCCAATCTATCAGGATATTTTTGCTTGATATCTAATATTTTATTCAATTTATTGTTATCTGCAAACATGCCTCTATTGGCTAAATAAGGATTTTTTTCTTTAGAAATGATTTTATTATTCCAAGTTGTAGGACTTCTTTTACCTGTTAAAGTGAAAAGGGCTTCGTCGCCTAAACCGCCAGGCAAAGGATTTTTCTTTTTTAAAGGACTTGATTGTTTTGCATTACCTGAAACATTGGTTTCATTTGATGTTGGACGATATTTTTCCATAGCCATTTCAATTACTCTCGCGTCATCATCACCTTTTGATAATCGACCTTCGGCATCGATAATTTCTTTAGGCGTAAAAGTACAAGTTTTATTGAGTCCTGCTAGCTTTACGGTTACATTTCCGTTCTTCTTGTCTTGGGAAATCATGTTTTTAATATCTTCAGCACCTTGTGTTGTATGTGCAAGAGCTACTACCCCAGCGATTAACCAACAATCCCCCGTTTTACCTTGACTAACTTTTTCATCAATCCTTCCATTTATTTTAAACGGAGTTCGTAGAGATTTTTGGTATTTATCTTCTTCCTGCTTTAGTTGGGTAATTAATCTTTGCTGAACTTCTTTTACATTGTTTTGATTTTCATTAAGTTTAACAATTTTTTGATTAGGATTTTTTGAACCAAATAAAATTTCTATTTTTTGTTCATATTTACCGTTTTTATCTCTATCTTCCCAAACAGTCATTTGGGGGATTTTTCCAAAACCACCAACAGACATTAATCCATTATCATAAATAGTTAAACAACTATTATGTGTACTCATTTCAAGTGTTACTTTAGGCTTAACAGTCTGCTCAGATGGCATAGCCTTTTTTTTAATCGCAAAATTTGTGCCCATGTGAAATTCTCTCCCAAAATATATCCTTGTATATATAAAAACAATATATTCATAATAAATGACAAAATTCATCTAATATATTAATAGATGTTTACAATAAATAGTTTAAGATTGCAAATCGGTGATTTATCACCCCCCACCCCAACCTTTACCTCAAGGGGAGGGAGTTGTGCGAAAAATATTTGTTTAATTATTACTTTTTTGAAAGCGAATTGGTATTAAGCCCACTGCACATTAATACAAAAAAAGCCCTCAAAAAGAGTGCTTTTTGTAGAAATGAGGCGGGCGATGGGTTAGAATCTGAAACAAATTGGCTTTCACTTTATGAAAATGTTAGGTCTATTGATAATAATTTAGTACCTTTATTAAGAAATCTAAAAATGTGTTGTTAATCGGCAAAAGTATTGTATAATTTAAAAAAAGAAAGTTAGATATATGGCACTTATCGATAAGAAAATTTCATTTACTTTAGCAGACAATGAAAAGGTTGTGTATAGCCCTAATAAAAATAAAGTAGAATTTTTTATATTTTTTCTACTTTCATTGTTCGCCTTTATGTTTTTTATTTCTTTTATTATTGCTCTTACTTTAAAATCAGTTTTTGACATTGGTGAACTATTTTTCATATTAATGATTGTTTTGGGTTGTAATTCTTTATATGAGTATGTTAGAGATTATATATTTACAAAAACAGTTTTGACCGACAAAAGAATTATAATTGTTAGGTTTAATAAAATAATTTCTTTTAATTACAATGAAGTTACAAAAATTTATTATCAGAAAGGGATATTAAGTCCATCATATTTTGCAATTTTACTAAATTCTAACAAGATTTATAAGGTAAACTTTATTCCAAGTAAACAATTTAAACAAAAAATTGAAGAAATTAATCAAGAAATTCAATACAAAAACAATATCTTTATGCCATCAGAACTATTAAATAAACTTTACTTAACTTTTTCAAAAAATAGTCAAATAATATTCAAAAATATACCCGAGCAAAAAGACAAGGAAGAAAGTATTGATTGTTTAATAATACAGCCTAAAAGAATATATATGTTAAAGTTTATCTTTTCCCTATTGTTTTTTACAGTTCTTTTTTATTTCTGTTATAAAATCGCACCACCTTATGACTATACAAGATTTTTTGGACTTACTCTTTCCTGCTTATTTGGAGTTATCACAATAGGAGCATTAAGACAGTTCATTTTACTGAAACCCTCTTTAATAGTAAAAACTGAAGGCTTATACTATCAAGGTATTTTTATTCCTTGGAGCAATGTTAATAATTTTTCATTAAATACTGTAAACAAAAGTTCTCAAATGATACTAATAAATTTAAACAATTACGATGAAGTTATAAATCAATTTAATCCAATAAAAAGAAAAATCGTAATGTTGAATAAGTTAAGCGTGGGAGACGTATTGCCTGTCTCTTTATTAGGAACAAACTTAAAACTTCAAGATACTTTGGAGAAACTAAAATATTGTTTAGAAATAGCTAATAACAATTCGTAAGGTGGGCATACTTGCCCACAAACTTTAATTTCAAACACAAAAAAAGTCCTCAGCAGAGGACTTTTAAAAATGGGGCGGGCGATGGGGTTGTCTTGTTCGCTCGCGTTTAACGGCTCCGTTCGTCATTAAATCGAAAAGCGTCGTTTCCGCTTTAATGACTCAACTCCGCAAAATGCTTTGCATTTTGCTTGCCTCGGCTCGCTCACGCTCGAACCTGGCAAGGCTTCGCCTTGCGGTTCTCACCCCATTACAACACTCAAATTGTAAACAAAAAAGAACGCCCATAAAGGACATTCTTCTTTTGTTTTAATATGGGGCGGGCGATGGGGTTCGAACCCACGTATATCGGCACCACAAGCCGAGGTCTTAACCACTTGACGACACCCGCCGTAAGTCATACCAGAATTATACAACAAACATTGTTACTGTCAAAGTCATTTTTGAGACAAAAAATCCCGCCGTTTAAGCGAGAGTTTTTGTTTATATTTTCAACTTTTAACTAATTTATTCTCTGAAACATATACCCGATTCCACGAGCAGTCAATATCAACTCAGGATTTGCAGGGTCTGTTTCCAATTTTGAACGCAATCTTGAAATATGTACGTCGACAACCCTTGTGTCAATACGATGATCAGGCGGATATGCCCAAACATGTTGCAATATTTCATTTCTTGAATAGGCTTGACCTGAATTATTTACCAACAATTCCAACAAGCTGAATTCCATTCCTGTTAAACGAATTCGTTCATTCTTTCTGAATACTTGACGTCGTGCCGTGTCTATCTTAATACTGCCCGTTGTAATTACATTTTTCGTGATTTTCCCCGTTGGAACAATTGCCTCACGACTGTTTGTTCTTCTCAAAACAGCTTTAACACGAGCTTCCAATTCCTTTGGACTGAAAGGCTTGATAACGTAATCATCCGCTCCCAACTCAAGTCCTGTAATTCTCTCTGAAACATCGCCTAACGCTGTTAATATAATAATCGGCACATCTGAAGTTCTACGAATCTCTCTCGTAACACCATAACCATCCATTTTTGGCATCATTACATCTAATACCACCAAGTCAGGATTTGTTTTGTTAAACATATTGACAGCTTCTTCGCCATCTTCGGCAACAACTACATCATAGCCCACCATTTTTAAACGTGTTTCTAAAATTCTTCTGATACTTGCTTCATCATCTGCTACTAAAATCTTTTGACGAACATCAATTTCATTTTGCAATTCCGCATTTTCTGTCATTGTCATAGTCCTTACGTCAATCGACCT
>CAIPUE010000056.1 GCA_903868125.1 uncultured bacterium | reverse complement strand
TTTGTTCTCTACATTCGCCTTTAATGTAACCCATTCAAAAACCCTCCAATGCCAATACCACTTACTAATTTTACCATATTAGTAAGTATTTATACATGGCTTTTTGAAAATTAGTTTTTACACAGCCTCAAGGGGCGAGGTAGAAACACTTGTTGTCAGTGCGTTTTCAGTATATTAAGTTTTCTGGTGATTAGTTGCTATATGTCAATGTCTAATCAAGTTGCTATACCTCCAGCCTTCCAGTCCTCCATATCGCCTTTCACCCGTTCAGCCTTTCAACCAAAAGATGCCCTGTTTTAAAACAAAGGCATCTTTTTTATAATTTAAAAAACTATCTTAATCTGATTTTTATAGAATTTCCGCTTTTTGCAAGTTCAATTTTGTCTTCTCTAGCTAGCCAGCCTAAACCTAATTCAGCAAAATTACTTTTCAAATCTAAATCTTTTTTAATTTTTGTAAAAGTTGATTGACCTTCATTTTCAGCCAAGTAATTATAAATTTGTCCTGCTGAAAATCCAATTGATTGTTCTAATGTTTCTTGCATATCGATTATCTCCTTTATGTAAACTGTAATTAAGTTGCTATGCCAACTTCTCCGTAGATATTATATATAAAACAAAATGGAATTTCAACCTTATTTATCTCATCTTTATAGTCTATTTTCCAAGTTCTTAATTTTCTTTTCGATTTTTTTAGATTCAGATGAATTAGGCTCTAAACCCAAGTAGGCTTTATAATTCGCCAATGCCTCCGGATAATCTTTTTTCTTTTCATAAAGTTGAGCCAAAAGCATATGTGCTTGAGCATTATTCGGGTCAATTGCAAGAGAACGTGACAAATATTCTATCGCGGCGCTTGAATTTCTTGATTTCAGGAAATTTTTAGCCGATTGAAAATAATTATCCGCATGTTTTGTGCATTTTTGAATATAGTCTAAATCACTTATTGCTGATTGATTTTGGGGATTAGTTTTTAATATTTTTTGAAGAACTTTTCGAGCATTTTCATACTGCTTGTGATAAATAAATATTTCAGACAAACATAAGTCATCCTTGGTCGTTTGTGACAAATCTGTTGCCAAATCGAAAGTCTTTTGAGCGTTTTTATAATCATTAAATTTCAGATAAGCTTCTCCCTTTAGAATTGTACTAACCAAATCATTTGCCGGCGATTGAATAATTTTGTCCAAAGTAACTTTCGATGGCTCAGGTTGGTTTGTAATTTCCATAAGCTTTAATTTAGCCAAATGAAGCTCCAAGCCCTCTCCATTTGCACCAATGGCTTTATTAACATATTCCAAAGCACCGGACAAATCTTTATTAGATGCCAAAGACTTGTTTGCAGAAATTTGCGCTTGAGCATAATAAGCATCCGCTAAACCTTTCAAAGCCTGTGAATTGTAATCGTTAATTCCAACGAGTTCCGAATATACGGTGATTGCCTGTTTGTAGTTCCCGTTGGTAAGCGAAATATCAGCAATTCTTAATTTTGCATCATTAAAATCCGGCTCAATAGCAACGGCTGTTTTTAGTTGTGCAATGGCAAAATCAGCATCTCCGCGTTTTTCATAAATTTCAGCCAAGTCCAAGTAAGAGAGGGTAAATTCAGGTTTTACCGTCAAAGATTTCTTAAATGAATTAAGAGCTGCGGCTTCATTGCCCTGTGCCATATAAGCTTTTCCCATTAAATTATATATAGCAGGCAAATTTGGATTTATAGCTAACGCATTATTCAAAAAAGTTAATGCATTGGCATAATCACCTTTTTGGAAATAAATTTGTGCCAAATGATACATTGCAGTTGTATTTTGGGTATTGTAAATTAGTGATTGTTTGAACTTCTTTTCAGCTTCATCAAGTTTTCCACCCAAAAGTTCTATTGTACCTAAATTGTCAATAGCCAGTGAATAAGTTTTGTCAGCTGCAAGTGCTTTTATAAAATAATTTTTTGCATCATTAGGTTTATCTAAGCTAAGAGAAACAACCCCTGCTGCGTTAAGCGCTCCGGCGTTGTTTTTATCCAAGTCCACTGCTTTTTTAAACTCACCCGCTGCCTGATTAATTAACTTAGAGGCATTATTTCTATAAAACATATTAGAAGAGGTCGTTCTCTGATAATAAACGACTCCTTGAGCGTAATGCAAATTCGAATTACTCGGATATTTTTTCAAAAGACCGACCAAGTCTTTTTGAGCAGGCTCAAGCTTTGATTGCTTAGCTAAAGAAAGCATCCATAAAGATTGTGCTTTAATATCCTTTGAATTTCTACAGATAGCCCCTTGCAGAATTCGGTCAGCCTCATCGTAATAACCGTATTCAATTAATTTTGAGACTTTATCATAATTAACTTTAATTTGAGGCGGTTTTTTAAAAGTGTGTCGTCTATTTTTTTTTGCAACTTGTTTTTTTGCTACGATTGCAGATGATTTTTTAGTTTCTGTTATTGTTTTAGGCTTCAAAATTGTGCCGTCATCTGAAATTACCCGTGGAGTTTCTAATCTCGGCGCTGCAAGCTCCATAATAGGTTCTGCAAAAACCGCAACCTGACTTAAGAATACCCCCAAAACAAAAAATGCAAATAAAATCTTCCTCATAAATATTTTCCCCATAATATCTTTCCCTTTTGTCATAACTATTGTATACTAGATTTGAATAAAAGTAAAATTGTTAAGAGGATTAGGGGCAGATAATTTTGGACAAAACATCTAAACAGTATCTTGAAGATTTTAAGTCTTATTTGCTGGTGGAAAAGAATTTTTCAAAACATACGGCAAAAGCTTATTATTCCGATATTTTAGGGTATTTACTCTGGCTTTGTGATGTATGTTGCACCGAGGTTAATTTTTCAAAAGTAAGAGACTATTTACATTTTATCCAAAAATTCGACTATAAAAAGACAACAATCGCCAGAAAAATCGCATCAATAAGGACGTTTTACAAATTTTTATACAGAGAACGGCTTATTGAAATCAATCCCTCACTCAATTTAAATACACCCAAACGTCCCAAATCACTGCCCAAATTTTTGACAACTGAGGAGATGGAAAAGATTTTGAACGGTATTAAAATAGATACCCCTGCGGGGTTTAGAAATCGGGCCATTTTAGAACTTCTTTGGGCGAGTGGCATGCGTGTTTCTGAATTAAGCGGGCTTAATTTTGGCAGCTTAAATCTTGAAAACAATGAAATAACCGTATTCGGAAAAGGTGCGAAAGAACGAATTGTGCTTGTTTCAGATAGAGCAAAAACATACTTGCAAAGATACTTGGATTCAGCACGTTCGCTTGTTGCAAAAGGGTTCAGGCTTGAGCAGATAACTGAATCGACTCCAGTTTTTATTAACAATACCGGCTACAGACTTCAGGACAAAACCATCAGAAATGTAATAAATGATGTGGTAAATTCAATCGAATTACCCAAAAAAGTTACGCCGCACATGTTCAGACATAGTTTCGCGACGAGATTAATCGAAAATGGTGCTGATTTGAGGGTTGTGCAAGAACTTTTGGGACATGCCAGTATCTCAAACACCCAAATTTACACGCATGTTTCCACTCAACGATTAAAACAGGTTTACAACGAAGCGCATCCGAGAGCGTGAATGACAAAAGGTAAATTGGTAAAGTAGGGTGCGTCTTACGCACCGACAAGTAATAACAATAAGGAGCAATAATGTTTGATGTAATAACAGTAGGAAGCGCAACAATGGATGTTTTTGTGGAATGTGACGAAGCAAATATCGTCTCGGTTTCCACTAAATGTTCAAAATCTGAATTCATGAGTTACCCTTACGGAGCAAAGATGGAAATCTCAGCATTTAATTCCAACGTAGGCGGAGGCGGTGTTAATACGGCATTAAACTTTGCCAATCTCGGGTTTTCTACAAGCGCCATCTGCAAAATCGGAGACGATATTTATTCAAAAGGAGTACTTGAAGTCTTAAACAAAAGCACGCTTGACCTGTCTAATATTATTCAGGATAAAAATGTTTCAACGGGTTTTTCAATAATTTTGTTAAGCTTTGAGGGTGATAGAACTGTTTTGGCTCAACGAGGAGCAAACGCCACTTTGAAAAAATCAGAAATAGATTTTGAGGCGATAAAACAGGCGAAGTTATTATATATTGCGCCTTTGAGCGGAGAATCTAACAAAGTTTTGGCATCTATCGTTGAATTTGCTGAGGAAAATAATGTAAAAGTTTGTTTTAACGCAGGAACAACAAGTATTAAAAAAGGATTTGAATATATTAAAAAGATTATCGACACCGCTAGAATTGTTGTTATGAATAAAGAGGAAGCATCTTTATGTACAAAAATTCTTGTAAGACCTGATTCCAGAATTGAGAAGTTTTCAGATGAATTAATTCATCCCGATATTAAAAAAATGTTAAAAAAATTAAAAGTAGGCAAAGAACAGGTAATTGTAATTACCGACGGGCAACACGGGGCTTATGCCTTTGACGGTAAAGCATTTTACCAATGCCCAAATTTTCCCGCGACTGTTGTTTCAACTCTTGGTGCGGGGGATGCCTTTGCTTCGACATTTTGCGCGGCGTTTGAGCGTACCGGATTTGATATAGGTAAATCATTAATGTACGGTTCCGTAAATTCAGCTTCTGTTGTATCAAATTTTGGCGCAAACGAAGGGTTTTTAACTTTTGAGCAAATTGAACAAAAAATAAAAGAAAATCCTAAGTTTAGTTATAAAAAGTTGGGATGTTAAAATTTAATGTATAAGAATGATTTTATATAACTTAAAACAATTACAATTATAATTAATGCTAAAATTGTAGAAATAGAAAAGGAGAATTTTCATTATGGTAAGCGGAATTAGTAGTCAAGGAATCAGTAATCTTCAAAATGCAATCGAATTAACAAAGACAGGTAGTTCTCAATCTTCTCAAGTTGCTCAAGCAAAATCTTCAGGCAGTGGTGGGTGTTCATCTTGTACCAATTGCGGTGCTTGCGGTAAAATTCAGGACCCGTCGACTGTTACGCAATCGCAACTGGAATCCCCTATCGATTTAAGAGTTTAAAATTTTTAGAAAGTTATGAAAATAAAAAAAATATCCATCTTACGCGTGATAGCACAGCTAATATATTTAAACATATTTATAGCCGGTGTATTGTCGCGTAATTATGTAATGTTATTTATTACCGCCACAGCTATTCTATTAGGTCCGATTTTTTGTGGCTGGATGTGTTTTGTAGGATTATATCAAGATATTTGCAGATATTTGGGTGTACTATTAAAAAAAGAACCAATTGAAATTAATGAAAAAATCCATAGGTGGTTAAAATACTCCAGATATTTTATATTGATTGGTTCTCTTACAATCGGAGGTTTGTTTTTGTTCCCCGGAAAGGCTTGGAGTAACTTTGCAGCTATTATTCAAGGGCATGGGAAAATAAATGCCGCATTTTACTTTTTGATAATATTAGGTTTCGCCTCTCTTGTTACAAGAAGGTTTTTCTGCCGTTATCTTTGTACATTTGGAGCAAAATTAGGCCTGTTCGCACTGGCAAGACCTATAACGATTAACAAAAAGGATACGTGTGTATCTTGTAAGTGTTGTAGCAAAGAATGTTTGATGAATATAAATGTTGATAAAATAAACAGCTTAGCAAATCCTAACTGTATAAATTGCCTAAAATGCGTCGAAGCCTGTCCTAATAACAGTCTCAAAATCGGATTAAGAAATTATTTTAAACCTTAGATTAGACTATGAGGACACGGAATAATCCCCAAATATACAATTTTGACAAAACGAACAGGCAAGGACAAATCAACTTGAAAGCCTCTCACACTTCGCTCGTTTCCGTGCTAAAATATTTCAATGAAATCATTAAAAATCTTTTTAGGATATTCCATTTTGGTACTGTTTGCAATAAGCATGTTTGTGCCGTTTTTTGCTATGATAAGCCTGTCGCTGTCTTCAAACAGCGAAATCTTTTCCTATCCGCCAAGCTTAATTCCTAAAATTTGGACATTTAAAAATTATGTCAATGTTTTTTCCTCCATTCCGATTGCAAAATATTTTTTCAACAGTCTTTTTGTTGCCGTTATTACAACTATAGGTCAAATTTTATTTTCCTCATTCGCAGGCTATAGTTTTGCCAGACTTAAATTCAAGGGCAGCGATTTTATATTTTTGGTGATTTTAATAACAATGATGATTCCGCCTCAAGTGAATATTATTCCATTGTTTTTCCTGATGCGAGAACTTCATTTAATTGACACATATCAAGCACTTATTATACCCGGATTTTTTGGAGGATTTGGAGTATTTATGTTCCGTCAATTCTTTTTGCATCTCCCCAAAGAACTGGAAGAAGCCTCAATAATGGATGGATGTAATATTTTCGAAACATTTTCTAAAATAGCTCTCCCCCTAGCCCTACCCACAATAGCCACTTTAGCCATTTTTACATTTATTTCCAGCTGGAATAGTTTTATGTGGCCTTTAATTGTTACAAATTCAGACGGCATGAGAACTTTACCAATCGGATTAGCCGTTTTTAAAGGAAGTTTTCGAGAAATAACAATTTGGGGCGACTTGCTTGCCTGCGCGGTTATTTGTTCAATTCCGACTATTTTTGTTTTCTTAATCGGCAAAAAATATTTTATTAATGATTTATTACAGGGGAGTTTAAAAGAATAACTCTTTAAAGACTAGTCATATGGCTAGTTAAAATAATGAGAGCAACCTAATACAATATAATTATTACTACCATAATAAATTATATTGTATTTCTTAATGTAGGATTGATTTATGCCAGACATGATTAGCTTCATAAACGAGGATAAAAATCATTTAAAAAATAATTTTCATCGAGAGTTTTTGTTTATAGATAATATTTCAAATTATAAAAAAATAAGTACTGAAATTAAACTGTGCATAATCCAAACAGATTTTGCTAAAGCAGAACTCAAATTAATAAAAAAGATTACAATGACGAATAAAAATGCAGAATTCTGGATATCTTCAGAAAATTTGTCAAGAGAAAATATCCTTATTGCCAATAAAATAGGTATAAAAACCGTTATATCTTCACCATTCAATATAAAAATGGCGGAAGAATTTTTTGATAACCGAAATAACAATTTTTATAAAGACAAACAATTAAATAATGGCTATAATTGTTCATGTATAGCAAATTCAAAGATTATGATTGTCGATGACAATTTTATGAACGTTGAATTATTGAGAGAAATTTTATCCGAATTAAACATTCAAATCTCAAGTTTTTTGAAGCCTAAAGATGCATATAAGTTGATTTTAGAAGAAAAATTCGACATGTTTTTACTCGATATTATGATGCCTGAAATGTCCGGCTTTGAATTGGCTAAAAAGATTAAGGAGACACAATTAAACAAAGATACTCCAATTATTTTTATTAGCGCATTATCTGATTCTCACAATAAGATAACGGGCTTTGATTTAGGTTCGTTTGCTTATATTGAGAAGCCGTTTGATATAAACATAGTAAAATCACAGATTTTTAATATTTTAAAAAATAAAAAGGCCCAAGAACTGGTATCTGCAAATAAAGAAAGCTTTTTAGCGACAGTAGCCCATGATTTAAAAACACCTATAAGTGCAGGAATTAATGCACTTAATTTACTTTTAGATGAAAATTTAGGGGAATTGGAAGATATGCAACAAGAAATTATTGAAGATATCTTGAATTCGACAAAATTTATGCAAGATATGGTTGAAAACATTTTATGCAAAAATAAAATAGCAAATGGAAAAGTGATATTGACGAAAAAAACTCATTCCCTAAAAGAAGTAATTGAACATTGTATAGAACTTACCAAGCATATAATCATTCCAAGACAACAACAAATTGAGCTAAAATGCGAACTTGATAATACATTATTACAGATGGATTTTTTGGAAATGAAACGTGCAATCCATAATTTGATAGCCAACGCAAGTGAATATTCCCCTGTGGGGAGCTCAATATTAATTAGAATATTTGAAATTGATAATAAAAAAGGGTTTTTCATTCAAGATTTCGGGCGCGGCATTGATTTAGAAAACCAAAAAGATGTTTTTTCTCAATATATGTCCTTTGCAAAAAAATATAAACGAGTAGGTTCCGGCTTGGGACTTTACATAACAAAAGAAATTGTTGAAGAACACGGGGGAGAGATTTCCCTAAAAAGTAAAATAGGCTGTGGGACGAAAATAACTGTTCTTTTACCAACTCATGACAAAACGGGCAATTTTTGAGACGAACATGTTTTTATATATAATATAAGACCACTGCACAAGTATAGAAAATTTGTTTTTTCTTAATTGTGCATTAGTCTCAATATAGGAGTTGGTATGTTCGATTTTATCCAAAAATTAATATATTCTGTTTTGGCTATACAAGAAAAATTTCTGAGAAAAAAACTTAGACGCAATTTCAAGCCAATTTATTCAAACACTACTTCTAAAAGAACTTTTGGGCAAGGTACATCTTTAGAGTTGAATTCTCAAACGAAAAAAAATCAATTTAAGTTGGAAAATAATGTCAAAACAATTTTAAAAAAATATGAGAATAACCCACAAAAACTTTTAGCATTTATACGAAGAAGCGGAACAAAAGTTTATAAAATACCTTTTGCGAACAAAATTTTGGCAGTAATTGGCTATGAGGAGGGTTTTGTAAGCTCAGCGCAGGGACTTAAGGCTTTATACCTAAATACAGTTATCCCTATGTTAGTCGGGGAAAAAATAATTTTTTCGTTCACGATTGAACCCATGTTTGTTTTAAGAAATTTACCTTTAGATAATTATTGCATGATACAACAATTCCACAAATGGTATGCTATGAAGTTAAATTTGCCCGGATTTGATGCTGAAGCCCAAAGCAATTTCCAAAAATATTTGCACTCAAGCGATGAAAATATTAAATCTTTGAGCGTTGAAGAAATACTTGGCTTAAAAGAAGCCATTGCAAGAGATGTTGAGGCGATTAATTTCATTTTAGATTTTGCTAAATCAACCACAGGTTCAAAGAATGCATTGAAAAAGATTACCACAGGCGGTGCATCGGTTTAATGTGGGTATCAGGTAAACGAGTATTTTTTTCTTGAGGGCGGGATGGCAATCCCGCCCTCAGCAACTCCCGTTTGGTCTTTGCGAGACAAAGGTTTTTTAAGTTTGAAAATATTGAGGGAACGAAGCAATCTTGTTTGCCTTTTGCTATAATGCGGGGAGATTGCTTCGGTGGACATTCTTGGTCACATCCGAGACTTAATGTCTCGCAAAGACCACAATTTTTTCATTTTTTTAGCTGAGTTGTTACGCCAACCCAACAATATTACAAAATATAAAATTAAATATAAAATTTAGCAATTAATTATATTGAGGGACGTTGTAAAATTTGCCACTCAAATTATATAATTAGGAACTAAATTCAATGCTATTAAATAATAATTATAATTTAATACACCCTCAAAAACATGAAGTCGTAACTTTCAAGTCCAAGTTATTAAGCAAAGAAGCCGTGGATGCAATAAAAGATTTTAAACTTGGAAGAGTCTACGAAATTAATGAAAAACTTAGGGGGCTAAAACCAGAGTCATTGACTTTGGCTGAACAAGAAATAATATCACAATTGTCATTACTTCCACAAAAAATATTATCTAAAGATACATACGTTTATAGAGGTGTATGCCGCAAATATAATTTTAACCCATTTGATACCTTAAAAGTGGGAACTATTTTTCTTGAAAAAGGATTTACGTCCTTAGCACCCTTAAAACGTGTTGCTAAATTATTTAGACATGGAGACGGGATTCTTGAAAAGATTTTATTACCCAAAGGAACTAAAGTCTTAGATATTGATTCCTTGCTGAAAAGAAACGCATCACAATTACCTGATGATATTGCACGTATTGTAAAACGGCAGGCTAAACATGAATGGGTTTTAATGCCAAACTCAAATTATAAGGTTATAGATTTTGTAAAAAAAGCAACTTACCGCCATTGGACAGATTTAGAAGGGAAAAAATATCAAATTTTCGATGGCGGGAAAGGCACTTGTGAGCTTCATTATATAGGATAGATGAATTTATTTGACTGAGAGGCTACTGCTGAGGCTATAAACTCTTATTCTTAACCACATCGTCAACCTGAATAAAGTTGGTATTCGGAATGTATTGCGTTTCATCAATGTTTATTTTGTTGATTATACTCGCCCGTTTTTTTCTATACAGCATATCAACAAATGCCTCCAGTCTGGTAATAAAACCAGCTTCGCCGGTGTGTTCGTCGATTGTCAAATTCAAAAGAGGTTTGTTAAACTGCTTTGTTTTTCTCGTAATTCTATCCACCATCAAAGAATCAGGGCCGCAGCCGAATGCTGTGAGCGTAATAAGTCCATCAATTTTATTATCTTTTAAATAATGTCCGGCGCAACCGGTCATCTCATGCTCGTTCGCCCAATATGTGACTTGACCTAAAGCATTTATTCCTTCATCCATTTGTTTGTCTGTAAGTTGCAAGGCACTATAAACTTTGACATCCATTTTTCGTAACTTATCAAATATTTTCATTGAAGTTCTTTCATCATAAATATTGTAATAATGTGAAACAAGGGCTATTGAAATAGGATATTCTTTATCTTCTTTTTGGATAAAGACTTTACCTTGAAGTGCATAATTCATAGCTTGGTTATAGTCCATACCTGAAGCCGTCATTACTTTAAAATTATTATAAACTTTCCAACCTGTTTTAGAAGCCTTTTTAATTTTCTTTTCATCTGTTATCCCAAAAGGAGCAACAGTTTCTTTCAAGAATTCATATAAACCCTGATTTTTTTCTGATTTATCAAGTGTTGAATCTATAATCGTAAAATCCTGCTTAACAACATTTCTTACCAAATCAGGTAGTCCTCTTATTTTTGAACAGTTATATATTTTCGGTGCGATTGACTGAAATGAAGGTATAAAAATTTTATCAATCCCTTTATCTAAAAGGTTTAAGACATGCCCTACATAAACTTTTACAGGCATGCAAGTTTCACTGACAACAAGAGAAGATCCTCTCGAAAGAGTTTTTTTTGTAGTTTTATCAGATAGAACTATTTCTATTCCCAGCGCAGTGAAAAAACCAAAGAAAAATGTGTAATTATGATAAAAAGACATTGCTCTCGGTATTCCAATTTTCATATATTTTTTCTCCGTTACTCTTACTATTGTCATAGTAATCTAAACATACTTTTTTTCCAATATTATAAAGACTAATGTAAAGTTATTTTTATAATATTAATAATCCTACAAATAAAGGGCTTTTTTTTCTACTATTTGTAGTACAATCCTACTATTGAATGTGAAAAGAGGTCTTTTATGACAGACAAAGTGAATATTGATTTAGGAGAAGATTTTTTAAAAAAATTTTTTGGACTTACCGAGCAAAGTATTCCCGAAGGTCAAGAAATAACTCCAGCAATTATGAAAACACAATTAGATAAAATTGAAGAAAAATTAATGCAAACTAAACAAAAATCGGAAGTCCCTGCTTCTTCATCTCAAGAGAAATCATCATTATCTTCTAACGTCAACTATGAAAGTTCCGTAGAAAATAATTTGAATTCAGATATAAAAAATATTCTAATTATTGATGATTTGGGTGTTATAACCTATCAGCTGGGTATTGCATTTAAACAATGCGGCTATGAAGTTACCACCTCAAAAGAAATTTATGATGCTATAGAAAAATTCAAAAAACAAAGTTTTGATTTGGTAGTAATGGATTTATTTATTCCAACAGAACGTGAAGGCTTGATACTTCTTGAAGAATTGAAAAAAATCACATTGAATAAAACGAAACATACTAAAATAGGTATAATGTCAGCTTCTACCCAAAAAGAACACAAGCAATTATGTAAAATGAAAGGTGCAGAATTTTACGTTGAAAAAGTAGATAACTGGCAAAAAAAATTATTCGAAGCAATAAAAGCTACAGGTGCTTGATTTACCCCTTTAATGCATCTGCACCGGAAACAACTTCCAAAATCTCTTGTGTAATTGCCCATTGGCGTGCTTTGTTATAGTCAATGGTAAGCGTTCTTATCATGTCTTCTGCATTATTTGAAGCCGCCGACATCGCCGTCATTCGAGAAGCAAGTTCACTAGCCTGTGCCTCCAATAATGCCTGATAAATAGTATTAGTTATATACAAAGGCACCAACTTTTGTAAAATACTCTGTTCGCTTGGTTCAAAAATCATTGTGGGCTCAATCCCTGCCGATTTAATTTTCTCGGAATCAACCGATATCGGTAATAAATTCCAGTTTTCAGCAGAGTAAGACATCATGTTTTTAAATCTCGTAGTAAAAATTTCAATAGCATCAATATTTTCTAAAACAAAATTTTCAGCTAAATCTTCGGCAATGTTCTCAGCTCCTGATGCAGATATTTCATTTGCCACTTGAGTATAAGTTTGCACAATTTCAAAACCAAACTCCGCTGATTTTCTTTTTAAAGCAGCCATGCCTTTTTGTCCGACTATAAACAATTTGGAGGCAATACCTTTTTCTTTATATTCTTTAACTTGTTTTAAGACATTTCTAATAACATTCGCGTTGTAAGCCCCTGCCAATCCTTTATTTGAAGTTATAACAAGAATTCCTGCGGTCTTAATTTCACGTTTTTTCAATAATGCGGGATAATTTTCTATTGCTAATTTTATTTTCAGCCCACTATCCGAATAATCCCCAACCGCACCTAAAAGTCTTTCAAATGCGTTAATTAACTCCTGTGCAAACGGTCTTGCAGCCTTAACAGAATTTTCTGCCTTTTTGACCTTTGCAGCCGCAACCATCTTCATCGCACGGGTAATTTTTTTCGTGTTCTCAACGCTTGCTATTCTACTTTTTATATCTTTTAAATTTGCCATCTTTTATACCATTACACCTAATTGTTTTGTTGGCGCCTTTACTCATGTTTTTGAATTACTACTTTGCTTTTTCGAGATGTCGGCTTACTCGCCTTATTGCACTCGCTGATTTTTGCTCCGTCTCCCTCTTGTCTCGAGACCCGCTCGTTCGCATCTCCTTTGCTTGGAAAACTTTGGGCTTTATGTTGTTGGGTTAGCAAACCTACTATTTTGTTTTTCGGTTAAAAGGGTGAAAGGTTTTGCGGTTCTCGCTTACTTTTCCCTTTTTACTTCGTTACCTTGAAATTTTATGTCGGTGGACTGAAGCCCACCCTACTTTAACGACCTCGGGCTTCTTGTCGCCATTTACCGTTCACCTATTAAATCATCCTTTAAATTTAGCCAACGCCGTTCTCAATGCCTCTTTATCTTCGTCAGCCAAACCACCGCCATCATTTAATTTCTTAACCAACTCC
Organism: uncultured bacterium; assembly: GCA_903868125.1. Lineage (GTDB taxonomy): Bacteria > Cyanobacteriota > Vampirovibrionia > Gastranaerophilales > Gastranaerophilaceae > CAIPUE01. The sequence goes on along the minus strand of CAIPUE010000056.1, from coordinate 18,709 downwards.
GGCATGTTTGCGTCATAATATTCAAACCAATCTTTTTTGAAATCCAAGATGTTTTTATTATCAATCTCGTCCAAAAGACCCTCGTTAGCCGCAAATAAGATACTTACCTGCTCTGCTACGTTCAAAGGCTTATATTGAGGCTGTTTTAAGATTTCTGTAAGTTTTTGTCCGCGTAAAAGTTGATTTTTTGTAGCTTTATCCAAATCTGACGCAAATTGAGCGAACGCTTCCAACTCTCTAAATTGGGCAAGGTCAAGTCTTAATTTACCTGCAACCTGCTTAATCGCTTTCGTCTGGGCTGCACCACCAACTCGAGAAACCGAAATCCCCGCATTAATCGCAGGTCTTATCCCTGAATTAAACAAAGATGACTCCAAGAAAATTTGACCGTCCGTAATCGAAATTACGTTCGTCGGAATGTATGCTGAAACATCTCCTGCTTGGGTTTCAATAATAGGCAAAGCCGTAATACTTCCACCGCCCAATGCGTCTGATAATTTTACCGCACGCTCAAGCAATCTTGAGTGCAAGTAGAAAACATCTCCGGGATAAGCTTCACGTCCGGGTGGTCTACGAAGTAACAAACTCATAGCACGATATGCTTGTGCTTGTTTCGTCAAATCATCATAAATTATTAAAACGTGTTTACCTTGTTCCATAAATTCTTCCGCCATAGAACAACCGGCAAACGGTGCAATATATTGCAAAGGTGCTGATTCGTTGGCAGTTGCAGAAACGATAATTGTATATTCCATCGCTCCGTGTTTTTCCAAAGTTTTTGCCAATTGAGCTACCGTTGAGGCTTTTTGACCGATTGCAACATAAACACAGATTACATCCTGACCTTTTTGGTTGATGATAGTATCAATAGCAATCGCCGTTTTACCTGTTTGTCTATCGCCGATAATTAATTCTCTTTGTCCGCGTCCAATCGGAGTCAATGCGTCAATAGCAGTAAGACCTGTTTGAAGCGGCTGATGAACCGATTTTCTGGCAACAATCCCCGGTGCAACTCTTTCAATCGGACGAGTCTTTTCATACTGAATATCGCCTTTTCCGTCTATTGCTTCTCCCGTCGGGCTTACAATTCTTCCGATAAGTCCGTCTCCAACAGGCACAGAAGCGATACGTCCCGTTGTTTTAACAACCATACCTTCTTTGATGTGCTGATATTCGCCCAGAATTACAACCCCGACATTGTCTTCTTCAAGGTTGAGGGTAATGCCCAATGTGCCTTTTCCGTCTTGAAATTCAACAAGCTCGTTTGACATTACATTTCTAAGTCCGTAAATTCTGGCAATCCCATCACCAATCTCAAGCACTGAACCAATGTTTGAAATCTCTGTTTGAGACTCGTAATTTTCTATTTTGCTTTTAATAATTGAACTTATTTCGTCCGGTTTAATTGTTACCATGTTCACCTCTTACGTTTTATGTTGTTGGGCTTGCTAGCCCAACCTACTTTACTACTTCATTATGTTCTTGCTTAAATCTTCCAATTTATGTTTTAAACTTACGTCTACTATGTTATCGCCCATTTTTATGACAAGCCCTGCAATTATTTCGGGATTTATCTTTAAATCCAAAACCACATTTTTTTTCAATTTTGTTTCAAGTTTTTCTTTTAATTTGTTTTTCGCATCCTCTGTCATCTCAACTGCGGATTCAACCTGAATTCTGCTAATGTTATTTACACGGTCAAGCGCTTTATTATAAGCGTTCAATACCTCGCCAAACACTGAAAATCGATTTTTGTCAATCAAAACTTTAAGGAAATTGACTATTAAACCGTCGATTTCGCCTGAAAAAACCCTGTCTATAATCTCTTTTTTATCTTCGATAGAGGTAATAGGATTTACCAAAAATTCATCCAAATCTTTTGATTGGACCAAAGTATTTTTAACAAGCTCCAAATCAGTGCTTATTTTAGAATAAGTCAACTTACCGTCCTTTGCGATTTCGACAAGGGCGTCTGAATATCTTTGAGCTATTAAAATCTGCTTGGTATTTGTCATTAAAAATTCAACCTATCCAATTCTTCTATACTTTCATCAATATATTTTTCATGCAAACTCGGTGCTTGCTCCAAAGTTTGCTCAATATGAGATTTTGCGGCTTCAATCGAAGCTTTTGAGGTGTTTTTTGACAAAGTAGAGACAAGCAATTTTTCTTCCGCTTCAATGACCCTTGTCGCATTCCGCTCAATGCTTTCGATTTGTTTTTTAGCTTCGCCAATCAGTTTTTCACCGATAACTTCGGCACTTCTTTGTGCATCGTCAACGATTATTTTTAATTCGTCACCAAGATTTGCAACTGCCTTTTCCGCTTGAGAAAGTCTAGCGAGGGCTTCTTCTTTTTCTTTTTTAGCTTCTTCAATAATTTTTATGATTTTTTGTTGCAAGGAAACGATTAAGTCACCAATTTTGATTTTTTTAGAAATCCACGCCAATATCAACACGAAAATAACAAAGTTAAACGTATTAGACATAACTACTATGTTCCAAATATGCGATATTGTTTGTAAATCTATCATAATTAAACCTTACCTAAAATTTTTGACGAAATACTTTGAGACAATTTTTGAACTTCCTCGGACAAAACCTGTTGGGCTTCTTCTTTTGACTTTTGCAATTCTTCTTTCGCGCTATCGATTGTTCGAACGGCTTTTTGCTGAGCATCTGCGGTCAAAGCCGTTTTTTGCGATTTAACCGCTTCTGTTTTTTCTGCGATAATTTTCTTTGCATCATGTTTTGTATCTGTAAGCTTTCGTTCCTTATCTTTTAAAATAGCTTCGGATTTTTGATGGTGTTTTTTTGCTTCTTCCAAAGTTTCATCAACAAAAGTTTGTCTTTCAGACACGACTTTTTGAAGCGGATTGTATAAAATCGCATTCATAATCAATGTAAAAATGACAAAGCTTATTGCAGATACTATAAAAGTTGCATTAAATTCCATATTTTATTAACCTATCATTCCTGATAATTTCAAAGCTATAATCAAAGCATAAATAGCACAAGCTTCTGCCAACGCCGCACCGACCAAGAAAAAACCTACTGCTTTACCCGCAATTTCAGGTTGTCTTGCAATCGCATCCATTAATCCTTTTGTAGCAATCCCGATACCAAGTCCTGCGCCTATCGCACCGAAACCGATTGCTATACCTGCACCCAATTGTGCTAAATCTGATAATGTTTTTAATTCTTCTGCTGCCATTTTTGTTCTCCTTTTTTGTATTAACTTTTTATTTTTTAATGTTCTTCCGATATTGCCGATGATATATAAACTACAGTTAGCATTGTGAAGACCAGTGCTTGAACACATGCAACAAGCAGTTCAAAAAACATTATCGGCAACGGCAATAAATATGCACACATTCCCAATAACGCCGAAATCAAAATTTCGCCTGCCAAAATATTCCCAAAAAGCCGCAGTGCCAAGGTTAAAGGTCTTGTTATCATTTCCAGTATTTCAACCAAGAAAAGAATAATACCCACAAAACTAAAATCGTGTATTAAAAACTTCAATTTTTTCTTCGCAAATCCTGCGCTGACATAGTAAATTAAAACAATCACCGCAAGCGCTGCCGTCATATTTATATCATTTGTAGCAGAGGCAAGTTCGCCATGCTTTAGATGAATTAATCCCAATGGGAGTTGCCCCATCAAGTTAGCGGTTACAATAAACAAAAAGAGTGATGCAACCAGCGGAATATGCTTTCTGCCTTCATGCCCAATCATTGAATCGGTAAGTCCCCAAAAAAAGCCCATTAAACCCTCCGAGAACGCCTGTATTTTAGATGGAACAAGAGCTAATTTGCGGGTCGCAACAAATGCAAAAACGACAAGAAATCCCATCGCCACCCACATTGTTACCAAAGTGTCCATGTTAAAGCTATAATTGCCTATCGAGGCTATCCAGTGCCCTGCTTCGCTCATACTATCCTCATCTATAAAAATAATTATAGCACTTAAAAAAAAAATAGCAATTAAATTTATTTTTTTTCAATTATAATTTATCTATGAATATAATCAATTTTGAAAAACTGGATTCGACAAACACTTATTCTAAAAAGAATATTGAAAAGCTGGCGGATAAAACCGTTATTTCCGCAAATTTGCAAACAAACGGCTATGGGCGCTTTAATCGTTCTTGGATAGATTTGGGCAGTGAGAATATTTACATGACTTTTGTGCTGAAACCATCAGACAGGCTCTCAGAAGTTCATGCGAATTTAACTCAATATTTGTCAGTAATTCTTTGTAAGCAGTTTGAAGATTTAGGGCTATCACCTCAAATCAAGTGGCCCAACGATGTCTTGTTAAACGGCAAAAAAGTCTGCGGAATCCTCGCAGAAACAGTCATAAAAGGGAATATTTTAAAAGGAATTGTCCTTGGAATCGGAGTTAACCTAAACGCTTCAAGTGAAAATCTGAACACCATCGATCGCCCTGCAACGAGTGTTAATATTGAACTTGGGCAAATGATTAATAAACAAGAATTTATGCAAAAGCTTGTTGAAAATTTCTTTGCACAATATCACGAATTTTTAATAAATGGGTTTGTATTCATTAAAGAAGATTATGAAAAACGAGCTTCTTTAATTTTGAGCGAAACGTCCTGCCTTACTCCCTCCCCCCTTGAGGGGGAGCAAGCTTCGACACTCAATACTAAGTATCTGCCTAAGCCTAAGTATATAAAAATAGCTGTATTTAATAAAATACAACAAGGCATTTTTAACGGTTTTGATAATGATGGAACATTATTGTTACTCATGCCTGACGGAAAAATTGAAAAAATAAACATGGGCGAAATCGTAGAATAATTTAAGGCTTGTACAATGTTTAACTTATTTAAAATCAGACTTTGAATACAACTCAATATCAATTTTATATTTCATCAAACGGATCATCTTCTTTGTAATAATTTTTCTTTTTAAATATTTTTGCATTATGATTTTTTACTTTTTGTGAAACTTTTCGATATGCGTTATCGACAGAAATTTTTGCAACCGGTTTTCTATTCTTTCTATCATAAAAAGTTAACCAAAACCTGCGTTTAACGTTATCTACAGAAAAAGAAATTTTTCCTGCAACTCTGTCTCCCGGTTTAATTTGTTGAAACATCAATGTTGTGTCTCCAAAAATTGATGGATGAAATACGGAATTATAATCGTTTATTAACGCCAAATCAAAGCTGGAAAAAGTCATTTTAGTCATATTTCTTATTGATAAAGACATAGTTATTGTATTTAATTCGTCAAACGGATCTTTTTCGTAAGTTATATTATTAATTCTTATTTCTAAGCCATCGCATTGCATCTCATGTTGCAAAAAGGCCGTTTCTTTGTAGACCGGTAAGGGAACGGAGGTATTAATTTTAACTTGAATTTCATCCCCTGGGGCAATCAAAACATCTTTACCCTTACGGTATAAAGCGGCTCCAAGACCTATAGCGCCACCTATCGCGGCACCACCTGCCACCGTATAACCTTGAGAAGCAATCGCAGCTTCAAGTCCCAACATATTTAATGCCACAATCCCACCGACTACACCACCAACTGCAGTATAACCTAAATCCGTTGCAACTATTTTCCCTGCCGCTGTTACAGGATGCAACTTTGTTGACATTTTTCCCTCAATTGGAATTTCTCTGCCGTCAGGGGTCATTAAATAATCAAAATCTAAGTTCAACCAACCGTCACGCCCTAACCTTCTCGCGCCGGAAGTTTGTTGTATCTTCCCATGGGCAACCGTTCCTGCGGGAATTATTACACCCCCATCTCCCGAAACATCATTAGTAACTTCGGCAAAAAATTCATCGCCTTCTTGTGAAAAGCTTCCGTCAAGTACTTGAGAAACAGTCATTCTCAGTACATCTTTTCTATCTAAATTTTCAACTTTGCCCGTGAAAAGTTCGCTCTGGGATTGCTTTGTATCACTTTGTTCTGCATGTCCTTGAAATATTTCGCCGGTTGTCGCGCAATATCCAATATTTGACAAATTACTTAACAAGCAAGCGCCTATGAACATTTTGGCAAATATTTTTTTGTACATTAAAATTCTCCCCGACTAATATTATATATTATACCCCAATTTTTGTTCATTACAAATTATTTTTTAGTTGAACAGGTGAATAGTTGAAAGGTTTTGCTGTTCTCGCAATCCCTTTACTCTTTACTTCTTCGGGATTATTGACGGTGGGTTAGGGAACCCACCCTACTTTCTTTTTTTCGGCACTTATTGACGGTGCGGTTGAATCCGCACCCTACTCACTACTTTCTGGAGGAATGGCTTTTTCCGTTTACCGTTTACCGTTTACCGTTTTATAAATAATTTAAAAGACTTAAGCCGGATAATGTTTTCGATGCTGTGGACATAGTAGCCTGCATAGCCACCTGAGCAGATGCTAATTTTGCCAAAACTGCCGATAAATCTATATCTTCTAAATTCGATTTATAACTTGTAAGATTAGTTACTGTGGTGTTAATGGCATTTGTAGTCATTTCAAATTTACTGCTGACCGCCGCGGTTTTTGTTCGAATAAACAATGCCGTATTTAAATCATTTGATAAATTATCCAAACTACCACTAATTCCGGCATTATTTCCGGCTCCCATCGCATTACTTAAAGCCTTAAGCGTTCCTATAAGCCCGATTCCTGTGTTTGTTGCAGCATCATAAGACCCAAAAACTTGGTCCCCTGTCGCATTTATCGGAACAAATATTCCATCTGAAATTTGTACATATCTTTGATAGGAGTCAGTGGAAGCGGTACCGTTATAAGTGATATTTCCGGCCACATCTACCGTATAAGCTTGCGTTGAAGTATTTGTACCTGAAAATATATAATTCCCGTTGTATTTGGTATTTGCTAAATCTAATACGGAATTCAAAATTGAATCAATTTGTGATTTCATAGCAGTCAGGTCTGTTAGTGAATAAGTTTGATTGGCAGCTTGAGTTGCCAAACCGGCAGCTTGTTGTATTAAAGTCGACAATGATGATAAAGTGCTTTCCTGCGTGTCCAATTCAGTTTGTGTTACATTTATATTGTCTAAATAACCGTTTAACTGACTTATACTTGCATTCACATCCAAGATAGATTTGGCAGCGGTAGGATCATCTGATGGCTTAGAAACTTTCAATCCCGAAGAAGATTGCTCTGAGAGCGTATTATATTTTGCCTGACTGCTTAATATATCATTTAAAGCTAAATTCGTTGTTCCAAGTGTGGTTGGTCTTATATACATTATTACCTCTCTATTTTCCTAAATTTATTAACTCAGCCATGAGGTCGCCACATACGCTAAAAACTCTTGCTGCTGCCTGATATGCTCGTTGATACTTTATTAAATTAACAAGTTCTTCGTCCAAATTTACGCCCGTTGCCGATGAAAGTTGAGCTTTTATTTCCTTAAGTACCGCATCTTGGCTTGTAAAATTGTTATTAAGATTTTTTACATCAGTACCAACTTTCGAAACAGTATTTGATAAATAATCACCCATTGTCGTATTATTTAATGCAGCATAATCTGTGGTTCTAGAATCTAAGACCAAAGTCATGTTTGAATTATTTCCTATTGCATGTGAATAATCTACGCCGGTAGTTAGATCTACTCTAGCTGCAGCAACCAAGTACGGATCATTAGAAATTACCGAATTCACACCAATATTTAAGGCTGTAATCACTCCGCTACCATCATTTGGAACAAAAATATTTTCTGTTGCAGCTATCAAAGTTTTGGAAGCACCATCTATACACATGCCTGTAGTACCATCCCCTGCAGGATCTCCTGTTTGAATGTTATTCAGTACACCCGCAAATTCGCTTGCCAAGGTGTTTAAACTATCTAAAACGCCGCTTATTGTGAATTTAGTGACATCAGAACCACAAACATCCAAAATTGCGCCTATTTTACCGGCAGTTATTTCACTATTTACATTAGAAGCTACCAGATTACCGGCTTTTCCAACAATATTTATAATCGCAGGAGTAATTGCGTCTCCTGTTTTTACCTCCAGATAATTCGACACTATAGAGCCTTTCAGTAAGGCACGCTCTCCCAGTGAAATATTAACTGTCCCACTACTGTTTGCAGTAACTGTTAAAGGCATCAATAAAGATAAACTACTAATTAGTGTATCCCTTTGATCAAGTAGGGCGGATGAAGTATTTCCGCTAGAGTTGGTTTTAATGATGTTATAATTAACTTTAGCAATTTGATCCAACAAATTATTTACATTATCAACATTGCTTGAAATTTCTGAAGAGCTTAATGAATTTACATTATTAGGATCCCCAGCCAAAGATTGGCTTAAATTAGTCAAATCCGTTGCAATATTATTGAACACTGAACAAACATTATCAGCAGCAGATAAATAACTTTGTCTTGCTGTAATATCGCTGGGATCACTATTAAGATCGTCTGCCGCTTTATAAAAACTCGTCATAGCACTGGAAAGTCCGTCATTCTTCAATTCGTTCATCAAATTCTCTACGTTAGATGCAACATTTGTATATTTATCCAAATAAGAATAATTCGAATTTTCCTGCCAATAGTAATTTTGCAAATAAGCGTTTGAAGCCCTTTCAATATTAACAAGCTCAACCCCGCTAAGAGCATTAGCCCTACCGATAGCTTTCCCTGCTGATGAAGAGTAATTAATTACAGAAGCTAAATTAACATCCAACTTTGAATATCCTTCAGTATCTACATTAGAAATATTGTTAGAAACAGCCGTTATTGCAGCCTGATTAACTAATAAAGCCTGATGTGCTATGTTTATACTTGATACTAATGTCATATCGATAATTCTCCGTGTTTTTAATTAAGCTTCTTCAATAACTGAACTTACTAAACTATTGTCACAACTGATGTTTTGTCCCAGTTTATTGTACTGTCTGGAATGTGGCAGTAAAGCTCCGACTATTATATCAAGAGTTTTACCCACCATTGTAAGCCCGTGTTGGACTAGAGTCATATTGGTAGATTCTTGTAATACCAGAGAATTTGCCAAAATTCTTAATTTTGTCTTTTGGGATTCCAATTTATCTGCAATCGAATCATTTGCCGCTTTTGCTTGTTCGATAATTTCTGATATGGTAAGGTTTTCATTACCTAAATATTTGGAAATTTCTTTTCTTTTTTTGTTTAATTCTTTTATATTATCCGAATTTTTAATAATTTGTGCGTCAATGTCCCAAAGAGCATCGCTTTTACCCTGAACTAAAATAGATTGTTTTACTTTATACAGTTCTCCAAGCGATTCATAAGCGTGAATTTCTTCATCAACTACTTCTTTAAATTTAAGTAACGTATCATTCATAATCTTTTTCTCCTAAAGTATTATATCATATAATCTGCTATAACACTTCTTCCGTAAGTAATTCCATATTGAATATCTTCATTTGATAAATTTGACTCTCCTACATTTTGAGCCACTTGCTTTATTTCATCAATGTTTTGATTTTTTAAAATGTTGTTATCATTAATTTGAATACCGTCAGAAACTTCAGGCATTTGATTATCTTGTATTTGCCCTGATGATTTGAATGCATTAACCGCATTAAACATTTGTACCGGATTAATATTTGATGTTCCAACTGCATTTAACATTTTAGTTCCTTCTCCCTATTATTTAACATATTTTTCCATTTGTGCGTAGATTTGTTTTGCAAATCCGAATGATGAATGCGGGTTATTTGCCAAGTCTCTACCCAATTCGTTGTACATGTAGGATTTTAAATTATCAAAGTACTTTGTTTCATCTCCAAAAATGCCCCCTTCTCTATCAACGGTCTGATCCATGGTAGAGAACATTTTCGATATAAAAATCGATTCAAACTCTTTTGCAACCTTCTTTAATTGCTCTTTCCCCGAACCGGATTCTTTAATCCTATTAAAGATTTGTTGATCAGCATTAATTGTATTCTCCGGCATCGCCGAAATATAAGTAGATGGTCCTATTAAACTCATTTTACAATATATCCCCTATGTTCTAATCGTCTATTTAGATTATAATCAGCTCAGCTTGCAGGCTGCCTGCTCTTTTTAACGCTTGTAGAATAGAAATTAAATCTATCGGCGTCACCCCTATCGAATTTAATGCCCTAACTAAATCATTCAGATTACTGTTTGCGGGCATCGCAATGATACTTCCCGAATTCTTATTTACAGATATTTCTGTATTCGCAAATCCAACTGTTGAACCTTGAGCAAAAGCATTCGGTTGAGAAACTTCATTTGTCGTTGAAACAGTAACGGTTAAATTCCCGTGTGCGACAGCAGATGGTAAAAGTTTTACATCAGCTCCGATTACCACTGTTCCCGTTCTTTCGTTGACCACAATCCTAGCTTTTTCGGTGGTCGGTCTTACATCTAAGTTTTCTAATATTGACAAGAAAGTTACTCTGTCATTTAAAAATCTTTCGGGAATTGTTATTTGGATACTGTTGCCGTCAACGGCTTTAGCTGGTGCAACAATATCTGTGATGGTTTGTGCTATTCTTGAAACCATTGTATAGTCAGCTTCCTCGATTGATAAAGTTAAAGAAGTGTCGTCTCCTATATCTGTTACCATGTCGCGTTCCATTATAGCACCACCCGGAACCCGTCCTGTTGTTGTTATCGCAGTTCTTGCAGAATTTCCGCCTTCGGACACGTTTATTCCTCCGACAGAAAGAGGCCCTTGAGCAACCGCTACAGCTTCACCATTTGGGGCTTTTAGAATTGTCTGAACCAAAACTCCGCCTTCCAAGCTTTTACAGTCCGCCATAGTCGAAACCGTTACGTCTATTCTGTCACCGTTTTTTGCAAAAGGAGGAACAGTTGCCGTTACTATAACTGCTGCTGTTGAACCCTTTTGAATGTAGTTTTCCTGATCAATTATTGTTCCCAAATTCATCAACAACATCTTGTTTGTTATTTGTGTTGAACGAGAATTATCACCTGTTTTAGGCAATCCTACAACAACCCCGTAGCCGACTATTTGGTTATCTCTGACACCCTTTACGTGAGCTATGTCCTTTATTCTCACCGTAGAAACTATCGCTTGAACAGGCAAAATCGTTGTGATTAAGCTCATTATCATTATAATTGGTATTAATTTTGTAATTTTTTTCATTTTATTGAAGTTCCTCTCTTTAGAATAAGTATTTAATAACCCTGTTGATAATGCCTTCGTTACCGGAGCGAGAAATAGAACCTCTGCCTGATAAGGCGAATTGTAGGTTGGCAACGTATTTGGAATAAACCTGTCCTGTTGAAGTTATCCAGCGGGGGTCCACAACTCCTGTAACAATCAAATCAGACCTTTCATTTCCGTTCACAAGGGTCTTTTTTCCTTGTACAACCAAATTACCATTTGGCATTTGTTGCACAACCTGAACGGCAATTTGATCCCCGAATACCACCTTATTACTCGCCGAAGCAGTATTAGTTACATCATTGGTTCCGCCAAATGTTCCTAAATTATCGTTTATAATTGGACGACCAAGCATTGTGTTGAAAAATTTGCTAAAATTATCTGTGGTCACAGAGGCTTTACTGGACGCATATCCTAAACTATTAGTTACAGAAACGCTTTCGTTCATGATGATTGAAATCAAATCTCCAACCGACCGTGCCTGCACCCCTCCATAAAGAGATTTCGGAATTGGAGCATAAGTCTGCGATGCCCCAAGGGTGAATAAAGATTCTGCGTTAACACATAAATTCATTGATGTTAAAGCTAAAATTGTGATTAAACTTTTTGTGATTAAATTTTTCATTTATATTTTTACCAACACCTTATTTTCCCCTATAATTTTCCCCGTGTAAACTTTGTTGTAATTTTTACTCACTATACAAATAGTATCGCCGACCATGCCGTTTGCAAGAGCCGCCGCTTCAGTCGATATGGTAAGATTATTTGTATTAAAAACTGCCGTTACCTTTGCATTTCTTAAAATATCAGGTTTTAATTTAACAAAACGCTTATCAATAATTTCACCCTCTCTAAATGCCTTTTTAGCCAAAACTTCTTTATTTAAAGACTCCGGTTTTAGCTCATATCCAAGTGTATTTGAAATTTCTAGTTTTTTTACAACAACATTACCCGAGTTTAATGGTTTTTCGATATTTATAAAGCAAGAGGCAACTAAAACATCTTCGTAAGCCTTAACTACAACTGGCGCATTAAAAGTTTTTACGAATTTGTCATTAACATAGACCGTTACTTTTTCTAAAGTTCTTGCCATAAATTTCTTTGCGATAGATTCTGTTACAAAAGTAACTTGCCCATCTGGCAAGGATAAATTTTTAAAAGGTAAAGCTACAACTTCTACTTTGAGTTGGGCGTCTGTGTATTGCTTGTACTGTTCGCTAACTTGCCCTGAAATAATTGATTTAACTTCATTATCACTCATTATATTCTCAGCATTAGCTCTAAGCGAACTTGAAGCTAAAATTAAAATTAATATTAAAGTTAAATTGATTATTTTTTTCATTTTGCACCCTTACAAATTATTTTTATTAAACAATATTGTTAGTTTGTTTTAGTATATCACTAGAAGTACTGATTATTTTGGAATTCGCCTCAAAGGCTCTTTCAGCTTTGATTAGACCAATTAATTCCTCAACTATTTGAACATTGGAACCTTCCAAAAATCCTTGTTGGATTGTTCCCATGCCGTTTGAACCGGGAGTATCCTGAATAGGATTACCGGAACCTGCTGTTTCTACGTATAAGTTATGACCTATGGCTAAAAGTCCCGAAGGGTTTTGGAATCTGGCTAACTGAAGAGTTCCAACAATACTTTGAGTCGTGTCTGAACCTACTGTTACCGATATATTCCCATCCTCCGTAATATCAATTTCTTTTGTATCACTTGGGATTGATGTTTGAGGCTGAATTAAGTAGCCATCACTTGTACATAATTGTCCCATAGAATCTAGCTTCAATGAACCATCCCTCGTGTAAGCCAGAGTTCCATCAGTTTTCATAACTTGTAAAAACCCCTCTCCCTGAATTGAAACATCCAAATTTCTATCAGTTGAAACGGCTGTACCTTGGCTGAATACTCTTGTTGTTGCGGCAGTTTTCACCCCAAGGCCATATTCAATCCCTACGGGTTGAAAAGTTCCCTGATTAATCATTGCACCTGGTGTTTTAACCACTTGGCTCAACATATCCTGAAATTCAACACGTGCTTTTTTAAATCCTGTTGTATTTACGTTCGCAATATTATTCGAAATGACATCTAAATAATTCTGTTGACCTATCATCCCCGTTGCTGCTGTTGATAATGCTCTTAACATTTATTTCCTCCCGCTTGTTGTTTAAAGTCTTCCGACCCTCATGACATTGCCCAATGAATCTCCGTTTGATTGAACTAATTTTGATAATGCTTCATAGTTTCTTGAAGTATTGATGGTTTTCATCATTTCATTTACTACGTTTGCGTTAGACATTTCCAAAGAACCCTGCTGTATTGAAAATTTTTCTGCTTTAAGTTCCGGATTTATCGTATTACCAACAGGTTTAAACTTGGAACCTCCTAAACATTCCATATCTTCTTTGTTTGTAAAATCATAAACCCCAATTTTCTGCATAGTCATTTGGTTTTTGTCATTACTAAGCTGAATTGTTCCATCTTCATTTATTATAATATCATTTATCGATCTCATCACTACATCATTTGTGTTAATTTTTATTCTTTTTGACTTTTCATCAAGGACATAATCACCGTCTTTTGTGACCAAATTCCCATTGTTATTCAAGGTAAATGAACCATTACGAGTATAAGAAATATCTCCATCATTTGATTGAATTTTGAAAAGCCCATCCCCTTCTATTGCTAAATCAAAAGTATTTCCTGTTTTATCCAAAACTCCCTGTGAAAAATCGTGGGTAAGTTTTTGAACTTGGCTGCCGATACTTAAAGCCCCTACACTAGCGGATTCATCGGTTATAGTGCTTTTTTGAATAATATTGGAATCATATATATTTTGAAATACCAAACTTTGTTTTTTATATCCTACCGTATTTACATTTGCAACGTTATTAGCGGTGGAATCGTTTTGCTCTATCAGTGCCTGCATTCCTTTTGCCGCTGTTTCTAATCCTCTTATTATCATTATGCACCTCCCTTGTAGCGGTCATAAATATTCAAAACATTTTTAACATAGCGCTGAGTTTCCCCATAAGGAGGGATTCCGCCGTATTTTTTTACCGCTCCTCCGCCGGCATTATAAGCCGCTAAAGCAAGTTCTTTATTCCCACCGTAAGTTTTTAGTAAATTTGCAAGCATTTTAGTTCCACCCTTGACATTTTGTTCGGCATCATAAGGGTTTTCTACTCCCAAGCCTTTTGCCGTCCCAGGCATTAATTGCATTAAACCTGCGGCTCCGCATTTTGAAGTTGCTTTTTCGTTAAACCCTGATTCTTGCTTAACCACTGCACGTACAAAGTCAGCGTCCAGTCCGTTTTTTTGTGAATATTCGTTAATAAGTTCGTTTATTTCGCCTGTTGAGACATCTTCGCCGTAATTTGAAGCCCTTGAAGGATTCATTGAAGCATTTAAAATATTTTGAAAATCACTATCAGGTTTTTTGTTTTCGCCTGTTAAAACCTGAAATTGGCGTTCAATATTGCCAATCCTTTGCAATGTTATTTCTAATCCCGTAATTTCCACTTCTCAACCCCATTTTTAACAATACATCTGTACAATCACTAATGTACAATATATAGAGGATATTTAACATCAACCTCGGGGTTAGAATATTTGGCTTTGTATAGACCAAGTGGTTAGTTTTTAGTTGAACAGTCGAATAGTTGAACAGTTATTTTGGCTGAATAGCTGAAGGGTTGAAGGGTTTAAACGAAGTAAACGGTAAACGGTAAACAGTAAACGGTTTTGCACATCTTGCTTACTTTTCCCTTTTTGCTTTTCCCTTTTTACTCCATCGTGTTATTATTAAATTTTAAGATTTGTTATATTTAATAGCAATTTTTATTATTTACAAGTATTATATATTTTATAGTGAATCGAATAAAATCATGCTTTTAGCAAGACTTGGAAGAAAATGAAATCGCTGATTAAAAAGGAAACTAGCTCCACAGATAAAATTTTAAAACCTGATTTTAACCAAAAAACAGGGCGGGAATTGCTCGCATTTTATTTGCAATCAAAATTTAAACAAATTTTGGCCTACGATAGAAAATATCACGCTCCTATATTTACTGAAGTAAGACCTGATTTTATTTCAAAATTTTCAAGAAGACTTATAAATACTCCTCAAAAACGCCTTTTGATAGGTATTACCGGAGAATCTGCCTGTGGAAAATCAACCATCTGCGGACAAATTAAAGATACAATTCAATGCTTAAATTTGCCTGTTTCCATTATTAGTGCGGATAATTATTTTAATGATATTTCCGAACTCATTCAACAATACGGCGATTTTGACAAATTAAGAGATAATGGTTATGATGTTGATTCTCCCGAAAGTTTTCAGCTTGAACTGTTGAAAAAGGATTTAGAAACAATCTCTCAAGGTGAAGACATTAAAATCCCCGAGTACCTACTCAACGGTTCGGGTTGTTCTGTTGCTCAATCTATTGAAGTAAAATCCGAAAAAATAATTGTGGTTGAAGGCATGTCTACAATGTATAAAGATGTTAAAGAAATCTTTGATATAAAAATTTATATTGAAACCTGCCCTGAAGAAAGAAAACAAAGATTTTTCAACCGCGCAACCGAAAGAAATCAGGATGAAGATAACGCCCAAAAACATTGGGATTACGTTAAAGTTGCGGGGGAAAAATATGTTCAGCCCTCCAAAAACGAAGCTGATATAATCCTCAATGGAAACTCTGATTTAATCTACTTTTCCCAAATCCTTGAATATATTCACACTATTACGAATAATTTTCAGTAATTAGATACCGAGTTGAATAGTCGAAAGGTTGAAAAGTTATAAAGCCAAGAGCGAAGTAGGGTGCGGATTTAACCGCACCGTCATAGCACCGCAGCTTGGGCTTGCGGATTTCGGCAAGAGCAATGCGTAGCAAGCTCGTCCCAACGAGAGAAACCACGCTTTCCCTCGTTGCCGATAATCCAAGACATCTCGCCCGACAACATAATTTTAAATAATATAAATGCGTTCGATTTTATATCGATGGACAAATGCATTCGAAAATTGTCGAATACGCAGTTATATGTACATGCCCACCCTACGCACTATCCTGTTTGTTGTAAGAGGGCGTTTGCTTGATTAATATTTATAATCCGTGCATTTCTTCTTGTATCCAATATCGCCTTTAGATATTCGTGTGCAAGTGCATTTAAATCAAAATTGGACTTATTATTTAATTCTGATGTTTGTTTAATACTTAACATTTTAAATGAAGGCTCCATAGATATTTGTTTGTCCAAGATATTTGGTCCTAATTGATACACATCATCAAGCTTTTCATGCGGATGAAATATTATCGAAGTGTCGCTAGATTTTAAAGTAACGTTAGGGGCTATTGCACCTAAACCTCTTGCTTCTTTTTGTACTAAACTATTCACGACAACCTTATATGCATCTCCATATTTTGTTAAAACCTTTTTTAATAAAGAGAGCGTTTCGGCGTCAAATGGTTGAACAATACGTCCACTACATTGGTAAACGTAACGATAATCCTTAACCCCAAACGAAACTTTTTTAGTGGCATTACTTAAATTTTGATTCCCAATATTACTATTATTTTTCACTTGATAACCTGGTGTAATAGTTAAGTTCATTTAATTTTCTCCTTTTTTAATAAATTATAGTTTTACAGTTACTTCAAAACCTGTAAATAAAATCATTTGTTATAGGGATTTTTACCTTATGCCGCCTGCTTCGGCTTTATCGCTTGCGGCTATTACATCTTAACTGATTGTAAAGTTTTGCGAATTTGTTTTATATTTCTTAATATTCCCCTAGGTTAAAAAACGTAAGAGGATTATTTCGATCCGCAGATTTCATATTTCTATGCTCATTATACAACAAACATAAAATAAGTAAATAATTGATTTCTCATACTAACATGGTAAAATTGTTATTGAATTATACTATACACAAAATAAAGAAAAGAAATAGCAATTATTATGAAAAAGGTTTATATTGAAACACTCGGCTGTCAGATGAACAAATCCGATACGGAAAAAATGCTTGGGATGCTCGATTATTTAGGGTATGAAGAAGTTAAAGAGCTTAAGAATAAAGATAGCGCCGATTTACTTATTATAAATACATGTTCAATCAGGCAACTTTCAGAGGACAAAGCGTTTAGCAGAACAGGACTTTGGGGGAAATGGAAAAAAAACCGTCCGAATTTAAAAATAGCCTTTTGTGGCTGTGTTGCCCAACAGGCAGGCGAAGCCGTTTTTAAAAGGATGCCATACATTGATTTGGTGATGGGAACGCATAATATTAACGAATTCCCAGATTTGGTAAAAAGGATTGAAGCGGGCGAAAAAGTTTGTGCCGCAGGTGAAACATTGGTTGACGAAAAAGGATTTGAAATCAAAAGAGCAAAAGGCGTTAACGCTTGGATTACAATAACCGAAGGTTGCGATAACTTTTGTACCTACTGTGTGGTGCCCTACACAAGAGGGCGCGAGCGTTCGCGAGCGCCGGAAGTAATTATTCAGGAAGCAAAAGATATTTTGGCTCAAGGATTCAAGGAAATTACACTTCTGGGGCAAAATGTTGATAGCTACGGAAAAAAAGGCGAATACTCCGACTGGAATTTAGCAAGACTTTTGTGTGAATTGAACGCACTTGAGGGCAAGTTCAGAATCCGTTTTACAACATCTTATCCTACCGATATTACCGACGAATTAATCGATACCGTGGTTAAATCAAGCAAAATTTGCGAATGTTTCCATATTCCGATGCAATCAGGTTCATCAGAAATCCTTAAAAAAATGAACAGACGCTACGATAAGGAAACTTATTCAAAAATTGTTAAAAAAATCCGCGAACGGGTTAAAGATGTTACAATTACAAGCGATTTTATCGCAGGATTTCCGGGCGAAAGCGAAAAACAGTTTCAAGAAACGCTTGATGTGATGAAGAAACTTGAGCTTGATTATTCTAATACGGCGGCTTATTCACCTCGCGAAATAACAATTGCCGCAAAGTGGGAAGAATTATTTTTACCTGAAGATATTAAAAGTGAAAGATTAGTACGCTTGAATGACCAGAATAAAGAAAATTGCCTTAATTCAAACAAAAAATATATCGGACAAGAACTGGAAGTTTTAGTTGAAACTTTTAAAAATCATAAAGGGAAAAATATTTTAACCGGAAGAACACGGAACAATAAAATTGTTCATATCCCTCATCACGAAAATCTTGTCGGTGAATTTGTTAATGTTAAAATCATCGGGGCGAAAACATGGTATTTAAAAGGTGAATTGAATAAATAACAGGGATTATGCAAAGCTTGAAAAACATTGTTAATAAGCCACTTGGGGCATGTGATATCTCCTAAACAATTATGGATATTGACTTTGTTTTTACAAAAAATTACCATTCAGTGTCGTAGTAACTACTCAGGTATAAACCCCTTTACGTCATTGCTGTAGAAGTCAAGCAATTCGCTTACACTTTTGCAAAAATTCTTTTGGGATGTTTCCATCCAATGATGAATGCGGTCTACATTCATTGTAATATACTAAATATTGTAACAAT
>CAIPUE010000055.1 GCA_903868125.1 uncultured bacterium | reverse complement strand
CGCTTTTCTTAATAAAGTCATTTGAATTTAAGTCATTTAGATATGTTAAAGGAATTTCTTTTTCACTAACAAGAGCAGTCTGAGTAATTTCTTTAAGCCAGTCCAATATTATAATTTTGTGTTCAAGATTATAATATTCACAAATCTTTTTTGAAGCCAAAATCTCCATCTCTGCCGATTTCTGACCATAATCGAAAGTCAATGCCAGTTCAATATTATATTCATCTTTCGCGAGCCCAAGGCTAACCAAAGAATCTAACCCACCCGATAGTAAAATTATCGATTTTTTATTCATTTGCTAACATTTCCTCTTCGTATTCATCAATCATATTTTTTGCCTCGTCTTTTAAAAAGTTGCAATATTTTTTGTCTTCAAGAATTTCATCTAAAATTTCGCGACCAACCATATTATAAAGCGCAATTAAAGCGTTTTTCTTGACCTCTTCATCCAAATCGTCAAGCATTTCTTTAATCAAATCATAAGCCCTATTGTCGTTAGAATCCATTAATGCCTCAATTGCATTAATCCTAACGCAGGCAGATTCATCCGTCAAAGAATGAGCCAATGCCTTAAAAATCCTTTCACTGCTAAAATCGAATTTCCCTAATACTTCAATAATTCTTTCTTTCAAAAACGTAAATTTATCCAAAAATCCTTTTTTTGATTCCAAAATAGATACCAATGGGTCAATCGCTCTCAAATCGCCCAACATTCCCAACGCGACGGCGGCAGATTCCCTAACGTAAACTGATTTTTCCTCCTCATCCTGAACAATATTTATTAATGGTGCAACCGCGTACTTGTCTCCTACTTTCCCCAAAGAATCCGCACAAGCAAGCCTTACTTTATAATGTTCATGTTTGTCATTTAAGCAGTACAAAAGCGTAGTTACAGCACTCGTATCCTTAAAATTCGCAATCACTTTAGCGCACATTGAACGTAAATTTGTTGAATTATTGCTATCTAACAAAAGTTCCAAAATCAACGCCAAAGAAGATTTTTCGCGGTATTTATCAACGCACCTGACCAAATACATCAAGAAGTCTTGATTTCTACAAAGCGTAATAAAATGGTTATAAATAAATACTAACTCATCTTCCGAATGATGATTTTCAAGCCTGTCAAGATTTTTTGCAAGAACATCCAACCCTATGTCATCTAAAACTCCACATTCGGTCACTATTGCGTTTAAATCAAGTACCTTTTTTTTGTTCATGCCAAGCCTATCTTTACCATTCAGAATACAATAAACTTTCTATTAAATCAACTTACTGCACTGTTATAGCACCCAGCGCAAGTGCATTAAAACAGTTTTATCCTTGTCGTTATTGCAAGGCAAAGGTTTTTTAGATAGACTTTAGTCAGAACTTGCACTGGGTGGATTCGTAAACAAATGTAACAGATTTGAGTATATACGCAATTTTGCGTCTATGTATATACTTTATATATACATAGGACAACTTAATCAAAGAAGAGAGCAAGCATTAAATAAACACACCCCAGATTAAAAGAAAAAGAGACATACAAAACCCCCTACACCTACCCTACCTACCCTACTTCCCTTCCTAACAAGATTTTACTCCCCTTTCGGGGAGTTTTTTTTAGTCCGTCTTGAAAATATAATATTGGTAACGAGTTGCAACTCGGGCATAATCATTAGGCTGTTCAAGATTTAGTATAATAATTTTAAAATAAGTTCTTTTTAAATAAACCCCAAAATGATAGAAATGAAATTACGAACGCTATTATTACCACATAAATAAAGCCCCCTGGATGATTTTTAAACGGAACATCAACATTCATACCCCAGAAGCTCGCTATCATTGTTGGAATTGCCAATATTATTGTTATTGAGGTTAAAAATTTCATTACTATGTTTAAATTATTTGAAATAATTGATGCAAAAGCGTCCATCATGCCTCCAAGAATGTTACTATGCATTTCAACCATTTCAATCGCCTGTTTATTTTCGATAATTGAATCTTCTAATAATTCTTCGTCATCTTCATTTATTGTTATTAATTCCTGAAGATTTCTATTTTTTCTTAATCTTAAAAGTTTTTCCGTAACCACGTTGTTATCCTTCAACGCAGTTATGAAATATACCAAACTTCTTTCTATTTCAAATAATTCGAACAGACTTTTATTTTTCATTGATTTTCTTAGGCTAAATTCCAATTCATCAGTAATATTGTTAATATATCTCATATATCGAAGATAATATTCAGCATTTTTCAAAAACAATGTAAATAAAAAATGTGCTCTTTTTTCAGTTGAAAACTTTTTGCAATTTTTTATATCAAAATAGTCTAAAATTTTATTTTCTTTTAAGCATATCGTAATAAAAAATGTATTTGAAAATATTATACCTACTGGAATAGTATCAAATTTATTTTTGCTGACAATAAATGGAATATTAATAATAATTAGCATAAAATCATCTTCTAATTCGAGACGAGAATGTTCATTTTCATCAAGAGCTGATGCTAACAAATCAGAAGGACAGCCTGTAACTTTATTTACTTGTTCAAGTTCTTCCTCAGTTGGCTTTATTAATTTTATCCAGCTACGATTATCCGCTTGTGTTATATTTAATTCTTCTAATTCAGAGTTGGAAGAAGTTCTATATACATTTAACATAAATTTACCCTTTTCTATTAGAATAATGCTAAAATATTTTTATTGCAATCTTTTTATTTAATAATTAATGCATTTGCATGATAATACCGTTTCTTCGGGAAAATAGCCTAGTGGAGCTATAATATTTATACCCAACTGGAGTTATTTTGAAAAAATGTTTGGTGTATTCTATATTGTATAAGGAGGGTAAGCCCATGAAAAATTTCTCAATAATCACTCTTATTTTTGTAATCCCATTGGTTGCGTACATGTTGTTGTCAAAGCCCGATGTAAGCTTTGCAAACAAAGTTACGGATGCAAATAAATCGCAGATTATCAAATTTACATCACTTATGTGTTTGGATTGTAAAAAACTTGATAAGGTAATGAAAGAAGTTTATCCAAATTACAGTGACAAAATTGCACTGACTGAAATTCAGGTTCAAAATGAAGATGCTTATACTAAAAAACAAATTGACAAGTATAATGTAACTTTAGTTCCAACGTTAATAATAATTAATTCTAAAGGTAAAAAACTTTCTAAAATTGAGGGTTTTGTAGAACAAGAAAAGTTAGAAAAGTTGATGAAAGAGCTTAATTAATGGACAATTATATAAATATATTAACTCATGGTGCTGCAGGTACGGGGCATTTTAGTTTGATTATGCTCGTGATATCTTTCTTAGGGGGACTTTTAGCGTCAATATCGCCATGTTCTTTGGCTATGTTGCCTATAATTGTGGGCTATGTTGGCGGATATTCTCAAGGGAATCCTGTTAAAACATTTTTACAAATGTTATTTTTCGTTTTTGGTTCATCGCTTGTTTTCGCCACGATTGGGGTAATTTGTGCTGTCACCGGAAAAGTTTTTGTCACATTTGCTCCTGTGTATTTTATTTTATTGCTGGCATCTTTATTAATGGTAATGGGGTTAAATATTCTTGGGGTACTTGATTTTAGCATGCCGGTTCTTATTAAGCAAATTCCTCAAAGTTCGGGTAAAAATATGATTTTGTATCCAATATTAATCGGTGCGGTTTTTGCGATTGCCGGAACCCCCTGTTCTACGCCTATTTTAGCAGGTATAATGGCGTTTGCCTCAATGTCTACAAATATTTTATTTGCTGTCCTAATGTTGTTTATGTTCTCTTTGGGACAAGGTTTAATTCTGGTCATAGCAGGGGTATTCACCTCAAGCTTGAAAGGATTTAAAAACTTTGCGCATGTTTCTGAAATTTTACTGAAATTAAGCGGAATACTTTTGATTTTTTCTTCCAGTTATCTTTTTTATAAGATATTTTCTCCGTTGTTGTAAAAAAATAATGTATGTAGTAACATTGATTTACGCATTGTTATTAAACGGAGAAAAAAGATATGATAAAAACTATTGAGGGTAAATTAACAGTAAAGAATGAAAAGTTCTGCATTGTGGTTTCAAGATTTAATGAGTTTATCAGCTCAAAACTTTTGTCTGGTGCAATTGATGAATTAACCAGACATGGAGTTGAAAAGGCTAATATAACGGTTGTTTGGTCCCCAGGGGCGTTTGAAATCCCTGTATTGACCCAGAAATGTGCAAAATCAGGTACATACGATGCCATAATAGCTCTAGGAGCTATTATTAGAGGTTCAACGCCACATTTTGATTATGTCAGTTCAGAATTATCAAAAGGAATTGCTTCCGTCAGTTTATCGACGGGCGTTCCCGTAATCTTCGGTGTGCTTACTACCGAAAATATTGAGCAGGCGATTGAAAGAGCAGGGACAAAAGCGGGTAACAAAGGCTCTGATGCAGCTAAAGCGGCAATCGAGATGGCTAATCTGCTTAAATTGGTTTAGGATTTAGATAATATGTTGGGATTGCTGTCTCATCAGAGTAAGGAGGTATTTTTATGGCTGAAATAATAACAGAATACAGGAATGAAAACACAAAAGATATAGATATAATTTCTACTCTTGAAATGGTAAAAAAAATGAATGACGAAGACAAGATTGTTGCGCTTGCCGTTGAGGAAGAGTTGGAAAATATAGCAAATGCCATTGATTTAATCGCCAAGCAATTTTTAAAGGGTGGGATACTTTTTTACTTTGGAGCTGGAACTTCAGGAAGATTAGGCGTTTTGGATGCTTCTGAATGTCCTCCGACTTTTAGTGTTGACTCTGATATGGTTCAAAGTGTAATTGCAGGCGGTGAAATGGCTTTTAAAAATGCAATTGAAGGTGCAGAGGATAATTTTGAAGCAGGTATTGAAGATGCCAAACAACTTACAAAAGACGATGTTGTTGTCGTAGTATCTGCCAGCGGAAATCCAAAATACCTTTTGGGCGTTTTGGCTCAGGCTGAAAAAATCGGAACAAAAACAATTGGAATCACCTGTAATGCTAAGGGCAGAATTGCCGAAGAAGCAGGGATTGTAATATGTCCCGAGGTTGGGCCCGAAGTTATTGCAGGTTCAAGCAGATTGAAAGCTGGAACAGCTCAAAAAATGATTTTGAATATGCTCTCAACAGGCTCAATGATTAAAATCGGTAAAACTTATGAAAATTTTATGATTGACTTAAAAGCGAGTAACGAAAAATTAAAAGACAGAGCGATTAAAATTGTATCGCAAATCGCAGAAGTTACTCACGCAGAAGCTTTAGCAATGCTGATGAAATGCAGTTGGGAAATCAAAGTTGCGATTGTTTCGCTTAAACTAAACATGGATGTTGCGAAAGCTCGACTTGAATTAAAAAAGCATGGCGGAGTTTTAAGAAAAGTTATTTAATGAGGTAAAAATATGAAACTTACGGTATTAGGAGCAGGATGTTGGGGATTGACTCTGGCGTGGTTATTAACAGAAAATTTTGATGAAGTCGTTGTTTGGGGTAGAGAACATGATTTATCAGAAGAACTAAAAACTCAAAAACGCGTGTCAAAACCTCTCGAAATCCAGTTAAAGGATAAAGTCCAAATTAGTTCAAACCTTTCAGAAGCAATAAAAGACGCTGATATAATTTTATTGGTTGTTGCGACTTCAGGTATTAGAAATGTTTGTGAACAGCTGAAAATCGCAGGCATTAAAGATGAACAGATTTTGACAAATGCCTCAAAAGGGATTGAACTTCCGTCTTTGATGAGAATGTCCGAAGTTATAAAAGATGTTTTGCCTAACCAAAATTTGGCGATACTTTCAGGTCCGACATTGGCGAAAGAAGTATTAATGGGAAAACCAACCGCCGCATCTGTTGCGTCAGAAGATTTAGAAATAGCTAAGAAAGTTCAAGGTGCTTGTTCCGTGCACAGTAAATTCAGACTTTACACGAACAAGGATGTAATCGGAGTCGAACTTGGCGGAAGCTTAAAAAACGTAATCGCTATTGCCGCAGGATTTGCTCGTGCTATGGACTTGGGAGATAATTGTGCCGGCGCTCTTTTAACCAGAGGGATGGCCGAAATAGTTCGTGTTAGTCTGAAGCTGGGTGCAAAACCATCTACGTTGTACGGGCTTTCAGGCATGGGCGATTTAATTGCAACTTGCTCAAGCCCTATGTCCAGAAACCATACGGTGGGGGCTATGCTTGGAAAAGGCAAAAAAATTGACGATATTTTAAAAGAATTAGGTTCTGTTGCAGAAGGTGTAAAAACCTCTAAGGCAGTTTGTGAATTGGCAAAAAAATTAGATATCGAAGTCCCCGTTTCAAGTGCAATCTATGAAGCTGTTTACACTGATATTACGCCGAATGAAGTGCTTGATAAACTTATGAATAGGGAATTAAAAGAAGAAGAAGAAGAAAGTTATATGTAATTTATATTAATCTAATCCGACGAATGTTTCTGATTAGGTTTTTGTAGTACAATTAAGGAAGTTATGAAATATGCCGTAAGATTAATTAAGAATACCTTTCATCCGCTACAGGTACCTGAGTCTTTGACTCTTGAACATGGGCAAATGATTCTGGTCAGAACCGAAAAAGGCGAAGAAGCATTGAAAGTTTTTGCGGTTAATTCTGAAATTTCTGAGCAATGGGAAAAATTTAAACCTGAAATATTGCCGGTAATAAGAATATTATCTCAACGGGATTTACAGACATTGGACGAAATCAAAAAAGAAGAGGTTGAGTCATTTTTTAAATGTCAGCAGCTTATTAAGCAACATAGGTTAACTATGCATTTGGTTCAATGCCGAATCACTTTTGATCGAAAAAAGATAACCTTTTTTTATACGGCATCTGAAAGAGTTGATTTTAGAGAACTTTTGAAAGATTTAACCCAACTTTTTAAACGTATTAGGATTGATTTGAGACATATTGGGGTCAGAGACGAGACTTCAATTATTGAAGGAACAGGGATTTGTGGAAGACCTTTTTGTTGTTGTTCGTTTTTGAGAAAATTTGAAACGATAAATGTTAAGCTTGCCAAAGATCAAGGTATGCCAATTGCACCCGGAAAAATATCAGGGACGTGCGGAAGATTACTTTGTTGCTTAAATTATGAATATTCAAACTACATTGAAGCCGCAAAAGACTTGCCGCCTTTGGGTTCAGCGGTTATGACCCCTGATGGATTAGGTAAAGTTTTTTCATTACAATTTTTAAATTCGAAGATTAGTGTTAAGCTTGAAGATGGAAAAATAAAAGAATACTCCAAGTCTGATATTGAAATGGTTGATGCAGAAGTAAATGTAGAAATTACCATTCCTGTTGTAACTTATCCTGAAGAAACGGAAGGTATCGATATCAGACAGCTTGAGGATGACAGAAACAGCTCAACGGGGAATGTTTAAGCATAAAGAAAACATCAAGACCTCGGTTTTAATAACCAATCGCCCATGAAAAAGGTTTTTGAGCATCAAGTTTTTTATCGGTAACTATATTGGATGAAACCGCTGGAATTTCGATAACCTGTTGGGCTTTTTTTAACATATTATTCTTTTGCATTGTCATATCAACATTATTAAAAGACTTTAATTTATCCAATTTGTTTTGTAAATCGGCATTTTCATCATTCAAAATAACGGTTTGCCTGCTTAAATTATTTAATACAATTTCATTTGCAGTTGCAAAATAATAGCTTATCGCTGTTAAAAGGAGGAAAGTACCTAGAAGGACTGTCAAAGTTGTATTAATTTTTCTGATTGCCATCTCTTTTTTTGTATTCTCCTTTGGGAAATAGCCTTCTATTAGCGGGGCATCTTGTTGAGGATTATTTTGATAATACTCTGCGTAATTGTACGAATAATTATAATAATTATTTTGAACTTGATTTTGATTCAATTATCCTACTCCCTAACTACAAAGTTTTCTGCTAACCCTTAATTTCGCGCTCCTTGAGGGCGGGTTTGTTTTAATTTCTTCTTCACTTGCTAAAATCGGTTTTTTAGTAATAATTTCTAATTCAGGCGGTCCGCATTTGCATATCATCTGATTTTTTTCACATCTACACTTTTGAGAATGATACTTGAAGAAGTTTTTTACTAATCTATCTTCAAGCGAGTGAAAACTTATTACGCTTATTATAGCACCATCAGCCAATAAAGCCAAGACTTTTTCTAATATATCTTTTACATTTGTTAACTCTTGATTAACCTCTATTCGAATAGCTTGAAAAACTCTTGTAGCAGGATGAATAGACGATTTTATACGTGGAGTTGCATTGATAATTAAATCTGCCAATTCGCCTGTCGTATCAATAGTTTTAATCCGTCTTTGCTCTACTATTTTTTTAGCAATTCTTTTTGAAAATCTTTCTTCTCCGTACTCACTAAAAATTCGTATCAAATCCGCTTCACTATAGAAGTTTACGACGTTAAAAGCGCTAAAATCACTATCCTTATTGAATCTCATGTCTAACGGAGCATTTTTGGCAAACGAAAATCCACGTTCTGCTTTTGTCAGTTGGTGGTATGAAGCACCTAAATCGAGGAGTATTCCACCTGTAATTTTATTTACTCTTAATTCCTGTAACACATTCGTAATATTTGTGTAAGAATCTTTCACTATTGTTAAGTTTTTGTAATTTTTTAATCTTTCAGAAGCGGCGTCAATCGCGTCATCATCAAGATCAAAAGAAATCAATTGACCTGAGGGTTGAATTTTTTGCAAAATCAATTCGCTATGACCTCCGCCCCCCAATGTAGCATCAACATAAACAAGCCCATCTTTGCATTCTAAAGCATCTACCGCTTCATGCCTCATCACAGTATAATGCTTAAAATCAACCATCCCACAACCATCCCAACCTCTTGTATCCACAAGGTAATTATACCATGCACAAAACCAGCGATGATTCGGGAACATTAAAACACTACTCTCGTCTTCTTCTCTATAAGTAAATTTAAATTAATGGTCTTTGATAATGTCATCCCAAATGCTTGGCACAACTATCAATGCCGCATAAACGATACAACCAAACAGAACTAAATTAAAAGCTTCCATATCAATCACTCCTATAGCTTACAATTTATTGTTCCACATTTTTAACATTCATTAACCTTAACTTAGAAATGCTTTACAAAACTTAATAAGCAACGGAAACGTAAAAAGTGAAAACTACATCTACGTTTGGCGTTTACCCACAAAATCGTGTTAGAATTAATGTTGAGGAAAAGTTATGAAAAGAAAAATATCCACATTGTTTAAAGAATTATGCTGCTCGGCATGCAAATCGGATTTTGATGAAAATTCTGTTTCAATTATGCGCGAAGAAAAAACCAAAGACGAAGAAATGATTGTATTCAGGCTTAGTTGCCAAGAATGTGGAAAGAGCTTTGGCGTAGCATTTTTAGGTATTTCTGATTTTGAATTGAAAAATTATTCAGAAGATGACCTCATTTTGCATGTACAAGGAAGCGCTAATCCGATAAGTGAAGATGATGTTTTGGATGCACATAAATTTATTAAAAAGTTGGACAAAAACTGGCAGAAATTTATTGCCGATTTAAGCGAGGAATGATTTGATTGAACTTTCATCCCATAATCGCGTTTAACAAATACCCGACAAATATAAATGAAAGAAGCAAAAATCCCACAAACATAGCCAGAATTTTCCAACTCAAAATCCTGTTTAACATTATCAACTCTGGTAAGGAAATTGCCGTAATACTCATGAGCATAACAAGCGTTGTTCCAACAGGCACACCCTTCATCAAAAGCACCTGAACAATAGGCAAAACACTGTTATGATTGGCATAAATCGGAATCCCGACAATCGCTGCCATAGGGACTGCAAAAATATTTTTACTGCCCAAGTATTTAACAAAAAATTCCTGCGGGATATATCCATGCATAAACGCACCGATAATTAAGCCTAAAATAACGTAAAGTCCTATTTCCTTGATGGTTATAAAAGCATAATCATTTGCATAAATAAACGTTGATCTGATTTTTTCGCTAATCGAAATACTGCAAGAACATTTTTGTTGAGGTTCCTCAGTCATTTTAAGGTATCGTTTCAGGTTAAACTTATCACACAGCCAACCGCCACAAATCGAAATAACGGCACCGACTAAGATATACACAGCTGCGACTTTCCAACCGGCTTGAGGCGTAATCAAAAGCAATAAAACGGCAACTTCGCTTATTAAAGGAGAGCTTATTAAAAATGCCATCGCAATCCCAAAAGGGATTCCTGCCGCGACAAATCCCAAGAATAAAGGAATCGAAGAACACGAACAAAACGGCGTCACACTCCCCAACAAAATCGCCAAAAAATAGCCCCAAAATGCTCTTTTCCCGACTAGATATTCCTTAATCTTTTCAGGCGCAAGCTGATATCTAAAAAGTGAAACAATAAAAAGGGTTAAATAAATCAGTAAAAATATTTTGAAAAAATCTTCTATAAAAAAACTGACCGCAATGCCTGATTTGGCTTGCAGCGATAATCCCATTTTCGAGGTGATAAAATTGGCAAATTGTTCTATAAAGTTGAACAAAAATTAAACCTCCAAATTACCACTATCCTCCTTCGACCATGGAAATACTAGTAACACCTGAATTTCTCGCAACATCCATCAACCTAACCACCGCACCGTGAGTTGCATCCGGTTCTGCCTGTATTAACATCCCGTCAGGTAAAGATTTTATTTTATCTTTAATCAAAGACTCTAAATCAGTCGTTACAACTTCGTGCCCGTCCACCATATATTTATCGGCATTGGTGACAGAAACCGTCAAAGTCTTACTCTCTTTTACCTGAGTTTGTTCTACCATATCGGGGACTGTAAGATTAAGCCCCTGTTGGTCTAAAAGCGGTGCTATTACCATCATAATAATTAAAAGTACCAAAAATATGTCCGTTAACGGGGTTATGTTTATTTCGTTAAAACTATCTCTGTTTTTTGATGACATTTTTTTATCCTTATTTTATTATTCTACCCAATTACTGCTTTTATCTTCTTGAGTTTTTTGTGTTTTAGGTTGGTCTTGTACAGGAGTAGAATGCCCCAATTCTAATTTCTTCTGTTCTTTTCTGCTTAAAGGTTCGCCCGCTAAAATTAACTTTGTAAATTCTGCTTCTTTTGCGGAATTCATAATAGCCATTATTTCAGAACTCTTTGCCTTCTCATCAGCCTTTACAACAACTTCTTTCTTCTCTAATGTATCTTTTATCGCAAGAAGTTCACTCGTTAGATTTTCAGGTTTAATTTCTTTCCCGTTTATGTACATTAAACCTTCCTTCGTAACCGCAACGGTAGCATTTTTTTGTTCGATTGAAATTCCGCTGTTGATTTCTGGAACAGAAATAGAATTATCCATCGACTGAAACGTAGGCGCAACAACCATCATGATAATTAAAAGCACCAAAAATATGTCCGTCAACGGTGTTATGTTTATTTCTGTAAATAATGCGTCTTTGCCTTTTGAAGTTTTAATAGACATTTTTTTATCCTTACGTTATTTTAAAGCGATATTAGAAGCCGATTGAACGCTTATATCTTCGTCTGAGTCAACAAAGCTCAAGAACAATAATTTAATAAGCTGAAAATCATCTTCGTAGCGTTTTACGATTGATTGGAAAGAGTTATAGCAAATAACCGCAATAATCGCAACGCCCAACCCGAATGCCGTAGCAATCAAAGCCGAGCCGATGCCTGTTGCAACCGCTGCTGATTGATTACCCTGACTTGCCAAATCTTGGAATGTGTAGAGAATTCTAACAACCGTACCGAACAACCCTAAGAAAGGGGCAACTCCTCCGATTGTACCAAGAATTGTCAAATGGTGCTCCAATTTTCTTGTAGCAAGACTTGCCGCAATGTCAAACGAACGTGAAAATCCTTTCTTTTGTTCAGAAAAAATTCTAACCGCTTCTTCTGTTACTTCACCGATTACTCCACCAAGTTGAATAGCGAGGTTTTGAGCGCCGTCAAGATTATTTCTTGCCAATTCTTTTTGTAATTTTGGTATGAACAACACGACGTCTCTTTTGTTTCTGTTGTAAAACGACCATCTGTTAAGAGCAACTGCCACGACTAAGACTGAACAAATCATAATCGGTAACAATACCGGCCAGTCCATTTGAATTGAATGTAATAATAGTTCCATAATTTTATCCTCTTTTTTATGTAATAATGACTTTTTTAGTTATATCCCGATGCTCCGAATACGTTATAATCAAACGTAAATTGGATATCGATACTGCTACCTTTAAAATCAGCAGGTAATGGCTTAAACGGTGCTGTTAGCTCAACTGCGCTCAATGCTGCTTTGTCAGCGTTTGGAAGCCCAGATGATTTAAAAACTCTTACAGAAAGCAATCTTCCATCCCTTGCAATTTTGAACAAAAGCACAACACGCTTGCTTTCGTTTCCTTTTGGCGGTTCCCAATTCATTTTAATTCTTCTTTGAAGTTCTCTCATGTATGGTCCAAAATCAGGTTCACGAATTGAATCTATTCCAGGTGCGCCCCCGCCGCCTCCAGGATTGCCCGCATTACCGTAACCGGAGCCTCCTTTTGAAAGTCTGGAACCTGAGGAACCGCCTCCACCACCTGATGTCGGAGCTAAAGAAGGAACAGGAGCATAACGGCCGCTACCTTGTGCAGAACTACTGCCCCCTGATTTTGCCATTCCACTACCACCAATAGGTCCAGTTGAATATGTTTTTCCGCTTGTTGCACCTGTTGGCTTAGGTACAGGAATTGCGAAAGGAGAGGTCGGTTTCATTGAAAGTTTTGGTATTGAAGGCGGCTTCAATGAAGGTCTTGCAGAAGGCGGCTGAGGTCTTGCCTCTGGAGCTTTTGGCATGAACGATTGAAGTATATTTTGTTTAGGCTGCGTAGTCTGTTTGGTTACTTTTTTTCTTACCGTCTGCTTGGGAGCCTTTGGCCCCGGAGCATTTTTTTGTTGAACAGATTTTTTGGCAGGAGACGGAGAAGGCATTGAAACTTTTCTTTTCGGGTCTCTTTTCCCACCTGTTCTGGTATTTCTGTCCGAACGAAAATGTGTTTTTTTATTCAAAGGAGTTTGTTCTTTCGCATTGTCAACCAAAACAAATTCTATGTCGTTCATTTTTGGTTTTGGTCGGTCAAAAATTGAAAATGTAATCCCCATCAAAGCTAAAATGAAAACTATTAACCAAGCCGCACCAATAATAGTCGGGTGAAGAACAGCCGATAAAAAAATGGATTTTTTTAATGACATGTCCTTTTTGTCTTGTCTTATAACCGCAGGAATTATGTATTTTTCACTTTGTTCTGCATCATCTTCTATTAAACTGTTTTTGTTACCTAAAATTGCCACTTATTCAATCCTGTTTTTTAAATATTAATCTATTTTCACATTTTATAGAAAATATGAAAAAAACTTATTAGCCGATTTACTAGTAATCGTAGCTATTTGCTGATGGATTAACAGTAATTGGCTGGTCGATGCAAAGGTCTATTGTCGCATTTGAAGGAATGACAACATCAACGCCCTTATCATAAACCGACTTAGCAAGCCCTGCAGTTGCACCGACCCCTGTCATAACAGCGGTTCCTTTTCCTTTATCTCCGCCCGAAATAGCAGAAGCTATAAGACCTGCAAGCGCACCTGTACCTGCTCCGATACCTATGTCTTTAGCGTAAGCTTTAGCTACATCTGCTTTAGTTCCGCCCTTAAGCAACCCCGTTCCGTCCTCTGTTCTTATCATGGCAGAAATTGGGATTCTTGTCCCGTAAGGAGTTGTAATTTCTGTGAAACGAAGCCTTAAAGACCCATTAATACTGCCATGCTTAGCTTTTGTAACTTGTGTAACCGTTCCCAAAACACTGCTTCCTGCAGGTGCTATTAGAGTTGAGTTGTAATAAAAATCAGACCCCAAAGTTACTCCAACAGTCTGTCCCATGGTTAAATATTCTGAACTTATCGGAGTTGAAACGACAGCAGGCATGGTAATCCCGGCAGGAACCGTTACAACACGACCTTTCAGAGTTTGCCCCTGACTGTAGTTACCCTGATATTGAGATTGTGCCGGCTTATAATTGTAATTGCCAGCCGCAAGCGTTGCATTAGCCCCAACAATTGAGATTAACATCAATAAACTTAGATTTTTTGTAAATTTTGTACTCATAATAAACATATCCTCCTTTTCATATCCCCTTTATATATATTATTATTCTAAATTATTTGTTTGTCAACGAAGTAACAAATTTTTATATATTTTTTAATTTGACACTGTATGAGTAACATAAAGCGGGTTTGTAAGAATAATCAAAAGTTCTGCACCTGAAGCAATAACTTTATGTTCACCCATTTTTCTTGCCGGTCCCGGAACATACCCAACCATGCTTCTAAATCCTTGCCTGTAAGAAGCCTTTTTTTCATAACTTGCGGGCTGCGTAAGTTCTCCACCGATAAGCGTGTTACCTGCCGTGTAAATGTAGCCTCTAATAGGCGTTTCAAAGCCGTCAGGAAGTTTTAATTTGATTATTTTTATAACCAAAGAGGCGTTAGTTCCAACAACAGGTTCATTAATTTTTTCAATATACCCAAAGAATTCGGTGTTTTGAGGAATGACATTTGTTTCGTATAAATATAAATCTGATGTTGAAATAAACTTAACATTGGAACCTTCATCAAAAGAAGCCGTCGAAATCTCCTGTGTGTTTATAACAGGGATAAACGTACCTTTTGCTAATTCTATGCCGTCATAATCTCTCAAATCGTTATTTTCGCCAGCGAAACAAGTGCCAAACGCAATAAAAAAGAATATAAATGATAATATTGTTATTTTAAATATTAAACCTTTCAACCTTTCAACCTTTCAACCTTTCAACCTTTCAATTAATCTTTTTAAAGAAGAATTAATAAACGACTTTTTTAATAATTTCCTCAATTTGGGATTTGAATTCAGGTAATTTGTCATTTATTGTTTTATAAATAATTTCATAATCCACACCAAAGTAATCGTGTATTAATTTATCTCTCATCCCTGCAATTTGCTTAAATGGGACATTTGAATAATTATTTTTTATTTCTTCAGGTAAATTTTTAACCGCTTCACCTATTATTTCAAAATTTCTTTCAACGGCATCTATTGTTTTTTCATCATTTTCAAATGTTTCAAAATCCATATTTTCAGTGTAACTAAGGATTTTATTTATCGACATTTCAATGTCTTTTAGGAAAAAAATAGGATTTCTTTTCTTCATAACACAATCGCTTCTTTTAAAATGGAGTTTTTGATAAAACTTTTTAATCCTTTTTTAGTGCCTAAATCAATTTTTTTCTCAAATAAATTTTGCAAATATTCTTGTAAATCAATAAATTCAAACATATCGACAATTTTTTGAAAATCTACAAGTAAATCAATATCACTTTGTTCGGTCTGTTCACCTTTTGCGTAAGAGCCGAAAAGTAAAAAACCGCGAACATGATATTTTTCTTTTAAAAAACTTTCATTTTCTTTTATTTTATTTTTAATTTCATCTATTGAATAAATTTTGTCATTAAACATATTTTTTCCTACTTAGTTTATTGTAGATTTTAACATATTTTTATATTTTTAGCAATAAATGTCATTAAAATTTCTTTAATTTAGCGTAAGCGGCATCCATTGCCTTTTTGCCCAGTTTGCCAAAATTGATTGTGTACATTGTACTTTGTCCGACTTGGGTAACTTCTTCAATATGCCCCACTCCGAGTTTTTCGTGAAACACCCTTTCACCAACATTAAAAAAATAAGCCACAGAGGACATTGCTTCCTGTTTTTTCAACAATTCTTCCTGCTCGCGTTTTTTCTTTGCTTCAAGCATACGTTTAATTGCGTTATCTTTGAAAAAATCATCGATTTTTTCTTTTTCGGCAATCTGATTTTTCGGATTTTTATTCAAAATAATACGGCTATTCGCCTTAGTCGGAGGGCTAAAAGGTTGAACTGTTTTTTGGTTTCCGTTAACTGTTCCCTGTTTGCTGTTTACTCCTTTCCCCGGTGCGACAAAACTTTTACCGAATCCGCTTGACGGCGGGATGTAGCCGAATTTATTGGCGGGCACCGCAGGCGCCTTATCATATTTAATTCTATCAACCGCGCTTTTGAAAGTTGTTTTAGATGAAGTATTATCTGAATAAAAACTGTCAAGAAGATTTGCCGGAATTTCCTGCAAGAACCTGCTCGAGTTGTAATATTTATACTCGCCCCACATTTGACGGCGTTTTGCACTTGACAGATACAAAGTTTCTTCTGCTCTTGTGACCCCCACATACATTAAGCGGCGTTCTTCTTCAAGCTCTGAGTTTGAAGAAAACGTTCTTTGATGAGGGAAAATGCCTTCTTCTAATCCTGCTAAAAAAACAATCGGGAATTCAAGTCCCTTTGCCGCATGCAGTGTCATTAAAGTTACGTTGTTTGAAATATTTTCCAGCCCGTCAATATCAGAAACGAGAGCAACTTGAGATAAAAATTCACCCAAGATATTATTCATATCCTCAGGCTCAAATTCACCGGCAACATTCACTAACTCCTGCAAGTTGTCAATTCTCGATTCGTTTTCTGGAGTTTTATCCTCGCTTAACTCTCTTAAATACCCGCTTTTTTCAATCACAAGTGAGATGAAGTCTCTTAAATTATAGCTCTTGTGAACGGTTTGAAAATTCATGATTAAATCAGCAAATTTTTTCAATTTTTCTTTTGTTTTTGAATTAATACCCTCAACTTCATCGAGGTTTAAAACCGCCTCAAATAAGCTTATATCTTGGCTATCTGCAATAGCTTGAAGATTTTTTATTGTAGTTTCGCCGATGGCACGTTTTGGAACATTCACAATTCTTTTAAAACTTTGCGAATCATGCGGGTTATAAATCAGCTTCAAATATGCGACAATGTCTTTAATTTCTTTTCTATCGTAGAATTTCAGCCCACCATAAATTCGGTAAGGGATTGCATGCGCAATACAAGCTTCTTCAATCGCTCTTGATTGGGCATTAGTTCGATAAAGAATTGCGAATTTGTTATAATCATCGGCGGTTTTTTTTATTGTTTGTGCTATATAATTAGCTTCATCAGCCTCATCTTGAGCCTCAAAGTAAGAAATTTTTTCACCCGCGCCTTTTTGTGAGTAAAGTGTTTTATCGACACGTTCTTTATTATTTTCAATAATTGAATTTGCGGCGTTTAGAATATTTTCGGTAGAGCGGTAATTTTGTTCTAATTTAATAACTGTTGTGTCCTTAAAATCACGTTGAAAGTTAAGAATAATCTTAAAATCTGCTCCACGCCAACTGTAAATCGATTGGTCAACGTCACCTACAACGCAGAGCGAGCGATTTTTCATGTGCTTGTCGGAAAGATTCGTGTAGAGCATTTTAATAAGGCTGTACTGAGCTTGGTTTGTATCTTGGAATTCGTCCACAAGAATATGTTGAAATCTTGAGAAATATTTTTCTCGAACTTCAGGGCATTTTTCCAAAAGTTTTACCGCAAGCATAAGCATATCGTCAAAATCTATGGCGTTATTGTTGTTTAGCGCATTTTCGTATTCTTCAAAGATATCTGCAATTTTTTGGGACTTAAAATCCCTTGCAAAAGTCGAAAAACTAAACGCATCCTGCATCTTATTCTTTGCATTAGAAATAATTGATTTAACCAGTTTTGGAGCATAAATTTTATCGTCAAGATTAAGCTTTTTGATAGCATTTTTAATTACCGCAATCGAATCTTGCTCGTCATAAATCGTAAAATTTTTATCCAATTTTTTACCGGAGGGAAATGCAAAACTTTCGACATCCTGATGTAACATTCTTCCGCAAATACTGTGAAAAGTCCCGACCCACATATATTTAACAACTTCTTCGCCCAAAATAGAGGATAATCGTTCCCGCATTTCCTTTGCAGCTTTGTTGGTAAATGTTACAGCCAAAATTTCTCTTGCTCTCACTCCTGCTTGAATCAAATAAGCAATTCTTGAGGTCAAAACCCTTGTTTTGCCACTGCCCGCGCCTGCTAAAATAAGCAGTGAGCCCGTGATGTGTTTAACCGCCTTCAACTGCTCTTGGTTAAGATTGTCTAAGATATTTGTCATCCCCTATTCCCAAATTATTTTTTTATGTTACAATTAGCGTACCAGAAAAATGATAATTTTTCAAAAAAAGTTTAGAAGGTAAGAAAAATGACAAAAGAAACAACGAACACTATTACTAATTTAGACAAATATTCTGATAATAGCGAAAAACAATCCTCCTCTATTATGGTACCGGTTGACGATTTGGACAGCATATCAGAAGAAAATCAGGATACAGTTGATGAATTGGCAATGGAATTAGCCACGATACAACAATCTGCAAAAAGAATTGCTATTATCGGGAGTAGAAATCTGCCGATTACACATCAACAATTAATAGAAACGCTTACAACAGCACTCGTGCGTCAAGGAAACACAATTATAACATCAGGTGGTTCTTCGGGTACCAATGCCGCTGCAATCAGAGGTGCAATGAAGTCCAATCCTGATAAATTAAAGGTTATTTTACCTCAAACAATAGGGCAACAGCCTTCGGATGTTCAAGATCAATTGATAGGAGTTCCAAATATTGTTGAACATTCCGACAGAGCGATGATGACATTGGCTGATGCTTCAAGAGTATGTAACAGAGAAATTATCGATGATTGTAATCAGTTGATTTGTTTCCTCTCTCATACCAGCAAAACCCTTCATAAAGCGGTTGAATATGCCGAAGAAGGTTACAAAGTTATTACTGTATTTTATTTAGATTAATTGATTATGTTTAATGAACACGTAAAAAACCTTACGGGTAAAAGCCCTAAATATTTTGAGCTTGCAGCGGCTCATATAGTAAATAATTCTGATGTAGATGCATTTTCAAAACTTGTTGAACAGAGTGATTTTCTGTTTTATTTTGTTAAAAAGAATGTTAAAAAAAGGCTTGCGAATGCTGTAAATCCTTACAATTACAGGAATTTACTTTCCTTTTTGAAAATTTATTCTTATGATTATGAAAATTTAATTATTTCTTCTTTGGTGAGATTTGCAGATGAAGATTTGACGGACACAATGTTAGAATTGTTTGAAAATGGTTCTAACGAAGAACGAGCTTACTGTGCAAAATATTTTTTATATATTAATGATACTTTGGCAATTGATTTGCTAAGGAAATATTCTTACTCGGATTTTGATCCTCTTTTTCTGAATTGTGCGGAAGCACTTTCGGTAATGAAGGATGAATTTTCTTATAATCTGGCACTCGAAAAACTTAAATCGGACGATGAGTTTGAAAAACTTTCGGCAGTGAGATTTTTAACTGCATATAATGATCTAAGGGCGATTGATGTTATTTTTGAAACAATGAAAAAATCATCTATGCCTGAAAATATTGCTTCTGAAATTTCTTATTTGCAAAGTATTCTTGAGTTTTTGGACTCTGAATTTAAATATGACACAATTCTTGCGTTAAATCACATTGTTAACGGACTTGGTGAAATTATTTCGCTGGAGCAGGTTCTTGATTTTCAGCTTTTTGAAGTTTTCGCGAAATTGATTAAGCTACAAAAAATTGAGTGGAACAGTAAAATAGCAGTAGTTTTACTTAACGCTCAACTAAAATTAGAACAATTGACAGAGAATGATGAATATCTTTTTGATGAAAGTCAAGCAACAAAAGAGGAAATTTACTGTATAAAAGAATTTTTGAATTCACAACCACAAGAATTTTGGGATATACAAAAAAAAATATTCCAGCAGGAATTGACGCAGTGGAGTGATTTTATCTTTCCTGCCCTTGACTTGGTTCAGGAGCTTAATTTGTTGGAATCGTCGGATAAATTAAAAGAACTTTTAACATTAAATAATCAGACTATTATTTTGCGGACTGTTGAGGTAATAAAATTCTTGGGCAAGCTTGATGAGATTGACAAAGAGACTGTTTTGGGAAAAATTTCAGATGAAAATATCAGATTAATTATTCAGTCGCTTTTTGCATAAGTCATACGGCGCTGCAATCAAAGCATAAACAATTTCATGTTGTTGGGTTGGCAAACCTATTTGTTCTTGCGAAAAGTCCATGAAATACACTCATTATTTAATTTTCAAAATGTTTAAAGCTTCAAATTCATGCAGAGCAGTCAATTCAGGATGACGCGATGTTAGATTTTTTTGCTTTTTGTAGGTCGGGCAGGAATGCCCGACCTACTGCCTGAACTTCAGGGTTTATCATGCTTTAATATTCAATTATATTAACTTTTCACTAAGTTACAGGAATCTTGCAGTCCATAGTCTAAAATAGCTGTCAATATTGACTTTAAATGGTAAATAATTTTTAAAAAACTTTGCGAAAGAAAATTGTCAAGGGCGTTCCCTCCCCCCTTGACAAAGGGAACCGCCGAGGTACGAGGCGAGTAACCCTGTCGGCGCAGCTCCGCAGGAGCGAGTGAGAGGGGTGAGGGCTAGGGTGGGGGAAGGACTCCGTTTTGAATTGGCTAAATGTCAAATCAAAATGGAGGGGCAATGTTTAGGGGCTTTTGCCCCCTCCTCGAAATCAAAGATTTCCCCCTCTCTCAAAAATATGACATTTAGTCATATTTTTGTTCGGCAGAGTTCCCTCAAGGGGAGGACAAAATACGACGCCGAATTGTAATTTTTTG
>CAIPUE010000054.1 GCA_903868125.1 uncultured bacterium | reverse complement strand
TTCATCGGGACGGTAAAAAGTGGCAGAAATCAAATAAATATGCCAAAAACAGGGGAAGTCGGAAGCACATGGAAGGAAACCCGGAAGAAATTTAGGTATCATCGAGTTTGCTAGCAAAGATTTCCGACCCGTAGCAAAATTTTATTTATTGAAAATACAACTGCATTTTTGCTGGGAAACTTTAATTTCAAGTTTTTTGCGTAAAATTACATGAAATTTGTTGTGCAGGAGAATTATTTACACTCGCAAATGCAACTTCATTTTTGCTACGGCACAATAATTTTGCTGCGGGTCATTTAAATTGATGCAAGTGCGACACAACTGACGGAACAAGAGTTCCAATTTCCGCATTCCGATTTATCATTGCTACTACGGTGTAGAAAAACATCAGGAGCAATGTATATGAACGAAAAAAGTGTCGTAGCAAATTTAAATTCAGAAATATGGATCTGACCTCACCCATTTTGTTCTTACGGTTAAAACTTAGTACTCCGTTAATTTAAGCGAACTGTTTTGCATAGTTTTCAGGGGTCATATAATTCAAGGAACTGTGAATCCTTTCTGTATTGTAATACATTCTCCAGATTTCGATCAATTCTTTTGCGTGATTTAAATTCAAAAACAAATTTTCATTTAAACATTCATCTCTAAATTTGCCGTTAAAAGATTCAATATGTGCGTTTTGAGTCGGCTTGCCTGGTTGAATATATACAAGCCTGATATTGTTTTTATTAGCCCATTCAGTAAATATTTTACTTGTAAATTCACTGCCATTATCAATTTTTATTGCCTTTGGAATTCCTCTTATTTCTAATAACCAATCAAGGACACGAATTACGCGTTTTGAAGGAAGAGAAAAATCAACTTCAATAGCAAGACATTCTCTGGTTAACAGGTCAATAATGTTTAATGTTCTGATTTTTCTGCCGTTTGCAAGACCGTCGGAAACAAAGTCCATTGTCCATATTTCATTTATATTTTGAGCGAGAACTATATCACACATTCTTTTTATCCTGTTTCTTCTTTTTTTTCTTTTTAAAGCAAGGTTTTCTTCGTTGTAAATGCGGGTTACCTTTTTATGATTTACTAATTCCCCTTCTCCTCTAAGGGTTTCGTATATGCGTTTGCTGCCATATCGGTTATGCTTATGAGCTATAAAGATAATTTTGTCTCTTAATTCGCTGTCATCTTTTTTTACAGATTTATATCTGTATGTTGAAATATCAAGTTTTACAAGCCTGCAAGACTTATTTTGACTGAGATTATGCTCGGTCATTAAACAATCTACCGCTTTTCTTTTGTCCGCAGGCTTTACCACTTTTTTGAGTTCAGGTGCTCCAATGCCATTTTATCCAGTGTTAATTCAGCGACAAGCTTTTTAAGCTTATTGTTCTCATCCTCAAGGTGTTTTAATCTTTTTGCATCCGATGCTTCCATTCCGCCGTATTTTGACTTCCAATTGTAATAGGTGGCATCTGAAAATCCGTATTTTCTGCATAAATCTACTACTTTTACTCCGGCTTCATTTTCTTTCAAAATTTTAATGATTTGCTCTACCGTAAATTTACCTTGTTTCATTTTTGTTCTCCTACATTGTTTTATTCTACATAGGAGTTACTAAGTTTTAAATAGGGGAGTTTTTTGGGTTGATGTCAAGATCTCCTCAGTTTTTTATGTTTTTAAGGTATAATAATAATTAATTAAAACTATTACTTGAGATTGTGCCGATGTCGAATAAAAAACAAGAACCTCAAAAAATCGAAAAAACAAATAAACTTAATATAAAAATCAAAAGTCTTGATATTGATAAAGCAGAATATCAAGAAATAGTTTTGTCTAATTCCAATTTTCCTGAAAGAGATTATTATAAACAAAATTATTATGACTAATCAAAAAACCAAATATAAGGCTTATTTCACAAAAAAAGTTCCTGCAAACAACAGGAACTTTTTTAATGCATTTTTAGATTGAATTTTATTTATTAAAAACGGATTCCAGGTTTCTTCTTACGGCTTCGGTGCGGATTTCTCCAATTGAAGCATGCGGATAGCCAAAAAGATTTTGTGAGTGTTTTCTTGTGA
>CAIPUE010000053.1 GCA_903868125.1 uncultured bacterium | reverse complement strand
TCAAAAAATGACAATTTTTTGCAATTTTTCAAATCCGACCTAAGAAGTGCTAAATCCATACCGGCTGCGGGATAGCCGGCGGTATGGATTTAAGCCGGACATAGGAGCTTGCGAGGAAAATTTTAATTTTTCCGCAAGCTCGTTGTAGATGTTGTTGAGATTTTGATTGAAAAAAATTATCAGTCGGCGAGAAAGTACTGGAACAAATTAGCTGAAAGGTTAAAGACAGAGGGTTCAGAGCAAACGGTGACAAATTGTCACCAGTTGAAGTTAGAAGCTGCCGATGGGAAAATGAGACTTACTGACGTAGCGGATGCACAAACTATGCTAAGAATAGTTCAATCAGTACCGAGTAAAAAAGCAGAGCCGATTAAACAATGGCTTGCAAAACTGTTCAACTATTCGACTTTTTAACTGTTAAACTTCTGTTCACCATTTTGTTACAAACTATAATATAATTGCCCTTTTTTGAATAAAAAAATATAATAGATTTATGAAAAATAAATTTTTATTGATTTTGGGAATAATTTTATTTGTGGTGGTGGTTGAACTGATTTTTTCATCGACTTCTGTGTTTGAAAGATTAGAGTTAATGACCTACGACCTCAGGGCAAAGCTTGCAGTTGACGGCGGGCCTTTTACAAAGCACTTCAAGCAGGCGGATAAAAAAATAGTAATAGTCGCAATTGATGATTATTCAAGAAAAGAAATGTCTAAAAATCCTGACATAAATTTGGGTTCTTGGCCTTGGCCGAGAGACGTTTGGAGTGGAATTGTCGATTTTATAGAAAAAGGTGAACCTAAAGCTATATTATTTGACGTGGTTTTTGCCAATTTAAATGAAAACTCTTGGAATGACAGAAGATTTGCTCAAACATTGAGAAAATACGATAACATTGTGCTTGCGACTGCTTTAAATGATCCTAAATATTTGGTAGATAATCTTGGAAAAGATGCCATAATCGAAAATAGCGATTACTCACCTACGCCAAGACCTCTCGATGTCCAGATTAATGATAAAAAACTTGATGACGCTATCACTTTCTATTCGCATGAACCTGTACACGATTTATATACACAAAACAACACTATGGGTGTGGTTAATAAAGTTGTGGATGACGATTCTGTAATAAGGAGAGCCCAGCCGATATTTAAGTTGGTTAAAAATAATGAGAATTACTACCTGCCTTCGTTGGCATTTGCAGGGTTTTTAAAATATGTGGGTGAAGATGGGAAGATTATTGTAAAAGCTAATAAAATTACATATAAAGGTTTAGTAATTCCTATTAACAAAAAAGGTGAAACTAATATCAGTTGGCATGGTTATGGTCACAATTATTCCTATATTCCAATTTCCAAAATTCTATTGAGCGAAAATAACGAAGAATATATAAAATCAGACTATTTTAAGGACAAAATAATAATAATCGGCAGAACAATGACGGGAACTGATATTCATTTAAGCTCTGTAAGTCCTTCCTATGCTGGGCCTGAGGCTAACGCAACTGCTCTGGATAATTTTATCAACGATACTGATTTACATAACAAACAGGCAAGAAAGTTTGTTTCCAAATTATCAAAGTTTAATGAATATTCTTTAATTTTTATTTGTTGCTCGTTTATTGTAGCTTTGGGCATGTTGTCAAAAAATGCATTAATAGGGTTTATAAATAGTTTTGTATCCATAATTTTGTATATTTTATTTTGCGTTTGGATTTTTGCAAATCCTGCATTTAGAATTTGGGTACCGATAGTTGTTCCTTTGTATTATCTTTTAATGATTTCGGGGATCGTTTTTGCATTCAGATTCCAAAAAGAGTTGGCTCAGAAAGCCACAGTGATGAACATATTCGGAAAACTTGTTTCGCCTAAGGTACTTTCGACATTGTTAAAAAATCAAGACAATTTGGTTTTAAAAAATACAAAAAAACGTATAACAATGATGTTTTGCGATGTGAAAGATTTTACGACCTTGTCTGAAAAATGCAACCCCGAACAACTGCTTGAGAATATGAATGAATTATTTAATAAGGTTGTTGATGTGATTTTTGAAAATAACGGCACCGTTGACAAGTTTATCGGTGATTGCGTTATGGCTTATTGGGGCGAGCCGATAGCACATGAAGATGATGCTTATATGGCTGTCAAAACCGCACTTGAAATAAAAAAAGTTGTGAATGAATTAAAAATACAAAATGCAAAAGATGATAAAATAATTCTTGATGTAAAAATGGGAATTAACACAGGAGAGGCACTTCTAGGGCTTTCCGGTTCAGAAAAAATCATGAGTTATACCGTGATGGGTGATGCGGTCAATGTGGCTTCTCGTTTAGAATCTAATTGTTCAAAGCTTAATCGTGATATCTTGATTTCTAAATCAACCTATGATGATGTAAAATCTAAAATAATTGTTCTTGAAGCGGGTAAAATAAGTGTTAAAGGCAGAGACGAACAAATAGAGGTATATGAACCAATCGGACTTGTCGAAGATGTCAGTGAAAACAAATAATTCTAATAATCCCCGTAAAAATTTTGATTTTCAACTTCTCAAACTCTTTTTAGATGAAAATATTGAATTTTTGAAAGGCGCAAGATTTCAAAAAATTCAACAACCGACGAGACAAGAGTTTATTTTTACTTTGCGAAATTCAGGAGGGAACAGAAAATTTTACGTTAACATCAA
Source organism: uncultured bacterium (assembly GCA_903868125.1). Lineage (GTDB taxonomy): Bacteria > Cyanobacteriota > Vampirovibrionia > Gastranaerophilales > Gastranaerophilaceae > CAIPUE01. The sequence continues at coordinate 13,289 of CAIPUE010000053.1, read as the reverse complement.
CCCGAAGTTTTTTCATCTTTGTTTTATGTCAGAGGCAAATGAAAAAAAACGTTTTATCGAAATTCCCAAAAAGCCTCCTATGTTTTGCATGTTGCTTAGAAAATATTTGGAGGGCGCAAAAGTCGCAAAAGTTTGTCAACCGGAAAATGAAAGGATTTTGGAATTTTATTTTGAAACTTACAATGAACTTTCGGAAAAAATTTATCTGTGTTTGGCAGTCGAATTAATGGGAAAACATTCCAATGTCGTACTTTACAATTATGATACGAATGTGATAATCGGCTGTGCGCATAACGTTGGGGCCGAAAAAAGCAGTGTAAGAGAGATGATGGGTTCTCTGCCTTATGCATATCCCCCCAAACACTCTAATGTAATGTTTTCAGGGCTTTCGAGTGATTTAAAGATTGGAAGTAGCATTACTCACTTTATTGACGATTTTTTTGCTGATTATCAACAAGAGGAAAAGATTAAATCAACAGAAACAAAGCTTAAGTCTATATCTCAAGCTAAATTAAAAAAAGTTATAATTACTTTGGGGAAAATTCAAAATCAATCAACAAGCTTGGGTAAGGCTAATTTATATCGTAAAAAAGGTGATTTGATTATGGCGAATTTGTTTCATCAAAAAGATTTTTCGCCATTCGTTGAGGTTTTAGATTTTGAAACAAATTCGCCTATTAAAATTGAACTGGATAAAACAAAAACGCTTAAAGAAAATGCCAATCAATATTTTAAACTTTATAATAAAGCAAAAGTTGCAAATTTAAAATCGCAAGAGATGATTGAAAATCTACTGACGGAAAAGGATTATCTTGAGCAGGTTTTGTACTCGCTTGATAACGCGACGACAGTGGAGGAGCTTTTGGAAATAGCGAACGAGGGGACAGGAAACAGCAAGCGAGAACCACAAAGCCGTTCACCTTTTACCTTTTACCGTTTACCCCTCACAACTCACCGCCCACCTTACACCATTTACGTTGGCAAGAATAACAAACAAAACGATTATATAGTCTCCAAACTTTCTCGTGATGAAGATTTATGGTTCCATGTCCACAATTGTGCAGGTTCTCATGTTCTTTTGCGCGTTGACGCAGGGCAGGAGCCGACAGAGGAGATTATTTTTGAATGTGCTAAACTTGCCAAAGAATATTCAAGCGCAAAGAATTCATCAAAAGTCGGCGTGATTTACACCAAACGAAAATTCCTAAAAAAACCGTCAGGAGCAAACCTCGGTTATGTTACCTATAAGAATGAAAAAGAAATTATTGTAGATTGATTATTGAACTTCATCGATAATTTGTTCAATTTGGTTTATCAGGGTAGGGATTTCATTTTTTAAAACATTCCAAATAATATCGTAATCCACATCGTCATAATTATGTACAATCCGGTTTCGTAATCCTCGCATTTCAACCCAAGGCAAGTATTTATACTTTTCTTTTAATTCATCTGAAATTCTATTTGAAGATTCCCCTATGACTTCAAGAGCTCTAACTGTTGCAAAAATAACTTTTTTATCTAATATAAATTCCTCATACGTAACAGTTTCTATAAATGACAATGAATATTTTGCATATTCAAGTATATCTTTAAAATAATGCTTATTTGTTCTTTTCATACAAAAACAACCTCGTTTAATATGTAATCTTTAAGGTCGGGTTTAATTGATTTTTTATTAACTAAATCAACCTTAATATTGAATAATTTCGTCAAAAAATCTTCCAACGCAATAATAGTAAAAATCGAAAACGACTTGCTTTCATCATATTCAATTAAAATATCAATATCACTGGAGGGCGAATTTTCCCCACGAATATAAGACCCAAAAAGTCCCAAATTTTTAATATAAAATTTTTCGTTCAAAGCAGGTTTGATTTCTTTTAATTTAGTTAAAATTTCTTCTTTCGTTGTCATATATGCATTATAGATTATTATATCGGGGTTTGTCAACCTACAACTAAAAGAACATATAGATAAATATGGCAAGATTTTTACCTTGGTTTTATTATCGAAAAAAGTCAAATAATGCATACCCTTACTTTTCTGCCAATTGTGTATTAGGCCCTATCAGGCTCGTCTTTTGAAGTGCAATATCTTTTTTGAACTCATCAATAAACTCTTTTCTATATAAACCGCCCAAATGAGAACCGTTGCTAAAAAAAACGGATTTATTTTTAGATTGCTTTTTTAGCCAGATTAGTTGTTCAGCATTTACATAATAATCGTCAAGGGCGTGGTATATTTTGTATTTATCATTTTTTTGTAAAAAATTAGCCAAAGAATATAAGCTCGTATCATAATTTAGTTGTTCAAATGATTTGTATCCACCTGTATTAAGATATTTTTGAGCATAATCATCAAAACTCATTGCGTTAAGTGACTTATAAATATCACTTTTTTTAGATTTGGAACCATTTTCGATAGTAAAAACCAAATCGGACAATTTTTGTTTCATTATAAATCCAATTACTAATTTAGTTTCATCATCAGTAAAAGGTAAAGAGTCAATCTTTTTTTCGGTATTTTTATTAGAAATATTTTGAGCAACTTGTATTATTTTTTCCGCCGTAATTGCCGCTCTTAATTTTATATCGTCAGGATTATTTTTCCAATCCTGAGAATATTTATCGACCTGCTTTAGTGCAAATAGTATTTCTATCGGGGGGTTTATCGAAATATAATTCGAAATACCTAATCTATTTTCTTCTTCTTCTTTTGCCGCCACAAAAAGAGTAGTTAAAGCACCAAAAGATGTCCCTATCAGAATTTTTTTGTCAAACCTACAAGCTTTTTGACTTTGAAGATTATCAAGTATTTTTGAAGTTACAAGTCTTGAATAGTATGTATCTAATGTGGGAAATCCGGGTCTGTAATCATCAGGCATGCTTTTAACAAATTCCCACTGAAAAGGGCTTCCCTGAACAACAACTGAATAGCCTTCATCGTAGAGGATTTTTGATAAAACAATTGAATGGTGCGACATAATTCCCTCGCCAAATGACGGATAAATGATAGCAAGAGGTGCTGTTTTGTCTTTTTGTAATACATATCTGTATTTATAATTTGGATGTTTTGCATCTATGTTCACAGAAGAAGTCTTTATTTGTTTGCTAAAACTTTTGTTCCAAACAGATAAATCAGACCATTTTGAATCGTTTATTTTTTGTTCTTCAAATAATGCAGTGCGCATAGAATCTATTAAGGGGCTTTGGGGATTATAGTCGTTGAGCTTAATATCGGCTTTTAAATTGGCATTTACAACCGAATTTTCGTCAATATTTTTTATTTCAATAATGTTTTGAGAAGCGGTTTTTTCGGCAAGAACCTCTTTTCTGTCAAGATTCGAGTTTTTAATATATTTTTCAATCCCGCATAGTTTTTTTGAAATTTCATACGGATCGGCATAAGTGGAATCTATTGTTTTGGCTATAGATTGAAAGTTAGTAGTTTTGTTTACCAGAGAAACAGCTTTAGCAACCATAACGGCTGGGCCTATTATGTACGAGGATGGGTTAAGCGGGCAATCTAACGCCTGACCTGCAATATCTCTCACACTGCCGGAAGGAATGATTGGTAAAACTATATAAGGCCCTTTTTTAATATTATAATGAGCAAGTACCTGTCCCATATCTTCTTGGCGAGGCTCTATTTTAAATCGGTTTTTGGCAGGATCATAAAGCCCTCCAAAGCCAATTGTAGTATTGGTTAAAAACCTTTTCGCTTCGGTTTTAGATGATTTAAAATCTTTTTGAAGTAAACAACTCGTAAATCTTATAGGAAATTCGAGGTTGGTGTAAAAATTTTGAACTCTGGCAATTCCGTATTTAGGCAGAATAGAAGCCCAAACAATATTAATGGGACGGATTACATATTTATTTAGTTTTGAATTAAAAATAAAAATTTTTCTGTTAAAATTTTCACATGTGTCTTTTCCGCTAAATTCATAGGCATAATCTGGATACCTGTTTTTTAATACTACGTTTTCGATTGCAAAAGCGGCATTATTTAAAAAAAATATCGCAGCAAAAATTAAAAGGTTTTTCCTTTTGTTCATAAGTTCTCTCCTAATGGGTTTTTGTTATTAATTGTTTTCTTATATTAATAATGAGAAGAATAAATTACATTGCTCTATTGGTTGGAAAGGTTTCTAAAGTTTTTGCCTTCTTTTTTTGTAAGAAAAGAAGGTTGACAAGTTGGCGTCAGATATTATAGAATAAGAAGCATGGCGATAACGTATTTATGTTTAGGTTCAAATAAAGGAGATAGAGTCGGGTATGTACAACAAGCGACAAGTCTTTTGGGTGGAATTGACGGAGTTAAAATAATAAGGACCTCGTCCTTATACGAAACCCAACCTTGGCTTGAACAAGAAACAACTTGGTATGTTAATGCGGTTATTGAAATTAAAACATCGTTGAGTGCGCAAGATTTATTATCCGAATGTCTGAGGATTGAAACTCAACTTGGCAGAAATAGGCTAGAAGAAGGACATTTCGGCGATAGAACAATAGATATTGATATTTTATTTTATGATAAAGAAATTATAAACGAAGAAAATTTACAAATCCCACATAAGTATCTTCATAGAAGAGCGTTCACGCTTGTACCGTTGTTGGAGCTTAACCCTGACTTTATTCACCCCGAACTGGCTAAAAGCATATCTGAACTCCATGAGGAACTGGAAAACCCTGAAATGGTCTATCTTTACGGAACAAGAATAAATGACCTCTAGTACGGGGTTTAAAAGTAAATCTGTTGCGATTGTCGGTGCAGGGCCTGCCGGTTGTATGTGCGCCTATTTTGCATCACAAAATGCACAGGTTACGCTTTTTGATTTTTCAAAACCTTTACAGACCTTGCTTTATACAGGTGGCGGAAGATGCAATTTGGCGCATGCAGAATATGATTTTAAAGAATTAGCCAAATTTTATCCCCGAGGTGAAAAGTTTTTATATTCCGTATTTTCAAGGTTTTCAACATGTGAAACAATTGAGTTTTTTAATTCAATCGGTGTAAATACTTACGTTCAGGAAGATTTAAGGATTTTCCCAATTTCAAATAGTGCAGAGGATGTAAGAAGAAAGTTTTTGGGAGAGTTGAGCCATTGTGCATTTAAAAAAGAAAAAGTTTTAGTTGTTGAAAAATGGGAAAAAAATTTTAGGTTAAAAACAGAAAAAAATGATTATTATTTTGACGAAGTTGTTATTGCAATAGGCGGGCATGCCGGATTTTTACTTGCGGAAAATTTAGGACATAAAATTATCAAGCCAAAACCCGCCTTAACTGGGCTGATAACTGCAGAAAACTTCAAATTAATTCAGGGGGTCAGCTTAAAAAATGTTTTGGCAGAAGTGCTTTTTGAAAATACATTAGTTTCAAAAATACAGGATGATATTCTTTTTACTCATAATGGGATTTCAGGACCGTTGACTTACCAAATTTCTTCGCTCTGTGCTCGTTTGGATTATTCTGACAGAAATCCGATTATAATTAAGTTGGATTTTGTTAAAAAAGAAATAGATTTACAGAGCATGTTTAATTTAAATCCTAAAAAAGATATTAAAAACCTGCTTGTTGACTTTGTTCCTAAATCGTTGGCTGAATATATATTAAAACTAAATCGTGTTAACTCCGAGCAAAAATGTTGTGATATTAATGGACAAACTCGCGATTTAATCTTAAAATCCTTACTTGAATTTAAAATTACTGCTATTTCTACGACAAAAGAGGGCGAAGTAGTTACCTCCGGAGGTGTTTGCCTAGACGAAATTGATTCTAAAACAATGCAGTCAAAATTAGTGGAGGGGCTTTATTTCTGTGGAGAAGTTATCGATGTTGACGGTTTTTGCGGAGGATTTAACCTACAAAATTGTTGGTCAACAGGCTTTGTTTCTGGAAATGCTTTATAAAAAAATAAACAAGTTCAAATATATTGCAATTTTTTAAGTTTTAATGCTCTTGCCCAAACCTCCTTTACTCGGGCTATTGAAAAAAAATATAAGTTGTTGTTAAATATTAGTGACACTAGAGAAGAGAGCAAAATGAAGAAACAAGTTGTTATATTTATCTTATTAGTTTTAATGCTACTTATTTTTAACAATATTTTAATGAACAGATTGGCTACAACTCCAAATATAATTGATTCAACTGAATTATTGGACACACGGCAGGTTAATTCTCAAAAATTGTTTGATAGTGCTTGGTCAATCGTTGAAAGCAATTTTTACGATTCAAAATTAAATGGTCAAAATTGGAAAAGATGGCAAAAACATTATAAAGGTCGTATTAAAAATGATGCAGATGCAAATATAGCAATAAATACAATGCTCGAAAGCTTGGATGATCCTTATTCAAGATATTTGGATAAAAAAAATTATGCAGAACAAAATACTTCAATAAACTCAAAAATTACCGGAATTGGAGTTAATATATCTTCAAACGGCGGCAAAACTTATGTAGTAAGTGTAATTGAAAACACTCCGGCTTATTTCGCACAATTAAAAAATGGGGATATAATCTTAAGAGTCAACGGCAAAAATATCTCAGGCATGAAAACTTCTGAAGTAGCGGATTTAGTTCGAGGACCTGAAGATACTATTGTAAAAATAACAATTTTGAGAAAAAACAAAATTATAATAAAAAACATTAAAAGAGAAGAAATCAAGATAAAAACTGTTAAAAGTTCTGTTGATAAAAATATTGGCTATATCCAAATTCTGACATTTATCGGAACAACTACCCCCAATGAATTTGTTGATGCACTTACAAATACCAACAAAACCGAAGGGCTGATAATTGACTTGAGAGGTAATACAGGTGGTTTGCTACCTAACGCTATTTTCATAGCGAATATGTTTATTAAAGATGGTAATTTAGTTAGCATCGTTGGCAGAAGCGGATATAAAAAAAATATTTACGCGCAAAGTACTGAATATGTAATAGATAAGCCAATGTTAGTGTTGGTTGACGGAGGCTCCGCAAGTGCCAGTGAAATACTATCAGGTGCATTGAAAGATTATCATAGAGCGAAGCTGGTGGGAACAAAAACTTTTGGTAAAGGCATGGTCCAAAAAATAATTCCGATGCCTAATGAAACCGGTTTAAATCTAACTATTGCAAAATATTTAACTCCGCTGGGGCACGATATTAATAAAAAAGGGATTGTACCTGATATTGAAGTAAGATTAAGCGAAAAGGATTTGTTTTCAAATAAAGATATCCAACTTGATAAAGCGAAAACAATTTTGACCCAAATAATTCAAGAAGAAAAGAATTAACTAATCTCTCACGTTTGCCTTAATAATTTCTGAAATCCAAGGCAAATAACTTAATTTACCTTGAAAACTTGTTACAATTAAGTAAATTATTAAAGCATACATCATTGTTTGAATTAATGAAAAACCAAACAAAAGAGGTGCATTTAAATAAAACGTTAATTGCAGTACTAATTGGTTTACAAGAGGAATCAAACTCAAAATATTCATAATAAGACCCAAAAACGCACCTAATAAAAAATATGCAATAGATATAAATATCGATTGAAAGATGTGATATTTCAAATACGGTCTAAGGTTATTTTTTGTAAAAATCCCCAACAACAACCATAAGAAACCCACAAATCCCAAAGTAATGTAACTTAATGAGGCTATTATTTTTTCAATCAGCAACGGTTGATTTTGCACATATCTGTTTTGCATAATTAATTTTCTCTCTTATCGATATATTCATCTAAAATCTGAATGTAAACCAACTTGTATTCATCATTATCAGGAGCCATTTTCATGGCATCTCTATATGAAATAAGTGCTTTTTCAATATTATCTTGAATATAAGAAGCATTTCCTGCTGATATATGAGCAATAGCATTGTGATAGTTGCAGTTTAAGACTTTATTATATTGCTCCTGAGCCAAATCCAATTTGCCTAAGTCTGCATACAAATTACCTAATAATATATAAGCTGTAGCACATTCAGGCTGTTCCTCAATAGCACAATTATATAATGCTATCGCTTTATCAATTTCTTCAAATTCGGACTGAGAAATTGCGTAAGAAATGTAAGCTCTATAGTTATCGCCGGAGAGTTGTATAGCTTTTTCATAATATTCAAAAGCTTCATCTTTTTGCTTCATTGAAGTTAGGGCACTACCAATACAAACAAAAACCTCTTTATCATCCGGATAAAGTTCAACAATTTTTTTATAATAAATAAGAGCGTTCTCATAATCTGCAGTCTTCATAAAAAGACTTCCCAGTCCTGCATTTGCAGCAACATCGTTTTTATCAAGAGCCAATACCCTTTTATAATAAACCTCAGCTTCTACGTAGTTATTAAAATCATAAAACAAGCGTGCAATTGCATTATAGATATCTTTTAAAGGTGATTCTAAATCCAGAGCACGGTTATAATAATACAACGACTTTACAAAATCTTTCAATTCTGCGTAGACATTCCCCATGTTAAAGAAAATTGCATAATTTAGAGGATCCAATTCTTCGGCTTGTTTATAAAAAGAAAATGCTTTTCTGTAATCTTTTTTATAAAACCACAAACTACCTATGTTTATCAGTGCTAAAACATCTTTCGGATTTATGCTTAATAAACTTTCGTATGCTGAAATCATTTTGTCAAATTTGGAATCCATACCATAAAGATTAGCAAGAGTATGATAATACTCTGTATTTTTAGAATCTTTGGCTATCGCCATAATCGTCTCTTGTATTTGCGAATTAATTTCTTTACTATCCATGCTTATATTTTAGCGCATAATTTTTTTTTAGCAAAATAATTAAGAATTATTAATCTATTTTGGACGTATGGAAAGTTGGGAAACGTTCATCGTTTCCATGCTATAATAAAAACATTGAGGATAATTTAAGGAAGAAATAATGGCTATAAGAAAAATTTTAACTTACGGAACTCCCTCTTTGCGTCAACCGTCAAAAGAAGTTCATAAAATTTCAAAAAAGATAAAAGAATTAGTTAAGGATTTACTGGATACATTATATTCTCAAAACGGCGTAGGGCTTGCTGCTCCACAAATAGGGGAAAATTACAGGGTTTTTGTAGTAGATACTTCATCGGGTGATGAAGCTTTGAACCCGATGGTATTCATCAATCCCAAAATAATTAAAAAATCAGGTGCTTTTATCAGTAATGAGGGGTGTTTAAGCTTTCCTGATATTTATACCGATGTTAGAAGATATAAAAATGTCTTGATAAAAGCACTGGACAAAAATGGCCGTCCTTTTGTTTTAGAGGCTAAAGACGGCTGCTTGTTGGCAAAAGCAATTCAACACGAATTTGATCATCTTGAGGGTATTTTGTTTATAGATCACGCGAGAAACAGATTTGAAGTCGAACAAGGACTTGCCCAAAGGCATTTTCCACCGCTAGAACCGGACAAAATGATTGATGAAAGTGAATTAGAGGCAGAAATTAACGAAAGTTTAATGAAGGAACAAAAATGATAAAAGTTGTATTTTTTGCAACTCCTAAAATCGCATTAAAATCGTTGGATTATCTTGTAAATTCTGATAAAATAGAGATTGTAGCGATTGTTACACAACCAGATAAACCGACAGGACGGGGGCATAAAATTTCATCGCCGCCGATTAAAAAATATGCACTTGAGCATGGGATTAAAGTTTTTCAGCCTGTTTCGATTAAAAAAGACTTTGAAATTCAAAAAGAATTAAAAGACTTAACCCCTGATTTTTTTGTAACATTTGCGTTCGGACAAATTTTATCCAAAGAGGTTCTGGATATCCCAAAATACGCAACTATAAACCTGCATGCCTCCTTGTTGCCACTTTATAGGGGCGCAAACCCTATTCAAAGAGCAATTATTAACGGTGATAAAAAAACAGGGATTTGTACAATGCTCACAGAGGAAGGACTTGATTGCGGCGCGATTTGCTTAAGAGATGAAATCGAAATTACCGAAAACATGAACTACGAAGAACTTTTTGAACTTATCTCTGCAAAATCTCCCGAATTAATTGAGGTTACGCTTTTGAATATTAGAAGTGGCGCGATTATCCCAACAGAACAATGCTGCGAAAATGTTTCATACGCACATAAAATTAAAAAAGAAGAATCTCAAATAGATTGGTCGAAATCAGCGAGAGAAATCCATAATCTGGTTCGAGGGTTATATAAATCACCGTCAGCACATTGTTTTTTCAATGAAAAAACAGTTAAAATTATGGAAACAAAGGTTATTAAAGAAGATTTTAAAGGCGATGCCGGCGAAGTTTTAAACATCACAAAAGAAGGGATAGAAATTGCGACAATAAAGGGGGTTTTATTGATTGTCAATGTCAAACCCGAGGGTAAAGCGGAAATGTCTTCGCGTGATTGGTCAAATGGAGCAAAAATTTCAATAGGAGACAAATTTTTATGATTACAAAAGGTATTAGAGGCGCAACAACTGTTGACACCAATTCAACAGAAGCTTTAGAAGACGCTACGTTGGAGCTGTTGAACGAATTAATAAAACAAAATAATATTACACAAGAAGCGATTTCATATGTTATTTTTACTTTGACAGAGGATTTGAATGCGGAATTCCCCGCTAAATTTGCGCGTTTGAAACTTGGTTGGAAAGATGTCGCAATGATGTGTTTTCATGAGTTGGATGTACCAAATTCGTTAAAAATGTGCCTAAGGATTTTAATTGTGTTAAATTGTGATGAGAATTTTTCTCCCCAATTTGTGTATCTAAAAAATGCAAAAGGATTACGGAGCTAAAAAGAGCGCCCCCCCATAACGTAAGCTCTAAAACTTCAAACATCTGTCCCCGTTAAATCCAATTTCGTTAAACCATTTATCTTCGTCGTCATTGCGCGATTATGTTGTAAAAGTCCGAAAATTCTTGATAAAACGAAGCAATCTTGCTTAGCGATTTTTTTAGGTTTCAAAATATCAACTATATGAGCAATACTGCTAATTTTATTGGCATAAACCGGTAGTTGTGTTTAAAGTAGAACCGATACTTGTGCAATATTGTGATGTCGCGTTGTCACTTGCATTTGAAACGGCAGTATTTGTTTTATCAGCAGCATCCGTCATTGTTTTTCCGAATTTACTCAGAATAGTCACCGCAATTACGGCAACCAATGCCAAAATTAGGCCATATTCAATAAGGGACTGAGCTTTCTTTTTCATATTCTCCATACAATAAAATCCTCTTAAATTGTTAACTACAACTTCTATTATATCATTTAAATTTTAATAAATCAACTGGCATTGTCGCAAAAAATGGAGAATAATCTCATTCTTTTGTTTGATATTATCAGGGAATACACTTGAAAATTAACCATTCTTAGTTTAAATTAATTTTGGCTATGAAAAGAGGTTGGTATGAAGAATAAATTATTAATTATTGTTGCATCATGTTTTGTAATATTATTTGCCGGATGCACAAAGAAAGAGAATAATACTGATACATTAAATACAATTATGAAACGCGGCAAGGTGATTGTAGGTGTAAAATATGACACAAAACCGTTTGGATATATGAATGAAAAACAGCAGTTAGTGGGTTTTGATGTAGATTTGGCAAAATATATTTCAAAATCTATTTTGGGTGATGAAAAAAAGGTTGAATTTAAGCCGGTTACTCCATCAAATCGTATTTCTTTATTAAGCTCGGGTCAGGTTGACATGATTGTTGCAACGATGACTATAACAAGCCAGCGAAAAGAGATTATTGATTTTTCGATTCCATACTATGTTGCAGGACAGGCTGTTTTAGTACCTAAAGATAGTGAAATTGAATCGATACAAGATTTAAACGGGAAGAAAGTTATAATTATATTTGGTTCAACCGCCGAAAAAAATCTTAGGTTAATCGCTCCTGATGCCAATATTATCGGGTTTAAAACTTATACAAGGGGTTACAATGCACTTAAACAAGGGGAAGCCGACGCCATGACCTCTGATGATACTATATTAATAGGATTTGCCCTTTGCGACCATTCAGTGAAAATTTTGCCTAAAAGATATACAAAAGAACCTTATGCGATAGGGTTTAAAAAAGGTCCTATTTCTTTCCGATTAAAAAATGAGGTGGATTGTATTCTTGAGAGGATGAAAAACAATGGTGAATTAACAATGCTGAAAAACAAATGGGTCAAATATTGATTAAATTGATAAATATTCGTTACATGAGTTTAAATTTTCATAATTTGTGGAACTAATAACTATCCATAAATTTTAAAGTTTTTATTGCGAAAATATTAACTAGTTGACTTTTTATAAAAAACTTGCTAATATTTAAATACAAAGAAAAGATGTTAACGAAATTTCAACAATTTTGATGAGTTGTTGCTCCAAATGTATTATTTACAAAATTATCAAAAGAGTTATTAAACGAAACGAAAGGTAGAAAGATTATGACAAAAAAACTAGGATTTACTTTGGCAGAAGTATTGATTACGTTGGGTATTATAGGGGTTGTCGCTGCTATGACTATTCCGACTCTTATGAATCAAACGGGCCAAGCTGAATTTAAAACAGGATTCAAAAAAATAGTTTCGACTTTAAACCAAGCAATTACAATGAACGTTGCTTTGGACAGTGCAGACTTCGGCGCATTAACTGCTGGTACAACAGCAGGTTCGGCAACAGTATATAACATGTTTACAGGTAGAATGAATGTTATTAACACTGCGGTAGGTGCAGTTACTACTATGGGAACAGCCTTTAATACAGGGGCTGCCAGCAACTATACATTGTATTTTAGCGATGGTATGGCTGTATCATTCCCTCAAGCAGCAGCAGCTTGCACAACAGCAGGTCAAGCAGATTGCAGAATGGTTGTTGATGTCAACGGAGCTAAGAAACCAAACAAATTATCATTAGCAACAGCAGGGGCTACCACAGCAGGTATTTATGATGAATTTGTTTTAGATTTCTTTAATCAACAAGTTCTACCTCATGATGGAAAAGCAAAATATGTCTTGTACAACTAAATTTGATTTAAAATAATTAAAAAAAGAGTAATGGTTATAGCTATTACTCTTTTTTTTCGTTTTGAATCGGGAGATTCACTTGCAAAAAATAATTTTTTATAGTAAATTAATCTTTGGAAGCTTGTGGCATCTCAGAATGGAAATGGATTGAATATCCAATTTCAAGAGGTAGGCAGCGCAGACGCTACCGCTGACAGCCCATTGAAAACTAAATATCCTTGGGCTTGTGGCAAGCGAGTGAAAAATGATTGAATATCATTTTGAACGAGTTAGGTAGTAAAGCTACCGCCGCCACAAATAAGCATTGAAAAC
>CAIPUE010000052.1 GCA_903868125.1 uncultured bacterium | reverse complement strand
TCTGAGTTTTAGAACATTTTTATTGCGTAAAAGTTCTTTTTTTTGTTTTTCTGTAAAATTTTCACGTTTCATTTTTGTACTCCTTTATTTAATTAAAACTTAAACAGCAGAAAAGTTGTCCAGTTTTCGGGGTACACATCAGTTTTAGGGTCTATGCCAATTGCTTGGAGAGCAGGGATTGAACTTTCTTTTTTTAAATAGCTACGAATATAAGCTTCACCTTTTCCAATAAGAGCTCTTTCTTTTTTTGATATTTGATGTATTGATTTTGGTTCAATCTGAAGAGGACTTTTGCATCCAAAATGGGTATTATTCTTTTGACATATTTTCATAATAAATTCTTTACCATCTAATAAAACTAATCTAAGGAGTATAACAACCATAATAAAAAAAATTGCGGAGATTCAAAATATTTCTCTTGTTTTTGTTACAATTCTTATAATTAAGTGTTATAATTTGTGAGTAATTTGAAAGGAGTTTTAATATGGAAATTAAAGTTTTAAACGCGGAGTTGAAAGAGCAGGTTTGCGATGTTTTGGTTGTCGGGATGTACGAAAAAACAGACATATTGAAAGGGGTCGCGGCATCTGTTGACGAAGCGTTGGGTGAAATTATTACAAAATTTGTTATTGAAAAGGACAAGTTTGATGCAAAATTCGGTTCAACTTATATCCTGCAAACTTATAATAAAATTCTCGCCAATAAAGTTTTGGTCGTCGGGCTTGGCGAAAAGGAAAAATTTACTTCTAACAAATTAAGAGAACTTTCTGCAAAAATAGTTAAAAAAGCTTCAGGTATAAAAGCAAAAAAAATCTGTATCGATTTAGGCAAACTTGAATTTGAACCGTCTTTAAGCGGGCAGGTTGTTGCCGAGGGTGCTTTAATCGGTGAATATTCTTTTGATAAATACAAATCAAAAAAAGAAACAAGTACAATCGAAGAATTTATCTTAGTGGAAAAAGATGCGGAAAAATCTGCCAAGTTAAAACTCGGTACTGAAAAGGGCGTAAAAATAGCTATGGCGATGACTTTCGCCCGTAATCTTGCAAATGAGCCTGCTCAATATGCAACTCCGACAAAATTGGCGGAAGTTGCGAAAAAAATTGAGGGCGTAAAAACAAAGATTTACGAGAAAGATGATATTGAAAAAATGGAAATGGGTGCGTTTTTAGCCGTGAGCAAAGGAAGTTCCGAGTTCCCTAAATTTATCCATATAAAATATATTCCTCAAAACCCTAAAAAGAAAATTGCGATTATCGGCAAAGGCGTAACCTTTGATAGCGGAGGTTTGGATATAAAACCTGCTTCGTCAATGCTTACGATGAAAGATGATATGTCGGGTGCGGCTTGCGTTCTATCGGTTATGAATACATTAAAATCATTTAACCCTAATGTCGAGGTGCATGGTATAATTGCGGCTTGTGAAAATATGCCGGGGTGTTCTGCGTATAAACCGGGGGATATTTTGACGGCAAAGAATAAAAAAACAATCGAAGTTGACAATACTGATGCAGAGGGACGTTTAACCCTTGCGGATGCGCTTTGTTATGCTTGTGAGCTTGGAGTTGATGAAATTATTGATATTGCGACATTAACCGGTGCTTGTATGGTCGCCTTGGGGACTCAAGCTGCGGGGATTATGGGGAATAATCAGGAATTAATCGACAAATTGATTAAAATCGGTGAAGAAAACGGCGAAAGATTTTGGCAGTTACCTATGTATGAGGAATATAAAGACGGTTTGAAAAGTGATGTTGCGGATATGAAAAATACAGGCTCAAGATATGGTGGAGCTTCTGCGGCGGGTATTTTTCTGCAAGAATTTGTCAAGGATGCGGCTTGGGTTCACTTGGATATTGCGGGGGTTGCATTTTTGGAAAGACCTCAAAAAGAACTGACAAAAGGCGCAACAGGCGTTGGTGTCAGAACTCTGGTTAATTATATTTTATCGATATAATGATTTTTAAACAAAAAGCCTCAAATTACTTTGTGGCTTTTTTGTCATTTTGATAGTTTTTTACATAAAAGTCGAAAATGAGCGTTTTATATTTTCATTTTTAACTTTTTTGTACGTATCATCCATAAGTTCTGATGCGCTGTATACAAGTTTATTTTTTTCGTTATCTGCGTTTAAAGATTTTTCTTTTCTTAACATAAGCGCTAAATTTTGTGGTGAATCTGATGGGGTGGAACCTGCCAATCTAATCAAAGAATTGGAATTTTGTTGTATTGTATATGCTGCGTTATTCATTGCGTTAATATACATAGATTTTTCTCTCTTCTAATATTTGCTACATTTATATAAAGTAATTTTGGAGGTACAAATTTCAGTGGTATAAAAAAGGTTATCAAATGTTTACAAAAAATTTTGTCGCAAGAACCTAAAATAATCTTTTTCTTGAAGTTGTTTTATGTTCCTGCTAAAATCTAGTAATTAAAGTGTAATTAATCTAGGGGGAGAAAGATGAAAAGAGTATTGCTTTGTATTATGGATGGTTGGGGAATTAACCTAAATCCTGAAATAGATAAATATGACGCAACTAAGCTTGCGCCACCTATTAATATTGATAGATTAAAAAGAGAAGAAAAGTATACACAAATCCATGCCGACAGCGAATTTGTCGGATTGCCGCAGGGGCAGATGGGGAATTCTGAAGTCGGACATCTTAATCTGGGAGCAGGCAGGGTTGTTTATCAGGAGTTAACCAAGATTAATAAAAGTATCAGGGAGGGTGAATTTTATAACAACGAGGGATTTCTTGCTGCGATTAAACATGCGAAAGAAAACAACTCATCACTTCATTTGATGGGTTTGGTCTCAGAAGGCGGAGTTCACTCATCAATGGAACATTTGTTTGCATTGTTGAAACTTGCTTCTGATGAAGGGCTTAAAAATGTTTATGTCCATGCGTTTTTGGATGGTCGCGATACCCCGCCTCAAAGTGCTTGTAAATACTTGGAACAAGTCGAAGCTGAGTTGAAAAAATATAATTTACCGCCTGTTGCTTCGGTAATCGGCAGATATTGGGCAATGGATAGAGATAATCGTTGGGATAGAGTCGAAAAGGCTTACGATTGCTTGTTATTTGGTGAAGGCGAAACCGCAAATTCTGCGATTGAGGGGGTTCAAAATTCTTATGCTAAGGGCGGAAACGATGAATTTGTGGAGCCGACGATGATTGGGGATAAAGTTTCGAGAATTAACGACAACGACTCGGTGATTTTCTTTAATTTCAGACCCGATAGGGCAAGAGAGATTACCAAAGCAATCAATTTTATTAATTTTAAAAGTTTTGAAAGAAAAGCTCTTAGAAAGAATTTATATTTTGTCACCATGACTCGATATGATGAAACTTTTACTTATCCTGTTGCATTTCCTCCTCAACAATTGGTGAATATTCTTGGGGATGTTTTGGATATTCACGGAATTAAACAATTTAGAACGGCGGAAACGGAAAAATACGCTCATGTTACTTTCTTCTTTAACGGCGGAGTGGAAGCACCTAAAGAATTTGAAACAAGGGTTTTGGTGTCTTCACCTAACGTAGCAACTTACGATTTGCAACCTGAGATGAGCGCTTATAAGGTTTTAGAAAACGTTTTGGAGGCGGAGGATAATCCTGAATACGGATTTATTTTGGTAAATTTTGCAAATCCTGATATGGTAGGTCATACCGGGGTTTTAGACGCCGCGGCAAAGGCTTGTAAAGTAGTTGATGAATGTGTCGGAAAAATTGCGCAAAAAGCAAAGGAAAAAGGGATTATAATGTTATTAACCGCTGATCATGGCAACGCTGAAGTTATGGCTGATGCTGTGGGTTCGGTTCATACGGCACATACCACAAACGAAGTTCCCTTTATTGTGATAAATGCAGATAAGAACATTAAATTGAAATCAGGCGGTGCGCTTTGTGATGTGGCTCCGACTGTGCTACAATTACTTGAAATAGAAAAACCGGTTGAAATGACCGGACAATCGTTGATAATTTAGTATAAAAAACAAAATAGATAGGTTTAATGACACAAAAAATGGAAAAAACAAAAGAAACGAAAACAAGACCTTTAGATATAGATTTATCGTTTAAGAAAAATGATGTAGATGAGTTATTTTTTAATTTGAGCGAAAACCCCGAAGGGTTTAAGAACAAAGATTTTCGTTACACATTGAGTTTAATTTATCAATTGATTGAGGATGATTTCAAGGATGTTTTTTTAAGCCCTAATTCGCCTGTCAGAAACACCGATTTTTTCTTGATGAACGATAAAAATAACCTATCTTTTTTTATCACTCCGACAAATAATTTTCAATTTTATCTGAAATCAAAAGGGTCTTTATTCAGATATCGTTCTCAAATCGTTGATAATCAAGCCGGATTTGTGATGCCGTTGGATTTAGTTTTGGATTATTTTGGCGGATTTGGTGACATAATAGACTTTGAGTCACTCTCAAGCACCTTTCTTTATTTGAATAAGTTAACTCAATTCGTGATGAAATTAATCGAGAAATTGTATTTTATCCCGACCGTAAAAACCCAAGGTTCAATGTTTAGAATAGTTTATGAACCGATTATTTCAAATAATCAGCTTGCGAGAATTATTAATCAATTCGAAGAAAATTTGCCTGCCGATTTGTTCATTCAGGGTGAGGTTCCGAAAGGTTTTGTCAGCGATTTTATCAGGAATTATTTGAACTATGTTATATATAAATTTTTGGGGATAAAGGCGTATAAATTTAAAAATATTAAATCAGGTCATTATTTAATAAAAGATTTGGAACAACGCTCCGTTTTAAAAAATAACGATATTTCGGAAAATTTTTCACAATGGTTCGACGAGCTTTATTTAGGCAAATATGATGTTATACCGTTTTTTAAAATACAAAAACTCGAAGACGAACTTTTTGAGCTTAAGGTTTATATTAAAAACCGAAAAACTGACGAAAGTGTTTTGATTGATGACCTTTATGCTAAAGATGAGGTTTTTGGGGCAAATTCTTCTGATATTTCTAAAATTGTTGAAAAGCAATTAAATTATGCAATAAAATACATGCCTGAGTTGGAGGGGTTATTTGAAGATGAAGCAAAATTATCATTAAAACTTAATTTGAATGAAGTTTATAAAATAATTACACAAACGGCGTATTACTTGCAAAAAGCACAAATAGAAGTGATTTTACCTGAAGAATTGGTTAATATTATTATTCCTAGGGCTTCGATTAACGCAAAAGTGAAAACAGCAAGGGCAGATGATTTAACGGATATTTTCAACAATACATCATCGGGCAGCATTTCTTTGGAAGATATTTTGGATTTTTCTTATGAAATTGCTATCGGGGATGAAAAAATGTCTATAGAGGAGTTTGAAAAGATTGTTCATTCAAACGAGGGGCTTATCAAATATAAAGACCATTACGTTTTGGTTGATAAAGACGAAAGCAAAAAAATATTCGAACAAATATTAAAAGCAAATCATTCAAAGTTAACCAGATTGGAGTTAATTCACGCATCAATGTCTGGTCAGTTGGATCAGTATGATTTTAATTATGATGAAGCATTCGCCAATATTATAAAGGATTTCAACAAGCCGATTGAAGTTGAACCGCCTAATGGTTTAAAAGGCACTTTAAGACCTTATCAGCAAACAGGGTTAAAATGGCTTTGGACAAATATTTCAAAGGGTTTTGGCTGTTGTATGGCAGATGATATGGGGTTGGGAAAAACTATTCAAGTTATAAGCCTTATTTTGAAGATGAAAGAGGAACATAAGCTTAAAAAGCCCGTTTTGGTGGTTTGTCCGACGACTTTGATGGGAAATTGGATGAAGGAACTTGAAATGTTTTCGCCGGATTTGACGGCGGCTATTTATCATGGAAGTGAACGACAGCTTGATTTGAAAAAGGATATTATTTTAACAACTTACGCTATTATGAGAATTGATGTCGAAGAATTAAAAAAAGAAGCTTGGACAATGATTATTGTTGACGAAGCGCAAAATATTAAAAATCCTGATACGGCTCAAACTCTTGCGGTGAAATCAATCAAATCCGATATAAAAATAGCTATGACCGGTACTCCTGTTGAAAACAGATTAACCGAGCTGTGGAGCATTTTTGATTTTATAAACCGCGGATATTTGGGTGCTTTGAGGGAGTTTCAAAAGAGTTATGCTATCCCTATTGAGAGATTTAAGGAAGGCTCAAGAGCGACTAAGCTTAAAATGTCGGTTTCGCCTTTTGTTTTAAGACGTTTAAAAACAGATAAAAACGTTATTACAGATTTGCCTGAAAAACTTGTTCTCAATGATTATTGTTATTTGTCCAAATCTCAAGCGGTTTTGTACGAAAAAACTTTAAACGAAATGATGGATAAAATTAGCGGATTTACAGGGGTAAACCGTCGTGGAAATATTTTCAAGCTCATTACGGCACTAAAGCAAATATGTAATCATCCTCGCCAATTTTTGAAAGCCGGTGAAATGAGCAAAGAATTTTCAGGAAAAATGGAAAAATGTGTTTCTCTTATTCAAAATATTCTTGATAACGGTGAAAAAACACTTATATTCACCCAATATAAAGAAATGGGCGATATTTTATGTCGAGTTCTCTTTGATGAATGTAATGTACAACCGTCGTTTTTCCATGGGTCTTTGAACGTAAATCAACGTGAAAAAATTATTGAGGATTTTCAAACTAACCTTGAAACCAAGGTTATGATACTTTCTTTAAAAGCCGGTGGTACGGGTTTAAATCTTACAAGTGCGACAAATGTCATTCATTATGACTTGTGGTGGAATCCTGCTGTTGAGGATCAGGCAACGGATAGAACGTACAGAATCGGTCAGAATAAAAATGTTATGGTTCATCGCCTGATAACGTTGGGTACGTTTGAAGAAAAAATTGACGAGATGTTACAAAGCAAAAAAGACCTTGCTAATATGGCAGTTTACGAGGGCGAAAAAATTATCACAGAACTTTCCGATGAAGAAATTTATGAAATATTTACGCTTTCGGGTGGGTAGCGGAGTAAATAGGAAAAATCAAAAATGCAAAATAAATTGAAATTGTCATTGGCTCATTTATATCCGGATTTGCTTAATATTTACGGTGATTTTGGGAATGTTTTGACAATCCAAAACCGTTGCGGCTGGAGAGGGATAGAAGTTGAAATAACCCAAATAAATTTGGGCGACAAAATTGACCCTGAAAAGTTTGATTTTTATTTTATCGGTGGCGGGCAGGATAATCAACAGATTGATGTCTCAAGAGAGTTACAATTACAAAAAGATGCCCTGTATGATGCAATGAATTCTTATGCGGTTTTTCTCGGGATTTGCGGCGGTTACCAGCTTTTCGGGAACTATTATCAACCGCACAACGGTTCAAGACTTATGGGGTTAGGGCTTTTGGATAGTTATACAGTGGCGGGGAATAAACGATTTATCGGAAATGTAACGGCAAAAACAGAATTTACCATGCCTAAAACTCTGGTCGGGTTTGAAAATCACAGCGGCTTGACTTATTTGCAGGGTGAAACAAAACCGCTTGCACTTGTGGAAATAGGCGCGGGGAATAATAATGAGGACAAAACAGAGGGCGCGAGATTTAAAAATGTTTTTGGGACTTACCTGCATGGGCCTTTCTTGCCTAAAAACCCTCATTTTGCGGATTTTTTAATAAAACTGGCACTTGAAAAACGCTACAATGACAATATAGAACTTCAAAAATTAAATGATGAAGCTGAGTTTCAGGCACACATTTCGCTGATAAATAAGGCGTATTAATCCTGAGAAACATGTAGTTTCAAACGCCATTCTTTGAATTTTTCTTGAGGTAATAAAGGTAATTTATCTGCTAATTTTTTTTTCACTTCCTTATTGGCACCATTTTCAAGAAGTTTAAAATAGTCTTCTATGACTCTTTCAGAAAAACAATATAAACTATCAGCTAAAACAATTTTCAGTTCATTATCTGCACCTTGAGCAAGAATTTTAAAACATTCTCCTTTTGTTTTATCATCAGGTAAGATAGATAAATTACTGGCTAAAACTTTTTTAATTTCACTGTCGGCATTTTTTGTAAGCACTTTAAACCATTTTCCTCGGTGCTTCTTTGGCAGCATTTTAACGCCTGTTGCTAAACCTGCCAATCTGTCGTTATAGTGGGGCACGTTCTTGTGTTCAAAAATATCTTCAAATAGCTTCAAACGTAGATTTTTAGGTGCTTTAGTGATTTTTTTATAAATATATCTGGCTGTTTTATTGTTAGCTAATATGTATGATTGGACCTTTAGTCCGCCGTAATCGACTGAATAACCGTTTATTTTATTGTGTCCGTACAAGATTGAAAAATCGGTTTCTTCATCCTCAGAGACAAGCCCTAAATATTTTGGTGATAAGTTTTTTTTAGGCAGCGGTGTTTTATCATCTATATATTGAGTGACCATATATCCATTTTTCATGTCAGCAAAGAAAAATCGGGGTCTGTTTGTTTTTTTACCGAGCTGTTTTTGCCAAAAACAGGCTCTATTAGATTCTATATGGTTGTTGTGTGAGTTTGAGGGCAATGCTTTTTTATAAAAATTTTTTATTACCTATTTGTTGCCCATGGGATTATTAATTAAATAGACAGTCCCATAATCTCCACCATCTAACATTTTAATCCTTGTATTGTTCATATTTGTCAGGATACCAGCTTTTTGCATAGCGGTTACTAGAGCTTGTTCCATATTAGGTTGATAAAGTTCTTCCCTAAATTTTGATATTGCCTCACCCCAACTTTTATACAATTCTTTTATTGCCTCAGGTCTT
This sequence comes from uncultured bacterium, assembly GCA_903868125.1. GTDB lineage: Bacteria > Cyanobacteriota > Vampirovibrionia > Gastranaerophilales > Gastranaerophilaceae > CAIPUE01. Next base: position 7,600 of record CAIPUE010000052.1, on the reverse strand, counting down.
TTAAATTTTGGGATTTTATCAATCCATTCTTGGGGTAGGCTTCCGATGACACCGTTTGCTTTGGGGTGGTTACTCATTTTGTCTGCTATGGCTCCAACACTTGAGTAGGCTCTTTTAGACATGTCTCTCGTTAGACCTTGAAAGGAAATATCTTGAAATTTCGCATTATTATATGATATGGGATTACTTGTCATATCGTTTTTTTGTTTTATTCTGTTTTGTAACACAGGTAAATTTATGCCAATCATAAAATGATGAAAAAAGCTCAAGATTTAAAATTGTCATGGGTTAGAGGTCAAAGTTATAAAACTTAATATTAATTTTCAATTCCTGACGGGGTTGCCATAGGGATTGGCGCAAGAGGGGATTTCTTTTCAACTTTGGCAGGAGCTGTTTTTTTAATTTGTTCAGAAGATGTAGTTGCTTCTTCAGGGGTGGATGTCGTATTTTCAGGAGTTACAATTTCTTCGTTTGTTGTTGTGGTATTTTCGTCTGTATTTTGTGATTCTGTTACTTCTGATTTTTTGTCAGACGAGTAATTTTTTAACTCAATTTCAGGATAATCAAAATCCGAAGCTCCGTAAGGTGCGGTTGCGACTTTCATAACTTCTTTCCAAATAATCGCAGGAACCGTTCCGCCTGTTACATTGTTATTCTTTGAGTTGTCGTCGTTTCCGACCCAAACTCCTGTAACAATATCAGGTGTATAACCTATAAAACACGCGTCTTTGTAATCGTCCGTTGTTCCGGTCTTTCCTGCCGCAGGCTTGGAAATATTTGCAGCAACACCTGTTCCGCTTTTGATAACAGTTTTTAACATCGCAGTTAAAGTTGCGGCTGTATTAATATCCATTACTTTTGAAATTTTTGTTTTTGGGGCTTGATAAACGACCTGACCGCGGGAGGTTTCAACTCTCTCAACTGCATAAGGTTCAACTCTGTATCCTCCGTTTGCAAATGCTCCGTAAGCTCTTGTCATTTCGAACAATTTTACGCCGTTTGAGCCGAGAGCGATTGTATAATCGTATTCTAAAGGTGTTGAAATCCCCAAAACCCTTGCCATTTGGAACACAGAGCGAATTCCTGTTGATTGAATTAATCTTGCGGCGCAAACGTTTGACGAGACCATTAATGCTTTATATGCAGGGATTTTTCCTCTATATTTGTTGTGGTAATTTTTTGGTGACCAGTCTCCTGCAGTAAACGGAATATCATCAAGTAAATCATTCGGCCCTAAACCTTTTTCGATGGCCGCGGCGTAAATAAAAGGTTTAAACGCAGAACCAGGAGGTCTTATCGCCTGAGTAACCCTGTCGTATTGGCTTTTTGAATAATCTTTTCCGCCCGCATATGCCAAAATTCTGCCGTCTATAGGGCTAAAGGAAAAAACTGCTGCTTGTCTTTTATCTCCCTTAAGTCCCCAAGAGTTCATTGTATTTATTATTGATTCGTTAGTTTTTTGTTGAGCCTTATAATCAAGCGTGGTAATTACTTTGTAGCCTCCCTGCGAAATTTCCACTTCGTCAAACCCCAATTTTTCCAATTCTTTCATTACATAATCACAAAAGTAAGGTGCTTTATTCAGCGTATAAATCTCCGGTAACGGATTTAGGTGAAGTTTTTCTTCCAGTGCTTTTTGGTATTCTTGTTTTGTTATAAAACGTGTTTTGTACATTCTTTTTAAGACCTGATTTCTTCGTTTTATCGCAAGTTCTTTATCATTAAACGGGGAATAAACTGAAGGCGCCTGAGGTAGACCAGCCAAAAGGGCACATTCTGCGAGCGTTAAATCTTTTAAATGCTTGTTAAAATAAATCTGTGAAGCTCCCTCAATCCCATAAGCACCCGAACCTAAATAAACGTTGTTTAAATACATTTCAAGAATTTTGTTTTTCGGGATTGTCTTTTCAATTCTTACGGCGACAACGAGTTCTTTTATTTTTCTGGTAAAAGTTTTTTCGTTAGACAGGAATAAAATTCTCGCCAACTGTTGGGTAATTGTGCTGGCACCTTGAACGACATGTCCTGCTAACAAATTTGCAAAAGTTGAGCGAATAAGTCCTGATGTGTCGTATCCTTTATGTTTATAAAAATTTTTGTCTTCGGTTGCTATAATAGCGTTGGTCAAATTTTGGGGGATATTTTCCAAATCCACTTTTGAAAAAGTAAACGCTGTAAACGTTTTTATAACCTCGTCATCAGTGGAATAAAATTTTGTTACAATATTTGGCTTAAATTCATTTAAATTATTTATAGGAGGGAGCGAAACTAAATAAAGCTTAAATGCTACTAATCCAGCCAACAAAATTGAAACGATAAAGATTAACGCATTATTTATCTCCGGATTGCTTGTTTGTTTTGCTTTTTTAATTCTTTTAGGAACCTTGAAGTCCGACATATTTTTCTCTTCTTTTCTTGTGATAATATAATATTAACAGATAATACTCCAACAAGGCAAAATGTAAAGTATGATTAACTTAATTATGAATTTAATAAACGAACTAAGGTCTTATTTTGTAACTGAAAAGATGGAATATGAGGTGGTTGGAGAATGTAAAAAGTGTGGTAAGTGTTGTAATTACATGTATAGCTTTGATACTTACACCGAGCAGGAATTTAAGTTTATGCAGGCACTTTTCCCATCGTATAAAAGATTTTACATAAAAGGAAAAGACGAGGACGGAAACTTTATTTTTACCTGTAAATACGTTTCAAAAGAAGGATTATGCACCGTTTACAACAAACGGCTAAAAATGTGTAAAATTTATCCCAATAAGAAAATCCTCTACCCTGCAAAACTCCACGAAGGTTGTGGATACAGAGTTATTGAAAAAGATTTTGAAGATTATTTGAAATCAGGGCAAGTGGCTTAAAATTATTTTAAGCCACTTGCCCTGATTTTTACTTGATATATTGTTGAATATAATCTTCTTCAATTTCAAATAAAATTGCTTTTAGTTCATCTTTGGTTTTAACATCGGCTAAACCTAAATAATTATCTATAAATTTATATTGTTCCGGAGTTATTTTTTCATTGAAATTTCCGAATAATTTTTCAAATTCTAAGTTAGTCTCATTTACCCCGTCGCCAACATCGGCTTGATTCCCCAGAAATTCTATTTCGTCTTTGAAAATATAATGAGGTTTATTCATATATACTGAATATCCGATGTGTGTGCCAAACAAATTAGAAGCTGTAACAGTTGATAATTCGAGTATGCTTTTTAGTCTTGGTAAGAAATAGGGATCATAAATATGCCCTGCGCTAACACATTCCAAATTATTATCTTTGAAAATTTTATCAAAACCTCTTAATATATCTTTCCAATATAAACAAACTCTTACTGAATCAAAATCCTTTCCCATTTGTTTGATTTTTTTACAGAAATTTTCCGTATCATAATTTGTATCTACATGATGCGTTGAATGTGCAGGAAATATCAATAAATTATTCCCAAGACGTTTTTTTTCTTTTGTTATTTGTTGATCATCTAAAATATGATTTGCATAATGTATAAACGGGCCGATTGCGAAAACTTTTTTGTTTGTTAATTTTTTTATTATTGGTATTCGTCTTCTCGGCATTGTGAAAATTGCAGGCAAAGGAGCATTTATGTCATCCCCCCACCAAAATGAATCTAAAAATGCCGCATGTTCAATCGCTGCTTTAAGTTTATAATCAGAATCAAAACCCACAAATTTTTTTATATTAGTTGCATGACCGTAAAAATCATTATGTATGTATATTTCGTTGGTCATAAGCGGAATATCTTCTGATAATAATTTAATTGACTGTAGCTTTAATTTTGATTTATTTATAAATATTTTTTTAAATTTTGCTTTTAGTTCTTTAATTTTTAGTTTTAATCGCCTAATACTCATTTATTATACCTTTATTTTTAATTTTAGTGTTATTTAATTATACATGTTTATTTCAACTTTACAAATTAATAACTGTTTTTTAATATTTTTATACTTGTGCATCAGTCTTAATTTTGCTATAATGATTTTATGTTATTGCTTTTGTTAATTGTATGAAAGGGACTATGGATAATCTTGTAGTTGTTTTGGGTGATTCATTATCGATTCAAAGACCGTGGGATAGTATTGAATATAAAGATATATATTCATATAAATTAGCGAAATTATTGGGCGAGGATTTTTACGTAATAAATAAGGGGCGTTCGGCAAATTACTCAACTCTGCAGATTGATGGAATTCAATTACTTCAAGATATTATAAGCGAAAGTGATTTTTACATTATTCAATTAGGAGTTGTAGATTGTTTTCCGCGGCTTTTTACAGTAAAAGAACAAAAAATTGTTTCGATGATAAAACCTGCTTTTGTTCAAAAATTCATTACAAATTTTGCTTCAAAAAATAGACCGATTCTTACCAAACTATTTCATAAAACTTATGTTTCTCGTAAAAAATATAGAAGACAATATGAATTTCTTATAAATCACATTATTGAAAGAACAAAGGCAAAGAAAATTTTTATAATAAATATCCCTGATACAAATGAAAAATGTGCAAATGATTATTATGGACTTAGAAAAAATATAAAAGATTACAATGAAATATTAAAAGAGCTAGTAAATGAATATCCTGAAAAATTGGAATTAGTCGATTTGAATTTATTGACTTTAAACAATCCTGACTATATTTTACATTGTGGGCATCATGTTAACAAAGAAGCTCATGAGGATCTTGCAAATTATTTGAATAAAAAAATTAAAAAGAATATGTAGTTACTTTTTTATGAAGCATGGATAATATTTCTTAATATTTTTGTCGGGTAGGGATTTTTATTGTCAACAAAAATCTCTATTTATTTTTACCTAAATTCATTAAATTTTCTTCATTAAGATTTTAGAACTTGATTTTTTCCACTGGTAATAAAGGGCATGGTCAATTGTAAAAATTATTTCATTTTTTGTTACTTGTCAATAAGTTTACGTAAAGATAAAATGAATAAAGTAGAGAAGTGAAAAAGAATAAGAATAAGAATAAAGGGGTGATGGCAACCAAACTTTGCTGAAAAGTTTAATCTTGAAAATAATTTATAAAGACGGTAACTAAACTTGGGCGGGCGATTAAAATTTTTTTAAAATATTATATATAACAACAAGATTAAAAATGCAAAGTTTCAGATTTAAGGAAGAGGTTCAGAAAAAGATAGCTGAGTGAAGGCTGTGTGTTGATTGGGGAGTTGGAATAAGGGAAAACATCATTTAATTGATGTTTTCCCTTAAAATTTAATTTGGTTTATAATTGTTTTATGGAAGAATTGGAAACAAAAAGAATTATAGCGCTTATGTCAGGAACTTCCTGCGACTCGATTGATGTCGGTTTATGCGAAGTCATGCCTGATTTGAGCTGTAACTTAATTGACGGAATAAACTTCAAATATCCTGAGCATGTCCGCGAAAGGCTTTTTGATTTTTTTGCTCAAAATGTAACCTTAAAAGATGTATGCCAAATGAATTTTGTTGTCGGGAAATGCTTTGCGGATGCAGCCAAGGTTCTAATTAAAAAGTGGGGGAAACCTGATTTTATTTCCTCACACGGACAAACAGTTTTTCACTATCCGTTTGAAGATACTTTGGATGAAATTAGCTTAAAAAGTACTTTGCAAATAGGCGAATCTTGCGTTATTGCTCAAGAAACTGGATGCTTAACCATTTCAAACTTTAGAGAATCGGACATTGCTCAAGGTGGACATGGCGCACCTTTGGTTTGTTTTGCTGACGAAAAATGGTTTAAACCGTTGGGCGAAAATGTTGCTATACAAAATATTGGCGGGATTTCAAATGTTACTGTTGTGTCAAATGACTGCCCAACATTCGGGTTTGATACCGGAGTCGGTAATATTATGATAGATTACTGCTGTAATAAATTTTTTGGCATGCCTTACGATAAGGACGGCAAAATTGCGGCTGAAGGTATAATTTCTGAAAGTTGGTTAAACTGTTTACTGGAGGACGAATATTACTACAAAACTCCACCAAAAACTACGGGTAGAGAATATTTTTCGCCGAAATACATAGAAAATGCTTTAAAATTTGCGCCTGAGGATGAAAGAGATATTATATCTACCCTAACAGCACTTACTGCAAAATCTATAACAAACGCTTATCAAAGATATGTATTCCCACGCACTGATATAAAAGGGGTTGTAATCGGCGGTGGGGGAGCTTATAATTTAACCTTAATGAAGTTTTTACGAAAATATTTGCCCAAACATATCGAATTGAAAACCCACGAAGATTATGGCATTTCTAACAACTTCAAGGAAGTCATGGCATTTGCACTTTTAGGCTACTGCGCCTTTTACGGAATCCCAAGCAATCTCCCTTCGTGCACCAACGCAAAAAAAATAGTTGTTTTGGGCAAAATAACTGCTTTTTAATACTGTTGCTACTGAGTATTTATAGTATCTATTTATAATGAATTGCAACTTAGCAGCTCAACATTTCTTAATATTTTTTGATTTTTTAACAATTTTATTTTTTTTGTTATTTAATATGAATATGAATTGTGTTACAAGTGTACTATAAAATCAGAGGTGTAATATGTTAGTTAGTTTTAATCCAAGCCTAAATCATCAAAAAATTAACAGAGCGAATTTAGATAGAACAAGTTTTCAGGGGGCTAGTGGGCTATTGTCTGACATTGTTGAACAATATTCAAAAGATGATCATGCAGCTACTCTACTTAAAACTGCAGTAGTAAGAGGGAAAGTAATAATGGATGATGCTGGCAGAAAACTGACCCAGACGATTATTATTAACTCATGTAATAAAGGTAAGCACTTCATTGCTACAATCTTGACCGATATGTTAAATGTACCTGTTGCTAAATAAGCCCTTGTACTTTTTCAGATAGTTTGCTACCTAATACGGCTCCAAATCCCATGCCCACTAAGGAACCGATTGCCTTTCCGTATTTTGCTCCGATAGCTCCGCCGTAACTTATTCCTGCAGTAATACTTGCAACATTCACTGCAGATTTTGCGGTTTGTTCAATAGTTTCGCCTTTTTGAGTTGCATTGATTATTTTAGGTACTTCAAGCAACGCTAAAGCAAGCACGCCTAACTTTGTTGTACGTCTTAACGCTCTACCTGTTAATTGGGCAAACTTTCCCCCTTCGTATTTGAATGCATGCACTTGTTCACCAACAAAATTGGTTATTGGAGTTTTAATAAAGTCTTTAGATTCTTTGCTTTTAACCAAGTTTAACATTTTTTCACCAAAAGCCGTTTGTGCTAATGTTTTATCATTATCGATTAACCAGTTTGCCCATTTTTTATCTTTATCAACATGTTTATACAGCCAACCTTCTATAGCAGTACCTCTGAAGAAAGAAAAGTCATGTTGGTACTCTTTGTAATCATATTTCGGGTCAATACCTTTGAATTGGTTCAAGGCACTCTTAACGTCTCTCCAATCTTCAGGTAAATTGATGAGTGCAAGGCTTGCCATGCCAAGTGCGGATGTAATTTCTCCGTGTTGGATTTTGTCGGGGATAGATATTGCTCTTCTAACGGGTGGTATAGTTTCAAGCGCGCAAAAAAGACTGATATCTTCAGACTTGTCT
>CAIPUE010000051.1 GCA_903868125.1 uncultured bacterium | reverse complement strand
CTGATTTGCAAGCAAATCAGCCCTTTTTTGTATTAGTCGTCATCCCTTTGCACATCGGATTGAAATGGATTAATCTCTTTTTCTTGACTGGTCCATTTTTTATTACCTTTTGAAACTTCAGTAGGTCTTCCGCATTGTTTTGAGTGTGATGTGGCATCGCATTTATCCATCCCTTTATTCATTCTTGCGCCAATTCTTTTTTGTCCCATTCCGCTACCTTTTGACATAATTATCTCCTTTAATATTTAACTTCTAATACTGAGTTGCATTATTCGACATTTTAAAAAATATGTCTTTACCCATAAGGATAGTTTTTGGCATGACATATTTCTTCATAAAAACTGGAACTTATCCGAGTTTTACACTATCATCTACAAGTGGATAGTTTTTATGTGGAAATTTTATGATTGAGCTTCTTGCGCCTGCAAAAAATAAAATATGTGCAAAAGCTGCAATTGATTACGGTGCAGATGCCATTTATGTTGGGGCAAATGAATTTAGTGCAAGAAAAAATGCGGCAAATTCGCTGGAGGATATTAAAGAAATTGTTGAATATGCGCATAAATTTAATGTTCGGGTGTATGTGGCAATTAACACAATTTTAACTGATGATGAAATCATAAAAGCGAAAGAATTAATTAAAAAATTGACTAAAATTGGTGTAGATGCAATAATTATTCAGGATTTTGGATTGATTGAATTAAATCCGGATTTTATAGCCTATCATGCAAGTACTCAATGTGATAACAGAACTCCCGAAAAAGTTAAATTCCTTGAAAATGTAGGGTTTTCGAGGGTTGTTTTGGCAAGAGAACTTTCGATAGAACAGATTAAGGAAATAAAAAAACAAACTAATGTTGAATTAGAGAGCTTTATACACGGTGCTCTGTGCGTTTCGTACAGCGGTCAATGCTATTTAAGTCATTTAATAGGCGGAAGATCTGCAAACCAAGGAGAATGCGCCCAACCATGCCGCAAAAGGTATTCGCTTGTGGACGAGGAGGGCAATTTTATTGCAAAAGAGCAATACTTATTGAACTTAAAAGATTTTAATGCCTCAAAACACATAAAGGCAATGGTAGAAGCAGGGGTAACCTCTTTTAAAATTGAAGGTAGATTAAAGGATGAAAATTACGTCAAAAATGTTGTGGCATATTATCGGAAATTAATCGACAATTTGGGTTTAAAGAAAACATCTTCAGGGCAAATTTTACTTGATTTTGAACCGAATTTAAGCAAGAGTTTTAATCGTGGTTTTACAGATTATTTCTTAGAAAAACGCAAAGATTGTTATGAATTTTTAAGCCCTAAATCCAGAGGGGAATATCTCGGAAAAGTTTCTAAAATTGGAGAAAAGTTTTTTGAATTAGCCTCGCCAAGCCAATCAATTACGTCTCAAGACGGGCTGTATTTTTTAGTAAATGGCAGGTCTTCTGGATGTTTGGTTAATAAATCAGAACAACAAAAAATTTATCCTAATAAAATGGATGGAATAAAAGTTGGAACAGAAATTTATAGAAATTTTGATTCCGAATTCGAAAAAACATTAAAAACTTCCAAAACATGTAGGAAAATATCTGCAAATATTGAATTCGAGCTTGGTAAAATAAAGATTAGCGATGAAGATAAGAATTTTGTTGAAATTGAATATAATTTTGAAGAATTTGCTCAAAATGAAGAAAAAATGAGTACAAATATTATCAATCAACTGAAAAAATCAGGTGAAAGCGACTTTTTGATTAAAAATGTTCAATTAAAACTATCCAAAACACCTTTTTTAGCAATTTCTAAGCTCAATGAATTAAGACGAAATTTGCTTGAAAAATTAACGATAGAAAGACTTAAGAATTATCCATATTCGTCTTATAACCCTGCAATTCAGGGAGAAAATGTGAAATACCCGCAATCACAGATTGACTATAAAGGTAACGTTTTAAATAAATATATGCGAAATTTTTATGAAAGACATGGCTGTCAAGTAGTGGAACCTGCGCTTGAAAGCGGTAAGCTTTTAAATCTTCAAAAAGCGGACAAATGCGCCATGACTACCAAGCATTGCTTAAAATACTCTTTTAATATGTGTAAATCACTTAAGAGTTTATATATAATAGATGAAAAGGGTAAAAAATATAAGCTAAAATTCGATTGCGACAAATGTGAAATGAGTATTTATTTTTAATCACTAAATATTTAATGATAGAATATGCTTAAAGGTAACAACTCAGGTAGAATTTAATTAACTTGTGCAGTGTTTTTGCGTCATTGCGAGACGTCAAGTGCCGAATGCGACAAAAAGTGTCCACCGAAGCAATCTCCCTGTATTATTGCAAGGGGCGAATGAGATTGCTTCGTTCACTCATTGGTTTTCTGACTAAAAAATTTTCGCCTCGCAATTGTAGAGGTCAAGTAATTCGCTTACACTTTTTGTTTTTAAATAAATAAAAAGGAGTAAGAAAATGACAAACAAAGAACTAATTTCAAAAACATTGGCTATTAAAATGCTAAATACTGTTCAAGAGTATGAG
>CAIPUE010000050.1 GCA_903868125.1 uncultured bacterium | reverse complement strand
ATATTAAATAAGTAATGTATAAAAAGTAAAAAGAAGCCGACAAGCTTAAGATTTCCCTAAAAAAGGAGATGCGAGCGAATTTCGGCAAGAGTGAGAGAATCGAAACTCGTTCCTGTGGGGGAAATCACACTTTCCCGAACTGCCGATAATTCAAGACGGCGGGCAAGTCTAACTTAAAATGAGGGACGGAGCAGAAATCAGCGAGTGCATAAAGGCTAGTAAGCCGGCATCTCAAAAGAGTAAAGTAGTAATTTGAAAAAACAAGTAAAGGCACCTACAATATAAACGGGTGTAATGGTGAAAGATGGAATTTGTAATAAAAAAAGATGATTTATTTGATGGGATTAGAATTGTTGAACGTGCGACTTCAATGAAAGGATTGCAGCCAGTGTTGGCGAATATTTTAATTGAAACGATTGATAAATCTATGATTAAATTTTCAGCTACCGATTTGGATTTAACGGTCATTGCAATGGTTCAGGCTCAGGTTAAAGATGAGGGGAAAATTACCCTTCCTGCCAAGAAGTTAAGTGAGATTGTTTCAAGATTATCTGATTCTCTTATTACTTTTAAACTTTCAGACGAAACAAATTCTGTTAATTTAACTTCTAAGAATGCAAAATTTGATATTATAGGAATTTCTGCGAACGAATTTCCTGCGATTGGTGAAAATATTGAATTATTGGAAGAAAACGCTATTGAAATAGAGTTGAAGCCGTTTACTAAGGCTATAAAACAGGCGGGATTTGCAGCAGCAGGCTATGAGAGTAATAATTTACTTTCAGGTGTTGTGTGTAATATTTCTGAAAATACTCTTGAAATGGCTTCCACCGATGGAAACAGACTTGCCAGAGTGAGAGAAAAAATTGAAAATAAAGGTAAAACCGGTCAATTAATTATCCCCTCAAAAACATTGCAGGAATTTATTAAAATGAGCTCTTTTATTGAAGAAAATTTTGTTAAAATCTTTACAGATAAGACAAAATTGGTAATAAAAAGTGAGAATACTATGATTATTTCGAGATTAATGGAGGGACAATATCCGAAATATAATCAATTAATTCCTCAGGATAGTCCAAAAACAGCTTTAGTTAATATTCCTCAGCTTATTTCTTCTTTGGAAAGAGTTGCGATTATGGTTAACGAAAAAACAAGCATTGTAAGATTTGAATTTAATGATAATAAACTTATTTTGACAGCTGATACACCTGATGCAGGTAAATCTCAAGATGAAATAGATGTTGACTATTCGTCAGAGGAGCTGAAAATTGCATTTAATTATAGATATGTGCTTGACAGTTTAAAAAACATGGAAACAACAGAAGTTCAAATAGGCTTAAATACAGGGCTTTCTGCTACAGTTTTAAAACCAAATAACGATGAAGACTATATTTGTTTAATTATGCCTGTTCAGATAAGAAGTTAATTAATAATTAATCAACGACTTTAATTCTTCCATCTGTTTTTATATCAACAGGTTTATTGGTTTTTTTCATATAGTCACCAACCAGTTTATTTTTGTCGAAGTTAAATTTTGTTATTACGGCATCTTGCTTATTTGTGAAATAGTTGTTCCCGCCTTTTGCGATATAATCATCAGTTGCAATGGTGTACGTTTTAAATGGGTTTGGATTTTTTATATTAATTGGTGTTTCTTTGCCGTCTTTGTCTATAAAAGAAGCGTCTTTAACTTCACCTGATTTTGACATAGTGTATTTTAAACCGGAACATTGCATTATTCCGGGACTATTATCGGCGTCAGTTAATGATTTTGCACCTATTTTTAAAGAGTCTACAATTTCTTTTTCTGTTAATTTAATTATCCATACTTTGTTATCAAAAGGAGTTAGAATTTTTAAATCTCTATCAGTTAAAGAACCTGATTCTAAGCTGGAACGAAAATTGCCTGAATTTATCAAGACCATATCAACACCAAGTTCGCTTTTCTCAGCATCTAAAACAAAGTCTGCACTTGGATTTTCGGTAATTAAGGAGTGTTTATGTTTTGAGGCTGTTTTTATTGTTCCCAAAACTTCAGGTTTACCCAAAATTTTATCTGTAAAGTATTTTATAATAGGACTTCTGGAAAAATCTTCGGTATTACTAACATTGTTTTGTGCTTTTGTAATAACACCTTTATCATTAAATTCCAGATTTAATATTCCAAAGTAATTACCATCTCTGCCCGCTTGAGTTATTATAGTTGGTTCGCCTGTTTTTTTAGAATAAAATAAATTTTTGTCTTTTTCTATATTTTTGATTAAATCATGGGTATGTCCGCCAATAATTACGTCAATGCCATCAACAGATTTTGCAAGTTCTCTGTCTGCCTCGTATCCGCAATGAGAAAGCAATATTATTTTATTTACACCTTTTTTCTTCATCTCGTCTATTTCTTTTTGCAATAGAGAAATAGTTTTTTCAGAATTTAAAATATCAAAATCTTTATATTCATCAGGATCAGAAAGGTGAAAGGCAAAATCAAACGGCATTAAGCCTATTATACCATATTGTTGGCCGTTTTGTTCTTGAACATAGGATTTGATAATATCTTTACGTAATTCTTTGTTTATTTCAATATTTTGTGGAATGTCAACATTTAATCCTAAAAATTTGTATTTTGCATCTTTAAGCACATCAACCAAATCTGTTTTATTTAAATCTAATTCGTGGTTTCCTGCAGCACTCGCCATTATTCCTATTGCATTTTGAAAAGCTACGGCTACTTTGCTAAATTCTTTATCCCGCCCTACGCCTATGTCTCCTGATGAAAGTTTCAGTTTATCTATTCCCTCTGACTGAATCAATTTATCAAAGGAATCCGATGCATTTTTTAATTTTTCGATATTTGTTAAATTGGAATGAACATCATTTATGTAAAAGATGCTTGTCTTTGTTACTTTCGAGGCTTTCTTTTGTTGATTAGCCTGCGTTTGTGGTTGAATTTGTGAAATTGAATTTACCATTTAGCTATCCTATTCTGTTATCTGTTTATTTTAAAACTTGTGAATAAAATAATTTACCAGAAAATAGGAATTCGTAACATATGCTTTACAATTGGCTTAATGCCAAGTTTCAGTTAAAACAGAATCATGTAGATAGAATTTTCAGCGTTTCTTTTAGGATATCTTCTGCATTGGTTTTGTTTTTAATAAAAGTCATTGCTTGAGAAACGGCTTTTTTAATTTCTTCTCTTTCATATCCCAAGGAAATTAAAACAGTTTGGGCATCTTGCACAGCTTGTTCATCTTTTATATTAATGTTTTCTGAAAGTGTTATAGGCAAACTGTTTTGAATATTAATTAATTTATCTTTTAATTCAATAATAATTTTTTGCGCTAACTTGGGACCTACGCCCTTTGCTCTGGTCAATTCTTTAAAATCACCTTTTATTACAAGTGAAATCAACTCGCATGATTCAAATTCGTCCAGTAACATCAACGCCATTTTAGAGCCTACGCCTGAAACGGAGGTTAAAATCTTAAAAATATCTCTATCCTCTTTTTGTAAAAATCCGCATAAAGACATACGATCTTCTTTATGCAATAAGACTGTATAAACTTTTATTACAGAACCGACTGGATTTAATAATGCAAAATCACGAGAGGTAATTTCAATTAAATATCCTATTCCGCTGGTCTCAATAGTTAAAGCAGTCCCCCTTGTTCCAATATTTTGTCCTTTATGGATTAAAACGCCTTTTATGTAATCAAACACTAGCCAACTTACCTATTTTCTTAAATTTTGTATACTATATCTTTTATTTTTTATTTTATTATACTACAATAATATTATGAATAAAATGTTAAATATTAAAAAATACATAGAGCAAAAAATGAAACCTACAAATAATGACAAATTCGAAGATTTTTATAATGCAGGTATAGACGCTTATGGACAAAAAAAATACGAAAAGGCAATAGATAAATTCAAACTTGCAAAAGAACAAACAGGAGTTCAATCTCAAGTTTATTATAATTTGGCTCTTGCTTATCAATGCATTAAAGATTATGACAAAGCTATTATAACCTATCATCAATTTTTAGAACTTCATCCTGATGATTATGATGGACTATATAATATTGCATTAATTTATTATCTTAAAGATAATTTTTCAAAAGCAGTGAAATTTTTTGAAAAATGTATTGAAATAAAACAAGAGACAGATGTAATAAAATCGCTTGTTTTATCTTATTTAGCTCAAAATAAACTGCAAAAAACGATTGAGTTTGCAGAAAAAATATTGCCGCTTCCCAACAATGGGAATGAGTTATTTTATACGATTGCCAAAATTTTTGAAAATAAACAATCCCTTAATAAAGACTTTGCCTATATTGATATAGCGATTGATATGTATTCTAAAATAATTGCAAAAGATTCTCAATTTTTTGATGCATATATAGCAATGTCAATTTGTTATGCAAAAAAAGGGGAATTTGCAAATTCTGTAATTTTTTGTCAAAAGGCTCTTGAAATAAATCCAAAATCTTATGAAGCCAATAATCAAATGGGATTGGTTTATGATTGTTGTAATGACGGACAAGAGGCTATCAAATATTATGAAAAAGCTTTAAAATTTAATCCGAGTGGGGATTATAAAATATATTCAAATCTTGGTTATGCCTATGAAAAAATAGGTCAATATGACAATGCAATAAAATTTTTCTCTCAACTTATAAGAAAATTCCCTCAATGTCCGGCAAAAGAGGAAATTAAAAATCACTTAAGGTTTTCACACACATTATAGGTTATAAAAAAATACGATTTTGACTTAAAATTTTGTTTTTGATAAGATTAATATGAAGTTAATTAAGAGTGAGGAATGTTTTATGGGTTTAATGGACGGTAAAAAAGGGGTTATTTTTGGAGTTTCTAACCAAAGAGGAATAGCTTATGCTATTGCTGAACAGCTTTATGCACAAGGTGCTGAAATTGCTTTTACATACGCAGGTGAAATCATGGAAAGCCGCGTAAGACCTTTGGCAGAGGGTATGAACGCAAAAATAATTATGGAATGTGATGCTACAAAAGAAGAGCATGTTAAAGCTGTTTTCGCTGAATGTGAAAAAGTTTACGGAAAAATTGACTTTGTAGTTCATGCTATTGCATTTGCCAATAAAGAAGATTTACAAGGTGAATTTATTAACACATCCATAGAAGGTTGGAACTTAGCTCTTGGCGTAAGTGCTTATTCTCTTGTGTCAATCGCAAGAAACGCACAACCAATAATGAACGAGGGTGGTTCAATCTTCGCGTTGACTTATCTTGGTTCTGATTATGTTGTTGCAAATTACAATGTCATGGGTGTTGCAAAAGCTGCGCTTGAATCAAGTGTAAGATATTTGGCATCTGATTTGGGTAAATTTGGAATAAGAGTTAATGCTATTTCAGCAGGTGCTGTAAAAACACTTGCGGCGAAAGGTATTTCAGGATTTGATAAAATGCTTAAAGCAGCTGTTATTAAAGCCCCGTTAAAACGTAATGTTTCATTAGAAGATGTCGGTAGAGCCGGTGTTTATTTGGCTTCTGATTTGTCATCAGGCACAACAGGTCAAATTTTGTTTGTAGATTGCGGATGTCATGCCGTTTATGCTTCAGGCGAAGAGATGGAAATTATTGCAAGTTCTTGCCAATAATCATAATTGATAATATATTAAAAGGGCCCGAGGCGCACTTCCGGCTCTTTTATTATATATTCTATCCTGTATGTTTATCAATGCTCGATGCGTTTATTATATCCATAACCTTTTTTGCAAAAACATCTTTTATTAAACGGAGATTAGGT
>CAIPUE010000049.1 GCA_903868125.1 uncultured bacterium | reverse complement strand
GCAAGATAAGCTTAAAAACCTAATTCAACCTAAAAAATTTATTTAAGTAATGTTACAATATTTTGTTCCGCTAGCAAATTATTTTATTTACAAGTTTTCAAGCAACCGTAATACCATGAGTTATCTAAACAAGGAGAAAATTAAAATGAGAATTATGCAAATCAGTAATAATCAACAGAACAGGCAAAACAAGCCAAGCTTTACCGCGGTAACACTAGGAAATGCTCCATAAACATATTATAAATTTTCATTGATATTCCCGGATGTTGTTGAGCGTAATGGAATTTTAAAGCAATTAAAAGAAGTTGTTACAACTAGTGGTAACAATTTAGTACTAGATTTTACTCAAAGTGCAAAATCAGGGGATAAGACAGAGCAACTTTTTACATTAACTACTGAAAACAAAACAGGCGAGCCTTACGTCGGATCTTTTCGGTATAAAATAACTCAAATGGTAGGTGCCTCAACGCAATTTATCAATCAAGTTAAAGAACTTGCTATGAATAGCTATTAATAGCGAATTGCAATCCCGCCCTTTTTCTCAAATCAAAGTCAGGCTCACTTAAATAACCAAATTATCAACCCATAAGCTTTGACCATCGGGTCGTTTTTGGCTTCGGGGTTAGCTTTAATAAGCTGATTTAAAACTTTCCCCGCCGCAGGTAGATTAAATTCTTTAAAATAAATCCTCGCCAAATTCACTGAACCAACAATATTATCAGGATTTTTTTGCAGGGCTTCAGCATAAGATTTTTTCGCCTGCTCTTTATTCCCGAGATTGTAATTTATCAGTGCAATCAGTCCATCTACATCCGAGGATGTATTAATTTGTTTCGCCATATTGGCGTAGTTAAGAGCGCTTTTCCAATCTTTTATCTCCGTATACATAACGGTAAAATTATAATAAACCACAAATTTTTCATTATCGTTTGAACAAAGAGAAAGAGCTTTATTTAAAGCATCTATTGCATTATTATATTGGTTTTCTTCTGAATATGCTGAGGCTAAATCGATATAACCGTTGGGTAAATCAGGTGCAGCTTTAATATAGTTTTGGGCTTCAAGCATTTTTTTTGAATTAATCTGTTTATCAGAACCCATAACTATAGGGGCAAAAAGTTGATAACTTGTGTCAAATTTGCTTAAAGGAGTGTTTGTAATGTCGGGTATTAATTTATATAAAAGGTTCAAAGTATTTAAATCGCTTGATGATATAAGTTGAAAGTCACTTCTTAATTCATTAAATTTGTTGTTATTAGTATTAGTTTCCATATACATTAGGTCGTCTTTATTGTAGCTATGCCCCATAATCCCAAGCGCATGGCCGATTTCATGCAGTGCTGTATTATAAATTTCTCTTTCAGAAAAAGGTTTGCCAAGATTATTTGAATCATAGAAGAATATGTCCATGCGTTTCAACAAATCATTGTTAATAACCGGCGTTGTGTATGCAACAGTATATTTGCAAGAGTCTTGGGTACATTTTTTCATATCGGCAGATGAATTTATGCTGACCCTAATATCCGCGGAATTCTCATCATTGATGAATTCAACATTTATAAACCTGCCTGTGGAAGCTTGCCATTGTAAAAAAGCTTTTTTAATTTCATCCTGATAGTATTGCGGTGCGGACAAAGAATTTTTACCAATATAAACTTTAAGCGGAAATTTTGTTGTATCCCATTTCAATATTTTGCTGTCCAGGGGTGCTTGCTCAATGTAATTTTCACCTGTTTTAAATAAAATTTGGTTTCGCCACTTTGAAATTTGCCTATCGGCAATCAAATCAGCACTATCAGACAAATTCATCTGAGCAACGCTGTAAAGTTCTTTTTGAATGTTTAATGTCGGTGGCAATTTAATTAAAGTTTGGACATAATAATATCTGGTGTCACAGTTTTTTGGGCTAAGTTTTATTGCCATTTTCAGGCTGGAGAAAGCTTTTTGATAATCCCCGATTTCGTATGCAATTTTACCCGCGTTCGTTAAAATATCAGGAAGCATTTTTCCAAAAAACCAAATAAAAATTGCGGTTAATATAACTAAAAATATTGCTAAAACTTTCTTCAAGCGGTTAATCCTTTAATTTTTGATTTTTCAGTATTATACCCATTGACTCTTGTGGGCGAGGGATTGGGGAATGGGTGATATTAATCATCCGAAACACCTTTTTCAATCTCCAAAAACTTTGCCAAAGCTTTGGCATCTCCTTTGAGTTTAAAATATTCGCTAAATTTTTGAGTTGTTTTAATATTGAATGAACGTCCGTTTTTGTCTTTATTCTTAGATATTAAACCTTTTTGAACAAGTTCCTGAACATGCTCATAAGCGTTTGAACCCCGCAAATCCTTTAAGTATGATTGCCTGATAGGTTCTTTTAATGCAATAACCGTCAAAGTTTTTAAAACAGCCGGCTTTAATTCAACAGGACAAAGTTTTTCTACTATATCCATGTGTTCCAGTTTAACTTGTAAAATATAGCCGTCTTCATCATCGATTTCCAAAGCCCCGTCACGTGAAGCGTAATCCATGATTAGTTCAAGCAGAGCTTCTTCAATTAAATCCGCGTCAACACCCAAAATCTCTGCGAGTTCTTTAACTTTCAAAGCCTTCGCTGTCGTGAATAATACCGCTTCTATTTTTGATTTTAATTCTCGTTGCTCCATTTTTTAACCTTTAAATCCTATTTCTTTTTCCGACCCAACTTGAAGTTCCAAATTGGCACTTCAAGTTTTTCCACTCTTCTTCAGTTAATTGAAACATGAATTTAGCAGGAAAACGCTCAATGTTTCTTTTTACAGCCTTGTTTAATTTTTTGGTTTCAACGTCATAAAGCTGAGCCAAATCACTATCCAGCATAACTTTATGCCCACGAATGATAAAAGTTTTATTTTCGATAATTTCTATAGGTATTAACTCACTTATTGTCATTGTAGCCCTCTAGTCACATACAATTCGGCGTAAAACTCATCCTGCACAAGCTCGTAGTCGCTTTCTGCAGATAAAAATAACAATGCAATGTAAGCAGATATTTTATCCATCCCCAAAAGCGTGAGTTCTGTCAATTCAACTCTATTCTCTCTTTTGAAAATCTGTTCAAGATTTTCTTTTAGCCTTTGAACTCCGTCCTCAATATATTCATCATGAGCTAAATTTATAATGTCTTCAGAACTCAAATTGGCATAGGAACGAACCCGCCTTTTTGCGCGCTCGTGAGCATTTTTAAGCGACTGCTTTTTGTCAATCATTTCATAAAACTCTAACTGACGAATTAAATCTTTTAATGTTACAACACGGTTTCTGTTCAAACGAATACTGGTGCGTCTTTGTAAAACTTCGTCAATTGAGATTACGTTATTTTGATTATAAGTGTAATTTTCTTCTGTATTGAAATCATCCGAAATATCAAACTCATCGAATTGTTCTTCGTTTGGCTCAAATTCAACCATCTCAATATTTTCCAAAATATTTGACTTTAACTTCAACAAAATAGCCGCGAATAAAAGAGTTCTACCGGTTAATCGCAGGTTTTGAGATTTCATCTGAAAAAGCTGGGTTAGGTATTTATCGGTAATATCAACAATATCAATATTCCAAGGATTTACTTTGCCGGTTTTAGCCATAGATACAAGGATTTCAATCCCGTCAAGTTCTTGTGTAGCGGAGTTGACGGAGGCTCCATTAACCTCCGCGGTATTTGTGTTTGTTAAGCTATAATCAAATGCTTCAGTCATTATTATCCCTTTTTATTTTGTCGTTGGGTCAGCAAACCCACCTACTATACTTTTTAGTTTGTAAACCCTATTTTCGTGGGTTTTGTTATATCGTGAGATTGTGGAAAAATTTTAATTTTTCCACAATCTCTTATGTCCGGCTTAACCCCATGCCGCCGGCTATCCCGCAGTCGGTATGGGGTTAGCACTTCTAAGGTCGGATTTGAAAAATTGCAAAAAATTGTCATTTTTTGAATCTTTCCGCATCCTCCATGCAAATAATCAAGCTGTTTGTAAATTTCTTCCAATTCAAGATTATTTCCTTTTGCATATTTGATGAATGAATTTTTTAATTCCGTTAATTCATCTCGCAAACTTTTGTGTTCAATCGCCATATTTCTAAGCTTATTGAAAATTCTTACTATTTGAATGTTAATCGCAATCGCTCTCTCGCTCCTTAAAACACTTGATAACATTGCAACTCCGTGTTCTGTGAAGGCGTAAGGCATCTTTCTTATTCCGCCCCAACTTGAAGTCACAAATTGTGACATCAAGATTTCATCTTCACTTGAGGTCGCAGATTGTGACCTCAAACCTTTATTCCCCATCTTAAAAGTCACATCCTCTGACATTAATTTGTCAAATTCTTCTTTCGTCAATTGAAACATAAAATCTTCGGGAAAACGTTCGATATTTCTTTTAACAGCTTGATTAAGTTTTTTTGTTTCGACCTCATAAAGCCACGCCAAATCTTTATCAAGCATAACTTTTTGTCCTCGAATGATGTAAATTTTATTCTCAATAATTTCAATCGGCATTAATTCGTTCATAATTATCTTTTATTCGTCCCTAAGTTTTACACCCGTAACTCTTGTAATCCCTTTTTCTTTTTGCGTAACGCCAATAGTCCTATTGGCTGATTCTATCATAGGTTTGCGCAAACTAACTACTATAAATTGCGTATTTTGCGCCTGATATTTTATCATGTCGGATAACTTTTCAACGTTAATCCCGTCTAAGTGCATATCAACCTCGTCAAACGCGTAAAACGGTGCAGGCATGTGTCTTTGGATTGCAAACACAAACGCCAATGCAGTCAAAGATTTTTCACCGCCCGACATACCCTCAAGCCTCTGTTTTTTCTTGTCTCGTGGTTGAGCTTCGATTGTAAGACCTCCTGACAAAGGATCTTCCTCGTTTTCCAAAACTAACGTACCTTCTCCGTCCGAAAGCCTGTGGAAAACTTCTTTGAAATTTTCGTTTATGCTATTGTAAGTTTTCATAAACGTTTCTTTCTTAAGCTGTTCATAGCCCTGCATGCGTTCCAAAATTTGTTTTCTTTCCTTAGTAAGCGTGTCGATTTGGGCTTTTAATTCTTGTTGACGAGCTAAAACTTCATCATAAGCGGTTAAAGAACGCATATTAACAAGCCCCAAATCTTCCATCCGTTTTTCAAGCCGACTGATTTTGGAAGTAATTTCTTCGATAGAAATCGTAACAGGTTCAAGCTTGTTCACTTCAACACCTGCCTGCTCCAAATCTTCTCTTGCTGTTGTCAATTGAGGTTCAAGCTCACGACGACGTGCTTTGAACGATTCAATCTGCTCAGCAATTCGTTCAAGGTCAGAAGAATGCAGGTGTTTTTGTTTTTCAAGCTCAAGAAGTTCGTTATTAATTTCGTCACGCTGTTTTAAAAGTTCGCCGAGTTTTTCATTAATCTCTTCGATTTGTTTTTCCAAATCCTCAAGTTTATCTTTTAAACCAACTATTTCAGCTGCGTATGTGACTTTGTCGGCTTCAAGCGTTACATTATTTTTTTCAATATTGACAATCTCTTCTTCTTTAGTCTCGATTAGGTTTTTAAAGAATGAAATTTCGCGCCCGAATTCGGACAAATCGTTATTAGCGTTGTTCAGATTGGTATTCAGACGTTTAATTTCAAATTCGACGCTTTCAGTTTTTTCCTTTAAGTCTTTCAAATCTTCTTCATTGATAAGTTTTTCGACTCGTTCGATTTCCACCTGTAAATCTTGAATTAAATCTGTAACCCCAACATGATTTTCTTCTATTTTGTCGAGTTTTTTAGCAATATTTTCGATTTTTGGCTCGTTTAGCTTTATAAATTCTGTTTTTTCCGTGATTAAGCTTTCGTTTGCCTCAGAATTTCTGACCAAACTCCCCAGCTCCATATTAGCCTTGTTGTACTCTGTCATTGTGTTTGAGTAATTACTTCTGACATCTTCCAATTTCTTTTCGAGCGAAACTTTTTTGTTTTCAAGTTCAGCAAGATTTTTTTCCATTTCTTTTAAGCGTGATTTGAACTTATCGAGTTCTTCATCTTCATTTTGGCTGAATTTAAGCCCTGAACGTCTGACTGACCCGCCCGTCATTGAACCAGATTTTTCAATAATTTCACCGTCAAGCGTCACAACTCTGTATTTGCCCATCAATTTTTTAGCGCACTCTAAGCTTTCGACAACAAGGGTGTCGCCGACTGCGTAAAAAAATGCGTTCAGGTATTTATCGTCAAAATCGATTAAGTTAATGGCATAATCCACAACTCCTTTATCTTTTGGGAGCGCCAGCTTTGCTGGCGCCTTATTCAGCTTATTTAGCGGAATAAAGGTTGCGCGCCCTGCATTGGATGATTTTAAAAGTTCAATCGCAACGGAACCGACATGTTCATCATCCACGACAACGTGTGTCATTCTGCCCCCGATTGCTATTTCAAGAGCGGTCGAATATTCCTTATCGACTTTCCCGAGCTTAACCAAAGGTGCGTGAACTCCTTTTAGTTTTGCGTTCATAACCGTATCAATCGCACGCCCGAAATTTGCTTCTTCCGCCGCCATTTTTTGAGCTTCCATCGAGGAAATTTTGCGATAAGCCATCTGAATATTATAATTAAGGTCTGAAACTTCATTTTTTGTCGTGTCCAAATCGTGCATTGCGTTTTGTTGGACGATTTTTAAATCTTCCATTTCACGTTTCAATTCAACAACTTGAGTATTTAGTAAATCCTTATTCGAGAAGAAATTTTTCTTAAAATCGGTTAATTTTTCAATCTGTTCTTTGGCATCTGAAACCTCCTTTTGAAGGCTTTTTAATTCACTTTCAAGCGGTAATTTCTCCTTGATTAAATTATTTTCCTTATCTTGTAATGTTTCAAGATTTTTTCTTAATTGATTGCGTTTTTCGATATGTTGGTCAGCTGTTTGGTTTAAGCCAGTCATTTCTTCTAAAATTCGTTTTAAATTTGCTTTTTGAATTGCAATATTTTCTTCAATCCCCTTAATCTCATCTTTTTTAAGTTGAATTTTTAGTTCGGTATCGATAATTTTTTTCTTTTGAACTTCAATCCCGTTTTTAGAATTTTCAATCCCTTTAAGCCCATCTTGAATTTGTTTGTCAGCGTAATTTATTGCGGATTGCTTACGCTCGATTGCACCTTTTGTTTCTTCTGCGAGTTTTTTAATCTCAATTTGTTGGGCTTCACCTTTTTCTTTCACAAGTTGAGAAATTTCCTGATATTTTGATTTAATCAGCGTTAATCGTTCGTCTAAGTCTTTGTGTTTAGCCTCTTCTTGCTTTTTCTTTTTTGTGAATTCAAGAATGTTCTCGTGCGCTTTTTCAAGATTACGCTTAAGGTCGAAAAATTTTACGGTGTTTATCTGACCTTCAAGCGAAGTTTTTTCTTCTTTTAATTTTTGGTATTTTAAAGCGACTTCGCGTTCTTCTTTTAACTGTTCGAGCCTGATATCGACTTCACTCAAGATTAATGAGGATTTTTCGACACGTTTTTCCACGGTTTCAAGCTCATTTGTCGCCTGCTCTATTCGGCGGTCAAAATCGGCAATACCTGCGATTTCGTCGATAATTTTTCTTCTCTCGTTTGAAGAACAGTTTGTAATACTTGTAACGTCACCTTGCATCATTACATTGTAACTGTTTGGGGTAATATTGTGTTTTTCCAAAAGGGTATGAATTTCTGTCAGTGTAACGATTTTATCGTTCAGATAATAAATGCTGTTGTAGCCTTGGGTGGATTTTTTTATTTTTCTTGAAACAGAAAAATCTTCTCCGTTTTCGGTTTCTGAGAATGTAACTTTGACAAGGGCTTCGTTTCTTTTTGTGTGGGTAGAAATAAGGTGGAACAACTTTTCCGCCCTCAGCGTTCTTGAAGTAGAAAGCCCGAGTGCGAATAAAATACTATCAATGATATTACTTTTACCCGAACCGTTTGGTCCTGAGATTGTCGTAAACCCTTTTAACAAAGGGATATCAATCTTGTTGGCAAAAGATTTAAAGTTGTCAACTTCTAACTGTTTTATGTACATGCTTTTTCATACCCAATATCTAGATAACCTTATTAGACAACAAATAAACGGGCATGTCAAAATGATTAAGAAGTTTTAAAACTCATGCATAGGCGACCATGCAGCACTTTTTATATTTTTTACCACTGCCGCAAGGACAAGGTTCGTTTCTTCCAATGCTTGTTGCATCAAATTTCGGCTTGTTTTCTTCTTCCTCAATATAACCAAGCGTTTGAGAAAAGGTTTTTGACTCGTATAAAACAGTCGTTGATGAAAATATTTTCTCTTTTAAATATTGAGATTTGTATTTTTCAAGCAATTCATCAAATGTCATCTCCGTCGAATAAATTTTGTTGATAACTTTCATAAAATTCGGATATTTTGATTCAACACGTCTTAACAAATTTGCAGAAATACTATCTGACATTAAAAAATGGTCTAAACATTTGTCGTGATTCTCAACCTTTTTAAAATCCTTGCTTTCAAAAATTTTACAAAAAGTGTTATAGAATGGAACGGCTGAAAGCCCTAGTTCCTGATCAAAAATTATTCCGACATCATACATCTCTTTGTGCGAAGAAAACCCGCCGAGGGAATTTTCCAAAAAGTTTTCGTAAGAATTATTGAATTCGTTTACTGCAAAAAACTTATGTTCTTCCAACAACTGAATTTTTGATTGAATTTCCTTGTCGTCAGGTTTTTTATTGCCTTCGGCAAAATCGTTGAATAAACCGATAATGTCATCCGCCAACTTGTTTGTAGTAATAATTTCGTCTATTTCAAAACATTCCAAAAATTTCTTGTACAATTTTTTGACCTGTTTTTCAATTTCTTTTTGTTTTTCTTTATTGTCTTTGTAGACAAGTTCGGGTGATTGGATTATTTTTGCTATGGCAAAGCGCATAGCGTCATCTTTTTGGTTCGCCGCCAAGACATTTGAAATTTCAAGCAAATAATATTCTTCCTCAAACTCAAAAATTCTCGCAACCACAAACTGCCCAATTCCAACCCCTCTAAAATGAGTCATTTTTACGAGCGAAATCACCGAATATGTTTTTTCGTTCACAAGATTGTAAAGTTCAAACCCGTTTTTCAGGATTTTTTTTACTTCAAAAATCGAAGAAACCGAACTTGTAAGCCCTTTGAGAATTGTTCTTGCGTACTTTGTCGCCTTTTTAGTTTTTTCTAAAAAAATCTCAATAATATTTTTTGAATTTATGTTTCGCTCAAAAATATAAGGAAGACAAACACTCTGAAGTTGTGCAGTCGTAGCGTCTTGTGCCCCAATAGTTGTCAAATACTCTCTAAAATCCGCTTCAACTTCTTTGTTTGTTTGAACAAAATCGATTAAACTGCTCATAACTTCACTGATTGCGTTAAGTTTTTCTATTATATTTGTTGTCATTTCTTTCTCCTTTTTTAACCTCAACACCTACTTGTTTAATTTTATGTCGGTGGGTTAGGGAACCCACCCTACTTTAACGCTTTAGGGCTTGTTGCCACCGTTCGCCGTTCGCCGTTTACCGTTTACCGTTTACCGTTTACTGTCCTCTTGCCATAACCACTGCCGAATGTCTTGCCGTCTTGCCGTTTTCTCGTCTATAAGAAAAAAATAACTCACTTTGACAAAAAGTGCAATACTCACATAAATCTATTTTTTCTACCCCATCGGCTAATAGTTGGAACTTGTTAATTAATTTCAGGTCTAAATTGTTTCCGTCACAAATCTGCGCATGATAAGATTCTTCAACCGTATCAAGCAACTTGGTTTTGACCTCATCTTGAACCTCAAAACAGCATTTCCCGATTGCAGGCCCGATAAGCGCAATTATATCATTAGGCTTGGAGGAAAAATTTTGAATCATTTTCTCAACCGTTTTGGGCGCAATTTTTGCAACAGTTCCGCGCCAGCCGGCATGGGCTATTGCTGTAACTTTTTTTATTGGGTCGAAAAAAATAATAGGAACGCAGTCGGCAAAATTAAGTGCAAGAGCAACGTTTTTCTCATTTGTTACAAGGGCATCTGTATTTTCAAAAGGTGAGAAGTGAGAGGTGAGAGGTGAAAGGTTTTGCTCGTTCCCGTTTACCGTTTCCCGTTTACCGTTTACTATTTTAATATTGTCGCTGTGCGTTTGAATCGGGATAATTAAATTGCTTAAGGGAATATTAAATCCGTCACAAAGAAGTTTTTTATTGTTTTCTACTTCTTCGATTAAATCGTCCCTCTCGCCAGCTTTTAGCGGTAAATCGCGGGTTGTGAAAAAGGCGCGGACAGCTTCGCCGTCCAAAAAAGACGAAGTCAAAATTCTTTTTCCCATAAAATTTTCTAATCTAAACATAAGACAATTATAATACAATCAATCGTTAAAAAATGTTAAATAAATATTTTTTAGTAGCAATAATATATTTCACACGCTTTAATACATGTAGTTTATAATTTATGAAAGGGGAAATATGTCTTCAAATATCGCAATCAATCCAATAACGTCTTTCACTCCGATGATTTACAAACCGCAAGTGTCAAAAAATTCATTTATTCAGCCAAATGCTTCTGTTTTGGGTGCGGTAATTTTATCAGAAGGGGTTTTGGTTTCACCTTTTGCAAGTATAAGAGGGGATGAGGGAACGCCAATTTTTATCGGTAAAAATTCTAATATTCAAGACGGGGTTGTAATTCACGGATTGGAAAAACAATTTGTTGAAAATAAAGGGCTTGGTTATTCTGTCCATATCGGTGAAAATGTAAGCTTGGCACATCAATCACAGGTACATGGTCCTGCAAAAATAGGAGATAACACGTTTGTGGGGATGCAAAGTTTTGTATTCAAGTCAGAAGTTGGCAGCAATGTTGTAATTGAACCTTGTGCAAAAGTTATTGGGGTTAAGATAGAATCCGGCAGGTATGTTCCTGCTGGGGATATAATTAAAACACAAGAGCAGGCAGATAAATTACCTTTGATTACTCCTGAATACGCCATGAAAAACTTGAATCATGATGTCGTCCATGTTAATAAAGAGCTGAACAATGGTTATTCTGAATTGTCGAAAGCTTACCCTGCTAATTATTACTTAAAAAAGACCACTGCACAAGTATAGAAAATTTGTTTTGACTGCTTTCTCCGAAATCTTTGATTTCGAGAGAAATGTCCCTATTCGGGTTCTTAATTGTGCGGTGGTCGACCTAACAAAAGTGAGAATGGCAAAATCGGCACGAGGAGTGCCGTTTAGCCATTCGACACTAGACGTCATGAGACTTTGCACAAGGATATTTTTGTAAAAAATGGACTTGTGCATTAGTCTCTTAAATTAAGAGAAGATGTGGAAAAATGACAATTTTTTGCAATTTTTCCGCATCTTCAATTGTAAAAAACTTTTTTTATACTAAAATTAAAGTATGTTCGACAGTTTATCAGACAGATTACAGGATATAATAAGGAAAACTTCTCAAAGCGGTACTTTGAGCGAAGACAACATGCAAGACGCTCTTAGAGAAATTCGCCGTGCACTTTTAGAAGCTGACGTTAATTTACGCGTGGTAAAATCGTTTATTTCAAACATCAAAGACAAAGCCGAGGGCGAAGATGTTTTAAAAGGCGTTAATCCGTCCCAACAGTTGGTCAAAATCGTTCATGACGAACTTGTTGAACTTTTGGGCAAAGAGCTTTCGCCGTTGGATTTTAGCGGGCATCCGAATTTAATTATGATGCTCGGGCTTCAAGGTTCAGGGAAAACAACTTCTTCTGCTAAATTGGCTATAAAACTTAAAAAAGAGGGCAGAAATCCGCTTTTGGTGGCATGTGATGTTTATCGTCCTGCTGCGATTAAGCAAATCCAAACATTGGGACAGCAAGCGGGAATAGGGGTTTTTGCGGATGAAAATTCAAAAGATGTTCAAAAAATCGTTAAAAATGCGATAGATTACGCAAAAGAAAACGGATTTAATACGCTTATCCTTGATACGGCTGGGCGTTTGCAGATTGATACCGACATGATGGCTGAGCTTTTGCTTATCGATAGATTTTTTGCACCGCAGGAAAAATTGCTCGTAATAGACGCTATGACAGGACAGGAAGCTGTTAATGTGGCTGAAAATTTTGACGCACAACTTAGTTTAACAGGACTTGTTTTGACGAAACTGGACGGTGACTCAAGAGGTGGCTCGGCTTTGTCCGTTGTTCACTGTACAAAAAAACCTATTAAATTGACCGGTACCGGCGAAAAATTAAATGCGTTGGAAGATTTTTATCCTGAAAGAATGGCGACAAGAATTTTAGGAATGGGTGACATAGTTTCCCTTGTTGAACGCGCGCAGGAAGTTTTTGACGAAAAAGAGGCACTTGAGCTAGAAAAGAAAATGCGTAAGGCTGAATTTTCTTTTGATGATTTCTTAAAGATGCAAAAACAGATGAAAATGTTTGGTTCACTCGACCAAATTCTCGGTATGCTCCCGATTCCGGGGTTGAAAAAAGAGGATAAGGATTTGATTTCTCATCAGGGTGAAAAACAGTTCAAAAGAATTGAAGTATTTATACAAAGCATGACCCCTCAAGAGCGGGCAAATCCGCAATTGATAAATTCTGCCCGTAAAAAACGTATTGCTGCAGGCAGCGGAATTTCTTTGCATGATATAAATCTTTTTATAAAACAATTTGAGCAGATGCGTACGATGATGAAAGGTTTTTCTGATATCAAGGGTAAAATGAAGGGTGGAAAACCGAACATGGCACAGGCGATGAACGCTTTAAAACGGTTGAGATGATTTAATTGAATTGTTTTTTGCTTTCGAGGACACGGAATAATTCCAAAATTTCCAATTTTTCCGCAGCCTCCTCCTTAATTTTATTTAATAATCACACATCCAAACCGCGATTATGATAAAATTAAATTAAGGGAGATTTTTGAAGATTGAAAGACAAATTAAACAGATTTAAAACTTTTGATAAACGCTTGGGATGTTGGCAGGTGTCTTTCGCAGTGTTTGCGATTTTCCTTATTATATATTTATTTTTAATCCAAGTCGTTGATATAAAAAATTACCGATTAAGAGCTAAAAGACAAAGAAGTTCAAGAAATTTCATCATGCGCGGTGATATTTTTGACAGAAACGGGATAAAACTCGCCTCCGACAGAATTTATTATGACGCCTACGCACATCCGGCAGATTACGACCATTCACCTGAAGAATTGGCTAAAATATTGGCACCGTATTTGAAAATTTCTACTGCAACACTGGTCGGAAAACTTTCTGGTAAAGATTCAGTAATAACTTTAAAAAAAGACATCGACAGATCAACGGCACAAGCTATTAGAAAATTGGGATTAAGGGAAATAAGCTTGGGTAAAAAAAATACGAGAATTTACCCTCAAGGTTCCATGGCTTCGCATATTTTAGGCTATTATAATTTTGATGCCGATATCGCTTCAGGTGTAGAACTTACGGCAAAAGACCAACTAGAACATGTAGAAAAAAATGTTCAAACGGAAAGAACACCTGATGGAAACATTATTTATAACTTTTCCACAGACCCCGTTGCAACAACTTCGCCTCTGAAAGGAAAGAGTCTTACTTTAACCATAGATACCGCAATTCAACATATTTGCGAACAGGAATTGTACAGAATGGTCTTAAAAAGACAAGCACTAAGAGGAACTGTTATTGTTATGAATCCCAAAAACGGTGAGATTTTGGCTTACGCAATCTATCCTTATTATGACCCGAACACTTATCGAAATGCGTCTCAACTCCAAATTAAAAATTGGACTTTAACGGATGTTTTCCCTCCGGGTTCAACTTTCAAAACCATAACGGTAGCTTCGGCGATGGCGCTCGGGAAAATTAATCCGAACACAAAGATTTATGATACAGGAAAAATAAAAGTCGGCTGGTGGGATATCAAAAATTACGATTACTCACAACGACCTTTCCCAGGTTGGATAACGTTAGAAGGTTTATTTGAACATTCCAGCAATGTCGGCTCTGTAAAAGTTGCTCAAACAATGACTTCTCAAGAATTTTATTCAATGTTAAAAAAGTTCGGGATAGGCTCTAAAACAGGGATTGATTTACCGGGTGAATCAGTAGGGTTATTGCCTAACTGGACAAAATGGGATAGCTCAACCCATGCATCAATGGGTTATGGATATGCGGCTTCGGTTACGCCTATTCAAATGGTTTCGGCAGTTTCGGCACTTGCCAATAACGGAATCAGGGTTACACCGCACGTTATTAAGTATCCGCAAGAGGATGAGGAGAAAAAAATATTCAGGACTCAGGTAATGTCTGCTCAAACCGCGAGAAATATAACAAAACTTTTGACTGAAAGTATTAATAACTCTAAAGCCCCGATAAAACTCGAAAATTATAATATTGCCGCAAAAACCGGAACTTCAAAAAAACCAAAAGAAAATTCAGCAGGATATTCAAATATGTTGTATACTTCAATTGTAGGTTACTTGCCTGCATCAGATCCGCAGGTATTAATATATGTTCTTGTTGATTCGGCAGCAGGAGGTGAGGTCTGGGGAAGTACAATCGCCGCACCTGTATTTAAGGAAATTGCGAGTCAAACGGCTAGGATTTTGAATCTCAAACCGGATAAGAAGTAAAATGTGAAAAGTAGTGCAGTAGGGTGAGTATTTAACCGCATCGACAATAAAACCAAGGTTTTCCTAGCAAAGGAGATGCGAGCGAGCGAGTCTCAAAATAAGAGGGAGACGGAGCAAAAATTAGCGAGTGCAATAATGCTAGTAAGCCGACTAAATGAAAGAATTAATAGAACATAGTATTAGTTAGTAAAGGCGAAATCAAAACAATTTCGTGTTGAGGTGAAAGAAATGGTAGAAGTTAAACCGTTAAATGCGATAGTTTACAATCAGGAAAAAGTTAATATGAATGACGTTATAGCACCGCCTTATGACGTTATTTTGGATGATTACAGAGAAGAATTATACGAAAGAAGTAATTACAATATTGTAAAACTTATTTTAGCTAAAGGCTCAAAAGATTTATCCGATGAGAATAACCGTTATGATGAGGCAAAAAAGAATTTTCATCGGTGGCTTGATGAAAGAGTTTTGGTGAAACTTGAAACGCCTTGTATTTTGTATGTTCTGCAAAGATATATAACCGAAAACGGTAAAAAAATCGAGAGAAAAGGATTTATCGCACGCAACCGTATTGAGGATTTTTCGACTAAAAAAATCCTTCCGCACGAGTTTACCATGGGTGGACCAAAAGAAGACAGACTTAATTTAACAAAAAAATGCGAAGCTAATTTTTCTCAAATTTTTATGGTTTATTCGGATTGCGAAAAACAGATTGAAAACTCGATTGATTTCACCCAAAAACCTTTTATTGATGTTACTGACGATAACGGGGTGCAAAATTTGGTTTACAAAATCGAGGACGAAAAAACTCTGAAATTAATTGAAAAAGTGATGCAGGATAAAACTCTTTTAATCGCAGATGGTCATCACCGCTATGAAACAGCGATGAATTATAGAAATTTGCAAAAGGCGGATGCTAATGCCGATTATAATTATGTTATGAGTTATTTTACAAATCTTGATGATGAGAATTTGCTCGTTTTTCCGACACATAGAATTATTACGAAATGGATTGAACCTTATGTTCTGCTTGAAAAAATAAAGAAATATTTCGACCTTGAGGAGTTTCAATTCAACGGACAAAGCAAAAACGAGGTTAAAGCAAAATTTTTACAGTCGATAGAAGATGAAAACGAAAAACAGATTTCTATGGGATTGTATATGAAAAATGTAAACAAATTTTATCTTTTAAAATTACGCGAGGATATAAACGGTATTTTGGATGAATTTGAAGTGCCTGAGGTGTTGAAAAAACTTGATTTGACGGTGTTGCATAAAGTTTTGATTACAAAAGAACTCGGCTATACTCAAGACGAACAAATGGCTCAAGACGGCATAAAATATATTAAGCAGGAATCCGAAGCTTTTGATTTGGTAGATTTGGGTAAAGCTGAGGCATCTTTTATAATGGCTTACCCGAAGATTAAGGATATAAAAGAGATTTCTGAGGCAGGTTATCGTATGCCGCAAAAATCTACTTATTTTTATCCGAAATTACTGTCGGGGATTGTTATCAACCCGCTTTAGAAATAAAAGTTAATAAAAAACGCAATATTTTGCTATGCGCCGGTTTTACATGGGTAATATTATGATAAACTCAGTAAAACCAATTACAGAATATGTTCAAATGTGCAGAAGCAGTGGCGGTAATTTTTTAAAACCTATCCCCAAGTTTTCTGCGCTTAAGTTGGATTGCGCAACTTTTAGTAAAGTTGCCAACAATCTTGACGACATTTTTGAATCTAAAACTTTAAGGAAATTGTTTACGGATGAATTCAAACCTTCTCGAAGAGTTGACGAATTTGGCAATCCTATTACAACGGTAATTGACAAAAAAACAGGTAAGCCTGTTGAGGTCGTTATCAAGAACGGTAAGTCCGGAAAATATATTTTTGAAATTAAATGCCCTAATAGTCAAAAAGCTTTTTTTCTAATCCCTAAGAATTATCTTGGACATATAACAATGTGTTTAACAAATGGGGTATATATTGAATATATGAACACTCAACTTGGCGACTTAAAATATAAAGGAATAGGAACAAGAATGCATCAATTTGCTATCGAAATGAGCATGAAACTTGAAAAAGGCGGAAAAGTATTATTGGAAGCAGCTAATGATTCACCCGTATTTCATTATAAATCAGGCTTTAGGCCTATGGACATAGCAGAAGATGCTCTTACGTATGAGCAACAAATTAAAGAAGATATATTAAATGGCAAAAAAACTCGAGTAGTTGGGTCACTTTTTATGGAGCTTTGTGGTGAGCAATTCGAAAAATGGAAAGCTCGAATTAGAACGCAGCCGATTTTGTTGGATTAATGACATAAACAGAGGTGCGGATTTTTTTAAAAAAATCCGCACCTCTGTCTCTTTTATATTTCCAGCTATTTTATAACACTCGCTAAAGCATCGATAATTATCGGATCCCATTTGCTTTCTGCTTCTTTTTTCATTATTTCTACCGCCTGATGTTTCAACATAGCTTTTCTGTATGCTCTGTCCGCTGTCATTGCAGAAAATGCATCCGCAACCGCTATAATTCTTGAACCTAACGGGATTGAGTTTCCGCGCAAGCCTTCAGGTTCACCTCCGCCGTCCCATCTTTCTTTGTGATAATGGATGTACGGGATAACTTCTGAAAGGAAGTTGATACTCATTAAAAGGTTGATTCCTACGTTGGGATGGTTTTGTAATTTTGCCCATTCTTCAGTTGACAGATTCCCTTTTTGGGTGAAAATCGATTCCGGCAAAGTTATTTTACCAATATTTTGTAAAAGTCCTGCGTAGTATATCAAGTCAATTGTTTTTTCATTCAGACCGAGTTGCTTACAGATTAAGCGTGCAAGGTTTGCAGTGTTTTGCGAATGAGAAACCTTATATTGACCCTTAGCGTCTACTGCTGAGGCTAAACGCTGTACAAACGCCTGCTGATGATCACCCAAATCGCCGATTAGAGAGGTTAATTCAGCCCTCATATGTTGTAAGTCGCCGATTATAGCATCAGAATTAGTCAGTAATGATGAGGTTTCTTCAGTCATTTTTTGTAAAAACATTGAAGTTGCGAATAACGCTGCCGTTGATTCAATTAATCTTAGATATTCGTCTTGGAAAAATCTGTCAACATAGCTCTCAATTACTATTACACCTACGACTTGAGCGTTGTTGTGCATAGGAATTGCCGTCAAAACCTTAACTTTATTTTCATTCAAAGCTTCAATGGGGTTAAATCTGTGAGAAAATTTTGGATTTTTAGCTTCAATTGTTTCTTTTTTCAAAAACGCTTCGGAGATAAACGATTTATCGTTCAATTTGTAGCCGATATTATGACCGTAAATATCATCTTTGAATTCGATTGAAGAGCCGACTAAGATTAAATCGTTATCGGTTTTATCAAGCCCCTTTGCGTTTTCTTTCGTCAAATATATGTGGCATGCGTCTAGGTCTAGCATTTGCACAATTGTTTTTGCGATTGAATTATAGATGACATAATCTTCTTTTGAACTAAATCCCAAAACACACAATGTGTTATCAAGAGAATAAATAGAGATAAGCTCTTTAAGCTGATTTTTCAAGCTAATAGATTTGTCCTTAACATTTTTCCCTATTTTTTTTGCTAAATCATCTGAGATAAGATGTTCTGATAAAAAATCTCCCAAATTAAGCGCGAAAATTTCTTCTAAAGGATCGCCCTCTATTAAGTCCATAGAACGACTGAATAATGATACCCCTGATTGTAATTTTTCTTTACTCATTTCCACTTTCCCTTATTAATTAGTACTGCCTTATTCTCATTATCGGCAGAATTTGAAAAAACTTTGATGTTTTGTGTAAAAATTATACTTTGGTTGGAGGCGTTTTTAAAGAACCCCTATTTTATAGGACTTGCGGTGTTTACAAAACTTAATAAGCAGCAAGTCCAGAAAATCTGCTTAAAAGGGCAACACTTTTCAAATAGAATAAAAAAGGAAAGGATAATCTGTCCGTATATCTTGGATTAAATCTTTATTTCTTGTCTGTTTTCATTTCAGCAAGAGATTTTTTGCCGGTCAATTGAGACATAAATCTGTAATAGCTGCCTTTTAAGCCTTTTGCATTAGTATTATTTTCATCATTTTCTATAATATCTTCTCTTGTACTTTCGCTTAGCGGTAAGCCGACTGATTTTCTTTCAAGTGTTTCGATTACTCCTGTAGTCAAGATATTGACAGCTTGTGCTTCTAATAAGCTATTGTTAAATGGTACTTTAAATATGCCGTTGGATAATTTAATTAAAGTAGCTCCGTAAGCTATTCTTGCAATTCTTTGTAAGGTTCTTTCCTTGGCTTTTTGTTTTGCCAAATCTTTATCTTTTCCCTGTGAATCAATCATGACAAGGTTATAGTTATCAGCTATCAAAAATCCGCTTGTAACTGTACTTACTGCTGTTTTTGCCGCACCTGAAAGTTCTGCATTTGAGAAATTTGATTTATTGATATTATCAAAAGATGAGATAAGGCTTTTATTTAATTTATCTTTAAAATCTTTATCTTTAGATATTTTTTTCAAAAATCTGATACCATCTTTGAATATTTCTTCTTCTTTAGATGCATAGTTTTTTGAGACTTTGGGCTTAATATTGATAATCCTAAGAGATCCGAGAATTTGTTTAGATAATTCAAACAGTGGTTTTACAACTCCTTTATATGGAATCATTAAAACTTCCCATACAAATTTTAATGGCAAGGCCAAAAATTCATTAACTATAATATCTTTAGATTTATTTGTATGCGTACCGATTTTTATCATTTCATTATTATCTTTAGCAGTTGGCAGTTTGGTCAATATTTGTTCATAATTTTCAGCGAGTTTATCAAAACCATTTTCTCTAAGTTTGAGAATTAACCCATCAATCTCTTTTTTAGGCATGAAAATATCTTCCTTAAACCTTGCTTTATGTGCTTTAGCTATTTTTTCCAGCCTGTTTCCTATAGTAGTACCTTTTTTGGTAAGTTGCTCTACTGCAAATCCGAATATAACCAGACCGCCCAAAATATTTAAAATACCTATTGATTTAGAATCTTCCTTTTTATTGATTTTTATGCTATTTTTTTGAGGTTTATCGAATTCAATTTTGTTAATATTATTACCATTTGAAGTAGAATTAGCATTTTGAGGTGCATTTTCTTCTTTTCCCAATTTATCTTTGTATTTTAATTTTGCGTATTTTTGGGCCGTTTTTTCACTAATAGGATAAAACGGTACCCCGACAAGTGTTCTTCCGATGATTTCTGAAGCAAAAGTTAGGACACTTATAAGCATTGTTGCAGTGTCGTGGTGCGAGTTACTTTTTTTGGCGAAATAGCTCAAAAAAGCAAATGTTGCTGCTGCGGTAATTGTAATCCTTGAGACTTCTTGCATAAAACGTTTTTTCTTTTCTTTTTGCGCTAAATCCTTATTGTTATTTACATAAATGGAAAGGTTATAAGCATCGTTTGCCAAGAAAAATGCAGGAATAATTCCTGTAACAAATCTCGTCATGGATCTTTCTGCTTTTGTACTATAGTTAGCTATAGCGGCATTAAGTCTTTTGTGCCCTTGAGTGAAAATTTTAGATTTTAGGGCATCATTCTCAAGCATTTCAATATAGTGTTGAATTGCTGCAGTATTTGAAACCCCTTCCACATAATCACTTCTGTTTTTTAAAACATCAGCTTTAAGCAGGTTGTTGATGAGTTTTGAGTTTTTAAACCTTGGGATTCTCTTTAACAGGTTGAGTGTTGAGTTTGTTAAATCAAGCGGCAGATGGACTACAGGGTCAATGATAGCCTGATTAATCCTCCCAGCAAAGGTCTCTTGCTTGAAGGTAATTTTACCACCTGACAAAGCCAGCATTGACTTTTTGCCGGAGTTCAGTGCTATAATTTGTTTTTCCCAATATTGTTGTGTAGAATGTCCGAATCTTTGACCCAAGTCATTCATTAGCGTAGATAAATTATTAGCGGAAGAACCTTCAAAGCTTAAATTCTTGGGATTTAATTTTAAAGGTTCTCTTTTGTATTTTGTAGAGGCTGAAAGGGGGGAAGAAGTTTGAGTGGCAGGCATGCCATACATTCTTTTTTTAATATTTATAGTATCTTTAGGTGTTATATTCATTTATTCACTAACCCTTTACAAGGTTCAAATTTCCCCCATTTCTTAAACTTATCTCATATACAAGCCTTTATCAAGCGTTGTATATACTTTAATTTACTTATTTTAATACTTGGTGAAAATCTTCTATTGACAATAATTTAAAAAACGGTAAAAAAAAAAATTGCCTTTAAATAGCAATTTTTCATAATGCTTTTACATTTATTTACAAGAATATGAATGGCGAATTCGTCATACTTTTATGTCTTTTCCGTTTCACCCCTTCAAATAAGCTTTTGCCACTTCCAAATCACACCGAGTGGTAATTTTTATATTCCTGTAATCCCCTTCCAAAACATAAACATCTTCCCCCAAAAATTCCAACATCCCCGCATCATCGGTAAAATTTTGCCCCTGTAATTTCACATGTGCCGATTTTATCAATTTATATTCAAAAACCTGTGGGGTCTGAGTGTTATACAAAGAACTTCTGTCGATAGTTTTTATAATTTTTAGATTTTCATCAACTTGTTTTATCGTGTCAATTGTTTTTGCGGCAACAGTCAAAGCCTTTTTCTCCTGAACCATTATAATCGTTTTTTTAATTATTTCGGGCGTAATCATAGGTCGTGCTCCGTCATGGATTAGGACATAATCAGAATTTTCACACGAATTAAGCCCGTTAAACACGGACTCTTGGCGTGTTTCCCCACCCTCTATTATTTTAATTCCCGCTTGTTCTGTAAAAATATTTTTTAAATCCTGAATTATTGAAATATTAGCGCAAATAATTATTTTGCTAATCTCTTTTAATTGTTGAAACGCTTCGACTGTATATTTTATAATTTCTTTTGAGTGAATTTTCTCCAAAAGCTTGTTTGTGTTTGTGTCCCCTCCGAATCGCTGTGAGCTGCCACCTGCGGTAATTATCGCACTGAATTTCATTTTTCCTCCTTAAAATGATTAAATGTTTTCTCTAAATCATTTATTTGTTCTGTTTTATCTTCAAAAACAACTTCTACGCAGTGATTTGGGTTCTTTTTTTCGACTTGTCCTATGATTGTATAAGGAATTTTGAGTTTTTTTAAATTGTCCTCATCGACACATGCCACTAGCTGATAGTCTTCCCCGCCGTAGAAAATCCAGTCTTTGAAATCTACATCCGCTTTTTTTGCAATAGTTTCAAGTTCTTTATCATAGAAAATTTTGTTAAAATCAACTGATATTAGGACGTTACTCGCTTGGGCAACCTTAAAAAGTGCATCCATAAGCCCGTCTGAAGTATCCATCATTGCGTAATTTCTTTTTATTTTTGTTGCAATTTCATTTGAAAAATCTTTTTGAACGACAGGTGTAAGGTGATTTTTAATTAAATTCGGGTATTCTGAAATATTATTTTCCAACAACCACAATCCCGCACGACTTGAACCGTGAACTCCGTTCGTAATGACATAATCTCCCTCTTTGGCATATTTTCTTGAAGAAATATTTCTGTCTTTGGTTAATCCGATTGCGCAAATTGATATGAAACATTTTTCGCCTCCTGTAATATCTCCTCCCACAACTTCAATATCAAATTTTTTTGATAAATCCTCACATGCTCTGTAAAATTCGCTCACAAAATTTTTATCGATATTTTTTGGCAAAGAAAGTGATATTGTAAGATATTTGGGGATAGCTCCGGAAGCGAAAATATCGCTTAGATTTACAATTATAGCCTTATACGCTAACTGATAAGGGGTTGAAAATTTGCGCGAAAAGTGTATATCTTCAACAAAGCTGTCTTGAGTTATTACAATTCCCAAATCTTTTAAATAAGCACAATCATCACCTATGTAAGAGTTTTTGGATAAAGTTTTTTTTATGATTTCTATAAATTCAAGTTCTTTCATAAAACAATTTTAACAGAAAAATATTATACTTTTCGGCGATTATTAATAATAGGTATGGGGGGATAATTATGAAGGATAAGATAGATTTGGAAACCTAGATATATAATGGAGAATGAAAAGATGAGATTAGTCGCTTATGCTAAATTATTGAATAGAAAAATAAATTCGGCGCATAAAAAGGCGAAAAATCCTTTTGTAGACGCTAGTTTATCGTACAATCCTTTTAATCGTATTATGTCAAATACACTGGTTTGGATAGAACAGGACGAAAATCAATCAAAAGACCTTAATGATTGATGGATAAAATCGGTTATGCTTTGATTGCAACAGTTTTATTATGCTGATAATTTAACATATTTTGAACTTGCAACGCCGTCAATTTGAGTAATTTTGTTCAATACTTCTTTTTCTACCGCGCAATCGGTGTTTATTATCATCATTGAATATTCGCCCTGTTTTTGAACAACGTGCATGTGGTTTATGTTAATCCCGTATTCGCCGATTACCGTTGCAACCTTTGCAATCATGGAGGGTTTGTTTTCGTGAGGAAGCAAAAGCATATGTTTTTCAGGCTCAATACTTGTGTTGTATTGGTCGATTTTAACAATTCTGCTGATGTTTTCCGCGATTAATGCCCCTGACACCAAGGATTCAGAAACATTTGTAATTAATTTTACAGTAATCAATCCGATGTAATCGCCGGAAGTCTCGGATTTTGAAGTTGTAACAGAAATCCCCTTTTGTTTTGCCAAAATCGGGGCATTTACGTAATTCACATTATCCGTAAAAGATGAAAATATCCCTTTTAAAATCGCCGTCTCAAGCGGAGAAATATCCACCGAAGCAAGTTTACCTTTTGCGCTTATTTCTATCGATTTTAAATTCCCTTCGGCTATCTGTTGAACAAGTTCGCCTATGTTTTCTGCCAGTTGCATATAATCCTTTACAGGTTCAAGTTTTTCAGGTTTTAAAGATGGGATATTAACCGCACTTGTTGCAGAACCGCCACTCAAAACCTCTTTTATCTGATGTGCAACATCAATCGCAACATTAAGTTGAGCCTCAGAAGTACTTGCCCCCAAATGAGGGGTTAAAACAATGTTTCCTTTGGCATTAAGCAAAGGTGAACTTTTAATGTCAGGTTCAGCCTCATAAACATCTATCGCTGCTGCACTTA
The DNA here is from genome assembly GCA_903868125.1 of uncultured bacterium. Lineage (GTDB taxonomy): Bacteria > Cyanobacteriota > Vampirovibrionia > Gastranaerophilales > Gastranaerophilaceae > CAIPUE01. Next base: position 64,481 of record CAIPUE010000049.1, on the reverse strand, counting down.
CCTGTCCTGCTTCGAGAGCTTCTTTAAGCGCGTTTTCGTCTATAATTCCACCCCTCGCACAATTAACAATTTTTACACCCTTTTTCATTCGATTGATTGTATTTTTATTGATTAAGTGAGTCGTTTCACGTGTCTTTGGGGTATGAACGGTAATAAAATCGCATCTTCCCCAAAAATCATCCAAGTGAGGAACATACTCGCAGCCAATTGCCTCAACTGCTTCTTTTGAAGTGTAAGGGTCACAGACTATAACTTTCATTCCAAGCGCGAGTGCAACTTGCGCCACATGAGAGCCTATTTTGCCAAGTCCGATTATGCCGAGCGTTTTTCCGAAAACTTCCGTTCCCGTAAATTTTGAACGCTCCCAAAGCCCTGATTTTGTTGAAGCTACAGCAGCAGGAATATTTCTCGCCATTGAAAGCATTAATGCTACAGTGTGTTCCGCCGCCGCCATGGTATTTCCGTCAGGAGAATTAACAACAATAACCCCTTGTTGAGTTGCGGTTTCAACATCAACATTGTCAACCCCGACACCTGCACGACCGACTATTTTTAATTTCTTTCCTGCTTCTAAAACTTTTTTAGTAACTTTTGTTTCACTTCTTATCATTAAAGCATCATAATCAACGATTGCCTTGCACAATTCGTCTTCGCTCATTGTCGGCAAAATATCAACCTCGATATCTTCACCCTCAATCAATATGTTTTTCGCTACTTCATTAATTTTATCAGTAATTAGTACTTTTATTTTTCACCTCAACACGAAATGGTTTAAATTCCGCCTTTACTTACTTTTTCCTTTTTACTTCCTCGAGTTTATTGTCGGTGGGTTAGTGAACCCACCCTACTTTGACGACCTCGGGCTTGTTGCCTAAAACCGTTCACCACTAACTTCTCACCCTAAAACGGTTTTGTTTGGTTGAGTTTAATTCTCAAATCTCTAAATCGTACAATGTCTTCTTGTGCCTTGCCGGATTCTTTAAATACCGCTTGAGTAGATGGATGAACCATCAAAACATAATCTATATGTATTTCTAAAAAATTATACCTTCTGGGCGACTGTGCGGAATTTCTGGGATAAATTTCGGCGTTAGTTACTGCAAGAAATCTTCTGTCTTTATCGTTTAATAAATCGGTTAATTCGCGATTTGTACTTGTATATTTTGAAACATGGACTGTTCCTTTTATATCATGGTCAGCAGTCAAGATGCTTACTTCTATTGGAATTGTGTCTATATGTTTAGCCATTGCCCACCTCTATTAATCTTTTTCTAATAATAATACAACTCATGTAAAATGTCCAGATGTTAAGTTTTTTTTCTTTTTCGTCTCATCACTCTGAATACACTTTTAGCAAAATTTTTCGTTGCTTTTTGCTCTTTAATTCTTACCCCGTCAACTTCGTGAACACTTTCGACAGACAAAAATGCAGTTTTATCGATTACCTTAACCAATTCTTTTAATTTTGCCAATTCCAAACGAGAAATAACGCAATAGATTATTTGCTTTTCGGCACCTGTATATCCACCCCTGCCGGTTATATATGTAACTCCCACATCAAGTTTTTTTATAATGGCGTTTCCTATTTCTTCTGATTTATCTGAGATTATGTTAACCGATTTTGATTCGTTAAGCCCTTCAAGCACGATATCAATGACTTTGTACGTTATAAAATAGACGAGAACTGAGTACATAGCCTTATCCCAACCGTATAAAAATCCTGCGCCGGTGTAAATAAAAATATTAAAAAACATAATTATTTCGCCGATAGAAAACCCTGATTTTTTGGCTAATCTTATCGAAAGAATTTCTGTGCCATCCATTGCCGCATTGTTTCTAAGCACAATTCCAACGCCTATTCCAAGCACAACCCCGCCAAATACAGTTGCCAACAGAACGTCATCTGTTGCATGATGATTATGAAAAACGTTTACGCTAATGCCAAGCATGGCTATAGCGTAGAAAGTTTGTATAACAAAGAGTTTGCCAAGTTTTTTCAACGCAAGAAAAACAAATGGAAGATTAATCAGCAAAATTAACACACCTAAATTTGCTTTGGTTAAATAGCTTAACATAATTGAAATTCCGACAATTCCACCGTCAATCATATTGTTCGGAATCAAAAAACCCTCAAGCCCAAATCCTGCTATAAAAGCTCCAAATGCTAAGAAAAATAATCTTATTATTAAATTCATCATAATTAAATGATACCAAAATAAAAGTAAATGTCCAGTGGTAAAAAGTGAGAGGTGAGCCAGTAATAAATTAGTGCAGTAGGTCGGGCAATCCCACCCTACTTGCTTTGATTAAATCTTCTCATAAAAAATACTTTTATCGAGTTCATTAAAAAACCCTTGATAAACTAAAGGAGTATATATCCTTATAACTTTTCGTGGGGAAGATTTAATGTAAGAATATCCGTCAGCATTTTCTAAAACTTTTTCCACCATTGTTAATCTTACTTTAGTTTGCTTACCAAAAGACTCAATATTTGCATTAGTATCAATTATAACAGTTTTATCGGCAAGTTCATTTTTTAAGTGCATTGACGGAGCAATCAGGTAAGAAGAACCTGCACCATATGTAATGACCGAACAAGCAACCGCATAAGCCAGTTGTAATGAATAAATAGTAACTCTTTTTTTATCTGTTCTACGCCCCTTAAATTCTTTTTTAGCCCTTATATAACCAAGTTCATCTTCAATATTAACGATAGAAAAACCCTCGTCCTGCAGTGCGTTTATAGTCGCCTTGAAAACTTGTTGCTTATCAGAAGTATCATAAATATGTGTTTGAACCTCCCTTATCTCAAGCTGTGAAAGTTTTTTAAAAGAGCTTGCACCACTTGACAAGGTAGAGAAGAACATAAAAAATAGTATTAATAATATTGAATGTAATTTTTTCATAATTATATTTTCTGCTTTTGTATAAATATTGCTTTGTCAACTTTTGCGAAGAAATCCTGATAATAATTTTCTTCATCAATTTCATTAATAAATTGTGCGTTGCCGTAAACATTTAATAATTTTCTTTTAAAATTAATTCTAACTTTTATTTCTTTTCCATATTCTGTTACATTGGCAGTAGATTCTATAGTTGCAACTTTTACCCCTTTCCACATAAGAGAACCTTTACTTGTTCCAAATTCTTTAGATATATCAATAGATTTGTCGGAAACATCAAATTCTTTTGAGCCCGAAATAAATCCTAAAAGCGGATTTGCATTGTTAACAATAAAGCCCTCATCTTGTAAGACATTTAACATTGCTTTCATTATTAATGCTTTATCTGTACAATCATAATTTCTCGTTTGAAATTGTCGCTTCTGTAATTGCGTTTGCGAATTAAGAATATCGCTACCTTGTGCTTTTTTTGCATATACTGGGGCAATATTTAAAATTAACCCTAATAATATTATACTAAATAGAACTTTTTTCATTGTTTCTCCTAACTAAAACTTACTCATGTGATAAGTGAATGATTCTACGGCATTATTTTTATCAAATTTAATTACTACGGTTAGTGTTTTTTGTGTTGTTTGGATATTTCCTTTGTTTTTAGAGTAAGCAACACCTAAAATGCCTCCACCAAAGCCATTTCCGCCGCCACCTCCTCCAAGACCGCCAGCTCCGACACCAAATCCACTATCAGAATATGATGTAATTGAAGCAACTTTGTCATAAATCCAAGTATCTTTTCCATCGGAATCTCTTGTAACTATATTTGGAGAACCAAGAGCAATAGCTACTTCGTCTTGTGTTGAGCCTATTTTAATATCTTTCTGGACAATCCCAAGTGTTAATTCCTGTTCGCCTACGGGGGAGGTTATTTTTTTTGCTTTAGAAACTTTAGCTGATTGAAACATTGCAAATGCAGGGGAAACAATTGTTAAAGCCAACATAAGTGATAAAATTTTCTTCTTCATTCCATACTCCTTTTTATACTTTCACTTCTATTCTACTCAATCAATACACAATCTGTATCAGATGGTTTTACTTGCTCTTTTTTTTTTCTTTTTTAATTGTAATTAAATTATTAATCTTAAAAATTGTCGTTTTGTCTTTATCCTCAGAATCGCAGCAACCCAAAATATTATCCAAATCCGTTTTCAAACTGGTTAAATCTTCATATTTTTTAAGCGTTCCATCCATAGACATTGAAACGTCGCCCGTTTCTTCAGAAACCACCAGACAAGCAGAATCGCTCACCTCCGTCATCCCGATAGCTGCTCTGTGTCTTGTCCCATATTTCCAACTTAATTTAGGGTCTTCCGTCAAAGGCAATAAAACGCCTGCCGAAAGTATTTTGTTATCTTTTATAACCATAGCCCCATCATGAAGCGGCGTATTTGGATGAAAAATGGTTAAAATCAGCTCAGTCGTAACCTCCGCGTTTAACTTTGTTCCGACATCAAAGTAAGAAGATGCGCTGATTTCTTTTTGGAACACAATTAAAGCTCCGGTTCTGGATTTTGAAAGATATTTGACCGCCTCTATAACTTCTTTAATAACATCTGTTTTTTCACACCCGCAGGAAGTCGGGTTTTTCCAGAGAGTTTTGCTTATGAATCCGGGTTGTCCCAAATACCCCAAAAATCTTCGCAATTCCGGCTGAAAAATCACAATCAAACTAAGTGCGACGAGAGTCACCAATGCCCTGATAAACATTCCTAAAATATTCAAACCTATTGAAATAAGAATTTCGCTGAAAACCCATGCCAAAAAAAGGAAAAATATCCCTTTTACAAGTTTTTCTGATTGGGTATTTTTTATAAATTTTTTATAAAATACAAAGACCGTAGCCACGATTATTAGAACTTCGGATACATTTAACCAAGTAAAAGACCAGTTAATGGTCCTAAGCTGTGATTGAAAATAAGTAAATAAATCGTGCAACATTTTATTAATCCAATCTGTTCGGTATTACGTCGTGAGATATTAAATCCTCAAGACTTTCTCTTCTTATAATAATATCAGATTGAGAATTATTTACAAGTACCGCGGCGGGTTTTTGAAACCTATTGTAATTGCTGGACATTGCATAATTGTAAGCTCCTGTGTTGAAAACACAGAGTATATCGCCTTCTTCAAGCTCAGGCAAATTTATATCCTTGATTAATATGTCACCCGATTCACAAAATTTGCCTGCTATTGTAACTTTTTGTGAATTTTCACAATTCGGTTTATTCGCAACTTGTGCCGAATATTTTGCCTGATACATACTCGGACGTGGATTATCAGCCATTCCACCGTCAACCGCCCAGTATTTTGTGCCGTGCGGAACCTGTTTTGAACTTCCGATTGAATATAACGTTACGCCTGATGTGCAAATTATACTTCTACCCGGTTCGATATAAAGCGTAGGAGCAGGGATGGAATACTTTTTAATATTTTTATTAAGCGCTTTAATAATTAGTTTGCCTATTTCAAAAACAGATGGAGGATATTCTTCTTCTGTATATTTGACTCCCAAACCGCCGCCGATGTTGATTTCATCAAAAGTTATTCCGAATTTTTCTTTTATAAGCGCGATTTCTTTTATTAAAATTTCGATTTCATCCTCATATATTTTTGTCTCAAAAATTTGTGAGCCGATGTGAGCATGAAACCCTCTCAAGTTGAGATTTGTGTACTGTTCCTGAATAAGTTCGATTGCCTCATAAACCTGCGATAAATCAAATCCGAATTTAGAATCCAAATGACCTGTTTGAATGTATTCGTGGGTATGACATTCAATCCCCGGAGTTATTCTCAATAAAATATCAACTTTTTTGTTATGACTTTTTGCGACTTCGTTTAAAAGTGAAAGCTCAAAGAAATTATCCACTGAAAATCTGCCGACTTTAAGCTCCAGCGCCAAAGTAAGCTCGTCGTAGGATTTGTTGTTCCCGTTAAAGAGAACTTTTGACATATCAGCGCCCGATTTGTGTATCGTATAAATTTCGCCGCCGGATACGGCGTCAAATCCAAACCCCTCGGATGCGATTATTTTCGCAATCGCTTTTGACATAAAAGCCTTTGAAGCATACATCATGTTAACTTTTTCATAACCTGCAAACGCTTTTTTATATTCTCTGCAAATTGTCCGTAAAGTGGTTTCATCTATTATATAAAGCGGAGTTTCATATTTTTGGGCAAGTTCAACTAAATCACATCCGCCTATTTGTAAATTTCCTGCGCTGTTGATTGTTGTCGTAACCGGTTTTATCGATTGATTTGTACTTGAAGTCATCTTAATATCCTATTTCTTTATAATACAGGACTGTTGCAAAAGTCCCACCATGAATATTTTATCATTAATATATTTTTTTGCAAAGATTTTTTGGTGCCCTCTATGGCTTTTTGTTTATAAATTTTAAGTTGTTGACGGCAGAATGACAATCCCGCAATATTTTTCAAATCCTCCTACTAGAAAAAAAAGTTTTTTTAATTTAAAATATATTAAAAATCAAAGGAATTTTATAATGAAACATTCAAAATATTCAGCTGTAATAATTGGCGGAGGCATTGCAGGGCTTTATGCCGCGTTAAAAATAGCACAAAAAAGTAAACTCCCTGACGGGTTGCTTTTGGTTACAAAATCCAAACTTGGTGAAAGTAATTCCAGATACGCTCAGGGCGGAATTGTTGCGGTTTTAAACGAAAATAAAAACGATTCCACCAGTCTGCACGTAAGCGATACGCTTAAAGCCGGTGCAGGGTTGAGCGATTTTAATGTTACAAAGTTTATCTCGGAAAATTCAGATGCGGTAGTCAAAGATTTACTGGATTTGGGTGTCGAATTTGACAAAAACGGCAACGACAACTTCTTTTTAACTCTTGAGGCAGCTCATAGTGTAAATAGAATTTTACACTCGGGCGGAGATGCGACAGGTAGGGGGATAGAAAAAGCTTTGACAAAAAAAGTTATTCAAAATCCCGACATAGAAGTTTATGAACAAACTCTTGCGCTAGATTTACTCGTTAATTCAGACAGCGAATGTAAAGGATTGGTCGCGTTTAATGATTTGACCCAAGAATACGAAGTAATCTATTCCTCTGTTGTAATTTTGGCGTCAGGCGGTCTCGGACAGCTTTACAAACATACGACAAATCCTGCTGTTGCTACAGGTGATGGGATTGCTCTTGCGTATAATGCAGGTGCCATAATTCAGGATATGGAATTTATTCAATTTCATCCGACAGCGCTTGCGCTTAAAATTAACGAACACAGGTTCTTAATCTCTGAAGCTGTTCGGGGTGAAGGGGCTAAACTCGTTGATGCAAATGGTGTTGAATTTATGCATAAATACAATGAAAAAAAGGAGCTTGCCCCGCGGGACATTGTAACCCGTGCAATCTTTAACGAGATGAAAGAACAAAATTTGGACAATGTTTATCTTAATTCAACACATCTTGAAAAATCTATGTTACAAAAACGCTTCCCGAATATTACAAGAATTTGCGAAGAACACGGAATTGACATTTCAAAAGATTTTATCCCTGTATCGCCTGCCGCACACTACTCTATGGGTGGGGTTAAAACAAATATAGAGGGAAGAACCTCTGTCCGCGGGCTTTATGCGATAGGCGAAGTTGCTTCAACCGGACTCCATGGGGCTAATAGGCTGGCGAGTAATTCACTTCTTGAATGTGTTGTTTGCGCTTACGAATTAGCAAATTATCTTAAATCCGTAAATCTTACTCCGCCAAAACAAATTGATGAAACAATTAAAAGTATTGTTGACAAATATTCTCAAGAAATTGATTACGTTGAGTATGATGTCGACGGGTTAAAAAGTCAATTGCAAGATATAATGTGGGATTATGTCGGGATTTTAAGGGATGAAACTTCGCTTAAAATTGCGGATGAAAAATTACAAAAGCTCAAGTCTGAATTTTCCTTAAGTGCAAAGTGTTTTAGTAAGTATGAATATGAGTTTAAAAATATGCTTACGGTTGCTCAATTGGTAATCGATTCGGCGCAAAAACGTAAAGAATCGCGCGGGGCACATTTTAGAACGGATTATCAGATTACAAAAGAAAGAGCAGAACATAATTGTGTGGTAAAAGGTGAAAAAGAGCCTGTTTTTGTGGCTTAAGATTAGTTTATGAGGTAGTATGGGACAAATTTTACACGATTTTATAATAGAAAAACACGTTAAATCAGCACTTGCAGAGGACATTGGGTTTGGAGATATCACAACGGATTTTTTAGCTGAAGATAGTGATTTTCTTTCAGGAAGTTTAAATTCACGTTCAAACGGTGTTTTGTGCGGATGTTCGGTGTTTGAAAAGGTTTTTAAGGTACTTTGTAATAAAATCGAGATAAAATTTTATTTCAAAGACGGTGATTTTATTAAATCAGGCGATAAAATCGCTGATATTTCAGGGTCTGCGAGATTTTTGTTGACGGGTGAGAGAACTGCACTCAATTACATACAAAGAATGAGCGGTATTGCGACAGAAACGAAGAAATATCAAGAAGCGATAGCCGATTATTCCGCAAAAATTGCGGATACGAGGAAAACTACCCCTAATTTTAGAATTTTTGAAAAATATTCGGTAAAAACAGGCGGAGGGTTGTTGCATAGGTTTAATTTGTCTGATTGTGCGATGATAAAAGACAACCACATTCAGCTTGCGGGTTCGATTTCTAATGCTGTAGAAAAACTAAGGAAAAATTTGTCTCACGCGCATAAGATTGAGGTTGAATGTGATACTTTGGCACAGGTTCAAGAGGCTTTGGATTGTAAAGTCGACATAATTATGCTTGACAACATGTCGCTTAACGAAATGAAACAGGCGTGTAACTTAATCAATAAACGAGCAATTGTCGAAGCGAGCGGAAACGTAAACTTGGAAACAGTTAAGGAAATAGCTGCAACAGGCGTCGACATAATTTCTTCAAGCGCAATAGTTGCAAAAGCCCCGACCTTGGACTTGGCATTGGACATTTAAGGCGGCAGATATTTCCCGTTTCCCTTTTATTTGCTGATAATCAAAATATCGCTGTCTACGTTTTCAAGCACCCTTTTGCTGACTGAACCTAAGAGCAGTTTTGATAAATCAGTTTTTGTTCTGGCACCCATTATTATCAAATCTATTTTTTCGTTTTCTGCAAATTCAATAATTTTATGGGCAGGATTTCCCGTTAGAATTACTTCGTTTTGAATTTGAATTTGAGCGTTATTCATCAATGTTTTTGCTTTATTAATAGCCTTTGTTGCGTGTATTCGTTGTTGTTTTTCGATAGAATCAAGCCAATTTTGGTCCAAAGTTGCCTCAATCGGTAAAAGTTCGGGATTTTCTTTTACACTTATGATTGATACTTCTGTTTCTTTTAAATTAAGTAAATTAGCCGCATGCATTACAGCATTAAATGATTCTTCGGAACCGTCAACCGTCAAAAGGATTTTATTACTTTGGGTTCTTTTTTTGCTAACAAAAACCGGCACTTGCGAATGAGAAATAACTTGTCGAGAGACCGAACCCAACCATTTCTGAATCCCTTTTTTACCATGCGAACCCAAAAGCACCAAATCATAGTCTTCTTTTGTCAATTGTTCCAAAAGTCCTTCGGCGGCAGAGCCAAAACTTTTTATTTTATTCCCGACCGTAAAATTTTCCTCTTGGATTAGATTTTCGGCAAAATTCAAAACGCTGTCGGCAATATTTTCATAAGCTTTTGAATAATTTTCGTTTTCAATGTTCATGGAATCCGGTAAAAAATTCCAATCGATAACGCAGATAGCATCAATAATTGCGTCTTTTAAAAACTTTGAAACGTTATAAAACGCATTTAAACTGATTTCAGAACCGTCTGTACAAAATAAAACTCTCATAATATCTCCTAAATTAATTCTAGTAAAATTTTTATTTATACCAAGTTCAATATGAGATTACACATTGATGATAACTTAGTATAAATAATAAATAACAAAAGTTAATAAAAATAACATTGTCTAGTAATCTATTTTTTTTTGATATAAGATAATTTATGGGTAGAATTAGGGTTTTTTAGAAGTTTATTATGCAATCAAAACAAGCTACGAATCTTAAAGAATATAAGGAATTAATTGAAACCATAGCAAAAGTTGAGTATCAAAAACTTTCTGCCGGTCATTTAATCGAATATTTAGAATTGGTTAATATAGGTACTCAAACTTTATATAATTTATTCAAGAATTCAGAGCCGGAGCAATTTAACAATTCGTATTTATCTACTGCTATTAAATGGGCGATTAGAAATGAAATCAGAAGACGTTATAAGTGGTATTCTCTCAAACATCATCAAAATAATGAAGATCAAGAAGATTTAAGAGAAGCGGTATACAAAACAATTCTATCTATAGATGAGATAACCGATTTTGAAACTCCAACGCAAATCAAAGACGATGGCAAAACCCCAGAAGAGTCAATGGAATTTCACGAATTAAAATTGGAAGTAGTTCAAGCAATCAAAAAATTACCTCAAAGGGAAAAAGAACTGATTGAATATAAATTTTTTAAAGATAAAAAGTTAAAAGAAATATCAATGGACTTTGACATTTCACCATCAAGAGCCTCAAGACTTATCCAATCAGGACTTGATAAAATTAAAAAAGAGTTAAGCAAGCCGGATAACACATTTTAATAATTGTTGGAGGAGACGCGGATTGACCAAAATAATTTTTGAAAAAAGCAATAATATTGATGGAGTAAATGTTTCTGATTCTGCTGAAACCGCTTTTATAGATGAAAAATTTTTAAGAAAAATCCCCCTAAATTTGCCTCAATTAAGTGAACTGGAAACGCTTAGACATTATAAAGAACTTTCCGACAAGAATTTTTGCATAGAAAAAGGTTTCTATCCTTTAGGTTCCTGCACAATGAAATATAATCCCAAGGTAAATGAAATGCTTGCAAATTTGGAGGGGTTTACTAACCTTCATCCGCTCCAAAGCGACGAAAATTCTCAAGGTGCCTTGGAATTGATGTATAATCTTCAAAATTCACTAAAAGAAGTTACAGGGATGGATGCAATAAGCCTGCAACCTGCAGCGGGTGCGCATGGCGAGTTTGCGGGCATGATGATTATAAAAAAATATTTTGACCAAGAGCAGTTCAAATTAAAAGGCGAGAAACGGACAAAGGTTATTATCCCTGATTCGGCGCACGGCACAAATCCGGCGAGCGCAAGGATGTGCGGATTTGACTGTATTGAGATAAAATCAAACGAAAAAGGTCAGGTTGATATCGAAGCGATAAAAGCGGTTTTAGACAAAGATGTCGCAGCGATTATGATGACAAACCCCAATACTCTCGGGTTGTTTGAAGAAAATATTTTAGAAATTTCAACGATAATGCACGAAAACGGCTCTTTGCTTTATTATGACGGGGCGAATTTTAACGCGATTATGGGTTACACAAATCCGAAACTAATGGGATTTGATGTTGTTCACATAAATCTGCATAAAACTTTTGCAACCCCCCATGGTGGCGGTGGGCCGGGGGCAGGACCTATCGGGGTTGTGGATAAATTAAAAGATTTTTTGCCCGTCCCTGTGATTGATTTTAAGCAAGGCAAATATTTCAGAAACTATGATTTAAAAAATTCAATAGGTAAGGTTAAAGGTTTTTACGGAAATTTCGGGGTATTGGTTAGGGCTTACGCTTATATTTTAATGATGGGTAAAAACCTAAAAAAAGTGAGCGAAGACGCCGTTTTGAGTGCTAATTATTTAAAGGAAAAATTAAAGGGTGCTTATGAGTTGCCTTACGATTATCCTTGCATGCATGAATTTGTTCTGTCTGGTGAAAAACAGAAAGAACAAGGGGCTTCAACTCTTTGGATTGCCAAAAGGCTTATGGACGAGAACATTCATCCTCCGACCGTGTATTTCCCGCTGATTGTGCATGAGGCGATAATGGTTGAACCTACTGAAACTGAGAACAAGCAAAGATTGGATGAATTTGTGGAGGTTATGCTCAAAATTGCGAACGAAATCGAAGAAAATCCCGCAGAAGTCCTAAAGTCTCCTCAAAAAACTCCCGTTAAAAAAATCGACGAAACCCTAGCCGCAAGACAACCTGATTTGAGATATAAGGGTTTGTAGCTATCAAAAGAATGTGGTTGGGTTTACTAACCCAACATTACTATTTTTGCATTTTTGATGATATGAATTTTGTTACGGCTCTTGTACCGTCTGCGAGATAAGCAAAGGGATTTGAACATTGGTGGTTAATATCAAACGGCATTTTTAATGACAATATGGTGTGGAATGCTTCACCAATATCACACCCAAGTTTTATAGCTAAAAATGTTTCTAAGTCTTGCGAATGTGGCTTGGATGCATTTAAAAGGGCAAAACTTCCGGCTTGTATACCAAAATGGAGAGATTGTTGTCTTACAAAACTACAGAAATTACCTTTCCTAATAGGATTTTTACCCGCCCCAAAAGCCGGTTTATAATTAGAATAATTAGTTTGATTTACAGATAATGACATTTTAATACTCTTTTCATTTTAAATTATACATGTGCTTTAAAACCTCTAAAAAAATAGTTGCTACCAATTTTGTAAAATTTTGTAAATTATATCTTTAGATTTTAATATTCCTTGTATAAAACAATTCCGTCTTTTTCAATCGCGGTGATGTTAAAATCCTCATCCCAATAAATACAGCCTTCAAGCTCAATATTATGATAGTTGTATAAGTTATCAGAAGCCATTTTTACGTATTTTTCAAAATTTTCAGGGGCATTAAATGCCAAGCGCCTAACTACTTCATCTAAAACTGTCGTGCTTCCCGCAATCGTCCCGCTAGCTGAAGTCGCCTTTTTACCGTTATAAAAGATTTTTTCTCCGGCAAAAATCATTTCTTTTAAACCACTCTTAGCCAACGGCAGGGAATCTGAAACTAAAATTATTTTCTCCGTGGGTTTTGTTTTCAAAACAAGGTTTAAAATATCTTCGCTCAAATGTACACCATCCGCGATAATTTCTGTGTAAATTTTATCCTCAATCAACGCACTCAAAGCCGTTGACTGTTCGCGGTGATTAATCCCCTGCATAGCGTTAAAAAGGTGAGTAACCCCGTCGCATTTGTTCAAATCAGCCCCAACGCAGTGACCTGCTTGAACTTTTACCCCTTTAAGCGTCAAATAACGGCTCAGGGCAAAGTTTTCATCTAACTCTGGAGCGAGCGTGACTACTTTAATTAAATCATCTTCAATAAGTTTATAATTTTCGATTGTCGGTTTCAAAAACAATTTTTCGTCATGAATCCCTTTTTTATCGGGATTAATAAAAATCCCCTCAATATGAATACCTAAAATCGTTGCCATTTCAGGTGTTTGTTGGGATTTGGCTATTTTAATCTGTTCGATTTGGCGTCTAATATTTTCTATGCCGTCAGTAACCAATGTCGGAAAAAATCCGCCAATCCCATGCGTTAAAAGTTTTTTTGACAAAAACAAAATTTCATCCGAAGTACAGGTTCCGAAATCCACCCCAAAACATCCGTGAAAATGTTGTTCTACCAATAATTTGGATTTATAAAAATTTTCGTTTTTCATTTTTTACACCTAATTATTCTTTATATCACTACGCGCCTAAGAAAACCTTTTTAGCCTCTTCTCTGTCGTCAAAATGAATTGTTTTATCTTTTAAAATTTGATAAGTCTCATGCCCTTTTCCTGCAAGCACAACTACATCATTCTTGTCACAAATCGTTTTCAAAAGTTCAATCGCTTTAGCCCTATCAGGTTCAACAAAAACTTTTTGCGTATTAATCGATTTCAATCCGGCTAAGACATCGGTTATAATTTGTTGCGGGTCTTCGCTTCTGGGATTATCCGAAGTAATGACAATTTTATCAGAAAGTTTTTCTGCGATAGCTCCCATTTTTGGTCTTTTGGTTGCGTCTCGGTCACCACCGCAACCAAAAAGGCAGATTAATTTTGAATTTTTCGGGGTAATTTCTCTTGCCGCGGTCAAAACGTTTTCAAGTCCATCTGGTGTATGGGCGTAGTCTACTATCACAAGCGGATTTTTGGCAACGACTTCAAATCGACCTGCAACACCCTTTGTGGTTTCCAAAGGTTTGATACACATATTAAGGTCAATACCCATTGAAAGCCCTGTCGCAATCGCCGCAAGTACGTTATAAACACTGAACATTCCGTTCATTTGTAATCTAACTTTTTGTGATTCAATTTGCTTTGTTTCACAGACAAATTCCGCACCTGAAAGCGAAAATTCAACTTCTTTAGCCATAATATCAGCCGAATTTTTTACCCCATAGGTCAAAATTCTTACTCCTTGAGGAATTATTTCTAAAAATTTTTGTGCATACTCATCATCAGCATTAATCACTGCAAAATCACCGGCTTTTAGTTCTGTGAAAAGAATTGCCTTGGCATCAAAATAATTGTCCATTGTAACGTGATAATCCAAGTGATCTTGGGTTAAATTGGTCAAAACAGCACCTGCAAAAACACATCCGCCGACTCTGTTTTGTTCAAGCGCGTGGGAGCTTACCTCCATTACAACATTCTTTATGCCCTCTGTTTTAATCAAATCAAGCACTGCCTGCAGTTCGGGCGCCTGTGGAGTTGTGTGTTTAGCCTCTTTGTACTCATCTTTTGATGATAACTTATAACCTAAAGTTCCAATCAATGCACAATTTTCACCTTTAGATTCAAGGATTTTTTGCACAAGATGTGTTACGGTTGTTTTGCCGTTTGTGCCTGTAATACCTATTAGATTGAGCGATTTTGAGGGCGAATTGTAAAATTTTTCGGCAATATCTGCGATTTGGCGTCTTGTGGATTTGACGACAATTTGCGGAAGATGGGTATCCAGTTTTTTTTCTACAAAAAATGCCTTTGCACCACTTTCGACTGCACTTTTAAAATATGCATGTCCGTCAGAGTGTTCGCCTACGAGGCAAACGAAAATATCACCCGATTTAGTTGTTTTTGAGTCATAAGAAATTCCGGTGATTTCAACATCTTCAAAGTTGATTAATTCTTTATACTTTAAATTTTCTATTAGTTCTTCCAGTCTTCTTCTGTTCACGTTTCACCTTTTCTCATATTTCTTTTGTCGGGCTTTGATATTTTATGCAGTTACTTCTGACTTCGCAAATTGCATTTCATAAAGATGTTTGTATTTTCCGTTCTCAATTTTTATTAATTCATTGTGGGTTCCGAGTTCCACAAGCCGACCTTCGTTGACAACGGCTATTCTATCTGCATTTTGGATAGTTGAAAGTCTATGCGCAATTACAAAAACTGTTTTATTCCGCATCAAATTATCTAACGCATGCTGAACAATAGCTTCCGACTTGTTGTCAAGAGCGGATGTTGCCTCATCCAGAATAACAATCGGAGCGTTTTTTATCATAGCGCGTGCAATCGCAACACGCTGCCTTTGTCCGCCCGAAAGAGTTGTCCCGCGTTCCCCTACCACCGTATCAATTCCCAATTCCAACGTGGAGAGAAATTCATCCAAGTGCGCCATTCTGATAACTTCGCTTAACTCAACCTCCGTCGCCGTTTTTCTGCCCATCATTATATTATCTCTGAGTGTTCCTGAGAATAAAAAATTATCCTGAAACACGAACGAAATTTGTTCTCTTAACGAACACAAATCAAATTTTCTTAAATCAATGCCGTCAATTTCAATCGAACCGGATTTAACATCATAAAATCGAGGAATTAAATTAACAACCGTACTTTTCCCGCCACCGGAATTCCCCACCAATGCAATTGTTTCATTTTTAGGAACAATCAAGGAGAAATCTTTCAGCACTGTAACATTTTTAACGTAATCAAAATTAACATTTTTAAACTCAATTTGATTGTTAAACCCTTTCATTTCAATAGAATTAGGTTCTGATTTAATTTCAGGAATTAAGTCAAACAGTTCAAAAACCCGTCCCATAGCAACAAAAGTCCCCTGTAACCCTGCAATTGTTTGCCCTAAGCCTTTTACAGGTTTATAAAGCAATAACAACGAAGTTACGAATGCGGCAAAACTCCCGCTTGTAAGTTCTCCTGTTATGATTAAGTGGTTTCCATATGCCATTACGAGCGCGACCCCGCAAGAGGCAACAAAATACATTACAGGTGATAACCAGCCTACGCGTTTTGTTAAAGACATTGATAAATCAAATTGTTCATCAATTTGGTGATTAAATAGTTGATTTTGTTGTCCTTGTAAGTTATATGCTGCAATAATTTTGTTACCGGAAAAAGTCTCGTTAAAATTAGTGTTCATGCCACCGCCGATAACCATGGCTGAATTAGAAACAGATTTAACTTTTTTTCTAATAAACGCGACAGGCAGCATTGCAAGCCCGAGAACAGTCACACCGATAATTGCGAGCTTCCAAGCCGTGAACAATAAAACAGCAACCAATCCTACTATACCGAAAAATGCAGAAATGAATACTTTTACGTTATCAATAATACTTCTTGAAGCAGCATCAGGATCGCCCAAAAACCTTTGTAAAACCAGACCTGACGAATTAACATCATAAAATTTAGGGTTAAGAGAGGTTAGCTTTGCGAATAATTCGGACTTTAGCGAATTTGAAATCCTCATTCCCGTCCAATCTGTCAAATAAGTGTTAGCGTACTTCAAGCCACCTTGAATAATTGCAAAAGCTATAATTGCGGGTGGTATTATCATCGCCCAAAAATGTTGGCTGTGAAAAATTATCCCAAGAAATTTAAATGTTGCATGAGGATTGCCGTTGATAACATTATCTAAATAAGGCTTTAATGCAATCGCCGTTACGCCGTCCAATAATCCTAACGGAATTGCTATTATTATGCCTAAAATTGCTCTGAACAAAACAGGTTTTAAATACGGGTAAATTCTCTGTAATAAATATCCGTACCTAAATGCGTCTTTTGAAACTGTATCCTTTAATTTCATAAATCCCCCACATCTTAATGCTATAAATAATATGTTTACACAAAAAAACCTGAAATGCTATCTTTAAAAGATAAAAAAAATGTAAAGATTACTTTGAAGGCTGCGGAAAAATTGAAATTTTTCCGCAGCCTCTTTTTACTTTTTTCATGTTTGATGTATAATTTTGTTGTAATAGAAGTGTATAACTAGAAACGGCACACAGGATGTGCTAGAAGGAAGAAAACAATGGTAGATTCAAAAAAAACACAATTTGAAATCGGCGGAAAACTCGTCGAAGTCGAAACAGGAAAGTACGCTAACACGGCTAGCGGCTCAATTACAATCAGATGCGGCGACACAATGTTGTTCATTCACGCAACCGTCAGCAAAGAACCAAGAGTGGGAATAGATTTTTTCCCATTACTAATTGATTATGAAGAAAGAATGTCTGCAATCGGACGTATTCCCGGCGGATTTAACCGTTCTGAAGGAAGAGCAAGCGAAAAAGCTATACTAATAGACAGACTAATTGACAGACCAATCAGACCTTTATTTCCTAAAGGTTACAGAAATGATATCCAAATCGTTGCTCAGTTATTCAGCTACGATCAAGAAAATCAGCCCGACACATTAGCAATGTTAGGTTCCTCTTTTGCATTAATGCTTTCAGGCGCTCCTTTTGAAGGTCCTATCGGAGCGGTTAGAGTTTCAAAAGTTGACGGGCAATTAATTGCAAATCCAACTCACCAACAAGCTGATAAATCAGATTTAGACATTGTTGTTTCAGGAACTGCAGATTCAGTGATAATGGTTGAAGCAGGTTGTAAATTTGTTACAGAAGACGATATTATGGAAGCGGTTGAATTCGCTCAAATAGAAATTAAAAAACAGTGCGAAGTTCAAGTTGCTTTCGCTAAAGAATGTGGCGCTATCAAAGGAACATTTGTTGATCCTTATGATACGACAGAATTAGCGTCTATCATCAAAGAAACGGCTTATGATTTAGTCAAAGATGCTTATCACAACTTCGACAGACAGTACAGACAAGACAAATTGGCTGAAGCTAAAACTCTTGTTAAAGAAAAAGTAGAAGCTTTAAGCGATGATCACGCTATCAAAAAAATGCTTAAAGAATCAGGTATTAACTTTGTATCTGAAGAATTCAAATCCCTTGAGAAAAAAGTTATGCGCGCAATGATTATTGACGAAGGTACTAGAGCAGACGGAAGAAAATCAGACGAAGTAAGACCTATTTGGTGTGAAACCGGCGTTATCCCAAGAGCTCACGGTTCAGCAGTATTTACAAGAGGACAAACTCAAGCGCTTTCGGTTGTAACTCTTGCAGGTCCGGGTATGAAACAAGATCTTGATGGCGTTGATCCTGAAAAAGAAAAAAGATACATGCATAAATACATCTTCCCTGGATTCTCAGTTGGTGAAGTAAAGCCAATGAGAGGACCCGGCAGACGTGAAGTTGGTCATGGATGTTTGGCAGAACGTGCTAATATTGCAGCTCTTCCGAGCCAAGAAGAATTTGGATACACAATCAGAGTAACATCTGATATCCTTGAATCAAACGGTTCAACTTCCATGGCGTCAACTTGCGGAAGTTCAATGGCGTTGATGAACGCCGGTGTTCCCGTTAAATGTATGATTGGCGGAGTGGCTATGGGGCTTATTAAAGAAGGCGATAAAGCGGTTGTACTTACGGACATTCAAGGAATCGAAGATTTCTTAGGTGATATGGACTTTAAAGTAACCGGTAGCGAAAATGCAATTACGGCAATCCAAATGGATATGAAAGCAAAGGGAATTTCAAACGAACTTTTGAGAAACGCTCTTGCTCAAGCTAAGGAAGGCAGACTACATATATTGGAAGAAATGAAAAAAGCTATTTCTGCTCCAAGCGAAGTTATGTCTCCACACGCACCGAGAATTTTCACTATGCAAATCGCTAACGAAGATATCGGGTCTGTTATTGGACCTGGAGGAAAGCAAATTAGAGCAATCGTTGATGCTTCAGGTGCCGAAATTGATATTCAAGATTCGGGGATTGTTACTATTACTTCAAACGACCAAGAAGGTGCTGATATTGCGATAAATATGATTAAAAATATCACATTCAAACCGCAAGAAGGCATGGTTGTTAAAGGCAAAGTTGTAAGAATTATTCCAATCGGCGCGTTTGTTGAAATAGCACAAGGTAAAGACGGAATGGTGCATATTTCTCAAATTTGTAACGAAAGAATCGATACAATCGAACCGCATTTGAATGTTGGTGATGAAGTTGTTGTTAAGGTAATGAGAATTGACGATAAGGGCAGAGTCAACCTTACAATTAAAGGAGTTAGCGAGCAAGAAAAGGCTAAGTTTTTGGTTTGCTGCTAAAATAAATCAACAATAGATAAAACGAAAAAGGGTTTTTGGAAACCAAAAACCCTTTTTTATTTGTAATAAAAGACCACTGCACAAGTATAGAAAATTTGTTTTGACTGCTTTCTCCGAAATCTTTGATTTCGAGAGAAATGTCCCTATGCGGGTTCTTAATTGTGCATTAGTCTCAATAAATAAGCGGCGCCTTTGGCGCCGCTTATTTCGGGGTTGTTATATTTATAAGTTTCTATATTTACGCATTGATACCGGCAAGCACTAGTGCCAACTTTGCAGAATCAGAAATATCTACTCCAGCAAATTCTTTATTAAATGCAGCCAGACCTTCAACCACTTTATCTTCAAAGGCAGACATAAATCCTGCAATTCTTGCCGCACTTTCTTTATCTACGTATTTTGATGTGTCAATAGATGGAGTTGCCGGAGTTATTGAAATTGCGGATTGTGCCATGTAATTAAAAACTTCATCGGCAGATACTGAAGTCGGTGTGTTCTTTACCTTGGATTCTTCAGTTTTTTCTGTTGCTTCTTCTTTTGATTGAGGTTTTGCCCCAAATCCTGAAGCAGCATTTATTCCTTGAGAATTTACATTGATTGGACTAATAAATGACATTTTATTTCTCCTATTTCGATTTACTCACAATTTCTATATCGGCTAATATTTTAATTATCTTTAGGAGAAAGTCATATATTCCTGAAAATGTTTTACAATTCGTAACGTTTACTGAATTTTTCTCATTGTAGGAAATGCTATAACTTCTCTTATCGTTTGTGAATTTGTCAAAAGCATTACAATTCTGTCAATACCCATCCCCATGCCACCTGTAGGAGGCATGCCGTATTCAAGCGCATTGATGAAATCTTCGTCAATATCACAAGCTTCTTCGTCTCCTTGGGCTTTTGCTTTTGCCTGAGCTTCAAAACGATACCTTTGGTCAATAGGATCGGTTAATTCAGAAAACGCATTCGCCACTTCCCAACCGTTAATTCTTGTTTCAAAACGTTCGGTTAATCTGTCGTTATCGCGGTGAACTTTTGCTAACGGCGATATATCACGAGGGTAATCAATAATGTGAATTGGTTGGATTAAATGCGGTTCAACTTTTTCTTCAAATATTTTATCGAGAATTTGTCCCCAATTATCTGTTTTTTCAACTGCAACACCCATTTTGTCAGCCTGTTCAGCGGCTTCTTGTGCGGTGAAATAAGTATTAAAATCTATTCCGGTATATTCTTTAATTGCTCCAAGCATGGTTTTTCTATCCCAAGGCGGAGTCAAATCTATTTCTTTATCTCCGAATTTAATTTTCATTGTTCCTAAAATATCTTGAGCGATTGAGCTTACCATATTTTCAGCAAGTGCCATCATTTCGTTGTAATCGACATAAGCTTGATAAAGTTCTATCATTGTAAATTCAGGATTATGTCTTGTATCACAGCCTTCGTTTCTAAAACTTCTGTTTATTTCAAAAATCTTTTCGCTCAAACCGCCTACCATCAGCCTTTTTAGATAAAGCTCGGGCGCAATTCTCAAAAACATTTCCATATCAAGTGTGTTGTGATGAGTAACGAACGGTCTTGCGTTTGCCCCGCCTGCTTGAGGGTGAAGCATTGGAGTTTCCACTTCCAAAAATCCTTGTTTTATAAGATATTCTCTCATTTTTTGAACTATTAAACTTCTCTTTTTTAGTGTGTCTCTCGATTCTTCGTTCACAATCAAATCAACGTATCTTTGACGATAACGAGTTTCGACATCGGTTAGTCCATGAAATTTTTCAGGCAGGGAGAGAAGTGATTTTGAGAGCAGTTTATAATTCTTTGCCTTGATAGAAAGCTCTCCTCGGGGCGTTCTTCTGATTGAACCATAAAATCCTACAATATCTCCGATATCTATTAATTTAAGATTTTTAATTGCTTCTTCGTCCATGTTTTCTTTATGGCAAAAAATTTGAATTTTTCCCGAAGCATCCATCAAATCAATAAACATTCCTGTATTTCTCATCGCCATAATACGTCCGGCTAATGAATAACAATCTTCTGTTTCTTCGCCGATGGGTAAATCTTTATATTTGTCTTGTAAATCTTGTGCGTTTGCATTTTTATTATAAGAATACGGGTACGGATTTATGCCTTTATCCGTTAAATCGTTCAATTTTTGTATTCTGCCCTGTCTTATATTTTCTTTTGGCGAAATTGATTCATGCGTTGTAGTCATACTTACCTCTTACTCTTATAATAACAATATTATTTTACCATGAATAAAACCTATTGAGTAGAAAGTGAAAACAGTATTAGATTGCGGAAAAATTGCAAAAAATTGTAAACAAACGTATCAGATGACGATTTTTTTGATTATTTAATTTTTTCATGATTTTTTTAGATTTTTCGACCAAAATATGAATTTAATATTGTTTTTTTAGTTTTTTTTGTAAAAATTCAATTTTATAATGCAAAATTCATCTAAAACTTTCGTTTTTTAGTTTTTTGTAAAGGAAGAATTTACATAATCTTAATATAAAAAGGCTTGACCTTTTTTCAAAAACATATTCTAATAATATAGTTGATTATAATTTAGTCGAAGGGCAGGAAGAGGAAAAATTTTATGAAAGAATTTAAACACATTCCATTGGACAATAGGTCCTACACAGAAGAAGACATCAAAAAACTTATTCAGGAAAACAATGTCAAGTTGATACAATTGCAATTTGTTGACATTAACGGGCAAATAAAGAACATGGCAATCCCGTCGGAACATATTGATAAAGTATTATCTAACGAAATTATGCTTGACGGCTCGTCTATAAAAGGGTTTAGAAGCATTGAAACTTCGGATATGTTTTTTCATCCGGACAAAGATTCTTTTCAAATCTTACCTTGGTCTACAAACGAGAATGCAAAAAGCGCAAGACTTATTTGTGACATACACAACCCCGACGGAACTCCATTTGAGGGTTGTCCGAGATGTAATTTAAAAAGAGTTATGAAAGAAGCTGAAAAACTAGGGTTTTCAATGAATTTAGGACCTGAAGCAGAATTTTTCTTATTTGAGAAAAAAGATGGCAAAATTACAACAGAAACTCATGACAAAGCAGGTTATTACGATGTAGGTCCTGATGATTTGGGCGAAAATGTTCGTGCGGATATTGTTGCGGCACTTAAAAAAATCGGGTTTGATATTGAAGCGTCCCACCACGAAGTGGCTGACGGACAACACGAAATCGACTTTAAATACGCTGATATATTAACAACAGCTGACAATGTCGTTACTTTTAAAATAGCGGTAAAAGCAATCGCAGCTCAACACGGACTACATGCGACATTTATGCCAAAACCTATTTTTGGAATAAATGGTTCGGGGATGCACTGTAACATATCTTTATTCAAAAATAATAAAAACGCATTCTTGGACGAAAAGAAAGAATACCAACTTTCTGACACGGCACTTTTTGCAATCGGCGGGCTGTTAAAACATATCAAAAGTATCACCGCGATTACAAACCCAACAGTAAACAGCTACAAACGTCTTGTTCCGGGTTATGAAGCTCCTGTTTATTTAGCTTGGTCTTTGGCTAACAGAAGCGCTCTTTTGAGAGTTCCTGCCAAACGTGGGAATGCTACAAGAGTTGAATTGCGTTCACCTGACCCAAGTTGCAACCCATATTTAGCGTTTGCGGCAATTTTAGAAGCTTGCTTGGACGGGATTAGAAATAAAATTGACCCGCCTGCACCAGTTGAAAGTAATATTTACCATTTAACATCTAAAGAACGTAAAAAACAAAGAATTGATTCTCTACCTGGCAGTTTGGCAGAATCACTTGAACAATTGGACAAATCCCTTGTTGCAAGAGCCGCTTTGGGTGATCATATTTTCTCTGAATTTGTCAGTGCAAAGAAAAAAGAATGGGACGCTTTTAGAACGTATGTTTCAGGATGGGAAATCGATAGATATCTTGAAAGA
Organism: uncultured bacterium; assembly: GCA_903868125.1. GTDB lineage: Bacteria > Cyanobacteriota > Vampirovibrionia > Gastranaerophilales > Gastranaerophilaceae > CAIPUE01. The sequence continues at coordinate 41,246 of CAIPUE010000049.1, read as the reverse complement.
TATTAAATTCTGAAAGTTTAAATTAAACGCAAAAAAGTCAAACAATTTGTTTGACTTTTTTATTATTAGCATTAAATACTTTATGTGGTTTTGAATTTTATTTTAGCGGAGTTTGTATGTTTAAATTACCTTGGCAAAAGTCATGTTCGCATGAAAAAATTACCCCGAATATAAGCGCGGGCTATTGCCCTGATTGCGGAGAATATGTCCAAAACAAATGGTTCATAACCCGTTGCGCATGTTGTAATATTAAACAAAAAACAATAGTGAAAAATGGAAAAATTATCAGCGACACAAAGTTTTGCAGAAATTGCGGAAGCAACTCGTTTGTAGTAGAAGAATTAAATAATTTAGATATAGTAAATATAAATTATGCAGTAGTTTTAAAACAAGTTGTCGAAATTAGAAAGCAAAGTTTTATCCAAACTTGGATTGAAGAAAACACTTTCACCCCAATAAAACTGCTCCCAAGCTACTAATACAGGGTTGTTTGATTTGGTCAGTAATGCGGAATGCTCCCACTAACTAAATGCCATGCCCTTTATTATTCTCCTCCTGCGTCTGCTTCTTTTTTCTCAGGTAATTTTACAGCTACACCCATACTTTTTAATTGATTTGCCGCTTTTGGAGCAAGGGCAGTGTCTGCAAAGTTTTCTAAAATTGTTTGAAAACAATCAATTGCTTCATTTTTCATATCTCTTGATTTGTAAAGCAACGATACCTTATAATATAATGGCGCTAAGGTAACATCAGGAGCCACAAGCATTTGATTGTCCAGTTTTATTTTTATATCGATTAAATTTTCGTTATCTTGAGGTGAAAAAAGCCCGTTTGCATACATTTTTTTTGTTAAGCCATCGACGGTTGTAGACATTGCGTCAATTTCTTCTTGCGCAATACCGACTTTCTTGGACTTTTTTGCTTCTACGGCTTCCATACTAAATACCACGGTGAACAAAGCCCCTATTAAAAGCAAAATAAATAGTTTATTCCTCATAACCCCTCACAAATCCCTCACTTTATATATATTATACTACACAAACCCTTGATTTTTTACCTCAATTAAATGTATGATTTTTATATGGAAAAAACTATTAAAAATAAAGTATATCAAATGTTTGTGCTGGGCTTAGAAGGCGAAGAATTAAAAGAAAATAAAAATCTCATTAACGCACTTCAAAACGGACTTGGCGGTGTAATCTTTTTTACTCAGAATATACAAACGACTAAACAATTTAAAAATTTGATTAAAAATGTTAAAAATGAAGCTCCAATCCCGCCTTTTTTATCAATAGACCAAGAAGGTGGACGAGTGGAACGAACAGAAAATATTTTTAGGGGTAAAAAATATTTAAGTGCGAAATTTGCCGCCGAACAAGGCGAAGAATTTTTGAGAAATCAAACTGAGCAAATTTCGCACCTGTTAAACGATTTTGGGATAAACTTAAATTTTGCGCCATGCACCGACGTAAATACAAACCCCAATAATCCGATAATCGGGGAGCGCGCGTTTTCTAATGACCCCGACGAAGTCATAAAATTCGCCAAAATAGTTATTGATACATATTTAAAAAACGGTATTATTCCTTGTAATAAACATTTTCCCGGGCATGGCGATGCAAATGTCGACAGCCATATTGCTTTACCTAAAATAAATTTGAGTCTTGAAGAAATGGAAAAAACCCACATAAAACCTTTTAAAGAAATTAAAAGTCCGATGCTTATGGTTGCTCATCTGCATTGTAGCGCGTTTGATAAAGACGAAATTCCATCTTCCTTGAGCAAAAATGTAATAGGGTATTTAAGAAACAATTTAAACTACAAAGGACTTATAATAACCGACGATATGATTATGGGCGGTATTAGTGGACAGAAAGAAATAAACTCGTCAACTATTTCAGCAATTAAAGCAATAAAAGCCGGCGTTAACCTGCTTTTATATCGAAATTCTTTTGATGAAACAATCCAAATCATAGAAGATTTAGCCGAACTGGCCCAATATGATGAAGAATTATTCAATGGTATAAACACCTCTTTTGACAGAATAATAGAATTTAAAAAATCCGTATTTATTTAAGCAAATAGTTAAATTTGCCCTATTGTATATATTACCTATATACAATGTTAATAATTTGTTACAATCTAAAAAGTACTGATTTTAATAGTGTTTAAACCATCTGAAACACATGCTACGACATGCTTTTAGGCAATTTTATATATACTTTATACTTAATTAATATATAAGACGCCCATCCAAAGAAAGAGAGCAAGTTATGAGTAATGCTTTAAGTATTTATCAATCACAATCAAAAATTAACTATAAAAACCTTCCAAGCGGTGGGTATTCGTACACTCCACCAGGGTTTTGTTGTAATTCTATCTGGCAACAACAGCCGTCATGCAATTTTGAAATGCCCAAGAAATCTTTTATAGAAAAATTAGGCGAGGTCGCATGCGGATTAAGTGTTGCAGCAGGAGTTGTAGGACTTTTAAAAGGCTTGTTCTTCCCTGGAAGGGCAACGAATGACTCCAATAAAACTCCTGATGGTGGACAAAAAACTCCTGATAATAATAGTAAAGACAACGGTAATGTAAGTACAGAAGCAAATAATGCCAATTCTTCAACAAAATCATTGGACGAAGCGATTAAAGCCTGCCAACAGAATGGTCAAGTTGATGAGTTAAAAACACAGGTGGCACAAGATACTGCTACTCAACAAGCTCAAGCCGATCAAATTGAAAATATGGTTATAAATGCTCAAAACACTTTTAATAATGATACAAAAACATTTAGCGATTTAAGTAGTAATTATCAGAAAGAAAAAGTAACACTGGGAAATTTAGAAACGACTAAAAAATCTACGGAGCAAGAAGCAACAGAAGCAGATAAGGCAGTTGTATCAGCACAAAGTTCTTTTGATACAGCTACAACAAATTTAACTACTGCTCAACAAGCATTAAATAGTGCAACACCTCAAGCTAAAGGTACTGCACAGCAAAAAGTAGCCTCAGCACAATCAGCTTATAATAGCGCTAAAACTACTTTAGATCAAGCTAAAGCAACGCAAAAGACAAAAAATGATGCAAAAGCAAAAGCTCAAAAAAATTATGACGCTCAAAAAACAAAAGTTGATAAGTTAGTAACAGACATTGCTACAGCTAACACCAATTTAAATAAAAGCAAAGAGGCATTATCACAAGCTCAAAAAAAACAAACCCAAGCAAGAACAGCTAATAACGCATGGGGGGATAAAATAAGCCAAGCTCAAGCAGAATTAAGTAAATATTCAAGCAGCACACAAAAATAAAAAAGCTTGAACAAATAAAAAAATAAGTTATAATAAAACAATGAATAAAAAAATTGAAAAAGTTGTTAGAAAATTAAATGAAGAATTATCAAAATTAATTCCTGATTTTATGGGAGTTTACGTCTATGGTTCGCAAGTACGTGATGATTGCACGCCTGAAAGCGACATAGATATAGTGGGACTTTTTAATAAAATTAATGATGATATTGAAACAAAGTTATACAAATTAATCAGCTTTTTGAATTATAAAGAGAATGTATTTATAGATATTCATCCCATGACAAAAAGAGAATTAAACCGTAATTATTTTTTCCATGATGAAGTTGTTAATAAAGGGATTTTTTATGAGTCAATCAGATAGAACTCGATGATTTTAAAAAAAAAGGGGGCTTAGCCCCCGATTAATATGTTGAGTATTTTAAGCCAAGTTCATCTTGGCTTTTTTCATATTTGATTTTAACCCTTGTGCTAAGTCGGAACGACCGTTTTTTTCATAAATCTTTGTCATTGATTCTAAAAATTTCATACTGTCAATATTTGCAGATTGGGACTTTGTATTGATTGGTCCAGTTTTTTGGATTGTATTCTGCATTGGATTTGGGGTTGCTTGACGCAGATTCATATTGTTCGCTACTTGCTGTAAATTAACAGAAGGTGCCTGAGTAGCTGCTAAAGGTCTTTGGCGTTTTATTTCAGGTGAGGCATAAGGGCTTTTTGTCCCGTTTTGATAAGCTCTTAAACCGTAATTATTTCCCGCAGGATTTTTTGTTTGCACGTTTGCATTTGAATTTGTATAAGAAACCCCATTCATATTCGCTACAGGATGAGTATTTAAATCTAAACCGCCTCTATATAAGTCGATTTCTCTTTCTTTCAAGCTTTGGCTCAAGCCGACCTTAATTTCACTATCTTTTCCTTTAATAAGTTTTAATCCCCCGAAGAAAAATATTGAGAAAAGCCCACAACCGACTAATAAAGTTGCTGCATCATTTTCAAAAATATTTTTAAGTTGTTTTGCAATTGAACTTGAGGCTCCTGTTAATGAAAACCCAGTTTCTTTTTCTTCAAGATTTTCATTATAGACTGGGGTATAGGAATCCATAGGTTTATTCAATACAAGTTCATCAGTTGTTTTGTTTTGTTTTGCGGACTTATCCAAAACTCCCAAAGGGGTTTTTAGGGTATCAAAATGGACACCTGCGTTAGCGACATTATCTGCTTGAATTGAAATCTTTACAGAATCATCACTGGTCGGTTCAACCACAACGCTGTCAACACTTGATGTATTGTTATAAATTGTATTAATCGTTTTAGAAGCTCTTATTCCTTTTAGGTTTAAAATCATTTTATTTGGAGCTTGAACTGTTTTTTTAATTTCAGAAACATCGTCTGATTTAAGAACAATATTATAACTATCTTTAACTCCGTCAATTTGGATTGCCTGCAAGACATTATCTGATGCAAAAACGTTACCTCCGGTGAAGCAAATCCCAATTGCAAACATCAAAAATATTTTCTTAAAATTTACTGATTTAGCACTCTTATTCAATTCCCTACTCCCAACTTAATCTTAATTACTCAACCTAACGAAATAAGCATAATAGTTTTGAGCCGACAACACATCAACCCTTGGGTTAAAATTCTTATAGACCATATGGTCAAGGGCGTGACAATGAATGGCGAGAGGTATAGCCCTCTGTTCACCGTTTACCGTTTACCGTTTACTCCTAACCTCTCACCTATAAAAATTAATTATTTGGGATTAGTGCAATATATTTACTTTTATATTATATTATTACTTGAGGTAGCGGATTTTTTCGGTTGCTCGTAACATAAACAAAAAAATAAAAATAATTATCCATAAAATATATAAGAGAAGATAGTCCAAATATTAGGAGAGTTTATGACGAACGAAGATGTGTTAGTAATGATTTTAGCCGGTGGCGAGGGGAAAAGACTTTTCCCGCTTACAAGAGACCGCGCAAAACCTGCCGTACCTTTTGGTGGTAGATACAGAATTATCGATTTTGTACTAAACAACTTTGTAAACTCAGGATTTTTCAAAATAAAAGTTTTGACACAATACAAATCCGACTCGTTGAATAAACATATAACCCGTGGTTGGTCTTTGTCTCCTTTTTTAAGCCAATATGTGGACTTGGTGCCTGCTCAAATGAGAACAGGCGGCGACTGGTACATGGGAACTGCGGACGCAGTATTTCAAAACATCAACCAAATTTTAGATGCCGACCCGAACTATCTGTGCGTTTTTGGAGGCGACCATATTTATAAAATGGATGTTTCACAAATGCTTGATTATCACAAAAAGAAGAAAGCCGATTTAACTATTTCTGCTATACAAGTTCCCATTGAAGAGGCTTCTGAATTTGGGATTATGGAAGTTGATGAAAATTGGAGATTAATCAGCTTTGAAGAAAAACCTGCTAACCCCAAAACCATTCCGAATAATCCTAAAATGTGTTTAGCATCCATGGGGAACTATATTTTTAACAGAAATATCTTGGTTGATGCTCTTTTCAAAGACGCTTGTAGCGAAAAAACCCGTCATGATTTTGGTAAAAACGTAATTCCGTCTTTGCTTGAAGAAAATAAAAAAATATTCGTGTATAATTTTAATAATAATAAATTTGCGGGGATGAGCGATTCTGAAAAAGGTTACTGGAGGGATGTCGGAAACGTTGACGCTTACTGGCAGGCAAACATGGATCTTTTGGATTACAGTCCTGAACTGAATTTATACTCAAAAGAATGGCCTTTGAGAACATTTAATTACAATTATCCGCCTGCAAAATTTATTTGGCAGGAAGGGGATAGAGTTGGGATGGCAACAAATTCAATGGTTTCAGAGGGATGCATAATCTCAGGAGGAAGCCTTTCTCGATGTATTTTGGCTCCGAAAGTAAGAATTAACAGTTATTCACAGATCTCCGAGTCTATTTTGATGGAAAATGTTTCTATCGGAAGACACGCTGAAATAAAACGAGCGATTATAGATAAAAATGTAACAATTCCTGCTGAAATGAAAATCGGATTTGATAGAGAAGAAGATGAAAAAAGAGGTTTTTATGTTTCAGAGGGCGGCGTAACTGTAGTACCAAAGGGTGCAAGGTTATAGAGAAAGTTATAATATAAACAATAAAAAGGAGATAAAAAATGAAAAAAACACTACTAATAATTGCAATTATTGCAACGGTACTTATCACTTCTGCGGTTGTTTGGGCTTTTAGTCCAAAGAAGAACTTAAAACCGTCGGAATATCATATTGGAACAACTTACGAATTAGCAATAAAAGACAAAAAACCTATGATTGCTCTTTTTTATGCTGATTGGTGTACATATTGCATGAGATTTATGCCAAAATATAAAATACTATCAGATGTTTATAAAAACAAATACAATCTGGTTATGATAGACGCAGAAAATCCAAAATATGCAACACTCGTAAAAGACTATTCTGTTGAGGGTTTTCCGACAATGTATATTATAGATCCGAAAATTGACAACAGAATTTCCTTAACCAACAACATTTACGATGATTTGGGCAAACTTCGTATTGAATTTGACAGATATTTGAGAATTCGCTCAATGATAAATAAGTAAAAAGGGAAAAGCAAAAGGTAAAAAGTAGGGTGCGGATTTAACCGCATCGACAATAATCAAAAACAAAAAGGTGAAAAGTAGTCCAGTAGGTCGGGCTTTCCAGCCCGACAGCAAAAAGCAATAAAGTAGGGTGCGGATTTAACCGCACCATCATAAATTAAGCAGTAGTTAGTAAGAGCGAAATTTAAACAATTTCGTGTTGAGGTAAGAAGAAAAAAATGAAAACATCAGAACGTTTAAACAAAATTCCTCCGTATTTATTTGCGGAGATTGATAGAAAAATATCAGAAGCAAGAGCAAAAGGCATTGATATTATAAGTTTGGGGATAGGCGATCCTGATACTCCCACTATTCCAACCGTTGTTACAGAAATGCATGTTGCGATTGATGATGCCAAAAACCATGATTATCCACCTTATAACGGCACGGAGCAGTTTAGAAAAGCGTCTGTTAATTGGATGAAAAAGCGTTTTGGTGTTGATTTGGATGCGAATACGGAAATGCTTGCAAATATTGGTTCGAAAGAGGCTATTGCGCATGTTTTCTTTGCTTTTGTTGATGAGGGCGATTATACGCTAATTCCTGATCCGGGATATCCTGTTTACAAAAATGCAACGATTTTTGCTGGAGGAACTCCTTATTCGATGCCTCTTTTAGCCGAAAACAATTTTTTACCCGATTTTGAAAAAATTCCTGAGGATATCGCGAAAAAATCAAAATTAATGTTCCTGAATTACCCAAATAACCCAACCGGAGCGAGTTGTGACTTGGAATTTTTCAAAAAAGCAGTTGATTTTTGTAAAAAATACGATATTTTACTCTGTCACGACCAAGCATACTGTGAAATGACTTATGACGGCTACATTGCGCCATCTGTTTTAGAAATTGAAGGAGCAAAAGATATCGCGATTGAATTCTTCTCTCACTCTAAATCCTACAATATGACGGGTTGGAGGGTCGGTTTTGTTGCCGGCAACGCCAGTGCTATAAAAGCTTTAGGAACAATCAAAAACAATATAGACAGCGGAGTTTTCAAGGCAATTCAACAAGCAGCGTCAAAGGCTTACGAGGCTCCACAGGAACAAATTGACAACCTTAATAAAATGTATAAGGAACGTAAGGATATTATGGAAGCCGGCTTGAGAGAACTCGGATGGGATATTAAACCGTCAAAGGCAACTTTTTACTTATGGTTACGAGTTCCAAACGGCTATACATCAGAGGAATTTGCGACTATTATGCTAGAAAAAGCAGGAATTGTTGTCCCACCGGGCAATGGATATGGAGCTTACGGTGAGGGATACTTTAGAATAGCGTTGACAAAAGATGTTGAAACATTAAAAAAAGCTCTTGCCCGCATGAAAGAAGCAGGAATTGCTTATGAAATGGCAATGGTAGCGAAGTAAAGAGTAAACGGTGAAAGTTGAACGGTAGGGTGCGGATTTAACCGCACCACCAACAGCAAAACTTTTCAACCTTTCAACCCAAAAGCTATTCCTCCATGCATCCAGCCTTCCATTCTTCCAAAATCAACCTTTCAACTAAAAAAGGAGTTCTAAATGACAAATATTATATTTAAACGAACAAGCGTTAGAAAATATACGAACGAAAAAGTTTCTCCTGAAGAAATCGAAATGCTTATGAAGGCAGGCATGGCTGCACCTTCGGCTAAGAATTCCCAACCTTGGGAATTTGTGGTTATTCAGGATAGGAAAACTCTGTTAAAAATTACTGAATTTCACCCTTACTCGTTTATGTTAAAGGAGGCTCCTTTGGCAATTGTGGTTTGTGCGGATACTAACAAAGAATTTCCTGATTTAAAAGGGCTTGATTATTGGGTTCAGGATTGTTCTGCCGCGACTGAAAATATTATGCTTCAGGCAACAGAAATGGGATTAGGAAGCGTTTGGCTTGGAGTTTTTCCGAAAGAAAACATTTATAAACCTCTTGCAGCATTATTGGAGGTTCCAAGTAATGTTATACCTGTCTCAATGATTGCTGTCGGTCATCCTGATGGCGAGGTTCACCCGAAAAACAAATTTGACCCGAAAAAAATTCACTTTGAAAAATGGTAATCCCAAAATGAAAATAATCGTTATAACAGGAGCAACATCCGGTATAGGAAATTTGCTTACAAAAAGTTTTGCCAATCGAGGTTGCATAGTTTTTGCGGGTTACAGAAACAGCGATTTGAAAGCCGACTTGGCAAAAATTGCGGATAACGTAATCCCTTTTTACATTGATATGTCAAAACGTGATACTATTTTGAGTGCGGCGAAGTTTATTTTGGATAAAACCGACAAAATTGATACACTGATAAATGTTGCAGGATGTGTTTTTGCGGGACCTATGGAATGTTTGGCGGTTGATAAAATTCGAGAGCAGTTTGAAATTAATACTTTTTCTCATTTGGAATTTACGCAGGGACTTTTTGATAAATTGCGAGGTGGAAAGGTCATCAATATAAGTTCGATGGCGAGTTTTGGAATTTTCCCTTTTATCGCACCTTATTGCGCATCAAAACGAGCATTGGATATTCTGTTTAATTCAATGCAAATGGAGTGCGCAAAAGATATTAAAGTTGTTTCGATAAAGCCGGGGGTGATAAAAACGCCGCTGTGGGCTAAATCGATTGAAAAAAATCAAGGGGCGTTAGGCGAGAATAAAAAATATGAAAAAGAGTTTGACTTTTTGATGAAAAATGCCGCAAAAAATGAACATAAAGGTTTAAATGTTCAAAAAGTTGTTAATTTTATAGTGAAAATCGAAGGATTAAATAATCCCAAACCATCTTATACAATAGGTTTAGATGCAAAATTCGCCGAGATTTTTTCACATCTTCCGCAGAGCTGGATTAATTTTGTAGTCCATAAAGCCCTAAATGCTCGAATGTCCAAACTTTAGCTTTTCAAAAAAGATTCAATAAATCCGTCCAAATCGCCGTCCATAACGGAATCAACGTTTCCGACTTCGTAATTTGTTCGGTGGTCTTTGACCATTTTGTATGGATGAAAAACGTAGGAACGAATTTGTGACCCGAAATTTATATCAAAATTTTGCCCTTTAAGCTCCGCTAATTTTTTTTCGTGTTCGGCTTGTCTCAGCGCAAGCAACTTTGAAGCCAAAATTTGCATTGCGTTTTCCCTGTTTTGCAATTGGGAACGTTCCTGCTGGCATCTAACCACAATTCCTGTCGGTTTATGCACCAAACGCACCGCTGTTTCGACTTTGTTGACATTCTGACCGCCCGCGCCACCTGCTCGCATGGTCTCAAATTCTATTTCGTCAGGCGGAATTATAATTTTCTTTTCAAAATCCGCTATAATAGGTGAAACCTCGCAAGATGCAAAACTCGTCTGTCTTTTGTCGTTAGCGTTAAAAGGCGAAATTCTCACAAGTCTATGAACCCCCTTTTCAGCCTTGGCGTAGCCGTAAGCAAATTTACCCGTAATCTTTATCGTCGCTGACTTAATTCCCGCCTCTTCACCTTCGGATTTATCAAGCAAATCAACTTTCCAATTCTTGCTCTCAGCCCAGCGGATATACATTCTCAAAAGCATTTCCGCCCAATCCTGAGCATCTGTTCCACCTGCGCCGGCGTTGACCGTTAAAATGGCATTGGCCTCATCATATTCTCCGCTCAACATCTGCTGAATATCAAATTTATCAAGCTCAATTTCAAGTTTCGCTAAATTTTGTTCAACTTCGCTCATCAAATCTTCATCATCTAATTCAATAGCTACTTCTGTATCCTCCAAAAGGTTTTGCCAAGAGGAAATCAAAGATAAATTGTTTTTAAGCTCTCGAGCCTGCCCGCCTAAAGATGAAGCTAAGTCCTGATTAGACCAAACTTCGGGGGACTGTAATTTTTTTTCAAGTTCTTCCAGCTCTGTTTGTAATTTTTGCTGGTCAAAGACACTCCAGTGCTTTTTGCACACGAGATTTTAATATATTAAATTGCTGTTTTAATTCGATATTCATTTTTCACCTTTAATCGCAAATTCGCTGTCCAAACGCAAAAACACGGGTTTTATTTCGTCCTTTTCGATTAATTTACCAGACCTGATATTATTAATAGTTAAATCATCAAGCTTTATATTTATATCAAATTTCAACTGCCTAGCCATTTCTCTCGCAATATTTGGGCAATATGGATAAATTAAAACACTCACAACGCACATAATTTCAAGCACATTTGCCAAAACCTGACCACATTCGGTCAATTTTTCTTCTTTTGCCAAAGTCCAAGGCGCATTGTCTGCAACATATTTGTTTGTTAAATTAACAAGCGAAATTATTTCATTTCCCGCTTCTTGGATTTCGTAATTATCAAAATGCTTCTTAACTTTTTCAATCGTTTCTTTTGCCGTTTCAAAGAGTTCGCAATCGGTTTTAAATTCAGGCTTAATTTCACCATCAAAATATTTAACCAGCATAGAAAGAGTTCTGTTTAAAAGATTTCCCATATTATTCGCCAAATCCGCATTAACTTTTTCCTTAAAATCTTCATCGGAATAATTTCCGTCTCTGCCGAGTGCTGCCGCAGTCGCCATATAGTAACGAAAAGCGTCAGGAATTTCAAGCTCCCAAGTTTTTAGAATATCTACAGGCGAAATAACGTTTCCCGTAGATTTTGACATTTTTGCCTGATTAATGTTAATAAATCCGTGGACAAAAAGCTGATGAGGTAATGGTAATCCGAGTGCCAGTAAAATTCCGCTCCAATAAATACTATGGAATTTCAAAATATCTTTTCCGATAACATGACGCGAAACACTCCAATATTTTTTGAATTTTTCTGACGGATTTTCGGTATCGTAGCCAAGCGCCGTAATATAGTTTGAAAGCGCGTCAATCCAAACATAAATAACTTGTTCAGAATCGCCCAAAACATCAATCCCCCAAGAAACATTTGCTTTTGCGCGTGAAACGGAAATATCCTCAATGTTTTCAAGCTGGTTTAAAACTTCTGTTGCACGAAAAGCGGGAACTATAAAACTTGGATTTTCTTTTATATGTTTTGCGATAGCGTCTTTGTATTTCGTCAACCTAAAGAAATAATTCTCCTCGCTGACTTCTTCAGGTTTTTTGAGATGAACAGGACAAAATCCATCTTCGGTTAAATCTTTTGGGTTCAAAAACCCCTCGCAACCGCTACAATACAGCCCTGTGTAGGAATGTTTATATATGTCGCCCTGCTCAAGTAATTTTTTGAATATTTTTTGGACTGTTTTTTTATGTGCCTCATCCGTTGTTCTTATAAATTGGCCGTAATCAACATTTAACGCAGTCCAAGCCTCTTTAAATTTTGCCGCATGCTCATCACACATTTGTTTAGGAGTAATCCCCTTTTCAGCCGCCGTTTTTTGAATTTTAATCCCGTGTTCGTCGGTGCCGGTAAGAAAATAAACATCTTCGCAACGTTGTTTAAAGTGTCTGACAATAATATCTGAAACAATTTTCTCATAAGCGTGCCCGATATGCGGTACTCCGTTTACGTAGTCTATAGCTGTTGTTAAGTAAAATTTCTCCATGTAAATATTATATCAGAAAAATGGTAAAATTTAGACTTAGTGCATAATGCTTTTTTAAAATTTTATGGCTATAATGTTAATCATGGATATTTTAGAAGTTAAAAATTTGAATTTGGGGTTTGAAACAGAATCCGGCTTTAAACAAGCATTGTATGATGTTTCTTTTTCCCTTAAAAAAAGTAAAATCCATGCTTTGGTCGGCGAATCCGGTTGTGGAAAAACAATCAGCGCAATGAGTATTTTAAAGCTTTTACCCAAAACCGCTAAAATAACAAGCGGAGAAATTTACCTAAGTGAGCAGAACACAAATATTTTAACCTTAAATAATAGTGCTTTGGAAAAAATCAGAGGTTCAAAAATAGCTCTAATTCCTCAAGACCCTATGACCTCTTTAAACCCGCTTTACACGATTGAAAATCAATTACTGGAAGTTATAGAAAAACATCAAAACATCAAGGGTAAAGAAGCAGTTCAAAAGGCAATAGAAGCTCTTGAGTTGGTTCAAATACCTTCGGCAAAAAGCCGTTTAAAGTCATATCCGCACGAGTTTTCGGGAGGGATGAAACAAAGAGCCATAATCGCTATGGCCCTTGCCTGCAATGCTCAAATAATAATCGCAGATGAGCCGACAACAGCATTAGATGTGACAATTCAAGCACAAATTATGAATATTTTGGATAATATAAAAAAAGAAATCGGAACATCAATTCTTTTGATAACACACGATTTAGCACTTGTTGAAGATTGCGCGGATGAAATTTCTGTTATGTATTCGGGTAGAATTGTGGAAAGTGCCTCAACCAAAGAATTTTTTAAAAATTCAAACAATCCTTACTCCAAAGCTCTGCTAAAATCGCTGCCTTCCAACAAGTCGAAAAAGGGAGAAAAACTTGCGATTATTGAAGGTCAACCGCCATCAATCCAACAAGAGATTAAGGGTTGCAAATTCCATCCCAGATGTGAATTTGCCATGCCAATTTGTTCTCAAACAGTGCCTGAATTGAAAGAAATTGCTCCCAAACACCTTTCGGCATGTTATTTGAATGATTAAATAAATCATTTCAACGACTTGATTGCTTGAGCGATATCATTGTGTCCGTAAATATAATTGCCTGCAACTAGCGAATTTGCGCCCAGTGAAGTACAAATATGCCCCGTAATATTATTTATCCCGCCGTCCACCTGAATTATTAAATCATCGGGAGCGTTTTGTTTAATTTCGGCGATTTTTTGAGCACAGTCATGCATAAAATTCTGTCCGCCAAAACCGGGTTCCACAGTCATTATCAAAACTAAATCTAGGTCGGGCAAGAATTTAACAATATCCTCCGCGGGTGTTTGTGGTTTTATCGAAAGCCCTGCTTTTAGACCGTACGATTTAATTAAATTAATAACAGTAAAAACATCCTCTACCGCTTCATAGTGAAAAGTTATAATATCCGCACCTGCATTTTTAAAAGCCTCAATGTATTGTTCGGGGTTTTCAATCATTAAATGAACATCCAGCGGAATTGAAGAAACTTTTTTAATCGATTTAACGACAGGCACTCCAATTGTAATATTCGGAACAAAATGCCCGTCCATCACATCAATATGAAGCCAATCCGCACCTGCTTTTTCGACAAGCTTTATATCACGCTCCAAATTTACAAAATCCGCCGATAATATTGACGGGGAAATTATTATTTTTTTCATTTTTTACCTCAATATCTATTTTTTCGGTTATAAGATTCTTGTTGCTTTCATTTCACCATTTACTCTATCGTAATCGCACCAAGTTTTACGCAAGCCTCATAAGCACATGCCTGCTCCGCCTCGCGTTTTGTTTTGCCTTTGCCCGAAGCCAAAACTTCATCCATATAAGACACCTCGACAACAAAAATTTTGTCATGTTGAGGTCCAATTTCATTCACAATTTTGTAGTAGGGAATTTCCTTGTTTTGAGCTTGGGTGTATTCCTGCAAAATCGCTTTGGCATTGAATTTTTCAAAATTCTTGTCAACTTCTTCGATAAATACTTCAAAAGTTTTTGCCAGAAACGCCGAAACTTCCTCAAATTTTCCCTCAAGATAATACGCGCCTAAAATAGCTTCAAATGTGCAGGCTAAAATTGATGAACGGTTGCGTCCGCCCATTTTTTCCTCTTGCTTGCCTAAAATCATAATCGGTGCGAGTTTTATTTTTTGGGCTATTTTAGACAAAGTATTATCTGACACAACAATTGAGCGGATTTTGGTTAATTCACCTTCTGCATATTCAGGGAATTTTTTATATAAAATATCCGAAATACATAATTTTAAAACAGCATCGCCTAAAAATTCCAACCGCTCGTAATTCCCCAACGAATCCATTTCATTCTCTCTTGTGAAAGAGCCGTGGGTCAACGATTTGGCAAAAAGTTCTTTATTTAAAATTTCAATTTGAAAAATTTTCTCTAATTTTAAAATTTTCTCTTTAAAATCCGATTGCATGTAAAAAAACCTTTATAAAGTTAACAAAATCTAACCACAATTGATTTGAGACTACAAAATATTTAAAATAATAAAACAAAACAGGCACTGTAAGCACATAACTGTCGGTTCTGTCCAAAAATCCGCCATGTCCCGGTAAAAAAGTTCCAGAGTCCTTGACTCCTGCGTCGCGTTTAATTAAAGACTCAGACAAATCTCCTATTTGGGCGAAAATCGTACACAATATTCCTGAGATTAAAGATTGATACCATTCAAGATGGATAAAATATCCTATGATTAATACCCCTATTACTGCACAAATAGCACCGCCTATGGCACCTTCAATGGTTTTTTTCGGGCTGATAATTGGAGACAGTTTATTTTTCCCGAATTTTTCCCCAAAATAATAACAACCAGTATCTGTAAATAATATGCCTATAAAAAGAAGCAAAACGTAGCCTAATCCGTCATTGTGAACGTTTAGTTTCAAAAATCCCTGATAATTATCCGCATTCAAGCCTCTTAAAAATAAGAGGTGCAGAGGAAACCATCCGCCGTAAACAAATCCTAAAATAGTAGTTGAAACGTTTGCTATATATGGCTGACGCCCTCTAAATAATACCCAAATAAATGCCCATATTGAACACAAAGTAAACGCCAGAGCAACCAAATCAAATCTGTTAAAATAAGATAACATAGCAAGAAACGCATCTGAAATTAAAATTACTTTTAAGCTGGGAAAAAACCCTTTATTTTTGAGGATTTGAACATATTCTTTAGAACCTAAATACACTACAACCGAAATGAGCAATAAAAGTGCAATTCCGCCATTAATCAAACACCAAAGGGCAATTGTCCCTATAATGAGACCCGTAAGCAATCTTGTTGCATTTTTATTTAAGTTCAAATTCATTAAACTGTTAATACCTCTTGCTCTTTTTCTTCAACCGCTACTTCAATAATTCTTGTATATTTATCCGTTAATTTTTGAATTTCGTCTTGATTGTCTTTAACGATATCTTCAGGAAGATTTTCTGATTTTTCAAGTTTTTTCAAATCATCAACCATGTCGCGGCGAATATTTCTTATCGCAACCTTAGATTCTTCACCAAGTTTTTTGACATCCTTGGTAATTGCTCTTCTTCTTTCTTCCGTTAAAGGCGGAAACGCAAGTCTTATAACGATTCCGTCACTATTTGGAGGTACGCCGATTTCCGCTTTTATTATTGCTTTTTCAATTTCTTTCATTACTGTTTTGTCGTAAGGAGAAATAACCAGCGTTGTGCCGTCTTGAACTGTAACTTGAGACATTTGACGAAGTTGTGTAGGTGCACCATAATAATCCACAAGAACTTTATCTAAAATCATGGGATTTGCGCGTCCCGAACGTATTGAACCAAACTCGCGCTTAAGCTGATTGAGGGCTTTTTCCATTTTTTCTTCGCCAAATAAAAATAATTCTTCTATAGCCTCTGACATTTTATCCTCCTACGAATGTTCCGACTCTTTTTGAATGTAAAATATCTAAAATACTTCCTTTTGCCTGAAAATCAAAAACAATAATCGGAATATTATTTTGTTTACATAACGCACAAGAAGAAGTATCCATGACTTTTAATCCATTTTTAATTATATCATCATATTTTATACTATCTAATTTTTTTGCCTCAGGATTTAATTTAGGGTCATCCGTATAAACCCCATCAACACCATTTTTAGCCATAAGCATTACTTCTGCGTTTATTTCTGAGGCACGAAGTGCTGCTGCTGTATCTGTTGTAAAAAAAGGATTTCCTGTTCCTGCCGCAAAAATTACGACACGACCTTTTTCCAAATGTCTTATGGCTTTAAACCTTAAATAAGGTTCCGCAACCTGATTCATTTGGATTGCTGATTGGACTCTGCAAGGTACATCGATTGCTCTTAGTGCACTTTGAAGAAGAATTGCGTTCATGACGGTTGCCAGCATGCCGACATAATCACCCGAAGCTTGATCCATCCCGAGTTTTGCACTGCCTTTTACTCCTCGAAAAATATTTCCGCCTCCAACAACAATTGCAATTTCTACACCTTCGTTGTGAGCTTTTTTAACTTCATTAGCAATCATCTCAAGCGGCTTTTGGTCAATGCCAAACTCCTGATCCCCCAAAAGGGCTTCTCCACTGATTTTCAACAAAATTCTTTTATATTTTAAATCATTTTCCATCAGGCACCATTTCTTTCTTTGGTTTTATTTTACTTTAAAGCAAAATATTTGTAAAGTCAGATTGATTAAAGAAGCATAAAATTAAATGTTAATTCATTTTTATAATATAATGCGAATATGAAAATATCTATTATTACGGTTTGTTTTAATGCAAAAGACACGATTGAAGATACTTTGTTAAGTGTCTTCAATCAAACCTATGAAAATATTGAACTTATTGTAGTCGATGGAGTCTCTAACGATGGTACTCTCGAAATTATAAATAAGTATAAAGCAAAAATTGCTCATTTTATTTCAGAATCCGACGAAGGAATTTATGATGCAATGAACAAAGGAATTAAACTCGCAACCGGCGATTTTATAATATTTCTAAACGCAAATGACATATTCTATAATAACGAGGTTTTGATAAGCGTTGTAAACGCTTTAAACAAACATCCTGAAATAAAATTTTTATTTGGAGATGTTAAATGTATTTCAGAAGATAAAAAAAATGCTCAAATTCTGACTTATGAAAATATTCAAACTGATTTTTCTCTCGCTTTAAATAACATCTGTCATCAAGTTATTTTCTATCATAAAAGCCTATTCGAAAAATTCGGGGGCTACTGCCTTGATTACAAAATATGTTCCGACTGGGATTTTAATATAAAATGTCTTGTGCAAAACAAAACAACTGCTTTATATCTACAACTCCCCATCGCAATATACCAGCAAGGAGGATTTTCCTCAAACGCAATAGAAATCTGTAAAAAAGAACGAAAAGATATAAGAAAAAAATATTATTCCAAAATATCATTTTTTATATCTATTAATAATTTTCTGTCAAAACACTTTCTAACACCTTATAAATGGATTGGCAACCGCTTGTTAATAAAAAAAATAATAGGTTTATGTACCTCTCATGACAAATATAAATTAAACTTAATAATCTTCAAAGCGATAAGGAAATAAAAATGAAAACTTTATTGAAAAACAATTTAGCAAAAATATTAAGAAAAAACATGACACTCGGTGCATCATACAATCTTTTTGATGGTGAGGAACTTCTGCCTTATTCGATAAGAACCATTCGTAAAAATGTTCATCACATCAGCGTTGTTTATCAAACAACTTCAAATTTTGGAAATTCTGCAAACCCTGATTTAAAAGAAAACCTTGAAAGACTTAAAAAAGAAGGATTAGTTGATGAATTATATTTATACGAACCGAATTTAAAAATCAGTGCTCAGCAAAATGAAAAAAACAAAAGAGATATTGGGCTTAAATTAGCTAAAAAAGGCGGATGCAACTATTTTTTAAGCATTGATGCAGACGAATTTTACGACGAAAACCAATTCAACGAAGCACTAAATTACATAGTATTAAATAATATAAAAATGTCTGCCGTGGGGATTATTGAATATTTGAAAAGTCCAGAAAATCAAATCGTTGGCGGCTATACTTTTACTCCAAAGGGTGCTGAATTATACAATTTTTATGTTCCATTTGTTATAAAAATCAGTCAGTTTAAAAAACAACGCCACGGCAAAAATTATTTTCCTTGCTACACAGACCCGACCAGAAAATTATCTCACGCCGGTAGGTTTAAACTATTTTCACTCCAAGAAATTGCGATGCATCATATGTCAACAATCAGACTTGATATAAATAAAAAATATGACAACACAAGTGCGCTTGGGACCACTAAAGAAAATCAAAAACACTTGAAAGAAATTCAAAAAGAAATTTTAGAATTTGATTTCGAAAAAAGTAGAATTCTACCCGAAGATTGTACAATATTTAAACAAAACATTGTTAGAAAAGTGTTCAATAAATTCAAGATAGAACTATAAATAGTTATTCCCTAACTTTTTTGAAAAAATCTTCCGTTATAAGTTGTGAATATTTATCCTTTTCATTTACAGAAAGAATTACTCTGATTTGACCGGAGTCTGTTTCGACGGAAGAAATAACTCCCTCTACGTCGCCACCGGGGATTTTGCTTATTTTTGCGCTAAATTTTACGTAAGGTGCGGCTTTTCCAAACGCACGGATACGACCTTTTTTGATTATTTTCAAATCAGTAACATTTATTGCAGAATACCTGAATTTATTAGTTAAATCTTGTAACTTTCCCTCAATTTTGCCCGCTTTAAAATCTTCAGGTGTTAATAGCGGTTTTCTGCCGGAATCAACGACAACCATTTTTTGTCCGCTTGCTTTATGTTCTGCCAAAACTCCGTTATATCCAAGCGCACTGGCCGCTTTATCTATTTCAAATTCGTCTCCGACACGCGAAAAATCTCCGACTTTTTTAGCCCGTTCGAGCATAACATCTTGAGGCGGGTTTGTGAAATCCGTCCATAATTTTACAAAATAATCTTTTCCACCGATAGAAATAAACCCTATAACGGCAAAAACTATAATTACAGCTTTAAAAATATTTTTCAAACAACCCATAGTTGAATTTCTCCTACTTTCACGCTAACATGTTCCTATGTAGATTGGGCTTTTCAACCCGACAATATTAATTAAGATAAGTATAGCGATGACAAAACCAGAAATCAATCATGTAAATAGTTTAGATGTCAACATTGGGGATACAACGCCCGTAATGCAGCAATATCTTGAGATTAAACGCCAACATCAGGGCGTAATTTTATTGTACCGACTTGGAGATTTTTACGAAACATTTTTTGAAGACGCGGTTATCATGTCAAGAGAGCTTGAATTAACCCTCACGGGACGTGATGCGGGTCAGGTTTTAGGGAGAATCCCGCTTGCGGGTGTTCCTGCAAAGTCAATCGATAATTATTTGGAAAAACTTATTGAAAAAAATTATAAAGTAGCGATTTGCGAACAATTGGAAGTTCCAAAAGAAGCAAAAGGAATTGTTAAAAGAGGCGTTGTAAGGCTGGTTACCGCAGGAACTCTTACGGAAAGTAATTTACTTGAAAAAAATAGTAATAATTATATTTGCGCAATTGTTAAGGATAAAAAGACTGATTTATATGGGTTTGCTTACACGGATATTTCAACAGGCGAATTTAAAACTACCCAAGCCTCTCTAAGTATGGTCTTATCTGAACTTGCAAGGGTTAAGCCCTCAGAAATTATAGCACCTTCGCTTGCGCAAAAAATTATGCCTTTTCAAATCGTACCGGAAGAAAAAATCGATTTGCCTGAGGAAATTTTAAATAATTATAACTGCTCAAAAGTTCCGTCGAATGTTTTTGAGACAAATTTTGCCTTGAATAACTTAAAAACTGTTTTTAAAACCAACTCCCTCGATTCTTTCGGATACGAGAATTACAAGCTCGGCTTTCAAGCATCAGGAGCTTTGGTTTCCTATATCTGGGAGACGATGAAAGAAAATTTTCCGAAATTTGATAGAATTGAATCCTATGAATTATCAGAATACGTCATGATTGATTCAAGTACAAGAAAAAATCTTGAATTGACCGAAACTTTGCGCGAGAAAAATAAATACGGCTCACTTTTGTGGGCTATTGATAAAACTAAAACAAATATGGGCGCAAGGCTTTTAAAATCTTGGATTTGTCAACCTTTAAAAAACCTGCCTGAAATTATCCAACGACAGAATATTATTGAAGAACTTCTCTTTAAGCCGAGTGTAAGAAATGAATTTGCAACTATTTTGGGCGAAATTTATGATATTCAAAGGCTTTCGACCAGATTGAGCAATAATTCAGCTAATCCAAGAGATTTTTTAAGTATTAAAGACACTTTATTTTTGCTTCCCGAAATAATTAAAACAGCGCAAGCACTTGATATAAAAGCGTTTGGAAAATTGTCTGAATATGAACTTGAACTTAGCGAATTTGCTAATATTTTAGACAGAACAATCTCGGAAGATGCACCGATTATTACAAAAGACGGCGGAGTTATAAAAGCTGGCGTAAACGGGGAATTGGATTACTTCAAAGAGCTTTTGACAGGCGGTGAAAAATGGTTAAAAGAGTTTGAAGAAAATGAAAAAGAACGCACGGGATGTAAATTCTTAAAAGTCGGTTATAACAGAGTTTTTGGATTCTTTATTGAGGTTACAAACTCAAACCTTAACCTTATTCCCAATAATTACGTAAGAAAACAAACCCTTACCGGTGCTGAAAGATTTATTACGGACGAATTGAAAAAACACGAGGATGACGTTCTTTCTGCTCAATTTAAGGCAAGAGAGCTTGAAAACAAACTTTTTTCTGACCTGAAAAATTATTCAAAAGAATACGTAACAAAAATTAGAGAAGTAGCAGATTGCATAGCAAAAATAGACGTTTTGACCTCTTTGGCAACTGTTGCGGTTGAAAATAATTACACAAAACCTATTGTCGATGAAAGCAGTGATTTTTTGGTCAAAAACGGACGCCATCCTGTTTTGGAGAAAATTTTACCGTTGGGTCAATACGTTTCAAATGACTTGGAACTGGCATACAATCAAGGTTCCAACTCCGATAAAACGCAGTTTATGATTTTAACAGGTCCTAATATGGCGGGAAAATCTACTTTTATGCGCCAAAATGCACTGATTGCTATCTTGGCGCAAATAGGTGCTTTTGTTCCTTGCGATTACGCTAAAATCGGGCTTGTTGACAAGATTTTTACTCGAGTGGGGGCGAGTGACGATTTGACGTTAGGTCAATCGACTTTTATGGTTGAAATGATTGAAACGGCTTATATTCTAAACTCGGCGAGTGAAAAAAGTTTAATTTTACTTGACGAAATCGGGCGTGGCACAAGCACTTATGACGGTGTTGCGATTGCTTGGGCGGTAGCTGAATTTATTGCGACAAAGATTGGGGCAAGATGTATTTTTGCGACGCATTATCATGAACTCAATGTCATGACTAATACTTATCCGCAGATTAAAAATTATCGGATAACAATTTCAGAGGAAAACGGCGAGATTGAATTTTTGCGAAAAATTGTTCAAGGCGGTGCGAGCAAGAGTTACGGGATACAGGTGGCGAAAATGGCGGGGTTGCCAAACAGTGTTATCAGCCGTTCACAAGACTTAATGCTCAAGATGCAAAATGATTTTTCAAACAACCTCTCCACCCGTAGAAAATCAGCAAAATCGGACAAATTGGAAGACAACGTTCCCCAGTTGAATTTGTTTTGAACGAGTGAGTGGACGGGTAAACGGTAAACGGTGAACGGTGAACGGTAGGGTGCGGATTTAACCGCACAGTCAATAAGCCCCGAGAAAAGGTAGGGTGGGTTCCCTAACCCACCGTCAACAAGCCCGAAGAAGCAAAAAGGAAAAGGCAAAAAGTAAGTCGGGCAGATATGTTAGACGGCATAATCATTAAATGATTTGTTTTATTAGGCTTGTTCGTTCATTCCTTTTATAAAATCATTTACCCAATTATCTACAATTGTATCATTTCTTCTATCTAATGTTGGTGCTTTGCCTGCTACTTTGTCAAAACAGTCTTGGATTACACCTTTAATTGTTACAGCAATCTGCTGAGGCGACGCACTTGCTGTAAGTTGTTCAGTAAGTATAGTTTCTGAGATTTCACGCCCGCTCGGTACCGTAAAAGTTACTGTTACATTGCCATTAACCCCCTTGATTCCTTTGGGTTTTATACTTAACACAGGATGGTTGTCGTTTATTGTTAGATCAGCAAGCCAAACTTTAAGCTTTTCTAATTCGTTCATTATCTGAGATGAATGCGTATTAAATCTGGACAAAAAGTCTGTCAACTCTTGCACTTGATAAGGTTTTTCTGAAAACTTCATTTTAAAAGCGGGTTGGCTTTGGTTGCTTATCGGCGGATTTGTGCCTGTTGGTTGATTATTAGCAATTTTTATAATTCTCATTTCTCATTTTCTCCTTTTTGAATAATTATACAGTTTCACAGTGAGCTTGCGGAAAAATTGGGAATTTTTCTCGCAATCTCACTTGTCCGGCTCGCACCCATACCACCGGCTATCCCGCAGCTGGTATGGGCGCGAGCACTTCCAAGGTCGGACTTGAAAAATCTCAAAAACTGTCATTTTTTGGATTTTTCCGCATCCTCAGTTGCTTAAAAACATGTAATAAAAATAATTTGCTAGCTGAATGTCAAATTAAGTAGTCTTATTAACGGCAATCAATTGTTATTATTGATGTTTAGCCGATTGTAAATATTTATGAACGTGAATCTGATTTTGTAACAACTCAGGTAGATTTTAATTTGCTATAATACTGCAACAACAAGCGTTTACGCCCCCCCCCAACAATTTTTCTAACACTCGAGAAAATCTCTCGTGTTGAAAAATTTCTTCCCCCTCAAGGGTGGAAGAAGTCAACGATTAAAGCTTTTTATGAAAAATTAAATTGACCTGAGTTATTACATGTTTTTTTTGATGTAAAATTATTCTATGATTAGTTCACAAATTATTAAAAATGCTGTTTATAATTTATGCGTTGAAGCCAATACCGTGCTTAGTGAGGATGTTTTTGGTAAAATTCTTAATGCCTACAATTCGGAGCAAAATCTTGATGCAAAACAGGCACTTCAATTAATCCTACAAAATGCTCAAATGGCTTACGCGAAAAAAATGCCACTGTGTCAAGACACAGGGCAAGTTTTGGTTTTTGTAAAAATCGGCGAACAATGTCAGGTCGAAAACCTTGAAAGTTCAATAAATAAGACCGTTTCCAAAGCTTATGAAGGAAATTTTTACAGAAAATCAGTTGTCCAAAATGCCCTGTTTAATCGTACAAACACAAAAACGAACACACCTTGCGTTATTTATACCGAATTAACAGAGGGAAGCGAGCTTGAGTTGGAACTTTTGATAAAAGGTGCAGGCTCTGAAAATGTTTCCGCAATTTCCATGCTTTCGCCGACTTCAACAGAAGCTGAAATTACTGACTTCGTTGTTTCAGTTGTCCAACAAGCAGGAGCTAAGGGCTGCCCTCCGTATTTTGTCGGGGTAGGAATAGGCGGGACTATGGAATATGCAGGGATTTTGTCCAAAAAAGCTTTACTGTTAGATGAAAATATTGATGAACAACACAAAATTTTTGCCGAGAAAATTAAAAATGCGATTAATGGATTGAATATAGGTGCCGCCGGTCTCGGCGGCACCTCAACAGCATTGGACGTAAAAATTCTGACCGATTTTACCCATATTGCGTGCATGCCTGTAGCAGTTACAATAAACTGCCACAGCTTACGACATGCAAAGTGTGTTATTGGTGCCGATGGTGAGGAAAAAGGGAAAAGCAAAAAGGAAAAAGCAAGCGAGATGCACAAAACTATTCAACTATTCGACTTTTCGACTTTTCAACCTATAAATTATACTCAAATCAATTCATCAGATATCGAGCAATTAAAATCACTTAAAAAAGGTCAAAAAGTACTTTTATCAGGTGAAATTTATACGGCGAGAGACATGGCTCACAAAAGACTGATTGAATTAATAGAAAAAGGTGAAAAATTACCGTTTGACCTTAAAGACAAAATAATATTCTACGCAGGGCCTTGCCCGTGCGCTGAAGATTGCGTCGTTGGCTCAATTGGACCTACTACATCATCAAGAATGGATAAATTCGCTCCAATCCTTTATGAGAAAGGCGTTTTGGCTACAATCGGAAAAGGTGAACGTTCCAAGGAGGTCGAAAAAACCGCAAAACAACTTGGAAGACTTTACTTTAAGGTTATCGGGGGTATTTCCTGCTATTTGTCAGAAAAATTCATCGGGAAGGAATTGGTTGCCTTTGAGGATTTAGGAACAGAAGCCGTTTACAGGTTTGAAGTAAAGGATTTACCGTTGCGTCTTGAGTTTTAGCCATGTTCTCACTTTCGCTCTTGTTTGCATAATCGACAAGTGCCTTGAATACGCAAGGATGCAGTTTACCACTCATCATATCCTGATGAATTATCGCCAATGCTTGATTTTTATTTAACTCAGGCTTATACGAGCGCTTTTCTCTCAGGGCTGAATATACGTCAGATGCACAGAGGATTTGTAAATTAATATCTGCGATAAAGTTTCCGGTTACGCTGGGATATCCCGTTTTTTGCGCATTTTGGTGATGATTTTTAACTAAATTTAAAGTCGTTTCGTCCAAATCTGTATTTTTGAGCATTTCATAACTCAGCGTTGGATGTTTTTGCACTATCGCCAATTCCTCAGCGTTTAATGCACCCTTTTTATTCAGTATTCTTTCGGGTATTAGTACTTTTCCGATATCATGCAAAACGGCAGCTTTTTGTAATGATTGAAGATTGACTTCTGATTTGAAACCTTGCGGAAGATTTCCCACTATTCCCACCGCTATCTTTTTTGTATGGGTAAGGTGATTCTGAACTAAATCATTTAACATTTTCATGTTAATTTTAAGCGGAATTTTTGCAACATTCAAAATCCGCTTGATTTCAGAACTTACCTTAATCATTTCTATAATTGATTTTTCGCTTAAATACTTTTGGAATCCTGCATTTATAGCCACAGAATCCGGAATGTAAGCTAACTTAGCATAACTCGACTGACTATAAGCACTTCCTTGTATTGAATTAAACAAAGAATCTAACCGCACACCAGATGACGGTCTATTAGAAACCGATTCTAATCCCATCTTTACCACTTCCACATTAAATAACACACTATTTATATATAAAAAAATATTTTCAGCAAAAATTGCCTAAAATAGAAAATAATGTTACGTATTGTAAATTCACTTTGTTCAAGTTCATACCTGTCCAACAGTACTATTTTTCTCTTTCCCCTTTTATCAATTATCTTCGATAAAAAATTTCTCATCAGATAAAATGTTTTTTATGTCTAAAATTGTATAAAACTTATCCTCTAAAATAACTTCGCTTAATGTATATTTGTTTTGATTGTTAGAATTTTTTTTGATTAAATCTTCAGCAATATTAATTATACTAAAAAGTTCATCCACCAAAAATCCAATTTGATAATCAGGCACTTCAATAATAATCAGGCTGTTTTTGCTCCCCATTGAATCAATACTTGAAGCCTTTTCATTTATTCCCAACAGGGTTTTTATGTCAACTACGGTGATAAAATCACCTCTTAAGGCTATAACGCCAGCAACATAATCCAAGTTACAAGGAATTGGAGTTATTAAAAAATTCTTCAAAACTTCTTTTACATATTCTACATTTATACAATAAATATTTTCGTTGAGTGAAAAGGAGATAAATCTATCCTGAGCGAAAATATTTGTCCCCAAGCTTGCATTAGATTTTTCAAATAGAGCATGATTTCTTTGCATTAATTTATATCGAGAATCATCATCCTTGGGGAAAAGTGACGGGATATCAATATCACTTAATGGAACACCTTGCTTAATAACTTCTTCAACGGCACATAGATTAATTATGGAAATAGTTTCATTCTCTTTTTTATACATAAATTCAATAATTTTTGTATCCCCTGCGCATGGCAAGTATTCTATTTTTGATTGCTCTAAATAAATTATATCCTCAACTTTATCAATTATTAACCCAAATATGGTTTCATCAGTCTTTACTATAAGTAATTGGTTGGAGACGGAATAAGGAGATACTTTTATATTAAGATAAAATCTTAAATCCAAAATATTTATCGTAAAATTATTGTAATTTAAAAGCCCGACAAAATTATTCGCGAGTTTTTGCGGATAATCAAGCAAAGGGAGTTTTATTATTTCTACCATTTGCCATATATTTAGCGCATACTTGTTATCTCCCAGCTGAAAATACAAGTATAAATTTTCATCCTTGTCTAAAACATGATTATTAGGTAATGTTGCTAAATTTTTCATAAGAGTATGCTACCACTTTATTCCTACCACTTTGTTTTGCTCTGTAAAGAGCTTTATCAGCAGATTCTACCAATTCTTCCTGAGTTTGAATATCCATAAAATTAGAACTTAAGCCAATGCTGATGGTAACATTTGTTGTTTTGCCATTATAGGCAAATTGGTGTTTAGCAATTTTATCTTTAAGTCTTTCTAATGGGATAAGGGCACTCTCTAATGAAGTTTCGGTTAAAATTATTGCTAATTCTTCGCCCCCGTATCTATATACCATGTCAGTTTTCCTGAATGATTCTAATATAATATCGGAAATATCTTTAAGGACATAATCCCCAAACTGGTGCCCATAAGTATCATTTACATTTTTAAAATGGTCTATATCAATCATAGCCAAACTTAAATCAGAAGGATAACGTTTTGTTCTTAAGAATTCTCGCTCAATATTATATTCAAAATGTCTTCTGTTATAAAGCCCCATAAGTCCATCAGTTACAGATAAATATTCGGTCTGGGAGTATAAAAATCTCATTTTTAAAAGCAATAAAAGTTCGCTAATCATCGTTTTGTAAAATTTAAACTCAGTATAATTACACTTTTCCGTATTATAAAAACAAACTCCGCCCACTAAATCCCCATTTGAGATAAGCGGTAAGATATGAGCCGTTTTAAATTCTTCGAAATTTAAAACGGTTTCATCCTTGTTAACCGGCTCTCTAACTACATCATGACCAAAATCTCTAATGGTAAAAGTTGATACTCCGGGCATTTTTGCGAAGAAATCTCTTTTAATCTTTTCCATAACAAAACTTGAAACAGAATTTTTGCCTATATCTATATGTAAAATATTCTTTTCATTTTTATCAGGAGTATTAAGAAATAGTCCTGCAACATTGTATTCAACGAAAGAACCGATTAACTTAAAAGTTTTTTCTATTAAAACTTTTTCATGTGATAAAAATTCGCCTAAATCTCTAAATTCATTTAAAAAGGTTGAATTCATCAATAATTCATCAAGTACGCTATTAATTTGATTTTGGATTGTTTCATTACTGACGGAATTATTTAATAAATGCTTTTTGTATTCATCAGAAACAGGATTTTTTTCTATATTTTTCTTGACAATTTCTTCAATTTCTTCATAATTCGTTGTTTTGGATATGAATTTATCCGCACCGGACTTACTTCCCCAAAATTTATCTATTTTTTTATCAAGAACAGTTAATAAAATTATCGGAATTTTTTGAGTAATTTTATTATTTTTCAAGAGTCGGCAAAGTTGATATCCATTAAGATTTGGCATTACAATATCGGATAAAATTAAATCAGGAGCTGCCTCAAAAACCATCCGATAACCTTCACTTCCGTCTTTTGCCGTTATAACATCATAACCCAATTTAGAAAAATTGAGTTTTAATATTTCTAATTGAGTGGCGCTATCATCTATTAATAAAATTTTTGGAGACATCTATCTAAATCCTCTTTTGTTTTCGTTTTTGTAATACAATAATTATACTACAAATCTATGATTATTAAAAGGATTTTTACATCTATAATAGAAAATAAAAGGAGCTCTTATGAAACATGATTCTGAAATCAGCTTGGGAAACAAAATGAGGATAAAATCGTTTATAGATAGATTATTTTTAATCGTCATAATTATAATAATTTTGCTTGTGGATTTTTTACTTAAATTGGGTAAATATGACGCAATATTGATTTCCTCCTTATTAATTATTTATGCAATTCAGTATGAATTAACCAGACAATGGGTTGAAAAATATATGGTAAAAAGTGTGGGAACACAGATTTTTGATACGTCGAAAACAACTCAAACGATAACAGATCTTTCAAATAAGCAAAAAGATGGCATTGAAAGTTACGTGCGATTGGTAGAAAGTGCAATAACAAATGTCGAAGCCTTAAAGGAGGCTTCGAAAAAAACAAAGCAAAATGCTCAAAATGTTTCAACTAAGGCTAATTTATCATTAGACTATTCTCAAAAAGAGCAAGAATCGGTGAAAGCAAATATTGAAAAAATGATTATGTTAAGACAAAGAATACAAGTTATTGCAGAATTAATCCTTGAATTGTCAGAGCATACCCAACAAATAGGCGAAACTATCGGATTGATTGAGGATATTGCAGAACAAACAAACATGCTTGCTCTCAACGCCGCAGTTGAAGCTGCCCGTGCGGGAGAAAATGGAAAAGGGTTTTCGGTTGTTGCAGGTGAAATAAGGAAGTTGGCTGATGAATCAAAACAGGCTACAACAAAAATTACATCTTTAATTAAAAATATTCAACAAGCTACAAATTCAACAGTCATGGCAACAGAAGAAGGTTCTAAGGAAATTGAACTGGGAGTGAAATTCGCCGATAATATTAATATAAATATTGAATCGTTAATTAACCTTATTGGAGAAGTGAAATTATCTGCGGAAGAAATTTTTATCGATTCGGAAAGTCAAACAAATTCGTCAAACAGTGTAAGTTCTATTTTCTACACACTGGATGAAGGGCTAAAAGCATCTTTGAAGCTTTTAGAAGAGAAAATTAAGAATATTCATTCTTTAAACGAACTGTCCGACTCTTTTAAAGAAAATATTAATTAATTAATTGATTGGATTGTAAATGGATTATTCAAAAGAAGTAACTGCTGAAATATTTAAGATATTTCAGGCAGAATCAGAAGAAATTATTTCAAAATTAAACAATAGCCTTTTAGAATTGGAAAAAAATTCAAAAAACAAGGACGCTATCCTTATGCTTTTTAGAGACGCGCATACGCTCAAAGGTGCATCAAGAATGGTTGGATTTAACAGCGTTCAAACTATTGCTCATAAAATGGAAGATATACTTGGATTAGCTAAAGAAAATAAAATCTCATTAACCTCCAATGTCGTTAATATTTTATATAAGACAGTTGATTTTTTAGCTGAAATAATCCAAAAGTCTATACAAAAAGGTCAAGAAATATACAATGAAAATATTCCTAAACATATTGCTATTTTAGAAGAACTAAACGAAAACATAGAAGAAACTCTTTCTGATAATCAACAATCGGATTTTGACTTAGAATTATTTGTAAAAAATATTGGGGAAATTAATACCCTTGTTCCGGAAAGTCTTTTAATATTGATGCAAATTGAAACAGGAAAAAGCGAAAATTTAATTACAAACTTACTTTTGGTTGTCAGAGAATTGCATACTATTTTTGAAAAAATCGGTCTTTTTGACATAAAAAAAAGTTTTGAAGATATCTGTCTTAAATTAGATTTTACCAGTCAAGCTTCTAACATTTTAACAAATGATGAAATAGCCGAAATCCATAAAGTTTTAGATAGTATAATTAATAAATTTATTGCTATATGTGAGTTGCATAATATAGAGCTTGTAGATTATTATTCAGTTGCGTTTGAAAAATTATCTTCTAATTCAACACTGTTCAGAAACAAATCCGAGCATAATGTTGAAATAATTCAGGAAGAACAAACTTCAGATATTTCTCAAAATAAAGATGCTACAATTAATGATGATTTGGCTATTATTAACAATAAAATTTGGGAATTGTTGAATAGCGGCAGTTCTATAGTTCCGATTAAAAGTTTACTGTTGGAGTATGAGAATATTTGTTCGAACAGTAATATTAAGAGTATTTTGCAAAAAATGATTGAAATCATTGATTTTGCCTGTGAAAATGAAACCCAATTTGAGCAAGAAACAGTCTCTGTCTTAAAACAAAGTATTGAATATTGTGATGATATAAGCAAAAATAAAAGTGAAAGTGCCGACAAAGTGCTTATTTTGCAACGATTGGAAATTGTACAGCAAGTATTAACATTTAATAAAGAAAAAATTGAAGAAGGAAGCTTTATCACAAAAAAAGGGGCAGGAGCTAAAGGCGAAAAAATATCCGATTTTTCAGAAATCTTTAACACAGGAACAATAAAAACCTTAAGAGTGGATTCTTCAAAGCTTGATGTATTGATAAATCAGGTCAGTGAATTAACCACTACAAAAATAAAAACCAAAAAACATTTACATGAGTTGAGCTTAATAAATAAAGAACTTGAAGAATGGCAAAGAAATTTGACAAAAACATTCAATTATTTAAAATATTATGATAAAAAGTATTTTCAATCAGGAATAAGCGACAGTCCGATTTCCTTTTTCGTAAAACAAATTTTGACCTTATTTACTGATAATAATAAAAAAGTTCAAGAAACCGTTTTAAATATTACAAGCCTGCATAGGATGATTCAGGAAGATGATGCAAAAATGAACGTAATAGTTGACAGCGTAGAAAATATGGTTCAGAATATCCGTGTTTTGCCCTTAGCAACGATTTTCCATCTTTTTGGGCGAATGGTTCGAGATATTGCACAAGAAAAAAATAAAAAAATTGAACTTGAAATTGTAGGAAGTGAAACAAGTACAGACAAAAAAATTATAGAAGAAATAAAAACCCCATTAATTCATATTATAAGAAATGCCATTGACCATGGGATAGAAACTCCCAAAGAACGAATAGAATTAGGTAAAAAACCTGAAGGAAAGATAATTCTTTCTGCCAGACAATCTAATCATAAAGTAATAATTGAAATAAAAGATGACGGTCGTGGAATTAATCTGGCAAAAATAAAAGAAAAAGCACTACAGGAAGGATTTTTAACTCAAGAAGAAATAAATTTAATGACCGATGAACAAATAATAAATATTATTTTTTCGCCGGGATTTACTACTGTGGCTGAGATAACAAATCTATCGGGACGGGGAATCGGCTTGGATATTGTACAAACAAAAATTTCTCAACTTAACGGTAGAGTCAAAGTATTTTCCGAAATTAATAAGGGCTGCTGTGTGCAAATAGAGCTCCCCACAACAATGTCTACTCTCAAAGCGTTTCTGGTTAAATCTTCTGACCAAACATTCGCGGTTCCGATGGAAGTGATAAAAACTGTTTTAAGAAAGAAAAAAGAAGAAATAATTTCAAGTACCGGCACTAAATCTATTATTTTTGGAGAAAAAACAATCCCATTATACAATTTGACGGATATTTTAAATTTACCCAAGTCTAATTACAATAAAGATAGAGAAACAATACTAATTATAGAATCAGACGACAAAATAATGGCTCTTTCCGTGGATAAATTGATAGGCGATCAAGAAATTTTACACAAAAAACTTTCCGCTCCTTTTTATAAATTGAAAAATATTTCAGGAATTACCGCATTGGTGTCCGGCGAAATCTGCTTAATTCTTAATATTACGGATATCATAAATATAACAAAACTTACAAAATTACCCTCCAATTCATCAAGTATAACGAAAGTATCAAGCAACAAAGATTATAAAATATTATTGGTGGATGATTCAATAACAACAAGAACTATGGAAAAAAATATTTTAACCAAAGCAGGCTATAATGTGGAAACTGCTGAAAATCCCCCAGACGCCTTTGATAAAATGAAAAACATAAAATTTGACCTAATCATAAGTGATGTAGAAATGCCCGAAATGGATGGATTTGAATTCCTTGAAAAATTAAAAACTGATGAAATGTATGCGGATATCCCTGTTATTATGGTAAGCTCGCTAGTCAGCGAAGAAAACAAAAAACGTGCAAGAGTTTTAGGTGCTCAAAAATATATTGTTAAAAGTGAATTTAAACAAGAAAGTTTTCAAAAAATAATTGAAGAAATTTTGCACGAAGGAAATTAGAGCATACTGTTATAAATATCAACGGTTACAGCACAAATTTTCAAGCCTTTTTTTACTAAGCTTCTGATGGTTTCTTTGTAACAGGTTAAAAGTGCTTTGTTCATACCATTTTCTTCTTCTAAAAACATTAACATTTTATCCCTGAACTCGGAATCTCTTGTATTGGGTTCTATTTTATCCGCTAAAAATATTATTTTCTCAAAATCAGTCATATTGAGATTTCCCAATGTATGTAGGCGAATTGAGGATAAAATTTCCTTATCTTTAATTCCCAATTCATACTGTGCAATATAAGCGCTTACAGGGGCATGAAGCACCTTGAAGTTAACGAGTTCTGTTTCTTCAAGATTAAGCTTTTGGACAATCTCCATTGTTTTTTCTTGACTGAAACACTTTGCACAGTCATGCAAAAGTCCTGCTGTGTAAGCTTTTTCTTCATCAAGTTTAAATTTATGTGCCAATTCTGCGCAACATTGAGCGCATCCGAGTGAATGTAATAATCGCTCTTCATCTAAATTTTCTTTAAGCCAAGATATGGCTTTTTTATTCTTCTCTGTATAATCCATTTTTATTTATATACTCCAAAACTACATTAGGTATCAATGTGCTTATGTTCTGATTAGCTTCTATTCTTTTTCTTATATTCGTTGAAGATATTTCTACCGGTTGCATTTTTGCCACAGTAAATTGGTACCCTTTATAATGCAATAATGCAAGTCTATCTGTATCAATATCAAGATCTCTTGGGAAAACAATAAAGTCCACAAGAGTTTTCAGTTTATCGGCTTCAAACCATTCCAGTAGTTCTCGAAAAGCATCTAAGCCTATGATAAAGCCTATTTTACCCTCTATTTTATATCTTTTGTACAGTTCTAGAATGGTCAGGTAAGTATAGGAAAATCTTTCATTTTGAAATTCAATATTACTTATCCCAAAGAATCCTTCGCCGCTTACTGCAAGTCTAACCATTTGAAAACGGTGGTTGGACATATTATCATCCAATTCTTTATGAGGTGGCTTGTAAGCGGGTATGAATAATATAGTGTCATAATTATAAACACTTTTAACATATTGCGCCATGGCTAAATGTCCGTTATGTATAGGGTTAAAAGTCCCTTGGAAGACGCATAATTTCATTTTTCACTTAAACTCCAGTTCATTTCTCAATAACCATTATACATCAAAATTAATTATCTGCGCACTATTGCGCTAAAACTCTGTCAAGACAGGCTTTGGGAGAATATTGCCATTCTCGATAGGTTATTCTGTTAATTTTGACTCCTGAACGTTCTAAAATAGCCTGTTTTTTCATATTTGTCGCTGAAATTCTTTTATTATCCTCAACGCCGTCACATTCGATTGCAATTTTATCATCGACAAGTAAATCAACGCTAAATCCTGCGATTTCTACACCTGCCTGAACTTCACGCCCTAAGTCACGGATTGTTTGTGCTATTTCCTTTTCAAAGCTATTTTTGTAGAAATTTTCCTCAATTTCTTTATTTTCAATGGCTTTTTGTCTAATTTCATATTCTTGAACATAATTCAAATAACTTCTAAACAGTCCCTCTGCTAATTCTCTTGGGGTTTTGGATGTAAAATTAATCATTTTATATCTCGCGCGGGTTATCGCAACATTGAATAAATTCGGTTTTTGCAAAAATGTTAGACTTTGGACAAAACTATTACTCGCAAATGCCCAAGACATAAGTATGATATCTCGTTCATCGCCTTGAAAAGTATGAGCCGTACCAATTTCAATTTTATGTTTTTTTATCATATGTTCAGACAAAACCATTGCAACGGAGGTTTTCAACTGTTCAACCTGCGCCCTAAAAGGAGAGATTATTCCGATAGAAACAGGATTTTCAGGGTTTTTACGTTCATCTTCAAGTATAATTTCCTGTAATTTAGCCACAACAGCTTCAACTTCAGGTAAATTTCTTGTTGCGTCAAAATCAACCTTACCCTCAGGCACATGAATAAGCTCCAAAGCTTTAATTTCATTTACATTTCTGCGCATAATTCTAATCCTGTCTCCATAAAATTCTCGGTTAGAAAAATTTATGACAGGCGGCAGGCTTCTGAAATGTTCATCAAGTAAAACAGGATTCATTGAATAATAATTTGCCAAGTCAAACATTGAATTTGTTCTAAAACGCCACATTAACTGATATTTATCCGGAATTGAATATTGGCTTAAAAAAGATTGCTCTTTTGCTTTTTCAAGAAATGACAGGTGAGGTAACTGTTTGTCATCACCAACAACCACTGCGCGTTTTGCACGATAAAGTATCGGGAAACAGCTTGCGATGTCGCATTGAGAAGCTTCATCAATAATTGCAACATCAAAAAGTCCCGGTTTCATAGGCAAAGAACCAGAAATTGCGTAAGTTGTAACGCACCAACAAGGAAATGCCTCCATTAAGGGTCTAAAATCTTCACATTCAAGCAGGCGGTTTTGAAGATTTTTTTTGCGTTCAACGAGTGATTTTGTATGAACGATTAATCTTTGGCGCTTAACCTGATCACGCAGTAATCCTTTTAAAGCCTCTCTGCGTTTCCCTTTTAGGATATCAATCGCCAAATTGCGTTGTTTTCTCTTTAGCATACGGATTTGTTCTGACATAACATGTAGGTTACCTAGTTTTTGTATATTAGCTTCAATCAGGCGCATAGTGCAAGTAAGCTTGGAAACCTCAAGTTCTGCATGTAATCTTGCTAACTTTTCATAACTTGCTTCAAATTCGTTTAATTTCAAGATTTTTTTTAGTTTATTTTTGCTTGAATAATTTGAAATCGAAGCGAAAACCCCTGTTTTTTCAAGATTTTTTTCGATTATTTTTATTAAATCAACAATTTGATCAATTTCTGATTTTTTCAAAATATTTTGTATAAATTGCATTGCACCTAAAGTTTTTTCCTGTTCGGTTTTTTGAACAGATATTTCTTGCCACTCCCGTTCAAGTTTGATTGTATTTTCCGATTTATTTTCCAAATCTTTTATGGTGTTTAATAATTCTTTCATATCTTTAATGTCGGCGAAAATGGCATTTTCGTACTCTGAGTCTAAATCAATTTTGTTTGAAAGTAAGTCTTGAAGCTGAAAACTTAACTGTTTTTGGTAATTTAACCTACCGGCACGAAGTGCTAAAAACGGTGCGCCGAGCTCGTTTAACCTATCAGCAACCACATCCACCGCTTTGTCCATACGAGATGCGACTAAAACAGTCTTGCCGCTTGCTATAAGGTGTGAAACCAAATTAACAATCGTCTGTGATTTTCCGGTTCCCGGAGGTCCATAAACAGCTACAAAAGTGTTATTTTCGAGGCTTTTTATAACATTTTCCTGCGAATCACTCAGCGAAAGCGGAGTAATTGCAGCAAAATCCTTTAAATCCTTGAATCCCTTGGCTGGATTATCAATTATCTTACCTTTGGTTTGTAAATATTCTTCGTTAATTATATTCAGCGCAGTTTCTCTATAAACCCCGCTTGGTTTTTCGGCAATCTGCATTAATTCATGTAAAACACCTGCGGTTATTGAAGGACGTTTTGTCAAAATTATTGAGCACTGATTTGTTAAAGTGATTTTCTCCAATTTTACGGATGTTTTTACTACGGTTTCTTCAGTAATTTCATCCAAATTATCAAAGTCAATTTTTTCTTCCTCTTTATAAAAATCCTTTGTAACATTATCCTCATCGACATCATCGGAATGGTCAAATTTGATTTCAATGTCGGGGATAATTGATTTTAAAGTGGTTAAAAATATATCCATTTTTTCATTGGTTATCGGCAACTCCGGTACAACATCCAAAAGCCCTTCCAATAATTGTTCTACCTCATCGTCATCATCACTTTTTTTCATCATAGCGGTTAAAGCACCGGTATTTAGAGATAAAAACTCATCCTGAAGCATACAGTTAATGTTAACCCCGTTTCGTTCAAGTTTACAAGGCATATACAAAAGTGGAGTCAAAAACTCGTTTGATTTACGGTTCTTTGAGCTTTTTCCGACTAAAAACAAATACCCGTAAATCAAATATTTATCTTTTTGGCTTAATTCGCTCTGAATCATCAATTCCGTAAGCTTGCTGTCCGAACCCTCAAGTCGTAAATACTCGCCATAATTATGGAACAACTGTTCTTCTTCTTTTAAGAAAATCCACTTGTTATCCTTGTCTTGTTTTAAGTTCCTAAAAGTAGCACTTTTAACCTCCTCACGAACACAGTCGTGAAGATATTGACAAAGCTTTTTTATAAAACTGTTGTTAAATGCGGAGTTTAATGCGCGTGTAGCTTCTTGTAACATATTTTTATCCTTTATTTTTTTTATTTTACCCTCTTGATTTAATTATAAAATGGTTTATAATTAAAAAGGGCAAGAGGATTGCACTCCTCTCTTTAAAAGCCCTAATGTTGTAAGAGAACTATTAGTATCGTTAAGATTACTAGTAGTTCTTCTGTATTGATTACCACTTTCATCACCTCCTTTCTTTTGTCTAATCCGATTTGTAGTCGTTCCAAAAGAAGAAAGAGTGAATAGGGCTTGCCCGATTTTTAATTTTCAATGTTCTTTACTATTTCCTTTATTTTACGTTAAAATAGGAACTATGAACATCATTAATCTATATGAGAATTATAATTCGTATTTTGACGCTGGTTTCAAGGCGATTTTTGAACTCTGCTCAAAAATCGCCTTGAAAAACGGTTATAAATTATATCTTATCGGTGGATTGGTTAGAGATTTATTATTAAACCAAAATAGCTTAGATATTGATATTACGGTTGAGGGTGATGCGATTAAATTTGCGAGAATTCTTGAAAGTGAAGCCAAAGTCAAAATTTTAAGTATTCATAAAAATTTTGGCACGATAAAAGTAGAAATTAACGGAAAAAAAATCGATTTTGCATCAACTCGCAGTGAAATTTATCCTAAAAAAGGACATTTACCACATGTCGATAGAATTGGTTGTAACCTTAAAGAAGACATTTTTCGCCGTGATTTTACGGTCAATGCGCTTGCTATGTCGCTAAATCAGGATAGCTTTGCCGATTTAATTGATTATGCAGACGGTTTAGACGATTTAAAAAATAAAAAAATAAGAGTTCTACATGCTAAAAGCTTTGTTGATGACCCGACAAGAATAATTCGCGCACTAAAATATTCATCAAGACTGGGGTTTGAAATCGAAGAAAACACTCTGAAATTGCAAGAAACTTATTTAAAAAATGTTAATTATGATATGTGCAACAAAAGGATTAAAAATGAACTCAAAAAAACTTTGAATGAGTACTCACAAGAAATTTTTGAAAAATTTATTAATCAAAAAATTTACAGATTAATTTCGCAAAAAGAGTTTAAAATACCGCAAATTGGTATTGAAAACCTTATCGCAAAATACAAACCCAAACACCCTTGGCTCGTATATTTAGGGCTTATTGCAATCTTTGAATCCGATGTACTGTCTGATAAATTAGAACTTACCAAAAACGAAAAAGATATTATTTTGAACGCAAAAAGGCTTTATAAGAGTAATTTGAACGAAGATTTTGAGATTTATAAAAATTTTATGGCTCAAAAACTTGAAACTTTGTTAATTTTGGCAATTTCCGGTCAAGAAAAACAGGTTTTGCATTATTTGGAAGATTTGGCAAAAGTTAAACTGTCGATTAACGGTAAAGATTTGCTGGAACTCGGGTTTCAACCGTCAAAATTATTTGGCGAAGGATTGGATTTTGTTCTAAAAGAAAAGCTTAAAAATCCGCACATGAAAAAATCACAGGAGCTTGAAATAATTAAAGATTACCTAAACCCGATAGCTTAATACCGATTAATGTTGCTTGCCTCCAACGAATTTATTTGCCATCAATTCGGCTTTATCAGCTTTACTCAATGCTGTATTCATTTTACTATTTTTTTCTTCATCTGCTGCAGTTGGCTGAATGTTTACTCTTTCAGAAGACGGTACGTATGTTCTAACAGGTTCTTGAGACGCCATCATTGATTTTGAGGCGTTAGGAGAGCCTTGATACATATCAACCAAATTTTCTCTTTGTGCCGGCGTGGTTTGATTACTGATTAAATTTTCATTATTTTTTTTAATAGGTTTCATTGTTATAGGCTGTTGGATTTGGGTTTGTTGAATTGGCGCTGTTGGTGTTGCTTTCATAGGCGTAGTGGAGGTTGTAGGAGTTGCCACGGCTGCCTGCTTTGGTTGTTCGCCTTCCTTTACTTCAGGTTCTTCATCAAGTATTGATTTACTTGGACGTCCGAAGATTAAGTGAGAGAACTTTGCACCCAACTTACCTAAGGTTGGAGCGAAAAAGGCTGCGAATACACCAAATCTTATTAGTGCACCGAGAAAACCCTTTGTACCTTTAAATTTTCCGTTTGTGAAAAACTGCTTCACCTTAACCCCCACTCCGCTTGACTTATTGACTCCTTCCGGGTTGAACGCCACCGTGCATTCTAATCCGGTTGTTAAGACATTTGCACCCAGGCTTAATGGTTTATAAACTATGTTTTTAAATGCTTTAATGATTTGTGTTCCCAATTTATCGGATTTTTGAATTGCGGTTGCAGGTTTCAGTAATTGTTTTTTCAAAGCTAAGATTTTGGCTTCTTCTGCAAGATAGATACTTTTCACTTTAATTGCACCGCTATTTACCTTATTATTGAACTCATTAAGTGCCGTTCTATAATGTTCAACTTTTTCAGGATCAACGCCTATATATTGTAGTCCACCAAATTTATGCAACAGTCCGATAACAAAAGGCATAGTTAAGTAAAATGCCATACCTGAAATATTACTTTCTGCAAATTTTTTGACCTTATCGTCTTTTGGAGCATGTATTGCATCTTTTATTGAATCGGCAATAAAATATGCGGCCATGAAGATAGCAAATTTACCGCCGGCAGTACCGTTTGTAACGCTTTCTATAATTCTCATTATAAGTCTTGGAACGGATTTGCCAAGAACAGTAGTAGCATGTACGCCCTGGAGAGTTTTCATTTTATTAGCATACTCAGAGAATACAATGTCCTTTTTTAAGGCTGTTCCGAGTCCGGGAATAAAATCAGACAAATACTTCTGCCCTTTTGTAAAAGGAAGCTTAATAACTTTATCTGAAGCAGGCATAATATTCGTACTTAATTTTTCACAGAGCTGTATTATTTTTTGAATATTTTTGTCTATATGAGGATTTGCAATCAATTCTTGGAGTTCTGCTTCTCTTATGCCCATTTTTAAAAGATTTGCAGGATCTTTTGCCTTAAATGCTTCCAACTGTTTAATAGCTTCTGATGAAACTTCAGCAATTGTTCCCTTTGACATCATTTTTACCATAATCAATTTAGGTTCAGACGGGGTCTTAAAAAATGCGGTTAAAATTTTAGACTTAGAAACAAATCTTTTATCTAAAGCAGTAGTAGCAGACTTGAAGCCACTCACAATCTTATTGGACATTTTGTCTAAAAATTCATATTTTTTAATAAAATTATCTACAGATTTAACCATTCTATAAGGTAAACTTTGCTCGTATTGCCCACCGCAAGCGGTGTTGAATTTATTCATTCCGTAAAC
Source organism: uncultured bacterium (assembly GCA_903868125.1). Lineage (GTDB taxonomy): Bacteria > Cyanobacteriota > Vampirovibrionia > Gastranaerophilales > Gastranaerophilaceae > CAIPUE01. The sequence goes on along the minus strand of CAIPUE010000049.1, from coordinate 1,054 downwards.
CATACTAGCCCAAACAGGCAAGCTTAACACTGGTGCAAGCCAAGGCGTTTTGTCGCTGTCTTCGCTGACACTTTTAATAAGTTCATTTTGCGCAACTCCATTCTTAATCGTATCTCCGTTTATTTCTTGAAGTTGAGACAAGCTAAGACCTGTCGATGACTGCGGATATGTATTTATTCTTTGGTTAACCGGATAATTCATAAGTTCACCATTTCCTACCTTAATTAATTATATAAATATAAAAACAAATTTAATTAAAAAATTGACAAAAGTATAAGATACGTAACAACAAGAACTGTAAAAAATCTCTTGCTGACTAAGAAATCCGCCCAAGGGCAAGGTTTATTAAAAAATGTAACAAAATTAGAGAAACCTGAAATAAGATAAGTGATATATACTTTATATATATGTAAGTAGTAACGAGGCAGGCAAGATGACAATAAAAGACCCAAGTAAAATTGATGATAAATTAATCCAAATATACGCAAATCAAATTACAACAACAACTTCCGCAGATTGGGAAGACCGTTCTCAAATTTTAATGGAGCAAATGAATTTTATTGCATTAAATAACAAATCCTTTCTAAGCAGAAAATAATTTAAATTTATACAAAAGATATACCTCCCATAACCTACCCTATCCCTAAATCCCTTTAAAGTTTTAACAAAAACGAGTGCCTGAAGTAAAATTCAGGCTTTTTTTTGTAACAACTCAGGTAGATGTTAATTAACTTGTGTAGTGGTTTTGCGTCATTGCTGTAGAGGTCAAGTGCCGAATGTGACAAAAAGCTTCCACTGAAGCAATCTCCATGTATTATTGCAAAGGGCGAAGAGATTGCTTCGCTCCCTCAATGGTTTTTTGACTAAAAAATCCTCGCCTCGCAATTGTAGAGGTCAAGTAATTCGCTTACAATTTTTGTTTTTAAATAAATAAAAAGGAGTAAGAAAATGACAAACAAAGAACTAATTTCAAAAACATTGGCTATTAAAATGCTAAATACTGTTCAAGAGTATGAGTTAATTAAACGGGGGCAGAGCAAGGTATTTAAGACTG
>CAIPUE010000048.1 GCA_903868125.1 uncultured bacterium | reverse complement strand
CGATAACAGAGATAGGAATAGAGAAATTAATAGAGTCAATGGCATAGTCAAGCCATTGACTCTATTAATTTTAATGAGAGAGACCTTAAAGGATTTGTTTTTAAAGTTTTTACACAGCCTCCTTGCGGGAGAGGACTGTTTTCAATGTGAGCAGAAGCCTGCAAGCATTAGAAAACAGGGTGAGGGGTTTCGCGTTAAGGCATGCGTGTTTTCACCCCTCACCCAATTTTTCCCTTGCGTAGGGCAGGGTCACTCGCCTCATTCTTCGGCGGTTCCCTTTGTCTGACACTCATTCTTCGTGCCGAACACCTCTCACTGTTTCAAGCTTTTCGACGGTGCGGTTAAATCCGCACCCTACTTGCTACTTGCTGTTCACCGTTTACCGTTTACTGTTTACCAGTAATCACGAAGCATTCTTTTTCTCAAAGTCTTTTCCGCCGACTATTTTTAAGTGTCTTTGTTCACCCTCGCCGACGCTTTGGCTTGCCAAATTATGTTGTTCAATAAGCTCATGTTGTAATTTTCTTATCTTTTGGTTTTGAGGTGTAAGCTCTATGTGTTCCTCACCTTCCAATATTTTTGCAATAGCGGCTTTAGCCTCATCGAGTGCTCTTTCAGCCTCATCATAGTACCCTTGTAGTTTTTCTGAGGATTCTTGGATGCCGAGTGCTTCTTTTATCACTTTTTGAATTTGGGACATGGAATTGGTTTTTACGTAAAAAACTTGTATCCGATAATCATTTGCAACACTCAGAACTTTAGCCCCGCCTTTTGCGAAGTTTTTATGTGCAATTACAATATCGGCATCCTCAACGTTTCTGGTAATCTCTGCGTTCAAATCAAGTCGTTCGATAACTTTTTCTACGATACTTCTTGAAACCGCATAAATATAAATCTTTTTGAATTTTTTAACTTCTTTAACGTAATCCTGTCTTGAAAAACTGAATTTCAAGCTATCAGTAGCCATAGGCAAAACTTTTTGCTCTACAGGCATAATTTTTGTCGGAGCTTCTTCGATTGTTTTTGCTTCATAAGTCTGGTCAACTTTTCTTATTTCAGGTCTGATTGGCCAGCCTCTTAATATATAATCAACAGCTTCCGAAGTGTCTTTGTAAATTGCAAGAGTATTTCTGTCGATAATTTCGATTACGATATCAAAAGTCGGCTGTTTTTCTCTTTCCAAAACGGTTTTTTGACTTCCTCTGCGTTTTGCTTCATCATCACCTAATGTTACAGATTGAATTGAACCTACCAAATCCGATAAAGTCGGGTTTTTAATCAAGTTTTCAAGCGTATTCCCGTGAGCCGTTGCAATAAGCATAACCCCACGTTCAGCTATGGTTCTTGCTGCTTGAGCTTCTTCTTCCGTACCTATTTCATCTACTACGATTACTTCTGGCGTATGGTTTTCAACAGCTTCAATCATAATATCTTTTTGAAACTCGGGTTGTCTGACTTGCATTCTGCGGGCTTTTCCGATTGCAGGATGCGGATAATCCCCATCCCCCGCGATTTCGTTTGAAGTATCAACAACAATTACTCTTTTGCCTATTTCATCAGCCATAAGCCTTGAGATTTCTCTTAACTTTGTCGTTTTACCGACCCCCGGACGTCCCAGAAATAAAATACTTTTACCTTGTGTTACAAAATCTTTTATACATGCAATAGTCCCCGTAACAACTCTACCAATTCTGCAAGTAAGACCTATAATTTTCCCTTGTCTGTTTCTTATTGCACTAATTCTATGGAGTGTTCCGGGGATTCCTGATCTGTTATCCGAAGTAAAATCGGCTACCCGCTGGGTAATATAAGTTAAATCTTCCTCCAATATAGGCTCAACGCCAAAACAATCAATCTCTCCTCCAGAATGTCGAACCTCAGGCAATCTGCCTATATCCAAAACTATTTCAATAACATCATTCATATTATCATAAGTTATGTGCCTTTTTACCTTTTGGGGCAAAATTTCAATTAACCTGTCCAGATCACTGTGAAATTGCACGTCATTCATATTTTTACCCTTTCTTTGAGAGTGTATTGACTGTTTGATTTTCTATCGCATTTTTACAACCTTTTTTATTAATTCTTCTATTCACATTATACCACTTTTTGCTATTTTTACCCACTTTAATCCTACAGATAGTGGACTAATAGTTACATATCTTTATAAAGACAACCAGCTCGAAATAGTGTAATAATAACGCTTTTAGCTCTTGTAAATTTTTAATAAGCAGATTTGAAATGAGGTTTAAATCTTAAAAACCCTGCTTTTTTTGCAATATTTTTTAATAAAGTCTCCCGAGAAGGTAAAGAATCTTTTTTAGTGTAAAATTTTATAAAGTAGCTCCTATTAAGTAACAACTTTTGTTCTTTATGAGTTTTTAGGTATTTGAAAACTATAATGAGATAAACGATGGAAATAAAAAATACTTCTAATAACATAAATTTCAAAGGAGTTCTTAAATTTTGTACAATTTTAGACCCAAGCAATAATTGTAAATTTGTTGAGAAAATATTTGAAACTACGCCGATAGAAGATGCAGCTTTTTTGCAAGAAGTTACAAAAGTGCTTAAAAACGGGGATAAAACCACAAAGCTTTCAAGATATGGTGCAGGAGATTTGTTTCAAATATTAAAACAAATAACGGATGCTCGAAATCTGCCAAATTATTTTACAAAAGTAAGGACTAAGGTAATAAGCCTAACAAGAAATGGAAAGAGAATTATATACGATGATATGGAATGTTTTGAACGTTGTGGCTCAGGTGGGACACATGCTGAATTAGATTTAAGAGCCCCTGAAGAAATAAGAACAAGTATCCGAAATTTAATTTCAAATATTATCAACCCTCTAAATTATGTCTCAACTGCGCAATTAAAAAATATAAATTTAATAGAATCAAGACTAAATAAATTAAAAAGTATAGACTTGGTAGAAGCAGAATCTGAACTTGAAATCTTTCTCGCTCACAAAGAGCGTGACCCTGACAATCTGCCATTTTGATTTACTGTAATTTCTCAAAAAGCTTTCGCCTGTTCTATAATTCATTTTATATTTTTTCAGCAAGCGCAATGAATTCGATAAAATTTAATGGTAAATAATTAGTTAAGTTCATTGAATTTTCTATTAATCCTTGAGTAATGCCCAAAACGCAAGCAGGACAAGATGTTAATATGTAATCAGCATTTGTATCGCTTGCGTTTTGGGCCTTTTTTAAAGAAATTTCTTGTGACAGTACAGGGTTTTTTATCGCAAATTCACCGGAAAGCCCACAGCACTTATCAAACTCTTTCATCTCAATATATTCAACATTTTTTGACGTCTCTAAAAATTCTTTGATAAAATCAATGTTCTCTAAATGACATGGCTTGTGAAAGGTGAATGATACCTGTTTACTGAATTCAATATTCTTTATGTTTTTAACAATAAATTCATTAACGTTCATTGATTTTTCTTGGATTTTTGCAAGTTTTTTTAGTAAATTTTCATCCTCAATATAATCCCGATATTCTTTAAACGCATTTTGGCAACTTGCGCAGTCGGTTAAGAAAAAATCAAATTCCTCAGGGATTTGAGCAAGATTAAAAACAGCCTGCTCTTGGAACTGTTTGACATTTCCGCACGATAAAAACGGAACCCCGCAACATTTAAAATTAACAGGCAAAATCTTAACGCCCATCTTTGACAAAACATTTTCGGTAGCGTTTTTTGTTTTGGGATTAATATAATTATTTACACAACCTTTGAAATATACAATGGTAAGAGGTGAGAGGCGTTTTGGGTAAACGGTAAACGGTAAACGGTAAGCGGTTACGAATTCGTTCGCCAAGATTACTTTTTTACCTAAATTACCCATTTTTAAGAAAATCGGATAAAATTTTCTCGCTAATTTGTCAAACTTTAAAAATCTATAACTATTTGTTGTAATTTTTACCATATTTAAAATGGATTCAAACACAAAGTTTGATTGAAAAAGTGAAATTATTTTTTTTTCAGGAGCTTGTTGAAAATACTCGGATTTTGCGGTTAAAAATATTTTTCTTGCATCAATATCGCTTGGGCAAAAATCTTTACAGGCGTTGCATTTTAGACACATATCAAGATATTTATTGACGTTTTTATTTAGCTTTAAATCGCCTTTGATAATTCCATTGAGCATAATAAATTTTCCGCGCGAAACAGAACAATCGTTGCCCGTGATTTTATAAACAGGGCAAACCGACTGACACAGCCCACATTTCGAGCATTTGTGTATTTCTTCTTTGTAATCAATTAATTTTTTCATTTTTAGTGTTGTAGACACTTATTATTGCGTTTTTCATTTAATCTTATTTTCTCAACCTCTTCAGCAACTTCCTTACGAACTTGCTCTGCTACTTCTTTTGGTAATTGATTTATTAAATCTTCAGTTGTAATTTTATTATTCATGGCATTTCCCTTTTTAACTACCCCGTAATCGCTCCTAAGCTTGCGCTTTGAACAGTTTTTGCATATCTCGCCAAATAACCGCTTTTTTCTTTTAATTCAAATGGTTTCAGTTCGGATTTTCGTTTCTTAAGCTCTTTTTCATCCACGAGAAGCTCAATTGAGCGCTTGTTTATATCTATCTTTATTTTATCACCTTTTTTCACAAGAGCCAAAGTTCCACCAACTGCTGATTCGGGAGAAATATGTCCGATACAAAGCCCGCGTGTCCCACCCGAAAAACGCCCATCTGTAATCAAAGCTACGGATTTTCCAAGCCCTTTTCCGACTAAAAGTGAAGTAGGCGCAAGCATTTCTCTCATTCCCGGACCACCTTGCGGACCTTCATAGCGAATTACAACGACATCGCCCGCTTTTATTTCATCATTTTCAATCGCCTGCATGGTCGCTTCTTCACTGTCGTAAGGGTTAGCAACTCCTTCAAATTCAAATACGCTTTCATCCACACCCGAAATTTTTATGACGGAACCGTCGGGTGCAAGATTTCCTTTTAAAACTCCAAGCCCCGGATTTTTTGTAATCGGTTTGTCGAAAGGTTTTACGACCTCATCATCCACCCAAGCTTTTTGAGCTATTTCTTCAATCGATAAACCAACGACATTTTTTGTATTTTTAAATTCCGGAGTCTTACCATAGATTGTTTTTATTGCACCGGGGATTGCGCCTGCATTGTGTAAATCAGTCATTGTAGCACTTGCTGAAGGGTCTAATTTAATAATTTGGGGGATTTTAAAACTTAATTCATCAAAATCTTCGAGTTTTAAGTCAACTCCTGCCTGATTTGCAATTGCAAGTAGGTGCAGAACGGAATTTGTCGAACCTCCAAGTGCCAAGTCCATTATAATCGCGTTTCTTATCGAATTTTTCGTTATCAAGTCCATTGGTTTTACGTTGTTGTTAATCGCATCCATAATTGCGAACCCGCTTTCAAAAGCAATACGTTTTTTCTGTGCTGAAACCGCAGCAGATGTGGCGCAGTAAGGTAAACTTAGTCCCATAACCTCGGTTAAGCAAGCCATTGTGTTAGCGGTGTAAAGCCCCTGACAAGAACCCGCCGACGGACAAGATGCTTCTTCCATTTCATAAAGTCTTTCTTCCGTTATTTCGCCTGCTTTAAATTTTCCGATTGCTTCAAAAGAACCCTTTATCATTGTGAGTTTTTCTTTTTTACTGCAACCGTCAAGCATTGGTCCTGCAGTTACCATTACTGTTGGAATATTCAACCTCAGGGCACCCAAAATCATGCCCGGAGTTATTTTGTCACAATTTGAAAGCAAAACAATGCCGTCAAGTTGGTGTGCTGCGGCGACGCTTTCCACGCAGTCGGCAATCAAATCACGCGAGGGAAGCGAATATTTCATCCCGCCATGTCCCATCGCAATTCCGTCACAAATTGCCGGAGTTCCGAAAATAAAAGCTTGACCGCCCGCAGAATGTATCCCTTTTTCGATTTGTCTTTCTAAATCTCTCATGCCGGCATGTCCCGGAACCAAATCCGAAAACGAACTGGCAATGCCGATAAACGGCCTTTTCATTCCTTCTTTGCTCACGCCTGTCGCGTACAAAAGCCCTCTGTGCGGTGCTCTTGTTATACCTTTTTTAATTTCATCACTTTTCATTTTTTGCCTTCTTTCTCCGTTGAGCTTTAGCGAAACGTGAGAAATGGCCTCACGACTTGCCGATATTATTCGATTATTAACATACGTCGCCTATAATGAGAGGTTACTTTTTCTGTAGAAAAAGTAACTACCCTTCAATTTCGTGTAATTTTATGAAATTTGTTTTGCCTACCAGTAAATCGGGTAAGGCACCTGTGAAGATAACTTTATCTCCGCTTTTGAATTTAAACCGTTCGATTAAACATTTGTCAAGCGTTTCAAGAGTTTGTTGGTTAATCCCACCGTTCAATTCCATTTCAATAGGATAAACATCACTATACAACATCATTCTGCGGCTGTTTCTATAACTCGGACAAAAGCTAAAAATAGGCACGCTCGGTTTCGCTTTTGATAAAAGTTTTGGCGTATATCCGCTTGCGGTAAGAGTCAAAATAGCTTTTACATTTATTTTCTCAACCATATCAACAATCGCCATACAAATCGCTATAGAATCGTCTTTACAACAATCAATCAAGTCTTGAGAATAATAGTTATGTTTCATAATTTTACTGTTTTCAACGTTTTGGGCTATAGAGCGCATCATTTTAACCGCTTCAACGGCGTATTTACCTGCCGCAGTTTCGCCCGAAAGCATAATAGCATCCGTTCCATCGATGATAGCATTTGCAACATCAGAAGCCTCAGCCCGAGTAGGGATGGGTTGTTCTATCATTGATTCCAGCATTTGCGTTGCAACGATTACGACTTTTCTCTGAGCGTTAGCTTTCTGGATAATCTCTTTTTGCACAATGGGAACTTTTTCGGGTGAAATTTCTATCCCCAAATCTCCGCGTGCAACCATTATACCGGACGATTTCAAAATAATATCGTCAATATTTTTTAAGGCTTGCGGTTTTTCGATTTTAGAAATAACTTTTGTTTTGCCATTGTGTTGTTTTATTAATTCTCTTAATTCCATAACATCTTTGCCGTCACGTACGAAAGATAAGCCAAGGTAGTCTATTTCATTATCTACCGCAAATTTTACGTACTGAATGTCACGTTCGGTAAGTACATTAATACTTCCCGTGGAGCCGGGGATATTAATCCCTTTTCTTTGTTTCAATAAGCCCCCACAAAGAACTTTAGCACTAAGAACACCATTTTCGATTTGAACAACTTCTAAAACAAGTTTTCCATCATCCATCAAAATCTTTTCGCCGACTTTTGCATCTTTGGCAATGCCGGCATAATCAACAGGAATAATCCCATCAACATATTTTTCCTGATGTCTGAATTTGACAATCGAATTTTGAATTAATTCAATCGGTTCATCCAAAACTCCGACCCTGATTTTAGGCCCCTGCAAGTCCAATAATGTCGGAATCGGGTACCCTACTTCTTTTTCAATTTCTCGAATATAATTGAGCCGTCTTAAATGTTCTGCCTCATCTGCGTGGGATGAATTTAATCTGAACATTGTCACGCCGGCTTTTGTCAGCATTTTTATTTTTTCTTTTGTATCGGAGCTTGGCCCCAATGTTGCTATTATTTTTGTGCTAGTTAAGTTTTTCATTATAGCCTCCCTTTATAGAAGCATTTTAACGCAAAAAAATCCAACAATCTACTACTTTACAAATTTATAATTGTACTTTAAGCTGTGAACGAAAATAATATAAATGTTGAGGTATTGTTATATGAATAACATTTTGGCAAGTTTTTTGATTTTTTGTTTATTGGGTTTTAATATTACACCTATTTTTGCGGCGGATTGTTGTTCTCCTGAACAAATTATTTCTCGGGAGCATTTTGATATAACAAAAAAAGCACCTGTTAATACTGTTACAATAACCAATTACAGGAAAATAATTTGTGAAAAAAATGTTCTTGCCATCAATTTTGAATGCAAGTTTTATTCCAGAAAAGCTCGTGCAGGAGATGTCATAAATTTTCTAATTCCCGAAAATATTTATACGGTTGAAGGAACTTTGGTTTTGCCGGCTTGTAGCAAAATAGTTGCGGAAATTACAAAGGTGCAACATTCCAAATGGTTTAATGAAAATGCAAGAGTACGTTTAACTTTTAGATGCCTCGTGCTTCCTGATGGTAGAATGATGCCGATATGTGCAAGAACATTTACGGCAGACGGGATGTTAGGTTCTTGGGGAACAACGCTCAGGATTGTTCTTTCGACTTTAACTTTTGGTGCTATCGGAACCGGTGCAGGCGTTGGATTTGGATTTATATCTTCTCCGAGTAACATCGGAGCGGGGCTTGCGGTTGGAATACCAGCAGGTTTAGGAGTAGGACTTTTGAGTGCACTTATTAATAAAGGATTGCAATATAAAGCAAAAGCCGGCGAGCAAATTTTTATAATATTAACAAGTGATGCAAGCATTTATAATTAAGAATGATAAAACTAGTTTGCTTGTCCATTAGTCAGGTGACTATTATTTAGGACTACATAAATTTATAAATACTGCCCGCATCTATATAGTTTTTTTTTTCGATGATTATAAAATTAACTTAGTAGGTTTACTACGACTACAAAACTTAAACAGTTAAAAAAGGAGAAATTAATCATGAAAAAAACTTTATTATTATTGGGTTTCTTGACAACAATGTTTGTTGGTACTCAATCATTCGCCGCTTGTCCTTGTTCAAACCCATGTCCTTGCGCAAGCTCCTATTCAATGTCTGCACCTTGTAATTCGTGTGCCCTTCCTGCACCATGCGCTCCAAGATATGTACAATCTGCGCCATGCGGGTACGCTTGCCCATGCCAAACCACAAACTGCAACTCTTGTTGTAATAATTCCTGTTGTGACAACAACTGCGGCTGCGGTTGCGGCTGTCGCAAAAAATGCAGCTGGTGGAAGTTCTGGGAGAATAAGAATTGTTGCTCTAAATGCTGTGATTAATAAGATAACTTAGGGCGAGTAGCTCTTTGAAACAAATAGAACGCATGGTGAAATTTATTAATCATGCGTTTTTATTATTTCTAAAACTATCCATAAATATCACCCAACTAGATATAGTTTTTTATTTACCTGAGTATAAAATAAAAGTAAGGAAGAATTTTATTTTAGAAAATAGTAGTATTAATAAACTCTAGGCCGTTATGCCTGAGACAAAAGAAGGAGAATTTTATTATGAAAAAAACATTAGTAGCTTTGTTTACCTTGGTTGCGTTGGCTGTGGGTATTCAGGTAACTCAGGCGGCTTGTCCTTGCGCACAACCATGTGCTCAACCTTGCGCAACCCCTTGTAATCCGTGCGTAGCACCTTGTAATCCTTGTGCAACCGCATGTCCTTGCCCTGCAGCACCTTGCGATCCTTGTAAATGCGGATGCCCATCCTGCGATGACGGAACTTGCAGACCAAAATGTAAATGTACTTGGTGGAAAATCTTTGAAGACAAAACTTGCTGCTACAAATGCAACAATGAATGTGATAGCTGTTTAAGTGCTAAAAGAGCTCACTGGTATAAATTCTGGACAGACAGATGCGTTGTTAAAAATGTTAAATGCGATGATTGCAAATGCCCTTGTTCTAACTAAAAATAAAAATATTTAATTTTTAAAAAGCGGCGAATCTTAGAGGTTCGTCGTTTTTTAACATATGAGCTTGCGGAAAAATTAAAATTTTCCTCGCAAGCTCATATGTTTTCATTTTTTGAATTTTTCCGCATCCTCTATATCGGATTTCATTCAAAGTATAATCCATTTCATGTTAAAGTTAGGCTTTAAATGTAATTCGATATTAAATTACAACCTGATTAATTACATTTTGCAATGCTTCAAGTGCATCTGGAGGTAATTTATCCAAGCCTGCTTTTTCAGTGTCTCTTGATTTAACAAACTGAATCCTATCCTGCATACGCTTTTTAAATTCTTCGGCATATTCTTTGTTACTAAAATCAGCCTCAAATCCTTCAACATTAAGTATCTCAATATCGGAAAAATTGGCAAATTTTTCAAATTTCGCACTGCCCTCGACAATCGATTCCACAATACCTAAAGTATGTTCAGGTTTAATTTTCTTGCCCATAAAATCACCTGTATTCAGTATATAACAATCAACACCATCTTCAAAAAGCTGTTTGAATCTCAAATAATCCATCTCGAGAGGATAAACCCTGAAGGGATTAGCGTAAGGTTCAACAACGAGTGCATTAGGGTCAACCCCCGGTGCCAATCGTTCGGCTGTCGTTCTTTTTGTTGCAAGAGTCGCACCCATTGCAGACCCCAAAGATGCCCCTGAAAGTTTAATTACAGGCGGAATTGTCGGGTCTTTCATTAACCAGAAGATTGCATTAATCGGTTCATCAACTCTATCAACACGGTTAGGCGACCATAATTTCGACTTAACCGCTCGTCCATTGCCGTTTCTCACATCCTCAGTGATTGAATAAAGTTTTCCATCTTGTGCTTGAATTACTCCATTGTTTTGCTGGGTAATTATATATTTGTTATCCTCACAACCAAGAGGATAATCTTGCGTTTTATCGAAATAAGCGGGCTCAAGTGCAATCGAATACTTATCATCAACATTAATAATAAATGCATCGTCGTGTAAAACCGTTATATCGTATTTATTATTGTGCTTTGCATGCGTAATTGTCGATTTGCCCGAACCCGAAAGCCCAAAAACTGCCGCTTGAAAAGATTTGTCTTTTAAATTATATCTTTTCATCCCGCCATGACAAGAGGCATAACCATTTCTCGCAGCTGCACCCCACGCAAGAGTTAGTGTTCCTTTTTTGTGTTCGCCAAAATATCTCATTCCTAAAATCGCTGCGCAATTATGTTTTGGGTCAAAAAAGGTTAAGCCGTAAGGGAAATCAGGATGCGTCCAATCAGGGTCTGAAAATACGTAAATATCACCTTCGTTAATTTTTCTGGAGTTTTTATACATCTGTTCATAAGTTTTTGTTATATGCTGAAAATTTAACATCCAAGAATACATGACATTTTCAAACCCTTTTGGGATAAGCAAATGTGCCTTTATCATAAAATCTTTTTCTAATCCGACAACAACTTCACTGTTGTACATTAATTTGTCACGGGTTTGATAAACAGCCTCTCTTATAATTGGCAACAACTCTGCAACATCACAATTGGGCTCTCCGACAATTTTTCTTGCCGCGGCACAGCGTCCGACTACAGTCCCATCGTTAAACAAAAGTTGGTTGGCTCCTTTTGGTAAGCCTATTTTTTCGGGTTTAAATACCGGCATGCCAGTTAATTCAACCGTTCCTGAACTGTTTTTGGCTAAGTTGTAAGCTTGCGTAACTTCCTTTACTATTTCAACATTATTTCCGAAAAACGGTGCTGTTATTGTGGCACGCACAGCAGAGGTGATTGATTTTAATTCTTCAGAATTAGTAAAAAATTCTATCGTGGACATTTGATTCTCCTTAATCTTCAACATTCACTTCTTATTTTACTCCAAATAAATCAATCAACAAGTATTAATAAAAAAGCGGCCATCGGCCGCTTAAAATCCTCTTAATCTCTTAAATCCTCAATAAAATTTACAAATACCGAGTGCCTTGTTTTGGACTTCTCGTTTCTCCTCGTTTGTTGTTGACAAAAATAAATTGCCAACAATCCTCTAGTCTAGTAGTGCCTCTAAAATTGCAGCATTTTTTGTTGCTACTTGGTTGTCTCGAACTTTGTTTCTGTGAATGTAAGTTCTCAATGCTTCTCTAATTAATTCAGAACGTGAACGGTTTTCGTTTCCCGCAACTGTGTCAATTTCATCTAAAAATCTTTCGGGCATTGAAATTAAAACTCTTGCCATGTTTGTCTCCTTTTGAACTTGTGCTTTCTAATATCCTCGTATTTATATAAAGGTATTTAGTATTTAAAAATTGCCTATTTTGTATATACTTTGTATTAATCGCTTAATATTGCTTAATATTTTAGCTCAAGAGGTAATAATACCGCGTTGAATTCAAGACATAACCGATTTAGTGTTGTTTGTTTAACAAACCCAACATTGCTTCCCAAATAAAAGTCAGGCTTTGAACTCAACTCTGCATAAAAAAGGAGACTTTTCTAAAATCTCCAAGTAGTTAAAAAATATATTATCTTTTCCGCATCCTCTCATATCATTTTTTAAGCGAAAATATTTAAAGACTCTTCTTTTTCTTCTTTTTTTCTCGCATTCAATAATTCGCCTTTGTAGAAAGGATTTGAACCTCTTTTGTCTGAACCTAAGTCGGCGGTTTCAATTAATTGTCCGAAAGTAGGTAACGCGACGGTATTTTTTCTTGTAGTAATATCCTGAGTTGTCGCTATATTAATTTTACCATCGACATTTTTGAAAATTGATTTTGATGCTTCACTGCTCAAGTATTTTAGGCTATTTACGGCGTTAGTGCTTAAATTAACTTGCATCCCAGAATTTGCCATCGCGATTTGGCGAGCTGTTGAAACATCAACTTTACCGCTATACAAATCTGTTCCCAAAGTCACTCTGTTGAATTTAGTCAAATCCAGATTTGACAATTCAGTCGGTTGTGAATTCGCTCTTTGAAAGATTTGTTGAGTAACCTCTTTCAAAGACGCTACGTCAATTCCCTTTACCAAATTCTGATTGTAAGCAACGCCTAAACTCATTTTTCTTTAATCCTTATCCCTAATTAATTTCGTACCCTTATTTGCCCTTGATATACTAATCGGCATTTTCTATATTAACTTTACACTTTCACTTTGCTTTGTAACATAAATTAATATAGTTTTTTCCTTGACTTGAATGAATTAAGGACTAAAATTATCTTGTAGCCGAAATATTAAACAAACACGATTAAAAAATGGGGAATGAGAGGAAAAAATGAGTAAAATTAATAATACATTTATAGACGAAGATAAAATTAACGATCTGATTCGTAACAAATCAGCGTCTCAAGAAAAAATTAACGAAATTTTAGATAAGGCGTTGTCAGCTCGAGGGCTTACGATTGAGGAGTCAGCAATCTTACTTAATATTGAGGATGACGAGACACTTGAAAAATTATTTAAAACAGCGAAAATAATAAAAGAAAAAATTTACGGGAAAAGAATTGTGCTATTTGCACCTTTGTATGCCGCGAATGTCTGTACAAACAACTGCGTTTACTGCGCTTTTAGATGTGACAATAAAAGTATTGAAAGAAGAGTGCTTACTCCTGCAGAGGTTGTAGAAGAAGCAAAAGCGGTTATGCGTATGGGGCATAAAAGAATAATATTGCTTACCGGCGAAGACTATCATGCTACCGGGCTTGATTATCTTGAAGAAATAATGGAAAGGATTTATAAAGCAAAAGAATTAAACGGTGAAATTCGAAGAATAAACCTTAACATTGCGCCTTTGAGTGTTGATGATTTCAAACGATTAAACACTTTTGGGATAGGGACTTATCAGCTATTCCAAGAAACATACAAAAAAGAAACGTATAAAGAAGTGCATCCTACCGGTAAAAAATCCAATTATGAATGGCGTCTTGAAGCCATGGATAGGGCGATTGAAGCGGGGATTAATGATTTAGGAATAGGTCCTTTGTTTGGGCTTACAGATTATAAATTTGAAACTCTTGCGACCTTGATGCATGCAGAACATATGGATAAAGTTTGCGGAGTAGGACCTCATACGATTTCTGTTCCGAGGATTGAACCTGCCGAGGGCGTGGATTTTTCTCCGACACAAATGAGCGATAAGGAGTTCAAAAAAATTGTTGCGATAATCAGATTAGCGGTTCCTTATACGGGATTGGTGCTTTCCACACGAGAAACTCCGCAAATGCGAAGAGAAATAATGGAGCTTGGAATATCTCAAATCAGTGCGGCGTCTGAAACAAATCCGGGTGGATATGCTGTTCATAAAGAAGCTACAAAGCAGTTTGAATCCGGCGATATGAGAAGTTTGCAAGAGATGGTTGTTGAACTATGCGAAAACGGATTTTTACCAAGTTTCTGCACAAGCTGTTATCGAGTCGGCAGAGTTGGCAAAAAATTTATGGAACACGCTAAATCCGGACATATTCACCAATATTGCCAACCGAACGCACTTTCTACTTTTAAAGAATATATTGAAGATTACGGCAGTGAGGAGGTTAAGGCAATCGGCGAAAAAGCTATTGCAAAACACCTTGCTGAGATAAAAGACGAAAAAATGAAAAATATTGCAGAAAAACAAATCCAAGCTATCAACGACGGAAAAAGAGATTTGCACGTTTAGATTTTCTTGACAAATGCCTAAAATATCCCTATTATAAAATAAATAAGGTGGCAGTATGGAAAAATCTATTTCAAAAGCATTTACTTATATGTTTAAGGATAATGATTGGCAATATAAAATGTTTATTTTGTTACTGCTTACGACTCCTTTGAGCGTAATGGGGTTTTTTCAGGTATTAATGTTCCCAAACGGGAAAATACCTGACGGTGCTGCGATTACTTATTTCATTGTTTTAATCATTATATCTGTTCTATTTTCATTTATATCGTTAGGATATTACGCAAAGTGCGCCAATAACATTATTTATTCCAATGAAAAATCAACAAATAATGATTTATTGCCCAAATGGGAAAATGATTTTGCACAATTTCCCAAGCTGGGTCTGAAATTTTTTCTTGCAGGAATTTTTCCTTACATTGCCATTTGCTTGGTTTTGGGCGTATGCATTTTATTAATCCCTATTTTGGGAAGTATAATAGCGTTAATAATGATTTTGATTTATTCTTACTTTGCTACGGCTCTTGCCGCGATATTTTACTCTGATTACAATATCTATTCTTTTTTTAAACTTAAAGAAGGAAGAAAACTGGTTTCTTATGACGAAAAAAAATACTTACAAATTTTATTCATAATGTTTATACTGTCTTTGCTTTACGGAATTGTTCCTGCTTTGTTTGTTAAACCATTTTTAATAGTTTTAGTTATGCCAATAATACAAGTTTACGGATTTCTTGTATCAATATATTTATCAGCAATACTTTTTCCAACCGAGCCTGAAGTGTTTTTCGGCACGGATTAGGCGGATTTAAATTTATCAAATACTTCTTTCAAATATTTCCCCGTATGTGAATTCGGATTTTTGCTGATTTCTTGCGGGGTTCCTGTCGCAACGATTTCACCTCCGGCGTTGCCGCCTTCGGGCCCCAAATCTATTACGTAATCGGCAATTTTAATTAAATCTAAGTTGTGTTCGATTATCAAAATCGTATTGCCGCTGTCGGCAAGTTGTTGCAAGATTTTTATTAATTTATCCAAATCAGCCCAATGAAGCCCCACTGATGGTTCATCAAGCAGATACAAAGTTTTTCCTGTCGCGCGTTTGTTCAATTCAGACGCAAGTTTAATCCGTTGAGCTTCGCCACCCGAAAGGGTTGTCGCGCTTTGACCCAGTTTTATGTAATCCAAGCCGACATCGTTTAGGGTCTGTAATTTATTTTTAATAGAAGGAATAGGTTCAAAAAACTCCAATGATTCTTTTACGCTCATATCAAGTACATCAGAAATTGTTTTTCCTTTATATTTGACCTCCAAAGTTTCTCGATTATAGCGTTTTCCTTTACAGACATCACATTTTACGTAAACATCAGACAAAAAATTCATCTCGATTTTTAACACTCCATCGCCCTTGCACGCTTCGCAACGCCCGCCTTTTACGTTGAAACTAAACCGACCCGGTTTATATCCACGAATTTTTGATTCGTTTGTGCGCGAAAATAAATCACGAATATGCGTAAACACATCCGTATAAGTCGCCGGATTGGAACGTGGAGTTCTGCCGATTGGCGATTGATCAATATCGATAATTTTATCAATATTTTCAAGCCCTAAAATCTCATCAACTCCTTGAGGTTTCGGCTTATTTCGACGAACTTTATGCAAGGCATACTCATATATTAAATCCTGCATCAAAGTCGACTTGCCGGAGCCTGAAACACCGGTCAAAACACAAATCTTGCCCATTGGAATATCTATATCAATATTTTTTAAATTATTTAAGTTTGCATTTCTAACCTGTAAAAATTCTCCGTTTCCTTCACGAATTGCCGTTGGAATAGGAATAAATTTTTCACCTTTTAAATATTTTCCCGTAATTGAATTTTTGCAGCCCATAATATCGTTAATACTGCCTTGGGCAACTATTTCTCCGCCGTTTAGACCCGCTTGCGGACCGATATCCACGATATAATCCGCGTTTCTTATTGTTTCTTCATCGTGTTCCACCACAATAAGGGTATTACCAAGGTTTCTGAGTTTTATCAGTGTTTGGATTAAACGTGCATTGTCACGTTGATGCAAGCCAATTGACGGTTCGTCTAAAACATATAACACGCCTGAAAGCCCGCTTCCGATTTGTGTCGCAAGTCTTATTCTTTGAGCTTCTCCACCGGATAAAGTCCCAGCCATACGCGCAAGCGTGAGATAATTTAGACCAACATCAAGTAAAAATTTCAATCTGGCGCGGATTTCGTCCAAAATTTGTTTTGCAATCTGTATTTGATAATCGCTCAGCTCCAAAAACAATTCTAAAATAAACTCAAACGCCTCGTCAATCGCCATGAGCGTAAATTCGTATATGTTTTTACCCTTGATTTTGACCGCAAGTGGAAACGGCTTTAGCCTTGAACCTCCACAGACTTTACAAGGGGTTGTTACAATGTATTTTTGAAGTTCTCCGTTCCAATATTCAGAGCCGAGTGTTTCTTGATATTTTTTTCCTAAATATGGGATTACACCCGGAAATTTTGTGTATTGGGTTTCATAACGTCTTGTCATGAAATCTTTTACTCTTATTTTTATTAAATCGTTTTCAGAGCCGTATAGGATTATATTCTGCTCGTTTTCAGGCAATTCTTCAAACGGTTTTTGTTTGTCTATGTTGTAAAAGTCGCAAACGGAGTTGATTAAATCAGCGTAATATTGGTTACTCGTTTTTGCCCATGGGTAAATAGCACCGTCAACGAGTGATTTTTTTCGATCAGGGATAACTAAATTTGGGTCAACAACGTTATCTGCACCAAGTCCTGAACAGCGTTCACACGCCCCGTAGGGGCTGTTAAAACTAAAGATTCTGGGCGCAAGTTCTTCAAAGCTCAAATTACACTTCGCACAGGAAAGTTTTTCGCTAAAAATTATTTCCTCGCCTTCATTGTCTACAATCATCATCCCATCGGCTTTTTTCAGCGCAATTTGAGCACTGTCTGCAATCCGAGATTTTGCGCTTTCTTTTACGACAATTCTATCAACAACCACGTGGATTGTATGTTTTTGCGTTTTATTTAATTTTATTTCATCCTCATCCAAGTTGTAAATTTCATCATTTACTTTTACTCTCACAAAACCTTCTTGGCGCAGTTCTTCAAATATTGACACGAATTCACCTTTTTTACCGCGCGCAATCGGGGCTAAAATCTGAATTTTACTGCCTTCAGGCAATTTCATAATTCTATCCACTATTTCATCAATAGTTTGGGGCTTAATCTCATCGCCACACTGCGGACAATAAGGCGTTCCGACACGCGCGTAAAGCAGCCGCAAATAATCATAAATCTCTGTAACAGTTCCTACAGTTGAACGAGGATTATTATTTGTTGATTTTTGGTCGATAGAAATTGCAGGCGAAAGTCCGTCGATATGTTCAACATTTGGTTTGTCCATCTGTCCCAAAAATTGGCGCGCATAAGTCGAAAGGCTCTCCACATAACGCCTTTGCCCTTCTGCAAAAATTGTATCAAAGGCAAGCGAGCTTTTCCCCGACCCCGAAACCCCTGTAAAAACAATTAACTCATTCTTCGGCAGTTCAATCGAAACATTCTTTAAATTATGTTCTTTTGCTCCCTTTATAACAATTTTTTCGTTCATAACTAATATTATTGCATGTAATTGATAATTTACAAAACTAAATAAGTAATTTGTTAATTTTTTTTATTTGTAGTAAAATTAATAAAGAGGTTACACTAGTCCAATAGGTTTTGCCCTAGTTCCGGAAATCAAGTTAGGTTTTTCAAGCCGAGATTATCAAGGGAATGGGACTGTGCGACCGGATATTACAAGGGGTGTGGAGTTTTCACAAAACACTCAAAAAATTATAAGGAGAAAGCCGATGCCGGTAGCGTCAATGATTGAACTTTTAGAAGCAGGTGTACACTTTGGTCACCAAACACAACGTTGGAACCCCAAAATGAAACCATATATTTATGGTTCAAGAAACGGGATTTATGTACTAGATTTAAGAAAAACAACTGATTTGCTTGATAAAGCTTATGCCGTTGTAAGAGAATTTTCAGCTCGTAACAAAAATATTCTTTTTGTCGGAACAAAAAAACAAGCCTCAGAAGTGGTTGCGGAAGAAGCCCAAAGAGCAGGCGCTTATTATATTAACAGAAGATGGCTCGGTGGATTGTTAACAAACTTTGAAACAATCCGTTCACGTGTCAGTAAGCTTAGAGAGCTTGAAGACTTTATGGCTAGCGGTCATATCGAAAAATTGCCTAAAAAAGAAGTTGCTCAACTTCAACGCCAATTGTCTAAATTGAGCAAAACTTTAGGCGGGATTAAGGAAATGAGAGGGTTACCTGATTTGATATTTGTTGTTGACCAACAAAAAGAATTAATCGCAATTCAGGAAGCCAACAAATTGAATATCCCTGTAATTTGTTTGGCTGATACGAACGCTAACCCTGATAATATTGAATATCTGATTCCGGGGAATGATGATGCGATTCGTTCAGTAAAACTTATTTCTTCTAAGCTTGCAGATGCAGTTTTAGAAGGAAAACAACTTAGAGAAAACAAAGCTGTTGAAACCGTCAAAATCGAAAAGATTGCGGCACAAGATGCAGGGGTAACTGAAGAAGTTGTCGCTGAAGAAGTTGTGGTTGAAGCAGCGGAAACAACTGTAGAAATTTAGTTTAATAGTCGAAGAGTTGGAGAGTTGAACAGTTTAATTTTTAAATAACTATTCAACTACTAAGCTTTTCGACTATTCGACCTAATAATGAAAGGAATTTAAAAGACATGGAAATAACAGCTCAAATGGTAAAAGAACTTCGTGAAAAAACTGGTGCAGGCATGATGGATTGCAAAAAAGCACTTGTTGAATCCGAAGGCGATATGGAAAAAGCAAGCGAAGTGCTTAGACAAAAAGGGATTTCTTCAGCTGAGAAGAAAATGGGCAGAATTGCAGCAGAAGGTTTGATTGCATCTGCTATTATCGGTAATTCGGGTGCAATGGTTGAAGTTAACTGCGAAACTGATTTTGTTGCTAAAAACGAAGAATTTAAAGAACTTACGCAAAGCTTAGCTGAGGGAATTGCCAAAGGGAATGCCAATACTGTTGAAGAATTGTTGGCGACCACTTGCCCTGAGTTTGGCAAAACAGTTGAAGAAATTATTAAAGAAAAAATCGCTACAATCGGTGAGAAAATCACTGTTAGACGATTTGTAAAATATGAAGGCAATCTTTCAACGTATATCCATAACGGCAAAATCGGCGTTATGTTAGTTTCTGACAAAGCTGATGAAACTGTAGGAAAAGATGTTTGCTTACACATCGCTTCATCCGCTCCTGAATTTCTTTCAAGCGAAGATGTTCCTCAAGCAGTAAGAGACGAAGAAAAAAGAATTGAAATGGGTAAAGAAGACTTACAAAGTAAGCCTGAAGCGATTAGAGAAAAAATTGTTGAGGGCAGACTTAACAAAATTCTTGCTCAAAGATGTTTGTTAGAACAACCGTTCGTAAAAGACCCTTCTCAAACAGTAAAAGCTTACGTCGAAGGCAAATTGACAATCAAGAAGTTTGATAGATATGTACTTGGTGAAGGTATCGAAAAACGTTGTGAAAATTTCGCTGATGAGGTTATGAACCAAATCAAAGGGTAATAAAGTAAAAAATAAAATTTGAAAAAGTAGGGCGGGATGGAAATCCCGCCCTATTTTAAATTCTGCTTTTTATTTTGTGTATAGTATAGCCTCTGTTTTTATCACTATTTTATTAACAGGAATCTTGCAGTACATAGTCTAAAATAGCTATTAATATTGACTTTCAAGGATAAATGATTTTAAAAAAACTTTGCAAAAGAAAATTGGCGAGGGCGTTCCCTCCCCCCTTGAGGAGGCTGTGTAAAAACTAATTTTCAAAAAGCCATGTATAAATACTTACTAATATGGTAAAATTAGTAAGTGGTATTGGCATTGGAGGGTTTTTGAATGGGTTACATTAAAGGCGAAT
>CAIPUE010000047.1 GCA_903868125.1 uncultured bacterium | reverse complement strand
ATTTGTTCTCTACATTCGCCTTTAATGTAACCCATTCAAAAACCCTCCAATGCCAATACCACTTACTAATTTTACCATATTAGTAAGTATTTATACATGGCTTTTTGAAAATTAGTTTTTACACAGCCTCAAGGGGCGAGGGGTAGACCACGGTATTTATTGGGCTTGACGCATATTTGTTTACTGGTAATTAGTTACACATATATCCGATAATAATTTTTAACGGATTTAAATCTAGTTATCAAAGTTTGTAACTTTATTTCCGTCGAAAGTACTTGAACCAGTAGATTTACCATTCCCGTCATAATATTCTATATCGTTGCCGTGTATGTAACTTGAACTTTGAAGTTCATTTTTGTCATTATAATATGATGTTTTATTCCCGTATTTGACTACATATTTTTGGAGTTTGTCTTGTCCGTCATAGTACATAATCTTATTTCCATATCGGGCGATATAGCTTTGAACTTTACCTTCTCCGTCATAATAAATTACTTTATTTCCTAATTGATTGGTTGAATGTTGAAGTTTGTTATTTCCATCATAGTATTTAACACTGTTACCGTATCTGACAACATAATTAAGAAGATTGCCTTGGGCATCATAAGTAAAAGTTTTGTTAAAGTCATTAATAGTCCAACCGCTTACATTTCCATTGTTATCATAATAAGTAGCTTTATTCCCGTTTTGAACGACAGAATTCTTAACTTGTGCAAAACACGGTGTCATTGTTAAAATAAAAACTAATACAAGTAATAATTTTTTCACTTTAATTCTCCTTTGGTTACACCTTCCGATTGATATTAGTTAATTTTGTCACAATGGAATAAATCCTAAATAATATTATACAACACTTGGGGATTTTAAGAACCTTTTCTAACTCACAATTTTATATTGTAACCTATTAATAATAAAACCAAAAGAAGAATAAAATTGCCTTATTTTGTTAAAATTTTGAACAAAAGTGCAACGCTTTTTATTTTTTGCTTAGTATTTTCGCGCCGCTTATTGAGGTTAATTCACATGGATTATCACTCTCCACCGTATTTTTTGCTTCTTTTTGTTCATCGATTACTGCCAACCAATTTGTACAAATATTTATAAATCTTTCTCTTGATTGAAAAAATAAATCTTCCGCATGGCAACAATCTTCGAATAATTCAAAATGTTTTTGGCATTTTGCTTTTCTAAAAAGGCTTTTAGAATGCCAGGCATGGACTGTAACATCTTTTCTTCCGGCCACAAACAAGGTAGGAGCCTCAACTTTATCTATAATATCAATGGGGCGAATTTTCTTTCCGATTATAAGACTAGGTCGGACTGTAATCCATCTTATAAATTCAAATTTCCTTAAAGAATTACTCCAAGCTTCTTTGCGCCACATTTGATTTTCAATTTTGATAAAACTGTGAGGCGCAGAGATTGCAATAACTTTGTCAACATCTTTTTCAATGGCACTGTGGATTAAAACTAGCGCTCCGCCTAAAGAAAAGCCCATTAAATAAATTTTTGAGTACTGTTTTTTGGCATAAGCGACCACAGCTTTTAAATCCATTGGCTCTTTGCTTGTAAAAGTATAAAATCCGGAGCTTTTACCATGACCTCGAAAATCCATGGAAATTACATCAAAATTTGCGCTAAAAACCTTTGCTATATCAGTAAAATACGAACTATCCTTAGTCATAAACCAGCCGTGTGCAATAATCAAAACTTCGTCGTGTCCTGTTTTGTGTTGATTAATCGCTATTTTAATTCCATCTTGCGTTGTTAGAATTAATTCTTGTATATTTGTAAACATTAATTTTCAACCCTTTTAAGTATAACTACATTATAATTTTTTTAAAAAAAATTTCAAATGTTAAATTTTACTATGTGTGTTATAATTTTGATAATCTTACAGTTGGATTTACTATCAAACAAAGGAGAAATGATTATGTCTAAAGATAAAGGCGGAAAAAAAGAAATTAAAAAACCTAAAAAAGCTAAACCTTCAAAAGCACCGAATTCATCCGGTTCAAATTTGAGCAAACCGATAGAGAATAAATAATAAATTTTTATGAACAAAATTATATTATCGGGGCAAACTCAAGACGAGTTTGAAAAACTGGCAGAAAAGTTAAATGTTTCAAAATTCAGAGCAAGACAAATTCATAATTGGATTTATCTGAAATCCGTTAAAACAATTGATGAAATGACTGATTTGTCAAAGGATTTTAGAGAAAAATTGTCTACAGTCGCTGAAGTTTCTGATGTTGAAATAACAGCTAAGCAAATTTCACAAGACGGAACGATTAAATATTTAATCAAATATCCTGACGGAAACTGCGTCGAAACCGTCTTAATGCGGTTTGATAATCGTGCAAATTTAACGGCTTGCGTAAGTTCTCAAATAGGATGCGCGATAAATTGCGCGTTTTGTGCAACTGGTAAAAGAGGATTTATAAGGAATTTGACTACTTCTGAAATTGTAGAGCAGGTTTTGACAATTCAAAGAGATACAGGTTTAAGGGTTACAAATGTCGTATTTATGGGACAGGGTGAACCTCTATTGAACCTTGGCAATGTTTTGCCTGCACTTAAAATATTTAACGAAAATTTTCAAATTGGTGCAAGAAGAATTACCATTTCAACAAGTGGTGTTATTCCTCAGATAAACAAACTGGCGGAACTCGATATGCAATCTACTTTGGCGCTTTCTTTGCATGCTCCTGTTTCTGAGATTAGAAAACAGATTATGCCGATTGAAAATAAATATCCCTTGCCTGAACTTAAAAAAGCACTCAAAAATTATATAGATAAAACAGGAAGAAGAATTACGATAGAGTATTTGCTTATAAAAGATTTGACAGACACACTTGATATGGCAAAGCAAACTTCAATTTTTTTAAGAGATTTAAAATGTAATATAAATTTAATTCCTTATAATCCGATTGATAAGAACGATTTTCAAAAACCAAGTAATAACTCTGTCATGAGGTTTAAGAGCATACTTGAACATTCGGGGAAAAAAGTTACAATAAGATTAGAAAGAGGCGCAGACATTGACGCCGCATGCGGGCAGCTTGCAGGAAAGTAAAGCTCACTCATAATAAGTTGCTTGTCAAGATAAATTCGGTAAAGGAATGTTAATTTTTTATGAATTAGCCAAATCGGGTAAATCCCTTTCTATAATGGATATTTCATTTGTAAACAAAGGATTAATAATATTTTTAGTGGAAAAATAGATAATTTTCTGTTAGTATTAATAAAAAAATTATAAAAAGACTTGCCAAGAATTAATTTTGATTATAATATATGAAAATATAAAAAGAAATATAAATTTTGTTTGAAGTGAACGAGGAGTTTTTTTATTAATCGTTTTATAATTAAGAGGCTTTCATTATGTATGTAAACAAATGCACTAAGTGCGGTTCCGAGTTTGAAACCAAAAACCCCAAAAGAGTTATTTGCCCCAATTGTTTGTACCCTGATAAAAAAATGATTTTATCATCGGATTTAACGACCTCAAATGAGTCTGAAAAAGATGAAAAAAACGGTTCTCAACAAGAGGAGCAACAAGGAAATCAACAAGAACAACAGGAAAATAACGAACAATCCCAGCAACAAAGACCGCAATCGCAGCAACAGTTTTATAACAGTTATTCACAGGATGCTCCGCAGCCAAGACCTTATAACCGTCCTGACAACAAGGGCTATAATCAAGGTCAAGGCGGTTATCAAAGACCACAAGGCGGCTACAACAGACCGCCTCAACAGGGTGGATATAACCAAGACCGTGGCGGTTACAACAGACCACCACAACAGGGCGGGTATAACCAAGACCGTGGCGGATATAACAGACCGCCTCAACAGGGTGGGTACAACCAAGGCGGGTATAACAGACCACCACAACAAGGTGGATATAATCAAGACCGTGGCGGCTACAACAGACCGCCTCAACAGGGTGGATATAATCAAGGCGGTTATAACAGACCACCACAACAAGGCGGATATAATCAAGACCGTGGCGGATATAACAGACCGCCTCAACAAGGCGGATATAATCAAGACCGTGGCGGGTATAACAGACCACCTCAACAAGGCGGGTATAACCAAGACCGTGGCGGATACAACAGACCGCCGCAACAGGGTGGAGGATATAATAGACCTCAAAGCGGAAATCATTTTAATGCTAACAGACGTCCTCCGATGAATCGTAACAAACCGCTTTTGGTAAGCAAAGAGCAATTGGAACAAATTGAATTATTGTATAAGGCTATGTTACCTTTACCTAATCCTGATGCGCATGAAGTAATCGGAGCAAAAATCGAACTTGAGCCAAGAAAAGTTTTCTTTGGTATCAATTTGATAAGACAAAAAATGATGTTGCCGAAATTGCCGTTCCCTAAAAGAAAGTTGGCTATTTCACCTGATCAAATGTTCGCAATCCAAAATTTATATGAACCTTTACTCCCGTTGCCTCCTATAGGCTGCCATAAGATTCTTGCTTCGCAATTAAAAATGGATGAGTGGAGAGTACACGTCGGAATAGGGCTTGTAAGGGCTAAATTGGGGCTTGACAGATGGAATCAAGAAAGAGTGGATGCTCCCGAAGAATTCAAAAAGCCTAAAGTAAAAGAAGAAAAAAAGACAAAAAAACCTAAAGAAGTAAAAGAAAAACCCGCAAAACCTGAAAAAGAAAAAAAAGAAAAAAAACCAAAAAAATCAGCTAAAGAAACTGAAGATTAAGGCTTGATTATGGAATACATTTCTGTAGGGAAAATTTTAAACTTTCATGGGATTCAGGGCGAAGCCAAGGTCGGATTTTCAAAAAATCAAGAAGATTTTTTAAAAACACTCAAACTTGTTTATATCAAACAAGACAATGGTTATGTCAAATTTGAGGTATCCGGCGTTCGATTTAATAAAACTTTTGCATTAATAAAGTTCAAAGAAATTAACTCCATTAACGATTTAATCCCTTACAAAGGTTGCTTACTTTTTGTTGAGAAAACAGTCGTAAGAGAGACTTTGGGTGAAGATGAATTCTTAATTGACGAATTAACCGGACTTGAGGTTTTTGATTTGGCTGATAACAAAATCGGGATTGTTGTCGGAGTTTCCAATAACGGCGTCAATGACTTAATTTCAATTAAAAGTAAGAGCAAAAAAATATCATTGGTTCCTTTTGTAAAAAACTTGGTACCCAATGTTGATATAAAAAACAAAAAAATTACGGTAAATAATATTGAGGGCTTAATCGAATGAAATTCGATGTTTTGACCTTGTTTCCTGAAATGATTGAAAGTTGCTGTGGTTGCAGTATTCTAAAACGAGCAATTGATAAAAGCGTGATTGAAGTCAATACTATAAACCCGAGAGATTTTACGCAAAGCAAGCATAAAAAAGTTGACGACACTCCATACGGAGGCGGAGCCGGCATGGTTTTAATGGCGCAACCTTATGTTGATGCGTATGAAAGTGTAGAAAAACTTGAAAATTCACTGACGGTTATGCTCACCCCGCAAGGCAAAGTTTTCAACGATACCATGAGTAATGAATTTGCCCAATATGACCAAATAATCATGTTATGCGGTCATTACGAAGGCTTTGATGAAAGAATAAGGGAAATTATTAAACCCACAGAGGTTTCTATTGGTGATTTTGTGCTGACTGGAGGCGAATTGCCTGCACTTTGCCTGATAGATAGCATAAGCCGCAAAATAGACGGCACATTGGGGAAAATAGAATCGGCAGATAATGATAGTTTTTCTAACGGACTTTTGGAACATCCGCAATATACCAAGCCAAGAAATTTTCGAGGGTTTGAAGTCCCGGAAGTTTTACTTAACGGAAATCACGCAGAAATAGAGAAATACCGCCACGAACAGAGCCTTTTACGCACAAAGCTTCGCAGGAAAGACCTTCTTTTTTGCAAAAAAGAAGGCAAAAAACTTTAGGAATATTGGCTTATTCGCTGAAGAAAAATAGACAGTAGGTCGGGCTTGCAAGCCCAACAACATTAAATTGTGTACAACATGAATTGATTTTTAATCTTCCAAATATTTTTTAATTTTTAATACTTTTGTATCCGTTGAAAATTCGGCGTTTGCACCATAAGGCAGAGTAATTTTATCTCGGGCGTGGGTTAATTTAAACCCGCTCAAAATCGGCTTTTGGATTTTTTCACCAATTTCAAAAAATAATTCATCAAAATGCTTTTTATTTCCAACCCCCAAAAAATCACCTAAAATAATCCCCGAAAGATTGTTTCTAAATTTTTCGATATTTAAAAGCTGCGTCATCATTTTATCAACTTTATAAACTTCCTCGTTTAAATCTTCCGCAAAAAATATAAATTTTACATCAGGAATAAAATCTAGCCCGCACATAGAAACAACTGTAGCCAAATTACCGCCCCAGAGGACACCTTCGCTTTTACCCTCAAAATAAACCTTTGTTTTTCTTTTATCGGGTAAAAATTCCAAATCCTTCGTGTTTGTAAGCGTGTTAAAAAAAGAAGTTTCTGTGAATTTCGAAACTTCTTCGAACCCAAAATCACCCTGTGCAACCGGAGCATAAAAGGTTATTAACCCGGTATTTTTACAAATCATTGCTTGAAGTGCACTCACATCCGAGTACCCTGCAAAAATTTTCGGGTTGTTTTTAATCAAATTAAAATCTATTTTATCAAGAAGTCTAATAGCACCATAGCCTCCGCGGGCACATAAAATCATGCTGATTTTAGGATTAGAGAAAAATTTGTGCAGTTCTTCAACTTTTTTTTCATCAGTTCCGGCGAGATATCGGTGATTATCAAAAATATTCTCGGACAAAACAACCTTAAACCCTTTATTTTCAAAATATTTTTTGGCTCTTAGTATATTTGTTTTGCTTTCAACAGCTCCTGAAAGTGGCAAAATTCCTATTGTGTCGCCTTTGTTTAATTTTTTCGGTTTAATTAAGTTCATAATCCTACCTATTTTACTTGAGTTAAGATATAATAATCTTAATACTAATATTAAATTAAGGCAATATGAGCGAAAAATACATTCCGTTATACCGAAAATACAGACCAAAAAATCTTCAAGAGCTTGTTGGACAAGAGCATGTTAAAAAGGCACTTGCCAACGCAATTAACTTGAACAAGATTTCTCATGCTTATCTTTTCACGGGTCCTCGTGGAACGGGTAAAACTTCTGTTGCGCGGATTTTGGCAAAATCTCTTAACTGCAAAGACGGTCCGACCATAACCCCTTGTGAAGTTTGTCCGAGTTGCATCGACATAAAAAATTCAACACCGATGGATGTAATCGAAATTGATGCAGCGAGCAATAGAAAAGTTGAGGACGCTCAAAATATTTTGGAAAAAATTCAGTACGTGCCTGTTAACGGTAAATATAAAATTTATATTATTGACGAAGTTCATATGCTTACAAATCATGCCTTTAACGCGCTTTTAAAAACTCTTGAAGAACCGCCTGAAAACGTTATTTTTATTTTAGCTACGACAGAGCCGCAAAAGGTTTTGGAAACAATCACAAGTCGTTGTCAAAGGTTTGATTTCAGAAGAATTACTACTGACGATATTATCAATCACCTTAAATATATTGCGAAATTAGAAAAAATAAAAATAGACGCAGATGCCCTTTTTACAATAGCAAAAAATGCTGCGGGCGGAATGAGGGATTCTTTAGCACTTTTGGATCAAGTGAGTGTGCTTGATGATTCAACAACAATAACATCAGAAGACATTAACAAACTGTTGGGCAGGCTTTCTTTTGATATGTTAAACAATCTTTCTCAAAATATTATTCAGTCAAAACCTCAAGAGGCGATTGAGTTTTTGGGTAAAATTTATAATTCTGGAAATGAACCATCGCAAATTTTGCTTAATTTGCTCGGATACTTTAAAAACTTACTTATAGTTAAAAACTGTCAGGGCGAGGAACTTTTGATGGACTTAACTCAATTAAATACTTCGCAAATACATATTTTAAAAAAGCAGTCTGAACATATTGACACCCATCAGATAACGTTTTTGATAGAAAAAACAGTTTATTACATAAAAGAACTAAAAACCACTACCAACCAGCATCTTTGGCTTGAAGTAGCGATAATAGATTTAGCGAATTTAGCTCAAAACACTTCACTTTTGGAGCTTCAGGAACGAGTTTTAAAGCTGGAAAATAATCAAGGAGTTCCGACTACTCAAAATGTTATGCCCAAACTTCAAGTGATGAAACCGGCAACAGTTTTTAATAAAGAAACTGAAACTAAGACTATTGAGGTTAAGAAAGTTGAAAGTTCAAAGGTTGAGCAAAAATCAACCCTCTCGCCAGCTACCGAAGTTCCCGTTACAACCGACGAACTTCCGCCAATGCCTTTATCCAAGCCTGTTATTAAAAATCAGGACGATATAAGCACCCTTTGGTTTGAATTATTACAAAATATTTCCAGTCCGCCGACGGTTTCGCTTTTAGCTGAACACACGAGACCGATTGAACTTTCTGAAAACAAAATTGTAATCGGGTGTGAAAAAGAATTTGCTCTAAAGATGCTCGGCAGCGATGCAAAAAAAAAGGTTATCGTTGAGGCGGCGAAAAAACTTTTTAATAAAGAAGTAAATGTTATTGTAAGATTAGCCACTTCTGACGATAAGATTCAGGAAGTTGAAAAAAAAAATCCAATAATTGAAAAACTCCCCAAAATACAAGTAGAATCCGAGGAAATTGGCGAGGAAGATGAATTTATAGAACAAAAATTGTCTAACCCTGAGAAAAAAGAAGAAAAATTTATGCCTTCAGATCAGGTTTCCATGGTCATAAAACTTTTTGACGGTAAATATATAGATTAACTTATTTTAGCTGTTTCTGCGGCGTTATATGAGCTTCTAACAAGCGCGCCGATTTGGTAGGTTTTTATCCCGACTTGTTTTGCCAATATTTTCAATTCCTCAAATTCCTCAAGCGTGTAGTATTTTTCCACAGGTAAATGTTCTTTTGAGGGCTGAATGTATTGACCGATTGTTACAATATCACAACTAATATTTTTTAAATCCTTTAAAGTCTGCTTCAATTCTTCAAAAGTTTCGCCTAAACCTACCATAATACCCGATTTTGTTAAAATCTCTGAATTATCTTTCACGTATTTTAAAACATCAAGCGAACGCTGATAAATCGCCTGTGGTCTGGCAGTTTTGTACAACCTCGGCACGGTTTCGATATTATGATTGAAAACATCGGGGGGATAAATTGATTTAATAATTGTATCGAGTGATTTTGTGTCACCCTTGAAATCAGGCGTGAGGATTTCTATTTTAGTTGAAAAGTCGAATAGTCGAATAGTTGAACAGTTTTGCGGTTCTCGCTCACTTTTTACATTTTGCTTTTTACTTTTTACTTCTTTAATGCAGTTCGAAAAATGCTCCGCCCCTCCGTCAGGCAAGTCGTCTCGAGTTACGGAGGTTATCACCGCGTATGTTAAATTCAACTCCTGAATGGCTTTCGCAACGTTTTTAGGTTCATTTTCGTTCAAGGGTTGTGGGGTTTCACATGAAATATTGCAAAAACGACAGTTTCTCGTACAAACGTCCCCCATAATCAAAAAAGTTGCCGTGTTTTTCGTGTAACATTCGTTTTTGTTAGGACAACGTGCCGACTCGCAAACCGTGCTTAAGCAGTGAGTTTTTAAAATACGACGAACATTTTTTGTTTTTTCCGTATCTATAATCGGTCGTTTTAAATATTCAGGAAGTCTTGTCATTTTTTTCCTTTTTTGGTCGAAAAGTCGAATAGTTTAACAGTTTTTGTCGGTGCGGTTAAATCCGCACCCTACCGTTCACTGTTTACTGTTTACCGTTTACTAGTTTTAAACCCTCATAAATCCCCTCGGAATAAGTCGGGTGAGCAAAACAACATTTTTTAAGCTCGTCCACTCCCAAATTGTTCTGCATCGCAATTGTCAGTTGATGAATCAACGCAGACGCCTCTTTTGAAATAATATGAGCACCTAAAATTTTTCCTTCATTATCAGCCAAAATTTTCACAAATCCCTCTAAATTACTCTCCGTAGCTGCTTTTCCCAGCGCAGAAACGGGAAAAACAGATTTTTTGTATTCAATATTTTTTGCAATTAAATCCTGCTCCGTTGCCCCAGCCCAAGCTATTTCAGGGTTGCCGTAAACAACAAAAGGCGTAATAAATTCTTCAATCTCCTTACCCAAAACAATATTTTCTACCACTTGAACCCCCTGATGGCTTGCAAAATGCGCAAGCTGAGTTGAGCCGTAAGCATCACCGATTAGGTGAGAGGTGAGTGGTGAAAAGTTAAAAACAAGGGATTTTCTGCCCGTTGCGAATAACACGAAATCAGGCTCAAGAACTTCGCCGTTTGACAACGTAACTTTTTTTTGTTTAATTTCTTTTACCGATGTAGACAAGGACATTTTTATTTTAGACATTTTAAAAATTCGCTCTAAACGTTGAGAAACCTCAAAATCAGCTAACGGTAAAAGCTTATCCGCAAGCTCTACAATCGAAACATCTACCCCAAAGGCTGAAAAAATTCGCGCCCATTCAACCCCTATAGCACCGGAACCCACAATCAAAACTTTTTGAGGCAATGTTTTAAGTCCCAAAACATCGTCAGAACTCAAAATAAACTCATGGTCAAACTCAAATCCGCCTACACAACTTGGTTCTGAACCAGTCGCGATAAGAATATTTTCACATTCGTAAATCTCGCCGTCAGCTTCGACAAGTGAAATTCCGTTCACCGTTTTCCGTTCACCGTTTACCATTTTTGCCTCAGCGTTTACAATCTCAATCCCATGGCTTTTCAAAAGCATTTCGAGTGATTTTCTTAACTTTTCGACTATTTTTTCCTTTCTTTCAACCACTTTTTCAAAATTAAGCGAAAAATTTTCTATCTCTATCCCGAAATTCGAGGCCTTTTTGATTGAATTATATAAATCTGCAGAATATAAAAAAGTTTTCGTCGGGATACAGCCCTTGTTAAGACAAACTCCGCCTAAGTGTTCTTTTTCAAACAAAATAACCGTTTTACCCAATTGCGACGCACGAATTGCCGCAGTGTATCCCGCAGGTCCCGAACCGATTATCGCAAAATTATATTTTTTCATAATATCCCTCTCACTCACCTCGTATAAACCCTTGGTAACCTAACCTTAAGCCTGCAAGCCAATTCATAGTTAATCGTGCCGACTATTTTTGCCCATTCATCAATGAATAAATCCTCGCCCAAAAGCGTAATTACGTCACCCTCTCGAGCCTCAACATCCGTTATATCAAACATCATTTGGTCCATTGTAATATTTCCGATTAGTTTAATTTTTTTATTATTAATGATTCCGTAAATTTTATTCGACAAAGCCCTTGGAACACCGTCAGCGTAGCCAATCGGGACTGTCGCTACTTTTATATCTTTATCCGCTACAAAAGTATGCCCATAGCTTATTCCCTCGCCCTTTGGCATTGTGTGAATTCTTGTTATTCGCCCTTTTAAAGACAAAACTGGTAAGAAAATCCCGTTTACCGTTTCCCGTTTACCGTTTATCCCGCCCGATAAATCGGGCATCAAGCCGTACAAACCGATTCCAGCACGTACCATATCGAATTGAGCATCAGGATAAGACATTATTCCTGCGGTATTTAAAACGTGTAAAATCAATCCGCTTGTATCAATCTGCGAAATGATTTCGTTCCATTTATTTAATTGTTTTTGGGTTTTATTTTCGTCCTCGGCACATGCCAGATGCGAAAAAACTCCTTTTAAATCAATGAAATCAGCCTTTTGAACTTTCGTTATAAATTCCACCGCTTCATCCGCACAAACCCCAATCCTGTTCATGCCTGTGTCAAGCTTAATATGAGCCTTAACTTTTTGCCCTGTTCTTTCAAACGCCTGCTTTGCCGCTTGAATATGTTCTTGCGAAAAAATTGAAATCGTAATATCATTTTCCACGGCACTTTCAAACGACCAGACCGGTGCCGCACCCAAAACCAGAATATCACAGGTTATTTTAGAATCTCTTAAATTTAAACCTTCATCAATGGACGCAACTCCAAGAATATCAACGCCCGACGCTAACATTGTCGGTGCAACCATCACTGCACCATGACCGTAAGCATCCGCTTTAACTACCGCAAGTAATTTTACGTTTTTATTAACAAGTTTTTTTATCGCTTTTACGTTCTGCGCAAGATATTCAAGGTTAATCTCAACCCAAGAATCTCTGTGAACATTTATATATGATTGCCTTGATGTTTTCATTCTTTAATTATAAATCAAAAATAAACGGAGTGAAGAGTGAGAGGTGAGAAGTGAGAAGTGAGAGGTGAACTGTAAGGTGAACATCAAGCCACTAAGCTTCTAATCGTGTAACTAATCGTTTTATTTACCAATAGCGATTCATAAAAATTTACAATCGTCTTAATTCCAATTAGGGCAAGGATGTCGGGGGATAAAATTGTTTATGGTAATTTTTTTACTGACAACTTATTTTTTTACATGTTTTTAGGCTATTGTGATACCATAAATTACTATAAAAAAGGATAAAAGATTATGAGAATTAATAGTGTTCAGATACAAAATCAAAATTTGCAAACAAATCGAAAAAGTCAGCCGAAGTTTGAGGCAAGGATAGACAGAGGGGGAGAATCACTTGTTCATTTGGCAAAAGCTATATCAACAAAATATGATAAAAGATTTTTAAACGAACTTATAGACTTATTATCTAAAAATGAAGAACTTAAAAAAATTAGACTTTTTGCAGGTGAGCAAGGTGGGTTAGAGCCGAGATTCCGCTTTGCAGAATTGGGAACAATTTATCATGAGGAAGGTTTTCGTTTAAACTATATTGAGCCCTTCACAAAAAATATTAGCATCCACGGGAACATTGATTTAGAGGAGCGTATAACTCCAGCGGGATTGGCAAAAAAAATAGTTGTTACGCTTCAAAAGCTTAATTCTAAAAGAGAGCAAGATTTAGTAAAAGTATACCCGCAAAACCCTGCATTTAATATTAAGCAGAAGTATTTGGAAGAATTAAAAGCAAGTATAAATCCAAACGCTATAAATAATATGCGCCATATAGGACCTGAAGCCCTGAATAATAAAATAGAAGAATTCCTTGGTTTAACAACACCACAAGAAATTTTGGATGTAAAGTGGCATAACCAAAAATACTGGAAGGCAATGCAAGTCCATTATGAAAAATTACGACAACAAGTATGCGATTCTGTTCAACAAATGACCACTGACGATATCCCCAAATTGGAAAAATTTATCGGATGTGAACTACCGCCAGACAAACACGTAGATAAAATAGAGCTGATAGCAGGAGATATAGGACGAAGATTTGGAGCAACAGCGAAAGAGGGAGAAAATTTGGCGTTAAAAATAATGGATTTCGACCCTTCTTTTTGGCATGGCAAAGATGATAGGATATGGGTCTAATCCTCTATCTTCGGTAAAAATTTAACAAAATACGCAAACATAACGGGGACAACGGAGACTATCAACAATACTTTTGCTATTCCGAACGTTTGGGCTGAAAATCCGATAATCGTCAAAAATATCGCCACTATACCCCAACTAAAACCGTTAATAAAACCCGAAACTATACTTTTATATTCAGGCAAAATTCGCTGTGCCATCACAAGCATTACGGGCTGTGCGAGCATTGTGGTAAATCCCATTAAAACGAAAACCGCAACAGAAATCATCGGATGTAACCGATAAGTCAAAACAAACAAAACCATTATCGGAAACGTTAAAATCATTGAAATATAAAAGATTTTTTTTGCCCCGATTGCTCCCTCAAATCTTCCGCTTAATATTGAACCAAAGCCCCCTGCCAAAAGGAATAAAAACAACGCAACACCAATGTAAGTCGGACTATGTCCGAGACTTTTCCATAAAAAAGGTAACAAAATCACCGAAGCGTTTATTATCAAAGATTTCATAATCGAAATCATTATCAAGATAAGCATGTATTTATTTGTCAAAATTTCCTTAAAAGTTTCTTTAAAATATTTATGCTCAACTTTAACCCCCATACCCGAAATTTTCGGCACGGATTTAAACATAGCCAGCGCAATAAAAATACCGACAATTGACATGTAAGGAATTTTATCAAGTCCGAAATGCTCTGTAACGAGTGCTGAAATTACAGGCCCGAGAGAATACCCGACAGTGCCAAAAGTAATAAAAATACCCATATTCGATACAAAATCCCCACGCGAAAACCTTGAAATGAACCCCAATGCCTGAGGATGAAAAAAGCTTCCTCCAAGATTTCCTAGAATTACAAAAAAGGTTAAAATAACTGCATTTGGAGCATTAGTCGCAAGCGGGACGAATAGTGAGCCAAAAATTAAACCCCAAAAAATAAAGACCCTTTTAACCATATTATCCGCAAAAAACCCGAATATAGGCTGAAACATAGACCCGCAAACTTGTGCAATACTCATTACCATCGTAGCAACAGCCATGGAAATGCCTACTTTTACGGCAATAAAAGGCATAATCGGGGTCAAAAATCCCGAATAAGTGTCATTCGCCCAATGCGCCAAATTGAGCCAAATTAACGCTTTTTTGTTTTCTAATTCTTTCATTATTTAGTTGATAAGTCGATAAGTCGATTAGTTGAACAGTTTTGCGGTTCTCGCTTGCTGTTTACCGTTTACCGTTTACCCGTCCCTCCACTCACATCTCACCCTTTAAAACATCAACATATTCATAGTCTTCCAAGTAAGACATGTGTTCTTCGGTAATCAATTCGCCCGGAACCAAAATCGCAATCCCCGGTGGACATTCGGCGATAATTTCACCCGAAATCCTTCCAATCGCGTTTTCTTTTAAAACCGTTTCTTTATCGGCATAGAAAGCCTCTTGAAGATTCATTTTTATGTTTGGGGTCAACATTGGCATATGCTTTTTGTTTTCCAAATAACAAATGTCCGAATATTCTTTTTTTGAAATTTTTTCCAAACAATCTGCCAAATATTCAAAATCAGAACGCTTGTTTCCTATATTTGAGAGAATTAATAAACCCACATCAGATGCCGATTCCACCTCTATTTTAAAGTCCATTTCCAAAATAGATTCCAATCTTTTACCCGAAAGCCCATCAGCTTTAATAAAGATTTTCATTACATCAGTTTTATACCCAAAATCAGGTTTAAGTTGGTGCATTGTCGGGATGTTATCAATTTTTGCTCTCAAATATTTTGCATTTTTTACCGCTTTTTCTATTTGTCTTCTGCCAACAGAACTTTCCAAATTTGTCCTTGAAGCATCCAAGCTCGCCAAAAGCATAAGCGAAGGACTTGTTGTATGTAAAAGCTTCAAAGCCTTTTCTATTTTTTCAACATCCAACAAAGAATTTTTGTTAATGTGAAGCATAGAACTTTGGCTCATACTTCCGCCTGTTTTGTGCAGGGAGTGAACAATCGCATCAGCCCCCAATTCAAGTGAAGATAATGGCAAATGTTTATTAAAATTCCACAAGCACCCATGCGCTTCGTCAACAATTAACGGAACATTATATTTTTTACAAATCATGCTTATCGATTTTACATCAGACACAACGCCCTCGTAAGTCGGATTTGTAATCCATACCATCGCCACATCATCATTCTTTTTGAGTAATTCTTCGACATCTTCAGGAACAACACTTCCCCAAATTCCCCACTCCTCAAGCCTGTTTGGAACAAGCCACAAAGGATCGGCGCCTGAAATTATCATGCCTGTTATAACCGAACGATGACAATTTCTGTTTGTAATAATTTTTTGTCCTTTTCTGGTTAAACCCATTGCGATGGCAAGATTTCCAACCGTTGAACCGTTAAGCAGAAAAAATGTTTTTCTTGCACCAAAAGCTAATGCCGCAAGCTTCTCAGCTTCTTCTATCGGACCTGTTGCCGGATTAAGTGTCCCAAGATTATCAAACTCATCCGTGGTGTCAATCAAAAGAGCTTTTTTTCCGACTAATTTTCTAAATTCAGGGTAAACCCCCTGTCCTTTTGTATGTCCGGGGATATGAAACTGGTAGGTTGGATTCTCTACTGAATTTTTAAGTGCTTCAACAATAGGTGCCTTATTCTTTATCTGCGTTGGTTTTTCGGATTTATATATCATTTTAATAATATACTACAAAAAAAGTTAAACAGGAAAAGTGGTTGGGTTTTCCAACCCAAAAGCATATTATGAACGGAACTCAAATTGTACTTTAATTTAGATATAAAATCCTTATTCATACTGATATAATTAGAATATTGTCCGCCAATATATGATTTTATACAATTTAACCCTTGAAAAAGGAATGTAATATAAATTTGTAAAAGAGACTACCGTATAAGTCTCAAATTCTAGGCTCACGTCACCCTGAATGTATTTTAGGGTTGCATAGATGTTGCTTTTGCAATGACGTAAAAGAGGCTTGTGCAAGGGTCTCAAATTGGGAGGGTAATATGTTAACCGATTCAGTAAAAGTTTTAATAGTAGAGGATCATAAACTAATGAGAGTGGGTCTGAGGTCTTTATTTGAGGATTATCCTGAAATTACAATTGTCGATGAAGCCCAGAGTTCTAAAGAAGCGCTGGAAAAAGTTCGCATACATAGACCCGATGTTGTTTTAATGGATATCGGCTTACCAGATATTGACGGTATAGAAACAACTAAAAAAATTCTGGATCAATTTAATGACGTAAAAATAATTATGCTAACTTCTCATATTTCAGAAAAAGAAGTTTTAGATTCTCTTGCAGCGGGAGCAAACGCTTATGTTATGAAAGATATTAATACGGAAGTGCTCATGATGGTCATCAAAACCGTAAAAGAAGGTGCAATATGGCTTGATCCTAAAGTCGCACCGATTATTAGGGAGAAAAATGCGGGGATTATTCCAAAAAGACAATTGTCCAGAGCAACTTTCAAGGCACAACATTCTAATTTAACCGAAAGAGAATATGAGGTTCTAAAACTTGTAGTAGACGGAAAATCAAATAACGAAATAGCAAAAGAATTGACCATCAGTGAGCATACAGCAAAAGCCCATGTTTGCAATATAATTCAAAAAATGGTCGTAGATGATAGAACCCAAGCCGCTGTAAAAGCACTTAAAGAAGGATTGGTTTAATGATAGTTTTAATCATTAAACTAAAAAAGCAGGCGATGCCTGCTTTTTTATTCCCCAACATAAGTCCCATTCCCTAATCATTTCGTCTTCTATAAATTTTTTCCAGCTCAAGAAGCTATTTTACATTTGAGTGTTCTTTAAAATTTACTCGTTCCAATCTTAGTCTAATAACGCGTCTAAAATGCTTGCATTTTTTGTCGCAACAGCACTGTCACGCACTTTTTGCTTATGAATATACGTTCTTAACGCTTCTCTGATTAATTCTGAGCGCGAACGATTTTCTCCGTCAGCTACTTCGTCAATTTTGCTTAAAAATTCTTCGGGCATTGAAATCAAAACTCTTGCCATTGTTCATTCTCCTTTAATATGTAATTTAAACTTTAATTTTCTCTTATGTATATATAAAAACATTGAGGGATAAAAAAGTGTTATTTTTTGAATAACAAATATATACTATAAATAACAAAATAAGAATATTACTGATTTATAGCCTAAAAAACACGCAACAAAACTTAATAATAGAATTCGGGGCGTTTTAATTTATTTGTCGTATATGCTTATTTAGTGTATAGTTAAAGATATAAAAGCTACGGAGTAAAAGATGACAGAGTACAAAAATGTTTTAATCACAGGCGGAGCAGGCTTTATAGGCTCACACCTCGGAGATTTGTTAATCGAAAACGGCTACAATGTTTTTGTCGTAGATAACTTGTCTTCAGGCAACGGTCATAATCTTAATGCAAAAGCGAAATTTTATAACTTGAACATAAATTCAACCGACTTAGAAAATGTTTTTAAAGAAAATAAAATTGATTACGTATTTCACTTTGCGGCACAAGCGAGTGTAAGTTTTTCTACAAAAAACCCGACAGAAGATGCAACAGAAAATATTTTAGGAAGCATTAACGTTCTTAAATTTTCAAAAAAATACGCAGTTAAAAAATTCATAACCTCCTCAACTGCTGCGGTTTACGGAGTTCCTAAATATTTACCTGTGGATGAAAACCACACTACAAAGTGTCTTTCTTTTTACGGACTTTCAAAACTTACCATGGAAAAATACACCGAATTATTCGGAATTGATTATATAATTTTCAGATTCGCAAATGTTTACGGTCCACGCCAATCCGCACATGGCGAAGCTGGTGTTGTTGCTATTTTTACCGATAAGATGCAGCGTGATGAAGAAATAATTATTCACGGCGACGGCGAACAGACGAGAGATTTCGTTTACGTTTCTGATATTGCCGAAGTTTGTCTTTGTGCGATACAAAGTGAACTTAAAAACGAAATAATTAATGTCTCTACCGATAAAGCGATTTCTATTAACAAGCTTTTTGAACTTATGGCAGAAAAGTATGGCTATAAAAAACCGCCGACTTATACTCAAG
Source organism: uncultured bacterium (assembly GCA_903868125.1). Classification (GTDB taxonomy): domain Bacteria; phylum Cyanobacteriota; class Vampirovibrionia; order Gastranaerophilales; family Gastranaerophilaceae; genus CAIPUE01. The sequence goes on along the minus strand of CAIPUE010000047.1, from coordinate 27,547 downwards.
AAAGATTTGGCGATATTAAACACAGTATTTTGGACAACAAAAAATGTAGCGAATTACTCGGCGTAACACCCGTAACTTCTGTTGAAAAGGGCTTGGTAGCGTTGATTGTTTAAGCTGAAAGGTTGAACGGCTGGAGGGTTTTGCAGATATAACTTGCTTTTCTATTTTCGGTTTTTCATATTTGTACCGCCTCGCTTAAAATGGTATTTTTAATGAGAGGCTTTAAGCCATTCGGCGTGCCTAAGTCAATTTTTTTGCCCAAAAGATTTTCAAAATATTGTTTCAAATTAACAAATTTAAAAAGACCAATCGGCTTTGTAGTCTCGACAAGTATATCAATATCACTTTCCGGCGTTTGCATGTCTTTTGCATAAGAGCCAAAAATAAATATATTTGAAACATTAAAAATTTCAGCAAGTTCTAATTTCTTACCATTTATAATTATTCTAAGTTCATCAAGCGTATAAATTTCATTCATTATAATTTTTATTATATCAGATTTTTCTATTTTTTGAACCCCTTGCCAAATTTTTCTTTAAGTTTTTCCTGAAAGTAACTTGTTAATGTTATTTTTTCGGTGGTTTCGCCACGTAAATAGGCATGCCCACCGTATTTGAATTTAGATTTGTCCCGTTGGATAATTTTTACTTTCGGGTTTAATCTTAAAAACGGTTTTCCGTGTGTCGGGTGGATGTAATAATTGCTCAAAATCTTGTGCGGTCTTGTCAAAACATATTTGTTAAATACGCTTTCGTCATGAAATTTTGGAATAAAATTATGCTTTAAATCTTCATCCATCATTTTTTCACAAATGTCGAGCATTTCTAAGAATTCCTTTACTCTCCCGCCTAAAAGTCCTGCATGAAAGTAATATTCACCCTCGCCGTAAGGAATATAAGAGCTCGATTTTGGATTTCTTTCGTATTCAAATTCATAGTTAGATTTAAATCTTTTGTTACCCGAATGAAGAGGTGCCACAATATAGCCTTCTGCTTCAGTCGGGAGCAGTTCTTCCTCGGAAACAGAATGGATTACCTCCATATTCCCGTTGAAGAAAAACACATAATCATAATCTTTTAATTGTTCTTTTACTTTGTTTAAAATCTTATATCTAAGCGCCGTAATCAAAGGCCAACCGAGGTTTTCTTGCGGAATCATCGTAATTTTTTCGTTAGACTGTAATTCTTGGCTATCGGTGAAGAAAAAGTAATGTTTTTCGCAATTTTTTAGTAAGTTTTTTTCGCAGGAACGGTAAAATTCGTCCCAAAAAATCGTATAACGACCTGTACCGATATATAAAATTGCGACCTTATTCATTTTATACCATTACACCTACTTGTTTTGTCGGCGCCTTTACTTGTTTTTTAGAATTACTACTTTACTTTTTCGAGACATCGGCTTACTCGCTTTATTGCACTCGGGTCTGGTTTCGCTGACCCTCGATTGTTTCGCTGTACCTTCGCATCTGTTTTGCTTGGGAAACGTTGGGCTTATTGCAGATGGGTTAGGGAACCCACCCTACTTCTACTTCTTCGTGGCTTTTTGACGGTGGGATAGTAATCCCACCCTACTTAAACAACCTAGGGCTTGTTGCCACCGTTTCCCGTTTCCCGTTTACCGTTTACCTTTATGTTATAATAGCTTTAGTTAGAAGTCAAATGTTGGAGATGATATGCCAAAAATTTCTGCCGTCATGGCTCTTTATAACACTCCCTACAGTTATTTAAAAACAACTGTAGAAAGTCTTTTGAACCAAAGTTTTAAAGACTTTGAGCTTATTGTTATTGATGATGCGTCATCAATGCAATATAAAGAATTTTTTGAAAAATTTAATGATGATAGAATAAAATATTTTAAACTTGAGAAAAATGCGGGTCCGGGACATGCCAGAAATGTAGGGATTAAGAAAGCAATCGGTGAGTATATAGCGATTACAGACAGTGACGATGTTTATATGCCCCGACGATTTGAAAATCAATCAAAATTCCTTGATGAGAACCCTGATATATCGCTCATGGGCGGTACTTTTAGATTTTCAAATAAAAAAAGACTCTCCTTTGTCCCGATAGAAGACAAAGATATCAGAATGTTTATGCTTTTTAATTCACCATTGAACAATTCTACAATAATGTTCAGACGAGAAGAATTCATACAGAGAAATCTGTTCTACACCGAAGATATAAATTTTGCAGAAGATTACGAACTTTGGATTGATGCAATGTTTACGGGTATAAAGATGGCGAATTTGAAAGAATTTTTGATGATTTATACAAGACGCCCCGGACAACTTTCTAAAGCAAAGAAAGAAAAGCAAATTGCTATTTTAAAGAAATTATACAAAAAAATATTTTCTAATCTTAATTTGAATTTTTCTCAAACAGAAATTGATTTGCATTATAACATTGAGTGTAGCAATTTTAATGCTATAAAATCACCGGAAGAAATATCCAACTGGATTGATAAAATTATTGAACATAATAAAAACTTGCAAATATTCGATAAACAAACACTGATTGACAAAAAAAATCACATTTTGGAAGATTTTTATAAATTTAAAAATAGAGTATTTAAGTTGAAAATTGCAGAATATAATTTCTGCATATATAAGCCTTTTCAAATAACATTTGAGAGACGAAGTTAGTTAAGAAAACTTGACTTGAGAATTTATAGATTATATTATTGTTTTAGCAAGATTAAAGGGGATTTTTAAATGAGTAAAGTTAAAATATACACTTGGGCAGATAAAGCACCCGAATTTATATATAAACAGTATGAAACTATTAAACGGTTTGTAAAAGACGAAGATTTTGAGTTTATTGTATTTAATAACACGCCAATTACCATTCGCGACAGACAAAAAAAGATTAAAAAAATCTGTAAAGAGCTGGGAGTGAAATGTTTAGATGTAAGATTTCGTACTTTTATTTCTGGGGCTTCCTATATAACAGGTTGGGGAATTCTTTGGGCTTATCATAGATTTTTCAGATGGGAAAAAGATGCTATTCATGTGGTTTTTGATTCTGATATGTTTTTTATTAATGATTTTAATTTCAATGAATATCTCGGCGATAATGATATTTGTGCAATTCATCAACGCAGGGGGGACATTGAATATCTTTGGAACGGATTTGTAATTATGCGTGGAGCCGATTTACCTGATAAAAATCATTTCGACTACAGATTGGGAACCGTGGAGGGTGAAAGAACCGACACCGGCGGCAAAACTTACTACTGGTTAAAAAGAAATCCTGATTTAAAAATAAGATATATGATGCATACAGGACACGTGGATGTTTCTAAAACTGTTATGTTACCCGAAAAATTTCGCGATGAGTATAAACCGGAATATTGCTTTCAATTTATAGAAAATTCTGTTTTGCATTACCGTGCAGGCTCAAATTGGGAGAAAAAACCAAAAGATTTTGTCGATACAAAAAAAGCTTATTTCAATTCACTTTTGGAGAATGTTTTACACGAAGATGGAAAAATCGAAGAAGTCCCCGAATTATATGCGTGGAAACAGTAAGATTTAAGAGGGAAAATTTGACTAAAAAACTGGTAAAACTCAATGGCGGACTTGGGAATCAAATGTTTCAATACGCTTTTGCATACGCTTTGTCTAAAAAATTTAATATTGACATAGCATTTGATTTATCGTGGTTTGATGATGTGAAAATTCACCAAAATGTTACGCCAAGACCTTTTGAACTCAGCGTTTTTAATATTGATTGTGAAGCCGCAACGGAAAAAGATCTAGCAAAAGTTGTTCAATCAAAACGCCGTTCAAAAATCCCGAGATTTTTGTGGAAAATATTTAAAATCCAAAAATATAAACCAACAGGCAATAAATTTATACAAATGTCAGCGTTTGAATTTGATAAAACATTATTTAACCAGTCCGATTATTTTTACTATGAGGGTTATTTTCAAAATGAAAAATATTTTAAAAATGTAAGAGAAGAAATATTAAACCATTTTAAATTAAAAGTTGCCCTTGATTATAAAAATCAACTTATTTTAAATAAAATTCGGGAGACAAATTCAGTTTCAATACACGTAAGGCGTGGAGATTATGTTACTCTTGAATGTGCAAAAAATTTCCACGGAACCTGTTCGCTTGACTACTACCAAAAAGTAATTAAATATATCGCAAAAAAAGTCAAAGACCCTCATTTTTTTGTGTTTTCCGATGATATTGCTTGGGTAAGCGATAATCTTAAAACAAAATATCCTTGCACAATAGTAGATGTTAACCAAGATAAAAGCTGGCTTGATTTAGAATTGATGAAAAACTGTAAACATAATATTATAGCTAATTCAAGTTTTTCATGGTGGGGAGCGTGGCTTAATGAAACCCCCAAAAAGATAGTTATCGCCCCCAAAAAATGGGTTGCGAAAAACAATAAAAAATGTGGAATTATTCCGCCAAAATGGATTAAATTGTAAAATTATTTACCGTAAAGTTGAATTAATTCATCCACAGTTGTTAAGTAATGGAATTTTTCTTCGACTTCTTGTTGTAAAAATGCGTTTATTTTATCCATCATCTTAATCGCTTCGTCGCACTGTTTATCCGAGCCTTTCACATAAGCTCCTATATTAATCAAGTCTTCATTTTTTTTGTAAATAGCCAGCAAATTCCTTATTTTACCCGCCGCTTTTCTATGCTCATCAGTCGTAACATCAGGCATGACCCGACTAATAGATTGTAAAATATCCACCGCAGGATAATGATTTTTATGCGCAAGGTCGCGAGATAACATTATGTGACCATCTAAAATACTTCTTGCCGTATCTGAAATAGGCTCATTAAAATCATCCCCCTCAACCAAAACCGTATAAAGTCCGGTCATTGTTCCTTTTTCATTACTTCCTGCTCTTTCCAATAATTTTGGCATAAGTGCAAAAACCGAAGGCGTATAGCCTCTAGTTGCAGGAGGTTCACCTATTGCCAGTCCTACTTCTCTTTGCGCCATAGAAATACGCGTTATACTGTCGAGCATAAATAAAACATCACGACCCGTGTCTCTGAAATATTCTGCAATAGATGTTGCAACATGCGCCGCTTTTATTTTTACCAACGACGGTTGCTCAGAAGTCGCCGCAATAACAACCGTTCTTTTCATTCCTTCCTGACCGAGAGCTTTTTCAATAAATTCCCTTACTTCCCTGCCTCGTTCTCCGATAAGCGCAATTACGTTCATATCGGCAGAAGTATTTTTTGCCATCATCGCTAAAGTTGTACTTTTCCCGACGCCCGAACCTGCGAAAATTCCTAATCTCTGACCTTTTCCTACCGTCACAAAACCATCGATAGATTTTATTCCCAACGAAAGAGATTCCGTTATTCTTCTTCTTTTAAGCGGATTGATTGCATCCGCATGGGTTGATTGCAGGGTTTGAGAATTAATCTCACCCAAATTATCAATTGGCCTGCCAAGCCCATCAAGAACACGACCCAAAAGTTGTTCTCCGACTTTAATTTTCATTGCCGACCCTGTATTAACAACAACCGCCCCCGGTTGTAACCCCTCCATTGACCCAAGCGGCATCAATAATATTTTTCCTTGACGAAACCCTACAACTTCTGCCCAAACAGGTTCTTCATCAAGTCGGTTGTAAATATAACACAAATCTCCAATACTCGATTGAGGACCATCAGCTTCAATTATCAACCCGATTATTTCAATAATCTTGCCAATTTCACGTATCGGATTGGTTTGTTTGATTATTTGTGAGTATTCTTCTAAATTTATCATTCTTACTATAGTCGAACAGTTGAATAGTCGAACAGTTGAATAGTTATTAAAAATAAACTTATCAACTGTTCAACTTATCGACTTATCAACTTTCCTCCAGTTCTTCACTCGGCGTTGAGTTCAGCTTAACCATAAGTTTTTCCGCGATTTCGTCAATTTGTGATTTTACCCTGCAATCCACCCTCGAAAGTGGAGATTCAACAATCGTTCCGTCAGGCGAAACACTGTTGTCTTCGATGATTTTTATTGAAGAAAGTTGAGGAATTTTTTCTTTTAATTCATCTGATATCGCATAAATTTTTTCAGCCATAATAGGGTTTACGATAATTGTTATATTTTCTTTATCTTTTAAAGCCTGAATTGCGTTTTCGGTAATAGTTTTTAAAATATTATCGTCCAGTTCAAGTGATTTATGACAAACTTTTTGCGCAATCTCTACTACCAAGCTTATTATATCCAAGTGCATAGATTTTATTATATTATTTTTGATTGCAAACTCACTTTTTGCAAAATCATTGATAGTTATGATTTTATCCTGAAGCTCTTGCGTTATATTTTCAAGCCCCTCCTGTCTACCGGCTTCAAAACCTTCTTGATGGGCTTGTTGAGTAATCGCATCAACTTCGGACAATGCTTGATTTTTGGCACTTTCTACTGTTTCTTGAGCCTGTTGTTGGGCTTGTTCAATTATCTCTCGAGCTTTTTGTTCACTCTGAATAATTATTTCTTTTTCTTTCTTCAGTGCTTCTTGAATTTTTGTATTGTAAACACTTTGCTCCACCGGCACAATAAAAGAACTACCTAATTGTACGTTATTACTTTTTATCCTAGTCAATTAATTCATCCTCATTGTTGTCGCGAGAAATTATTATTTCGCCTGAAACTTCTAATGTTCTTATTATGCTGACGAATTTAGTTTGAACTTCTTGAACTTCTTTTGCTCTTGCAGGACCCATGTATTCCATTTCATCACGCAGCATAGCTTGTGCACGTTCGGACATATTTCGGAAGATTTTTTCTTTCACATCCTCTTTTGTACCTTTCAGAGACATTGCCAAATCTTTTGTGTCTACTTCTCGTAAAATTCTTTGAATAGCCTTATCCTCAAGGTTGACAATATCTTCAAATACGAACATTAATTCTCTAACATCTTCGGCTAATTGAGGGCTTCGGATTTCAAGCAATTCTATAACGTTTCTTTCAGTAACTCTGCCAGCATGGTTTAAAATATTTGCCAAGGATTCAACACCACCGGCCTTGGAGAAGTCTTGAACTACGACAGATGAGAATTTACTTTCAACAATTTTTTCGATTTCAGCAAGTATTTCAGGATTCGTGGTATCCATATCTGCAATTTTCATCGCAACCAGCGCTTGAACTTCCGCAGGAAGATAGTTTAAAACTTGTGCGGAATGTTCAGGTTTTAGATAAGCCATAATTAAAGCAATTAACTGAGGATTTTCATTCTGAAAAGATGTTGCTAATTGCCCAGGATCAGCCTCGTTAAAAAACTGAAACGGATTAGAATTCATTAAAACAACTAATCTATCCAAAATCTTTTTAGCATGATCTGTACCATAGGCTTTTTCCAAAAGTTCCTTTGCATAATCCATACCACCTGAAGAAAGATAATTACTTGCCTGAAAAAATGTTTTAAATTCTTCTAAAATACTGTTTAAAATTTCTGTAGAAACTTTGTTTAAACTTGCAATATCCAAAGTAATCTGATCAAGTAAATCGTCATCGGTAATATTTTTTAGTACCTCAGAAGCGGTAGTTGGTCCCAGTACAATTAAAAATGCTGCAACTTTTTGTGTTGGGGTCATAGTTTGTATTTCTAAATCAGGTCCCATAGTTATTAATCCTTAATATAGTATGTAAGTAATCTTGCTGCTTCCGCAGGGTCTGCTAGAATAGTATCGTTAAGTTCCATTCTTATTCTTTCAAGTTCCGGATCCAAGTGAGCCTCAATTAAAGGCAGCGCTTCATTTTCTATCAAATTTGTAGGTGATTCTTTAATTGTCGGTAATTGCGCTTCAAAAGTTCTTGCATTATAAGGTTCATCCATTTGGGATGTTGAACTTCCACCGCTCTTAAATAGACCTTTAATTACAAGCAATGCGGTTAAGCCTAAAATCAAAACAACAGCCAAAGGCCCGACTTTTGTGGTCCAAAATTCAATACTGTTATCTTTTGCAAGATCTTTTTGCATTTGGTCTTGCGCGGCTTTCTCTTCCGCAATTGATTCAAACTGCAAGCTTGAAACAGTAATTACATCGCCTCTGTTATAATCCGCGCCGCTGGCTGAAAGCACAAGGTTTTGGATTTCTTCTTTTTCCTTTTGGGTAAGAATTTTATTAACGGCAACAGCAATTGTCATTCTTTTTACAGTACCCGGAGCGTAAATTACTTGCTTAATCTCTTTGGAAACACTATAATTTGTTGAATTTTTTTGTTTTGTATAATTCAGATTTTTGTTCCCTGAAGATGCGACTATAGAGGGAGTTGGACCAGTCTGATTAGGATTTGTATAATTTTCATCTTCAGTCTGAGAAGTGGTTAAAACCCCTTGACCTTTGTCATTTAAGGGGATATAACTTTCTATTGTTGATTTTGCACTATCAAAATTAATATCAGCACTTACCTGAACGGTTGCATTACCTTTGCCCATTATTTTTTCAAGAACGGTAGTAATTTTTGTAGCTGTATCAGTTTCGAAGTTGGTTTTAAAACTTTCCATGTCATTAGAATTTTTACCGTTTTCGTCACTTAAACTATTTCCGTTTTGATCGGTAATAAAAACTTTGTCGGGAGTCATCCGAGGAATTGCATAAGCAACAAGGTTTTTGATGGCTTTCACCTGAGAACTTTTGAGTTTATAACCCGCGTCTAAAATTAGCATAACAGACGCAGTAGGTTCTTCATCCTGTTCTTGAAAAATGGAACGTTCGGGTTCCGCTATTTGAATTCGTGCACTTTTTATTCCATTCATTTTTTCAATGGAACGAGTTAATTCCCCTTGAAAAATTCTTTGTTTGGTTAATTTGTTTTTGAAATCGGTTGAGCCAAGTTGTAAATCATCCAAAAGTTCAAATCCGGGGGTAGAATTTTTAATTAGATCATTTTCTGCAACAAAAACCCTTAACTCATCTTTTTGACTGGCAGGGACTAAAATTGTTTTTTTATCATCTGCAATTTTATAGGCATAACCGTTTTTCTTTAGGTTCTCAGTAACACTAACAGCGTCAGGTTCAGATAAATCTGTGTAAAGCACTGCCCAATTAGGCTCCATGGATTTAGCCAAAAAATAAGTCGCCACAACCACTGTAACAATTGTCAATGCGAGCATCCCAAATTTTTGGGCAAAGTCTAAACCATTCCATAATTTTTTAAAATCATCCGCTAATAACTTAAAATAGTTGTTACCCAATTCCATCCCCTTATCTAAGCGAGAGGTGAAAGGTAAAAATGTAAGAGGTAGAGAAAATATTTTCTTCGTACTTCTTCCTATTCACTATTCACTTCTTAATATTACTATAACCCCTTTTTCTTCCACTTTCAATTATGTAAACATTTTTTACATCTTTTTAAACTCTAACGTTATTAATTTCAGTATATGCCGAAAGCAGTTTGTTTCTCAATTGCATTGCCATTTGTAAGCTTAAAGAGGCTTTTTCTGATGCTATCATAACGTCATGAACGCTGACATCTTCACCCATAGCTAAAGCTTCTTGAGCTCTATCGGCAGCTTTCACGGAGTTATTAACGGCAGTCAAGCCGCCATTGAGTGAATTTGAAAAACTCTTTATAAAATCCCCCGTAGAAGCATTATTAGAAGTTTTCTGAACAGAATTTTGAGCAATTAAATCACTGAAATCATTGCTCATTTCAATTCCGCCATCAATCTTAAAAGAATTTTGCAATGCCGTTGTTTGACTATTCAAAACATTTTCAAAATCCATGTTAGAATCAACATCAAAAGATGTATTATTCTTAAGATAACTATTATAATTGCTTATCGGTGCAAATTTCATACCTTCTATCCCACCTATAAATTCCATCTTCTCACCTCTCACTATTCACCCTACAGCTTCTAAACCTTTAAACTTCTTTTTACTTTATCGTTTTTTGTTGTCGGGCAAGAATGCCCGACCTACTTCTCACTTTTCTAAATCTTCATTGCCGCGCTTATCATGTTTTTAACGTTCTCTGCCGCAATAGAGTTCGCTTCATAAGCCTTTGAGGCAGTTACCATACCGACCATTTCTTCCACAATGTTTACGTTTGGCATTTGTACAAAGCCATCAGCATCCGCATCCGGATGCGATGGGTCGTATACGGTTCTGATAGCATCTTTTGAATCCGTAATTCCGGCAACTTCAACCCCGTTTGACATCCGTCCGTTATTTAACTCAATCCCTGCCTTTATTCTCAATGTACCGGTTGCAGGATCAAATTGCGCCGCCGTACTGTTACTAGAAAAATTAGATGCTCCTTGCGAAAGTTTTTCATCATAAATTGACTTAAAGCTTACATCTTTTTTTATGTAAGGTCCGACAGTTCCGTCAGGTCTTCTTGTCGTGTTTATATTTGCAACGTTACTCGCAATTGCATCCATTTTTACTCTTTGAGCATGCATCCCCGATGCCGCTATATCAAATACATCAAAACTCATTTTGCCTTCTTTCTCAGTTGAGCTTTAGTGAAACGTGAGAAATGGCCTCACGGTTTCACTAAGAGCTATATTTTATCGCTCTGTTTGTATATAGTGAGACACCATTACACCTACCATATTTCCTCTGGAGCCTTTTTACTACATATCACCTTTAATCGCTCCTGCTATGGTTCTAAATTGTTTTTGTTCCAAACCTGCCAAAACATTGTATTTCATCCCTACCGCAGCCATATCCATTACCTCTGTTTCCAAGTCAACATTATTCCCTGTTGCATCACTGCCTGAATCTATATCTGTAGTGATTTGCGGATTATAACCACCATATACATCTGATTGTAAATAACGCGCTTGTTGAGAAGTTAAGTTGGGCTTTTTATTCTCCCCCATCAATAAATCCAAAGATGTCGGATTATATTGAATACTGTTCTTTTCCTTTATATAAGTTTTCAGGTCATCCTTCTCCACAATTTCTTTAAGTTGATTTTCGAAGGTAACTTCTTGTCTTTGGTATCCCGGAGTAATAACATTCGCCGTATTTGCAGTGACTGCCTTTTGACGCATCATTAAGCCGTCTAATGCCAATTTTGTTATATCTATCGTTCTTGTTGTTGTCAAATCCATTTTTTGCCTTCTTTCTCCGTTGAGCTCCTGCGAAACGTGAGAAATGGCCTCACGACTTCACTAAGATTATTCTTTTATCACTTGGGTCTTCTATAGTGAGACACCATTACACCCGTTTGTATTGTAGGTGCCTTTCCTTTAGTTGAATAGTTGAATAGTTTTGCGTTTCTCGCTTACTTTTCACTTTTTCCTTTTTACTTTTTACTTCTTTTCGGGCTTGTTGTCGGTGGGTTAGGGAACCCACCCTACTTTAATGACCTTGGGCTTTTTGCCGCCATTCACCGTTTACCGTTTACCGTTCACCTCGTAAAACAGTTACTTCAAACTCGGTTGAAATCTCGTCGGATTTTATTAATTTTAATTGAGCGAATTGTTCTTCCAGTGTTTTTTTACAGATAAAAAGCCCTAGCCCTGCACCTGAGGTTTTTGTTGTGAAGCCTTCTTCAAAAATTCTTGCTTGAACATCTTTGGATATCGGGCTTCCGTTATTTGAAATTATTATTTTGACATTCTCTGCTTCGATTTGCATTTTAATACTAATTTCGCCTTTTTTTTCAATACTTTCAACTGAATTCTTTATTAAATTTATTAAAACCGTCAAAAATTTATTTTCATCTACCAAAATTCCAACCGTTTCGGTAACTGCACTTTTAATCTTAATATCTTTTCCGTTCGCATAAGCTCTCGCCAAATCTATTGCCGTTTCTATCAAATTTTTTACATCGTATTCTTTTATATCATTGTTTTTTAAAGATTTTATGTCTAAAAGTAAATTCCCCGATATTTTAAGCGATTTTTGAATATATTCCAAAGCGTTTGTAACAGAGTTTGCGGTATCTTCATTATCAAATTTTATTTTAGATAATTGTTTTTGAATTATGCTTGAATATAAGTTACAAATTGAAAGTTGGTTTCTTATTTCATGAGCAACGTAATTTGATTTTTTTGAGATGAATTCTAAATGAGAGCTCAAATTTAAATTATCTTGAATGTTTTCTTTTTCCAATTCTGAAATCAAAATTTCTTGATTTGTTTCATTTAAGCTTTCAACAATTTTCCTTATGGAACAATTTAAGATATCATTATCACGTCTATCGGGATGAAACTCTTCTTGATATTTTTTCAGATCAACCGTGGCATTTGCACTAATTACGTCGAATGCTTCGGATAAATTTTTTGAATTATGCATTAGATAAAAATGAGCGAAGTTTTTTATCTCACTTTCTTCGTAATCAAAAATTAAAACCGCACCGAATCTTTCTGCTAAAATATAAATAAATTCCGTTTTGTCCCATACTCTTGCTTTCAAAACATTTTCAATCTTGTCAGAAATGGGATTATTGGAAAAATCGTATAATTTAGCATTAGAATATTCAAGCCGTTTTAAAATCCCGTTGAAATCATTTTTACTTTTTTCTTCCAAGCGGCATAGTACAACACCTTGGGAATTGTTTTCCAAAATAGGTTCCACAATTGATCGAAACAAACCTTTCACCGTTTGTTCATTACAAGGCTTGTTTTCTTGAATATAAATTAAATCTTTCAGTTTGTTTTTTGTATACACGTTTCATACCTTTTCGGTTGAAAAGTTTATTTTAAGAACAACCGTTCAATTGCTCAACCTTTCAACTACCGCACGCTTGTCAAGTGCATTTTTCTTTTATTTGTAAACCCATTGTTGATTGCATAAAGTACAGCTTGAGTTCTGTCATTTACCTGAAGTTTTTGAAAAATATTGTTTACGTGGGTTTTCACTGTTGTTTCAGAGATAAATAATTTTCCTGCAACTCCTTTGTATGTTATTCCTTGAGTCAACAAATCTAAAACTTCTTCTTCTCTTTGAGTCAAATAAGTAAGCAAATTTTCTTCGTCCGAGATAACCGCTGTTTCTTCCTTGAAAGAGCGTTGGAAGTGTTCGAAAAATCTTGATGAAAGAGCCGATGGAAGATAAATTTTTCCGGCAACAACTTCCTCAATCGCGTAAATTAACTGAGCAGACGCCATAGTTTTTAACACATATCCCTTTGCGCCCAATTTCATTGCCCGAAAAATCAAATCGGCATCATCATACCCGCTTAAAGCAACAATACGTACCCCTAAATCCAGCTTTTCAATCTCTTGTATAGCCTGAAGCCCATCTTTTTCCGGCATGTTAATATCCATAAGAACAATGTCCGGATGATGTTTTTTTACAAGTGAAATCCCTATATTTGCACTTGTAGATGTCGCTACCACATCAAATCTTCCCTCTAAATTGATAATCTCCCTAATCCCCGCCAAATGATCGTAATTATCATCAATTAATAATACTCTGGCTTTCTTCTTAAATTCCACCACTCTTCTCATCTCCTACTCCTTATACATTAAGTAATTTTTTCTTATCCTCTATGCATATTACATCCTTTTAGATGAGGTTATCATCAACATACAGATTGATTTTATAGGAGATTCGGGTGTATAAAAAGATTTAAACCACATGGTTAATAAGTGAGTTAGAATATGTATTTTTGAGGCTTTTAAAAATTTTTGTTAAAATTTTGACGAATTTTTAAATAATTTAAACGGACTAGTTTGGATGGGTGAAAATTTATATTTCTTAATGTTTTTTGAATCAAAAGGCTTTCGAAAGTTCGCATTTATCTTCCCTCTTGCCTCTTCCCCTACCTTTTTATCTTTTCACCTTTTGCCTTTTTCCCTTTTCTCGTGCTATAATCTTGTTATGAATAGTAAAATCAGTTTGACAACTCAAAATCGCTTGATACTATTGGGACTTGTTTTAAGTACCCTTCTTATCATTCTGATTGCAATTTTTGCCAGTATTAATATTCAGAATAAATTAAACGAAGGCTATCAGAATTTTGGGAAAATTATATCCAAAACACTTGCCGTAGAAAGCACTGACCTGATAAAGGATATTCCTGAATTTGAGAAATATGATAAATTAAAATACCATTCCCAAGCCATTTTAAATAGTAATGATGACATTGCTTTTATTGAGTTTACGGATAATAGGGGTAATGTAATTTATTCAAGTAAAGAAGATTATCAAAATCAGGCGCAAAGCTCAAAAATTGCTGTAAGTTCTCCTATGATGGTAAGAAAACAGGGAAAATCTTACTCAATCGGTTCTGTTATGGTAGGACTTTCTGGAAATATTATTAACCAAATTTCTTCAACTACAAGAGCTTCTCTCTTGTTCGTTTTTGTTGTTGCATGGGCAGTGTTTGCGTTAGTAATTCTTCTAAATACCTATTTAATCACAAGAGAATTACGAATTCTGCACCATGGGGTCAGAAAAATCTCAACAGGTGAATTTGGTTACAAAATCCAAGGCAGGGGCGTGAGTACAGAAGTTCGCGAACTTTTTGACGCATTCAACGATATGTCCAACCGTTTGCATTTATACGAGGAGCAGAATGTTGAGCAGTTGACTTTGGAAAAAAATAAAATGGAAGCCGTTTTGATGAGTATTGCAAACGGGGTCGTTGTTTGCGACAACTTTGATAGTGTTGTTTTGATTAATAATCAGGCACAAAAACTTTTGGAAGTTAAAGAAAATGAAATTTTAAAAACCAAAATCCAGCTTTATTGCGATTCAAACGGAGAACTTTGTTTTAAAGAAAAAATAGAACAATTTAAAGATACACCGCTTGACATTATGGAAACAAAGCCGCTTGATTTTAACATTGAGGTTGACAAAAGAGTTATCAAGGCGGTTATTTCGCCTATGTTTTCAAGAAATAAAGATTACGTCGGGTATATTATTGTCCTAATTGATGTAACAAAAGAAACTGAAATGGACAAAATACGAGGGCACTTTATTTCAAACGTTTCGCATGAACTGCGCACGCCGGTTACGGTTTTAAGAAGCTATATAGACACTTTGTTTAATTTCGGAAATGAATTTGACTTTAGTACGCAAAAAGAATTTATCGGAGTGATGAACAAAGAAATAATTCGTCTTAATCGAATGGTTAATGATATTTTAGACTTTTCCAGATTAGAATCCACCAATATAAAACTTGAAAAGAAAAACTGTAATATTGTTGTGCTTATTGAAAACTGTGTGAATTCTATGCAGGTTTTGGGACAAGAACGTAATCTAACTTTTTCAATAATGAAAGAACCTGATTTGCCTGATATAATGCTTAACGAGGGAAGCGTTGAACGTGCGGTTAAAAACCTTTTATCTAACGCGATTAAATATTCTCCGGACGGTGGAAGAATTAAGATAAGAGCCGAAAGAGCAAGAATGGGCGAATATATTGAAATAAGTATTGAGGATCAGGGAAGCGGAATTTCTGAAGAATATCAAAATAGAATTTTTGACAGATTTTTCAGAGTTGAAAACGATACCCACACAATTAAGGGCACGGGACTTGGGCTTCATTTGGTTAAAATTTCAATCGAAAAACATCATAACGGTCAGGTATTTGTACACTCAAAATTGAATGAAGGTTCTACTTTCGGATTCAGATTACCCATCTATCTTTCGAAAGAAGAACAGGAAGAACAAAATAATTTACTGAAAAATGCAGAAGAAGACTACGAGCATCCGATTATAACACAGGAAATAATCTCAACCGACCAACAAGAAGACGGTTGGGAAATTAGTTTGGAAAAAAGAGAAATTTAACGTTCTTTTTTGCAATTTACATTTCTTGATGTATTTGATTAAATTAAAATTTGAGCTAAAATCCAATTATGAATAAAGAAGAAAAAGTTATTGATTTTTTAATTGCTCATAAAAATAATTTGTGGATGGGCTTGATTGTTTTAATAGGTGGGCTTGCCGGTCTTGTCTTGACAACATCTTTTCCAATAAATGTCTTATCAGTTGAAATGTTTTCAAAAGATTTATTATTTATTCTTGGAATAACATTTGTCCTTCTGGCAATTAAAGGGTTGATTAATGTTCACAATGAAATAATTAAAAAATTGAAATGAGGCTAACATGAGAGAAAATATATTAACATTATTAGTGTATCTGATTATATTAACACCTTTTGCTATTACCGCATGGGGGTTGTTCCAACTTACAAAACCTATGTTTCCCTCTGAAATCAAAAAATAATTTATTTAACCCTTGAAAAAACTTCGACATCGACATCGTCAAAGGTGTTTGTCGAAAAATATGCACAAGACGCTACCATTGCGGCGTTGTCGGTGCAGTATTTCATCGCAGGGGCGTTCACCCTATACCCCTGATTTTCTAATTCAAAAAACTTTCTTCTGATTTCTGAGTTAGCGGCTACTCCGCCCGCCAAAACTATCTGATTATATCCCTTTTCTTTAAGCGCAGATTTTACTTTTATCAAAAGGGTTTCTGAGACTGTTTCTTGAAACGAGGCACAAACATCAAGCGTATAAGGTGAGAGGTGAGAGGACTGGTGAACGGTGAACGGTGAACGGTGAACGGTTTCCGACCTTGCTGGAGAGGGGTTGGGGGTGAGGGCTAAAAGGTCGGCTTTTTCTCCGTTTCCCGTTTCCCGTTTACCGTTTACCTTCTCAAGGCTTTGTACCAACCTCAAAACCGCAGTTTTCAATCCGCTAAAGCTGAAATCATATTCACCGACTTTACTGATAGGTAATTTGTATGCAAATCTGTTTCCATCTTTTGCAAGTTTATCTAAAAGCGGCCCTCCCGGATAAGGTAGTCCGATAAGTCGGGCGACTTTATCATAAGCTTCGCCTACGGCGTCGTCAATAGTTTCGCCAAGAATATACTGCTCGGAATGTGATTTAACCTCAATAATTTGGGTATGCCCACCACTTATTAAAAGTGCGATAAATGGGGGCTTTAAATCTGTATCAATATAATTCGCGCAAACGTGGGCGTTTAAATGATTAACTCCGATAAAGGGCTTATCGTAAATTAGCGAAAGAGTTTTTGCGGCGTTTAGTCCGACAAGTAATGAACCTACAAGTCCGGGGCCAACCGTTGCAGCAAAAGCTGTTACGTCTTGAGGTTTTAAATTCGCCTGTTCAAAAGCTTCCTTTATGACAATATTTATGGCTTCAAGATGTTCTCGAGCCGCTATTTCAGGGATTACCCCACCATATTTTGCGTGGGTTTTTATTTGGGATGCGACCACGTTTGAAAGAACCTCACGCCCGTTTTTTACAATAGCACAAGCTGTTTCATCACAACTGCTTTCAATCGCCATTATGTAGTTGTCATATCCCGAATTTTCACCGATATTGATTGGTTTTTCGCTAAATAGTGTCTTTTTTATTCTTTTCATAGTATTATTATACAATAAAGTATGAATAAGGTTTGTTTATGCAGAATAACTTAATACAAAATATAATTTATGAAATAAGAGAACAAAAAGTTATGCTGGACAGTGATTTAGCAGAACTTTACGGAGTAGAAACCAAGAATCTTAATAAAGCAGTTAAAAGAAATATGGAAAGATTTCCTGAATTTTTTATGTTTCAACTTTCAGAAACGGAATGGGAAACTTTGAGGTTCCAAATTGGAACCTCAAAGGAAGGTAAAGGTGGAAGACGTTATTTACCGTACGTTTTTACAGAACAAGGAGTAGCTATGCTATCAAGTGTTCTTAACAGTAAAAAAGCTATTCAAATAAATATCCAAATTATGATTACTTTTGTTAAAATACGAAAATTTGCGCTTACAAATAAAGAACTTTCGCAAAGAGTTTCAGAGCTTGAAAGGTATTTTGTACAATATGCAAGGGAAAACAATACAGAAATTGAGAAAATTAATCAAGCAATTGATTATTTAATTAATATAACAAAACCGGCACAAATTGGTTTTAATGTAAAATAGCTAAAGTAGGGTGGGTTCCCTAACCTACCGACAAAAGGTCAACAAGGTAAAAACTCCCTAGCAAAGGAGATGCGAGCGGGCAAGTCTAACTTAAAATGAGGGACGGAGCAAAAATCAGCGAGTGCATAAAGCGTGTAAGCCGATAAATCGAAAGAATAAAGTAGTAAAGCGAAAAAGTTAATAAAGGCGGAACTTAAACAATTTCGTGTTGAGGTTTCTCACTATATACGAATAAATCAATAAAAAGGTAGTTCTTAGTGAAGCCGTGAGGCCATTTCTCACGTTTCGCCAGAGGCTCAACGGAGAAAGAAGGCAATATGTTTTTAGATAAATCAAAAATTAAAATAGTATCAGGTCATGGCGGGAACGGCATGGTTGCTTGGCGTAGAGAAAAATACGTTGACAAGGGCGGGCCTGCTGGTGGCGACGGCGGATTGGGCGGCGACGTTTATTTTATCGCAGATGAGAACATGTCGACATTGATGGATTTTAAATATAAATCCGTTTTTAAGGCAGAGGCTGGGGTAAACGGCAGAAGTAAGGGGCAACACGGGCGTTGCGGTAAAGATTTATATGTAAAAGTTCCTGTGGGAACTATGATAAGGGATTTAAAAACCGGGAAGCTCATCGCCGATTTAGCCAACACTGCTGATACGGTACTTGTAGCAAAGGGCGGCAGGGGCGGTCGAGGCAACGCAAGATTTGCGACTTCTCAAAAGCGTGCGCCGCAATTTTGTGAACCCGGGGAACCCGCAATTGAAAGAGATTTGGAATTGGAACTGAAATTAATCGCTGATGTTGGGCTTTTGGGTATGCCGAACGCAGGAAAATCAACATTTATAAGTGTAATAAGTTCTGCGAAACCGAAAATTGCTGATTATCCTTTTACAACACTTATCCCTAACCTTGGGGTTGTTACAAAACCGACAGGAGACGGGTTTGTTGTAGCTGATATTCCGGGACTTATTGAGGGTGCAAGTGAGGGCGTTGGATTGGGGCATGAATTTTTAAGACACGTTGAAAGATGTCGTTTCTTGGTGCATATCGTGGATTTAACCCAAGATAATCCTATGGAAAATTACAATAAAATTAATAATGAATTGAAAAAGCACTCCGAACGTTTGGCTGATTTGTACCAAATTGTCGCACTGAATAAAATTGACGCGATTGAAAAGGAAACTATCGAGGAGTATTTTGAGCAGTTTAGGGCGGTGGCTAAAGATGTTTTTGTCATTTCTGCGGCAACGGGTGAAAATGTCGAAATATTAAAGAATTTTATGGCACAAAAAGTTGACGAAATTCCAAAACCGACTTTTGATTTTGATATCAAAGAGGATTTGGATGCTTACAATAATGATGACAGTGAGTTTGAAATTGTTAAAACGGAGAAAAACACTTTTGCCGTTTTCGGCGGAAAAATCAAAAGACTGGCGAATGTTACTGATTCAAGAAATCTCGAGCAGGTTTTGAGGTTACAGAATATTTTGACCAATATGGGCGTGTTTAAAACGCTGAAAAAATATGGGATAAAAACCGGCGACACGGTGGTTGTTGAACATTTGGAGTTTACCCACTATGACGAAGAAGACGGGAAGTGAATGGCGAACGGTAAACGGTAAACGGTCAATCGTAGGGTGCGGATTTAACCGCACCGCCCAAAAACCCAAAGGTCGGTGTAAAAGGTAGGGCGGGATTGCTATCCCGCAGTCATAATTAATTTGCCTTATTAAGCTTATCGGTTATTTTTTTTATGAATTATTTGTTTTTGATATAAATTGTATAATATCGTTCTTTGTTGCAAGAACTTTATCTGGACTATCAGCTTGCAATTCTTCAAATACATCTAAAATGATTCTTTTTAAGAGCCTGAGAGCTTTCGTAGGTGTAATATTATCATACCAACCATCAATTGGTTTTGCCCAAGGTCTATAATGTGAACCTACAGAAATAACTATAGCTGGTTCTTGAATATTATGCAATTTTGTAACTTTTAAAATCGGATGCTCAGCATTGATTCTTCTAGCAAATAACGCCTTTTGCATTTTTAGACTATTTAAAAGTTGTGGGGGGGGGTGTGCACATGTTTGCCAATTGAAGTAATTGAGTCTTATCTTCAGCAACTGTTGACCATCTCATTTTAAAATTTGGTTGTTTTCGGTTATCGATTGATTGAATTCTCATTTTGGGTTTCTCCTTTTTTAATTAATTATAGTTTTACAGTTGCTTGAAAACTTGTAATAAAAACAATTTGCTAGTTTTAGGATTTTAAAAAGAAACTCGTTACAATTTTTAATAAGGAGGGGATGATTTAGCAAAAAGAAAAAAGCATGCGAGAACTGCAAAACTGCTCACCTCTCACCATTTAATACAGTTCAACATCCTTAATATACCTAGGTCGTTCCTTGACCTCTCTGTAAACCTGTCCCACGTATTCGCCGATTATGCCAAGACAAAATATTTGTAAGCCCCCAAAAAACGCCGACATTGCCACTTGTGTTGCCCAGCCCTTTGGAGTGGAGTTTAAAAATATTTTTTCGTACAAAACTTCAATGCCTAGCCCAAAACTGAACAATGCCATAAAAAACCCTAAAACAGCAATAATTCTCAAAGGAACTATGCTGAATGAGGTAATTCCGTTTAGAGCAAGTCCCAAGAGACTTATGAAGTTGAATTTTGATTTTCCCAACACTCTCGGTTTTACATCAAATTTCACATAAGCAGTTTTTAGTCCGATTTCGTGAAAAAATCCTCTTAAAAACATTTGTTTTTCAGGATATTGTGCCAAAATATCAAGCGCACGCTTGCTTACAAGCCTGTAATCTGAATGGTTTACGGGTATTTTCGCGCCCAATAAGTTCATTAAATGGTAGAAGAACAAAGCCGTATATTTTTTAAAAATTGAATCTGTGTCCCTGCCGTTTCTAATTCCCGAAACTATATCATAACCATCGGAATACTTATCGACAAATGCTTCTATTGCCCACTGGTCTTGCTGTAAATCAGCATCAATTGAAACAACACAATCACAACCGATTTCTCTCGCGCCCAAAAGCCCAGCCATAAGTGCTTTTTGGTTTCCGTAGTTTTTAACAAACCTAACCCCTTTTACAAGCGGATTTTTCTTGTACAAAACTTCTATAATCGACCATGTTTTGTCTTTTGAGCCGTCATCTACAAGATAAATGTAACTGTCTGATAAAATTTTACCTTTTTCGATTAGGGTATTAATTACCTCAAAAAGGCTATTAACAGTGCTTTCAATAAGTAATTCCTCGTTAAAACAAGGTATGATTACAGCTAAAGTTGGTTTTCTCATGTTTAAAATAATTCCTAAAATTGTATTATTCTTATTATTTATATTATAATACTTATGTCGTAAGGGCAAGAGGAAATTCTTTTGAGTAACAAAAAATTCATACTTAATGCGGATGATTTTGGGATGTCTAAAGCTTTTAATAAAGCGGTTTTAGAGGGATATAACAGTGGGTTTTTAACGAGTGCAAGCATTTGTGCCAACGGCAAAGCATTTGATGCGGCTGTGAACGAGATTATTCCGGAATGTCCGAATCTTGGCGTCGGAGTTCATCTTAATATTATTGAAGCCAAATCTTTGCAAGATTTTACCAATTCAGTCTCGCTTACTGATTTGGACGGAAATTTTAATAACGGTTATTTAAAATTAATGTATTTAGCTAACAATTCTTGGTTTCTGGAAGAAGTAGAAAGAGAGTTTAGAGCACAGATTGAAAGGGTTTTAACCTATACGAAACCGGATCATTTAGATTCTCATGTGCATGTGCATGCTATTCCAAAAGTTTTTGAACTCACTTGTAAATTGGCAAAAGAGTACGGTATAAAACAAGTCAGAACCCAATTTGAAAAGTTTTATCTTATTCCTGATATAAAAAAACATTTAGATATAAAGTATCCTCCGAATCTTCTTAAAATAATACTTTTGAACTTTTTCACCAAAAAAAATATTGAAATAATTAAACGATACGAACTTCAAACTAACGATTACATAATTGGCGTCGGATATACGGGGATGATGGATGAAAAAACAGTTTTACAGGGGCTTTCGGTCATAAAAGAAGATGCCGTTGTTGAGGCGATTATTCATCCTTGCAGTTTTCCGAAGAAAAAACTTAAAAGTCAAAATCAAATAGAATTTATGATTACACAAAACATGGATTTAAAGGATAAAATTCAAAGATTGGGATTTGAAATCGTTAATTATACCAACGAGGATGTGGAAAAATTCAAAAAATGACAATTTTTTGTAATTTTTCCACATCCTCAACAAAAATTAAGGAATTTAAATATTGAAAAATTTTTCTATTGTTGTTTTGATTTCAGGATTCCTCTTGTTTTTGTTTTATGAAATGCAGAAAAGCACTGAATTTGAAGTGCTTGAGGTTAATTCCCCTACTCAAATCGTCGTTGATTTGAATAAAAATGGGCTCAAAGATGATAATGAAACAATTACCCTTTCAAGTATCCAAAGTTTTTCGACAAAACCAAACGAAGCTCAAGCAAATATTTCAAAAAGATTGAAAATATCAGAAGAAAACTTACTTGGACTGGGGTTTTTGGCAGAAAATTTCGCAAGGGAAACTTTGGTGGAGAAGAAGATTAAATTAGAAAACAAAAAGTCACAAATAATTATCGACAATAAAAATTATGAAACCTTATTGTTAATCTCAGGATTTGCAGTTGAAAAAAACGGAAATATTACACCTCAAATCCAAACGAATATTAAAAAAATTCAAAAGCTTAAATTGAAGATTTTTAACAATAAAAGCCATAAGTATCATAAATTGAACTGTAAATATGGGCTTATTGCTCATAATGCTCAAATCTTGCCCTCATCGCAACTTCCAAAAGATGCGAAACCTTGTAGATTTTGTCTCTTAAAGCACGAAAAATATAAAAAATTCAAAAAACACAATCAAAAATTTAATTATAACCAAGACAACATTCCCAATATCAAAAGCCCAGCCTTGACATATCAAACAAATTCAATAAAAATATTTTTGACTGATTTTACCAAAATTCTAAAACCGTCAAATGTTTGTGAAACAACGATTTGTAAAGTTTTGGTTCAAGAAATTAACGAGGCTCAAAACTCAATTGATTTTGCAATTTACGGTTACACAAAAGTTCCTGCAATCCAAAAAGCACTCAAAAACGCCCAACAAAGAGGGGTCAAAATTCGATGGATTTATGATTTGGATAAAAACAATACGAATATTTATCCTGACACTTTGTATCTGTCAAAAATTTTTACGGACAATCGACACGATAACGAGCAAACGCTTATGCATAACAAATTTTTTATATTTGACAATCAAACCGTCCTGACAGGTTCCGCCAATATCAGTAATACGGATATGTCGGGGTTCAATTCCAACGCTGTGGTTTTGATTAAATCCAAAAATATTGCGAATATTTACTCTCAAGAATTTGAACAAATGTTCAACGATAAATTTCATAAGCAGAAATCAAAAATCCACCACGATTTTGTGGATAAAAATTTTCAAGTCTATTTTTCACCGCAGGATAAAGCTATAACAACACAAATAATTCCACTAATTGATGGCGCTCAAAAATATATTTATATGCCGACATTTTTAATAACTCACAAAGAATTGACGCAAAGTCTTATTAACGCCTCAAGACGAGGGGTTTCGGTGAGATTAATCCTTGATGCCACAAACACACACGGAAGCCATTCTAAGCTTAATTTATTGAGACAAAACGGAATTCAGGTTAAAACAGAGAATTTTGCAGGGAAATTACACTCAAAATCGATAATAATCGACGATTTGTACACCGTAATAGGTTCAATGAATTTTTCTAAAAGCGGTGAAGGAGCGAATGACGAAAATTTAATTATCATAAAAAATCATAACATTGCAATATTTTATAAAACATTTTTTCAGTATTTATGGACAAAAATTCCTGACAAATGGCTAAAATACAACGCGCGTTCGGAATCATTAGATTCAATCGGCTCATGTTCTGACGGCGTGGACAACGACTTTGATGGGAAAATCGACAAAGCGGACGAGGGATGTAAAGTGGTGCAAGGAAAATATAAAGCACGGCAATAGTAGATTTTTTATTAAAAATAATGTATAATAACTCTATGAAAACAAAGATAAAAAATATTATCAATATTTTAAATAAAGCTTTGAAGGAAAATTTTGCCGATTTCAAAGGTGCTTATTTGTATGGGTCATTTGCTAAAAATACTAGTCATCCCGAGAGTGATATTGATATTGTCGCTTTGTTTGGCAGTGAGCCTAATAGAGAAAAAATGAGTATCATTTGGGGAATTGTCGGACCAATTGAAGCTCAATATGATGTTTTTTTAGATTTACATCCAATGACGAAAGCAGAATTGAGCAGAAACCCTATTTATTATAACGAAGTGGTGAATAAAGGAATTTTCTACGATGCTGCATAAAGAAGAACTTATAAAATTAACTTTGGAAAAATCTGATTTAGCAATTAAAGCTGCGAAAGATAATATTAATCTGGATAATTTAGAAACGGCACAAAACAGAATTTATTATGCAATTTTTTATGCTGTGAGTGCTTTAGCTTATGAAAATGATTTTATAACATCTAAGCATAAACAACTTATGGGTTGGTTTAATAAAAAATTTATTCATGAAAACAAAATCTTTGGTGAAAATATGTTCGATATTTATAAAAATTCATTTTCAAACAGACTAAAAGGTGACTATGAAATTTTATTCTTAACTAATAAAGAGGATATGGTAAAATCAATTGAGGAAGCCGCTTTTTTTGTTGAAGAAATTAAAAAATATTTTATAAAAGTTCTTTAATTATATTGTTTATTGTCGAAAGCTTTTTTTTGTTATTTTTAATGCTTCGAATATTTTTTTGTAGCTCTTTCAAAACGGAAAAAAGGACAAATTAATTAATCTTATTTTGTCGGACAGTAACTTGTAGGATGGGCATGTAATTTAATGGCTAATTTGAACAATTTCGTACGCATTTGCTCATTATTGATATAAGGTCGTAAGCCCTTGCGACGGGCTGAAGCCCGTCTTACTGATTTCTAAACTTCTTCAACTCTCACCTTTAACTTCTCCCTTCTCCCCTTATAACCTTTTCGGACTATTGATATTTTTGAAATTTTCATTAATATAAATATATATGTGTGTTTGTTTCATAGGCACCAAGTTAAAAATTATTGAGGTGAAATTGGTCTTGTCTTCTGAAAAAAATCTATACGAAATCCTTGAAATTTCTTCAACATCAACTACGTCTGTTATAAAATCGGCGTATAGAAAGCTTGCCCGAAAATACCATCCTGACCTCAATGCAGGGGATGTTTCCTGCATAAGAAAATTCAAAGAAATTACAGAAGCCTATGAGGTTTTATCTAATGAAGAAAAAAAGAAAAATTATGACCTTTTAAGAGGGTTTTATACAGAAAATTCCCAAGCAAAACGTAATGAAGCAGAAAAAGCATACAAAGAAACTCTAAAAGAAGAAAAATACAAATCAGACAGTTTTTCTGATGTTTTCAGTGATATTTTGGAGGGGTTTAAAAATACTACTTCATCGTCTAAAGGGCAAAATTTTAAAACTAAACAAAACCGTCCCGAACGTGGTAGTGATGTTAATACGGATATTATAATTACAATGATTGAAGCGATTGAGGGAACAACAAGAACAATTAATATATTACATACAGAAGTGTGTCCGAATTGCGAGGGTAAAATATTTTTAAATGGTACTAAGTGCCCTATTTGTAAAGGATTAGGTGAACAATCAATTCATAAAAAATTGACGGTAAAAATCCCCGCCAATATTAAACACGGTTCAAAAATACGAATTGCAAATGAAGGCAATACAGGTTATAACGGCGGCAGAAATGGGGATTTATATTTGAATATCAAGGTTGAAAATAATTCAATTTTCAAATATGATGGACTTAACGCACTTTGTACGGTTCTAATTACTCCATTTGAAGCTGTTTTAGGTGCTTCAATAGAAGTTTCAACTCCAACAGGTAGAGTTATGATGAAAGTTTCTCCAAATACACATTGCGGACAAAAATTCAGACTTTCAGGACAAGGACTTCAACAAGACGGGAAAAGGGGGGATATGATTGTTACAGTGAATATTGAAACCCCTAAAAATCCATCAGAAAAAGAAATTGAATTATACAAAAAATTGAAAGATATTACCCAAAATGATATAAGAGAAAATAAATGACAGAAAAATCAAGAATTATAGAAATTTTCACATCAATTCAGGGAGAAGGACCATACATAGGGGTAAAACAACTGTTTATAAGATTTTGCGGCTGTAATTTAAAATGTGATTACTGCGATACTCAAAATATTTCCAATGAATTTTATCTGGAATTTACACCAGAAGAATTAAAAAAACATATAGAAGAATTTAACTTAACATCTTTACATTCAATTTCGCTCACAGGTGGCGAACCGTTGCTTTGGAGTGATTTTTTGTTTGAGTTTTTACCGCTTTTGAAAGATAGTTTTAAGGGTAAAATTTATCTTGAAACAAATTCGACCTTGAAAAATAATTTAGAAAAAATTATTGATTATGTAAACATAATTTCTGCTGACATTAAACTTCCAAGTGCCTCAGGCATTGAAAATTCTTTTGCAGAACATGATGAATTTTTCAAGGTAGCTAGAAAATATGACAAAGAAATTTTTGCCAAAATTGTTTTTGATGAAAATATTTTAGATATTGAAATTTCTCATTGCTTAAAGTTGGCGACAAAATACAATTTAGCATTAATTTTGCAACCTAAAACGATTGAAGGTAATATTTCTCCGGATAAAGAAAAAATCCTTGAAGTGTTCAACAAATTTTTAATAAACCATCCCGACACAAGAGTAATTCCCCAAGTACACAAGTTTTTGGGGGTTAGGTAAAATATCTTTAGGCAATGCAAATAGGATTACATGTACTAGTTTGACCATTTGGTAACTTATAACTCATGTTTGCCAAATTTGAATTAACCAGCCCAATGCCATAATCATTTTTAGTGCCAAACGGATTGTTTGATTGTGGATTCTCGTTCCCGACAAAAGATTGAGCACCTTTATTGACCACTTGAGAAGGTGCTACCCCTTGTATTGGAGGAGGTTGTTGAGAAAATAAGAAGCTTGTAGGATTAATTGCCATAATAATACCTTAATTTTTTACCTATATTTATATAAAAACATGAAAATTATTTTTATTTCTAAAATGAGAACAATCGTTACAAAAATTGAGACTAATGCACAATCAAGAACCCGCATAGGGACATTTCTCTCGAAATCAAAGATTTCGGAGAAAGCAGTCAAAACAAATTTTCTATACTTGCGCAGGGGTCTTAAATTACAAAACTAATTCTGAATTTTCAGCAATAAAAAACGCCGACTGTCAGATCGGCGTATTCAACATTACGAAATTATGGGAATAATTAAAACCTGTTTGTTAAATCCCTTTTTCTTTATAAAAAAATATTTGGACAAAATATTAAAAGCAAATTGATTATTATGCATCGAATGATTTGAATGATCTTTGGATGTTTTTGTCGATAACTTTCTTAACAGAATCTATTTCAGTTTGTATCGCTGAATGTTCTGTATTGATAGTTTGTAACTCCATATCAAATCTCTTATCCTTTGATTGGAT
>CAIPUE010000046.1 GCA_903868125.1 uncultured bacterium | reverse complement strand
TTATTAAGAATATATAATATAATTGAACAGTAGTATAAAATAAAGTATCATTGTATTTGAGGTGAGCATGAAGAAAATTTTATTAGCAGTTTTTGTTTATATGGCATTTACATTGCCCTCTTTCGCGGTGGTAACACCTGATGAAGTTAAATCCGAAGACTATATTATAAACCATGGACATTCAAACGAGATGGCTCGTTTGATCGATTTGCAAGATTCTCAAGTCAATGGAATTCAATCTGATTACAAAAGTAAAAATCCTGCTTGGTACGCTGAGAAAAAAGTAAGCTTTGTACGTAAAGTTTTTATGTATTTTGACCCTGCTCTTGATGATGAAAAATTTATGCAACATAATATTAATTATACAAATAGATGGGATGATTTGTAATAATGTAATTCAGTATATAAAAAAGGCGTGGCGAAAATATTTTCGCCCAGCCTTTTTATTATTTGTGTTTTATGGTTTTATTCGCAACAACCGCATCCGCAACCGCAAGAACATCCCAAAGCTTCTTTAGCCTCAGCCATTCTTACCTTGATTCTGCCGTCAACCGCAATTCCTTCACCTGTTTTTTCCGAAATTAACAACGGATTGATATCAAGTTCATCGATGAATTTAAAATCACTTACAAGTTGGGATAATCTCAACAAAGTTTCTTGAATTTGCTCCATTTGAGCAGGTTTTGTGCCTCTTGCACCCTCAAGAAGTTTGTATGATTTAACCGATTTAATCATTTCGCTTGCATCAATATCTGTCAAAGGAGCCATTCTGAAAATTACGTCTTTCAAGACTTCAATAAAGACACCGCCAAGCCCGAACATCATCATAGGACCATATTGAGGATCCGTAGCGATACCGCAGACCATTTCTCTTGAACCTTTGACCATCTCTTGGATGATAACACCCTCAAGACCTTCCATAATGCCGGCTTTTTCAAGACGAACCATCAAAGCATCGTATTCATTTTTCAAATTTTCTTCCGATTGAATTCCGACAACAACTCCACCGACATCCGTTTTGTGAGAAGTCGTTTTTGAAGTAATTTTCATTACAATAGGATATCCGATTGAATTGGCAACGCTGACTGCTTGTTCTTTATCTGTAGCAAGCCCGTACTTGCAAGCTCTAATACCGTAAGCCTCAAGCACGTCGATACTTTCCAATGTCGTCAACTGTTCTCTGCCTTCTTTGATTGACTGTTGAATAATTTTTTCGGCTTTTCTTTTATCAACATCAAAACAAGGGATTTTGCCTGTTTCTCTTTGCATCCATTGTCTTTGTTGGTCAAGTCTCAAAAGCCCGTCAGCCGCTTCTTCCGCGTACATAAAGAATGGCATATTAACATCCATATCAGATATCGTTGTGAAGAATTCGCTTTTAGTCATAAACACGCCCAAAACAGGTTTTGCAGGGTGCGCTTTTTTGATTTCCATAACCGCTTTTGCAACGTCAATATCCTTTAACCCCATAAACGGTAAATAAATTAACATAATCATATCAACATTTTCATCGGCTATAACTGTCTCAAGAGTTCTTGAATAGTGGTCAATCCCCGCTGATGCTATCATATCAATAGGGTTTTTAACACTGGCTGCTGCCGGCAAAAAGCTTAACAAAGTTTCTCTTGTTTTATCCGAAATTTGAGCCATTTCTAGGCCATATTCACAAATTGCATCTGTTGCCATAATCCCCGGACCGCCTGAGTTTGTGATAATCGCAACTCTGTTCCCTTTTGGAATTGGGCAGTTTGAAAATACTTTCGCAGTATCAAAAAGACCTTTTAAGCCAAATTCTCTTATAACACCTGATTGCTTAAGTAAAGCATCAGCCGCTTTATCAGCACCCGCCAAAGACCCTGTATGAGAAGATGCAGCGGAAGCGCCGGCTGCTGAACGACCTGCTTTCAAAGCGATAATCGGTTTTTTCTTTGTTATGCGAGTTGCAAGTTTTCTGAAATTATTAGGATTTGCAATTGATTCCATGTAAAGCAAAATTTGTTTTACGTCATCATCATTTTCCCAATATTCCATCATTGTTTCACCATTGATATCCGCTTGGTTTCCCACAGAAACAAACTGAGCAAAACCAACGTTTAAATCTCTTAAAATATTCAAAATTCCGCCACCAAGTGCACCCGATTGCGAAACAAACGCGATATCACCTTTAACAGGCAATTCTTCTGCGAAAGTTGCATCTAATCTAATATCATCACTTGTGTTTATCAATCCAAGACAGTTTGGTCCGACACATCTCATTCCGTATTTTTTCAATGTTGCAGCCAATTCAAGCTCAAGCTCAACACCTGACGCTCCGGTTTCTTTGAATCCGGCGGAAATTATACAAATTCCCTTGATTCCTTTTTCATGACATTGTGCAAGTGTTTCAAGCACGAATTGTTTAGGAATAATTAATACAGCAAAATCGATATTCCCTGAGACATCTAAAACGCTTGGATAAGCTTTGAAGCCCTCAATTTCCTCCGCTTTAGGATTAATAGGATAAATTTCACCTTGGAATTTATAATCTCTTAACCTTTGCATCATTTCAGAACCTATTGTCTTTGCTTTCGTTGAAGCGCCGATAACCGCTATCGATTTCGGTCTCATAATTTTGTCTAATTGTTCTTTTAACATTGGTTGTTCCTTTCTTTATTTATATCATTACACCTGCTTATTTTGCTGGTGCCTTTACTAATTTTTTCGAATTTATATTAACTTTTTCATTTTATCGGCTTACTCGCCTTATTGCACTCGCTGTTTTTTTACCCCAGCCCTCATTTTAAGTAAGGTTTGCCCGCTCGCATCTCCTTTGCTTGGGGACTTTTGTTTTGGTTGAATAGTCGAACAGTTGAATAGTTTTTGTCGGTGCGGTTAAATCTGCACCCTACCGTTTACCGTTTACCTCGTCAATATCCGTTGTTGAGCCATTCTCTGACTTTAAATGTCGCACCTAAATCCTGCGCGATTTTTTCACATGCTTTCAAATCTATGTCGTAATCCTTGTAGCCGCTGACCACACTTGCAACCGTGGGGATGTTGGCTTCAACACTTTTTTTGAGAAAATCTTTGACCTGTTCTAAGACATTATCGCAGACAAAAGTCGGCTGAGCAAGCTCTTTGTATAATTCTTCAGTTGGAGCGTTTAAGCTTACAGAAATTTCGTCAATAAGTCCGACCAATTCGGGAATTATATTTCTATTATATATAAAATTAGCATGCCCATTAGTGTTTAGCCTAATTTTCACACCTTGATAATGCGTTTTTATAAATTTTGCGACTTCTTTTAAAATTTCTAATTTTAAAGTCGGCTCACCATAACCGCAAAAAATAATTTCATTTTCGTCTTTTTTTAGCTTTTTTAATTTATTAATAACATCCTGTGCGGAGATATTTTCATTTTTCAGCCATAAATTAGCACCACAAACATCGTCTTTTAATGTACGAATACAAAAAGTACATTTATTTGTACATTGGTTTGTTAAATTGATATAAATTTTATTATCCAGTAAATAGACTAAATTGTCTTCGTCTGCCATTTATTTCGCCCATTCTCTTTATAAAAAAGTAAAAATTGCTTTAAATCTTTTGTGATTACATTATGACACAACAAGATTTACAGGCAAGTAAAAAGATTATAAAGAAAAATTAATTAAAATAGTCAAAACCGTAATTAGAATTTATTATTTATGATATTATGAAGTTGAGTAGTTTGAAAAAGGTTTGAAAAATGATTACTGTAAAAGATGTTGAACATGTCGCAAAACTTGCAAGATTAGAGCTTTCAGAAGAAGAAAAACAGAAATTTACAAAACAGTTGGGTGATATATTAAAATACGTTGAACAGATGGATGAAGTCGATACAACAGGGGTTAAGCCGATGGCGCATGCTTTTGACGTTGTCAATGTGATGCGTGAAGATGAAGTCGTTTATGAACAGACGAAAGAAGAATTGATGGTAAATGCTCCTGAAGAAGAAAACGGATTTTTCAGAGTACCAAAGATAGGCTAAAAATGAAAAGTTGATGAAATATTTTTTGCTTTTTACTAAAATATAAGATAAGGGGATAATATTATGAATACAAAGTACATATTTGTAACGGGCGGCGTCGTAAGTTCCTTAGGAAAAGGTATTATAGCTGCATCTTTAGGAAGACTGCTTACAGCAAGAGGCTATTCGGTTATTATTCAAAAGTTTGACCCTTATATAAATGTAGATCCCGGTACAATGAGCCCGTTTCAACACGGAGAAGTTTTTGTAACCGATGATGGTGCAGAAACCGATTTGGATTTAGGACATTATGAAAGATTTACTAATACGGCGTTGAGCCAGATTAACAATGTAACCTCAGGAAGCGTTTATCAAACGGTTATAAACAAGGAGCGTAAAGGGGATTATTTGGGCGGTACTGTTCAAACTATTCCGCATATTACAAACGAAATTAAATCAAGAATTCTCAAGGCTAAAAACCAGTTTAAACCAAATTTTTTGATTATTGAAATCGGCGGGACAATTGGTGATATTGAAAGTTTGCCGTTTATTGAAGCAATCAGACAGTTCAAAACTGAAATCGGCTACGGAAATGCAATTTCGATACATTGTACATTATTGCCTTATTTGCCTACTTCGGGAGAATTGAAAACAAAACCTTCACAACATAGCGTAACCGTTTTAAGAAGTTATGGGCTTCAACCTGAAATTTTGGTTTGTAGAACCACACGTTCAATTCCAAAAACAGAAAAAGAAAAATTGGCGCTTTTCTGTTCTGTGCCTAAAGAAGCAGTTATTGAATGTAAGGACATGAAAAGTATTTATGAAGTTCCGCTTGCGCTTGAAGAACAAAATATGGCTTCGGTTGTGCTTCAAAGACTAAATTTAGAGGATAAGAAACCTGATTTGGTTTCTTGGACGAGACTTGTTGAAAAAATTAAAAATCCGAAAACAACAATCAAAGTTGCGATTGCCGGCAAATATACCAAGCTTTCGGATGCTTATATTTCTGTTGTAGAATCATTGAAACATGCCGGATATGCAAATGATGCTCAAATTGATATAAAATGGATTAATTCTGAGGATTGTATTGATTACAACAAAGCAGGAGAATTGTTAAAAGATATTCAAGCGGTGGTTGTTCCCGGCGGATTCGGTATAAGAGGAATCGAGGGTAAATTGAATGTTATTCGTTTTGCACGAGAGAATAATTTGCCGTTCTTGGGTTTATGCTTAGGCATGCAGTGCGCGGTTATTGAATATGCAAGGAATGTTGTTGGCTTAAAGGATGCAAATTCAGTTGAATTTGACGAAAATACTCCTTATCCGGTTATTGATTTGATGCTTGAACAAAAAAATGTCCAAGGTTATGGCGGGACAATGCGTTTGGGTAAATACGAATGTCATATTAAAAAAGGCTCTAAAGCTAATGTTGCCTATGGCTCAACAAAGATATTTGAGCGCCACAGACATAGATATGAAGTTAACAATGAATATATGGAGCAATTTAAAAAAGCGGGGCTTGTATTCTCAGGGCTTTCGCCTGATGGGATGTTAGCTGAAATTGTTGAACTGCCTGAACTCGATTGGTTTGTCGCATCACAATTCCATCCTGAATTCAAATCAAGACCGGAAGCACCACATCCATTGTTCTTAGGTCTGATTACTACCGCAAAAAATAAGATGGAAAACCTTTCTAAGGTTAAGAGATTGGATAGAGCGATAAAGTAAAAGAATCTTAAACAAAAGATTTTTTATGTTAAACTTGATTTGTAATATAAAGACAAAGGGCGTTTATGAAGAGAATTTTAATCACAGGCGGTGCAGGATTTATCGGGAGTCACCTTTGCGAAAGATTGCTGAATGAAGGCAATGACATAATTTGTCTGGATAATTTTTTTACGGGTTCTAAGGATAACATTAGACACTTGATTGGAAATTCTCATTTTGAGCTTGTTCGTCATGATATTACAAAAGAATATTTTGCCGAAGTTGACCAAATTTATAATTTGGCATGTCCTGCAAGTCCTCCCCATTACCAATATAATCCCATCAAAACCATAAAAACATCTGTATTGGGCGTAATTAATATGCTTGGACTTGCCAAACGCTGTAAAGCCACTGTTTTACAAGCCTCCACCAGTGAAGTATATGGAGATCCCAAAATTCATCCTCAGACGGAAGATTATTGGGGTAACGTAAATCCGATAGGAGTTAGAAGCTGTTATGACGAGGGAAAACGTTGTGCCGAAACTTTGATGATGGATTATTATCGTCAAAATAATGTTGATATAAGAATTGTAAGAATTTTTAATACATATGGACCGAATATGGATATGAATGATGGACGAGTGGTTTCTAATTTTATACTTCAGGCTTTAAATGACGAAGATATTACAGTTTATGGCGACGGGCTTCAAACGCGTTCTTTTTGCTACGTTGACGATTTAATTGACGCAATGATAAAGATGATGAATAATCCACAAGGATTTATCGGCCCCGTAAACTTAGGTAATTCGAGTGAAAGAACCATTTTGGATTTCGCCAAAGTTATTATTGAAATGACTAATTCAAAATCAAAAATAATTTACAAAAACTTGCCCAGTGATGATCCGATGCAAAGGCAACCCGATTTAGTACTTGCGAAACGTGAATTAAACTGGCAACCCTCGACGGATATAAAAGTCGGGTTAGAAAAAACGATTAAATATTTTGAAGAAAAAATGGTAGAAAGTCGAAAGAACTCGTAAAGGAGTTAATAATACAAGTAGGTTTAATGGTGTAAAATGCGTATATGTATGATAGGAACAGGTTATGTAGGATTAGTCGCAGGTACTTGTCTGGCTGAGATGGGTAATGAGGTTATTTGTGTTGACAAAGATATAAAAAAGTTGGCAAACCTTAAAAAAGGCATAATTCCGATTTATGAGCCGGGGCTTGAAGAATTAATTAAGGTTAATGTTTCCGAGGGACGTTTGATTTTTTCTGACGACTTGGATAAAGCCGTTAAAAGTTCATTAATCTGCATTATCGCTGTAGGAACGCCACAGGGGGAAGATGGTTCAGCCGATTTATCTGCTGTTTATCAAGTCGCCGAAAGTATTGCAAAATCAATGAATGAATATAAAGTCATTGTTGATAAATCTACTGTTCCTGTCGGGACTGCACAAAAAGTTGCCGAAATTATAAAAAACAATACAAAGTTTGAGTTTGATGTTGTTTCAAACCCCGAGTTTTTAAAACAAGGTGCTGCAGTAGAAGATTTTCTAAAACCTGACAGGGTTATAATCGGTTCAAATTCCAAAAAAGCCTCTGAAATAATGCAGGACCTTTATTCGCCGTTTTTAAGAACAGGAAACCCGATTATTGTAATGGATGTTAAATCGGCAGAAATGACTAAATATGCGGCGAATTCTTTTTTGGCCGCAAAAATATCTTATATAAATGAAATTGCCAATATTTGTGAAAAAGTCGGTGCTGACGTCGAAATGGTTCGAATTGGGATTTGTTCTGATAGTCGAATCGGTTCAAGGTTTTTATTTCCGGGGCTTGGTTATGGCGGAAGCTGTTTTCCAAAGGATGTCAAAGCTATGATTAAAACGGCTAAAATTTTTGGGTGCGAACATAAAATGTTATCATCTATTGAAGATACAAATAAAGAACAAAGAAAAGTTTTTATTGAAAAAATTTTTAATAAATTCGGACAAAATTTAGTAGGGAAAACTTTTGCAATCTGGGGGCTGTCATTTAAGCCTAAAACTAATGATATGAGAGAATCTCCTGCGATTACAATAATTGAAGTACTCCTTGCACATGGTGCAAAAATCGTAGCATTTGACCCTAAAGCGATGGAAACGGCTAAAGAAATTTTCTCAAACAAAATTCATTACGCAAAAAACGCTTATGACGCGTTAAAAAATGCTGATGGTTTATTGCTTTTGACGGAGTGGAACGAGTTTAGACGTCCGGATTTTGACAAAATTAAATCGCTGTTAAAAACGCCTGTGATAATCGATGGCAGAAATTTATACGACCCAAAACGTTTAAAATTTAAAGAAATAGAATACATCTGTATCGGTAAATCTATTTAGTGAGATTTAAACACAGGTTTTCAAATGCCAACTGAGGATTAATATGATTATCTATCTGCTGTTTGGCAAGCTCAATCGATTTTAAGTCGGATAAAATTTTGGATTTGATTAAATTATTTTCTAAATTTGATTTTAAAAGCGCAAGTAGAAATTTTTGAAGTCCGTCCAGAATTTTTTGACTGCCATGTTCTTTGGAAAGTAAAAATAAATTTTGAGCTAAGTCTAATGAGTTTTTGCGTTCAATCTGTGGGTAATCGGCAAAAATACTTTCAACTAAAGAATAATCACGGTCCTCAAATTTATAAGACGGAACAAAAAAACTTTGTGAGCGAGAAATTATGGTTTCTATCAAATCGTTTTTATCTCTGGTCAAAAAGAAAAATGTGGTATTTTCAGGCGGTTCTTCAATAATTTTCAAAAGAGAATTTGCAGTTTCCTGATGAAAATTAGTTTCATTCAAGCCCAACGGAACCCATGTTTCTTCATCCCCGTTTTTTTCAACCTTAGCATCACAAAAAATAAATACACGGTGATAATCAGAAGTGTTCAACAAAGAATTTTTGACCAATTGCGACTGTTTAACAGAAATTACAGTTTTGGATTCATCATCTGATGGTTTGTTATCTATTCTTGAAATAGTCAAAACTGCAGGGTGCTGCTTTTCTCTAACCCAATTACAATTAAGACAGCGACAGCTTTCGTTTTGAAATTCTTTACAGTTTAGAAGCCTTGCAATGTCAGTTGCCAAATCGTACTGTGCAGAAATATCATGCCCATAAAATAAAATACTATGCGCAAGCGCATGCGAAGATGTGCCTGAATTTTTAAGCCCCTGCTCAAAATACTCTGTTAAAAACGGATACTTTTCTTTTAAATTTGTTGCAAACATATTAAATCCTATTTGCTTAAATCTTCTCATAAAAACTATTTTAAGGCAAAAAATAGGTTGTCCATTTATTTTGGACAACCTATTTACAAAATTAGCTTTAAAAATCTAACCTCTGATACCGAGTTTTTTGATAAGATCTCTGTATTCAGCAACACTGTTAGCTTTCAAATAAGATAGAAGTCTTTTTCTGCGACCAACCATCATTAACAATCCGCGTTTTGTAGCGAAATCTTTTTTATTGATTTTTAAATGTTCTGTAAGTTCGTTGATTTTTTGGCTCATCATAGCGATTTGAACAGAGGTAGAACCTGTGTCTTTGTCATTTTCGCCGTATTTTGTGATGATTTCTTTTTTGTTTTTTAAATTAATACTCATTATTTTTCCTTTGGCTACTTATATCTTGTACAACAATGATATTACATAAAGAAAAAAAATCAATATATATGTTACAAGCACTTAAAACTTGTTAAATTAAACAA
This sequence comes from uncultured bacterium, assembly GCA_903868125.1. Taxonomy (GTDB): domain Bacteria; phylum Cyanobacteriota; class Vampirovibrionia; order Gastranaerophilales; family Gastranaerophilaceae; genus CAIPUE01. The sequence goes on along the minus strand of CAIPUE010000046.1, from coordinate 17,224 downwards.
CTAAAACTTATTTTCCCGACATATTGATTTGCACTTTGAACACTGTCAAGAAGTACACTTGTTGTTATGTTTATGTCGGCGAAATTACTTTTTGTTATGTCAAATTTTGTTTTAGCCGCTAATAATTTTGGATCTTGTCCATTACCGCAATTATATTTCATGGAGTTATAATTTTTTTCCGCATAGTATTTAGCTTCACTGATATTATTGTATTGATTTTTTGCAACTTGGTATTCTTCTTGTTTTTGTGAAAGTCTTTTTTTAGCTTCGCACACTGTTCCATTTAGAGTTTCCATAATTCTTTGTGTAAGTAAATATGACGAACCTTTTGGATCTATATGAAGTGTATTAGCCAACTCACGTTTCTGAGTTTCTGATAGAGTTAAAACATTTGGCGTTTGAAATCCTGTTCCCATAAAAAATCCTCCAATATTTCCCCGTATATTTATATAAAGTATTTTTGTGCAAAAAAATTGCCTTTTTCGTGTTAAAATAAATTCGGAAGTAGGATGGGCTTTAGCCCATCAAAATGGGGCGAAAAACATGATTGAACGTTATTCTTTAGAAAAAATGAAAACAATTTGGGACTTACAGTCAAAATTTGATTATTACCTCAAAGTCGAATTGGCGGTTTGCGAGGCATATTGCTCCTTGGGACAGATAACAAAAGAAGATTTGACGAAAATAAAAACTCTTGCAAAATTCGACCTGAAAAGAATTGATGAGATTGAAAAAGAGGTCAACCATGACGTAATCGCGTTTTTAACAAATGTCAACGAAAATTTGGGCGAAGATTTAGCAAAATATGTTCACGTTGGGCTTACAAGCTCTGATGTTATAGATACTGCACTGGCGCTTCAAATACAAGATGCTGGAAAAATAATTAATGAAGACTTACAAAACGTAATAAACTCGTTAAAAAATTTACTCAAAAAACATAAAAATACGATTTGTATTGGGCGCTCGCATGGAATTCACGCGGAAATTATGACTTTCGGGGTCAAAATTTGCTCTTGGCTCGATGCGTTTGAAAGAGTAAAAAAGAATTTTAACTATGCGCTGAATGAAATAAGAATCGGACAAATCTCAGGACCTGTAGGTACTTATTCAAATGTGTCACCTGAGGTTGAGAGAATTACTTGTGAAAATCTGGGGCTGAGACCTGCGAAAATTTCTACTCAAATAATTGCAAGAGATTTGCATGCTTATTTTATGCAATCACTTGCGATAATTGCCTCAATAATAGAACAGTTTTCAATCGAGATAAGACACTTACAGCGAACAGAGGTGTTAGAGGTTGAAGAAGGGTTTAAAAAAGGTCAAAAGGGTTCTTCGGCTATGCCTCATAAGAAAAATCCTATCTCCAGCGAAAATTTATGTGGACTTTCAAGAGTTGTACGGGCTAATTCATTTGCAGCTATGGAAAATATTGCGCTCTGGCATGAGAGAGATATTTCTCACAGCTCGGCAGAGCGGATAATTTTTCCTGACAGTACGATTTTAGTCGATTACATGTTGAACAGATTTAAAAATGTTGTTGATAATTTGGTCGTGCATGAAAAAAATATGCTCAAAAACGCCAATTTATTCGGTGGAATTGTTTATTCTCAAAAGGTTTTGTTGGAACTTATAAACAAAGGCTTAACACGTGAAGATGCTTACAAATTGGTTCAGAAAAATGCACTTGAGGCGTTTGAAAATAACGGCGATTTTAAGATGAATTTAGAAAAAGATTTGGAGATTAAAAAATATTTGTCGACGGAGGAAATAAAAAATTGTTTTAATCCCGAAAGTTATCTTGAAAACATTGAAAATATTTACTCAAGATTTAATTTATAAAGAGGATTTGAAAAATTCAAAAAATTGTCATTTTTTGAATTTTTCAAATCCTCAAATAAGAAAGGACAAAAGATGAAGTTGTTGCACACAATGATTAGGGTCAAAGATATTAAAAAGTCTTTAGAATTTTACACCAAGTTGTTTGATTTGAAATTGGCTAAAGAAAAACGCTTAGCGGATTGCACTTTGTATTTTTTGTCGGATGAAGAAGGCTATACCCAAATAGAATTAACCCTTAATGATGAAACGCCACAAAATGGTTATGAAATCGGAACAGGTTTTGGGCATTTCGCATTTGAAGTTACTTCAATGGCAGAATTTACAAAAAAATTGCATGACTTGGGGTATGAATATCTTTACGAGCCTTATAATTTGCAAGGTATAAGCTCCACAATTGCGTTTGTCAAAGACCCCGACGGATATGAAGTCGAGCTGGTTGAAAACAAATAAAAAAGTTGGGAGTTAAACCAAGTTTTTCTTAACCTCTTTTTTGTAAATTTCCACGTTCGGTTGTATAACTTCAGGCATTGGTTCGTCCAAAGGAGTTGTTAATCCTGCCTTTTGTCTTAATATGTTTCCGGTATAGAGGGTTTCAAAGTGCTTGAGCTCAATAAATCTTGCGATGGATTTGACTGACAAATCATTTAAAACAATCTCTGATACGGGATGTTGAGCCTTGTAGGCTCTCATTGCACCGTTCATAAGTGCGTTTGTAGCTTTATCGTCCGTTTGAACATAAACAAAGGTATAAAATGAGTCATTGTTTTTCGGGTCCAAATCAGATTCGGCATTATAATGTAAATATCCCGGTCCAATGTTGGTATCCGTTAAAATTTGAGATTTTAAAGATTCGTTCTTCATCTGTTTTTCCCACAAGGTTGCGCCTGAAAAAGCATCCCCGAAATATTCAACAAAGTGTGTTTTTTTACCGTTCAATTTAGCTTCAACATTAAATATCGCCAGCTTTAAGGCTTCGTTATCATTAATGTTCGGATTCAAAAACTCTTTTTGAGCAGCTAATGAAGCCTCCAATAATGTTTTAGTATCTTCCTTGCTTACCTCGGCATAAGCCATAGTAAACAAAGTTGCATCATCTAAAATAGAGAACCTTCCGCCTACATCATCATGTACAAGCCCTGATAATTTTATGTCGCCCTTGTCAACAACTTGTCTAAGTTTGCTTTTTTCGCTTGATTGGTCCGTCATAGCCACAAATCTGTCTGAAACATTATCCTGTCCCAGTTTGTTTTGCAACAATTTCTTTGCACTTTCGTACGCTACTGTTGTTTCAAGTGTTCCGCCGGATTTGGATACAACAAGAAATTTAGTTTTATTTAAATCGAGATTTTTTGTAAATCTTTTAAAGCTTTCAGGGTCTATTCCAGAATAAAAATGAACATTAGAGTCATTACCCAACATCTTCATCATTGCTTCTGTCGTATGACGAGAACCGCCAATACCTAAAACCGCAAGATCTGTAAACCCGCCTTTTTTAGCTTCCTCAGCTAAGATATATATCGCATCCAAATTTTTAAGCTGATTTTCAGGTAACACCCCAATCCAATTCAAAAATTGACCTGATTTGCCTGCTCTTGCGCTAATATCCTTGACTGCGTTTACAGCCGAATTTCTTAAATCTGTCATTTTATCTCCTTTAACTATTTGCTATATCAGTGTAATCGTTACCAAGCAAAATTTCAAGCTTTTATTCATTTTTTTGAGATTTTTATGTATAATAGGGAAAAATATCACAATTAATTGAAGTTTTAAAAGGTTGAGAATTTGAATGAATAATCCAAATAAAAAAAAGTTTTCAGACAAAGTTATTAATAGATTGACATTATATCACTGTATTTTAACAGATTATATGTTGAGAAATATTGAATTTATATCAAGCCCTCAAATTGCGGCGTTACTTAAAATTGATGACTCTCAAGTGAGAAAGGATATAAGTTTACTCAACAATGTCGGTAAATGCCGCGTTGGATATATCGCGAGAGATTTGAAAGAGAACATAGAAAAAACTCTCGGGTTTGAAAAACCTAAAGACGCTTTCATTATCGGAGCAGGGAATCTTGGTTCTGCACTTGCTAAATATGATAACTTTGCAAATTATGGGCTTAATGTCTTGGCTTTGTTTGATAACAGTTCTTTAAAGGTGGATACGAAAATTAATGATAAACAAGTTTTTCATATTTCTAAATTACCTGATTTGGCAGAAAAGCTTTCGGTAGAAATAGCTATTATGACTGTCCCGAGGGAGTTTGCTCAAATAACTGCTGATTTTTTAGTTAAGTCAAATATTAAATATATTTGGAATTTTACCCCGACAGTACTTTTCGTTCCAAACAATATTCAGGTCTGGAACGAAAATTTAATGGGAAATTTCTTGCAATTTACTTATCAAAAATAAAGATTGTTTTATAATTAGGCAGTTTTAGAGTTTTGAGTTTCCTTATTTTGTTTACTTAATGTGGTGATTGAATTCATTGAACTAGTTGCTGAAGTTAATGCTCCAAGAGCATCACCTTTTTCAGCCGATGAAACGGCACTTAGTGCTGAACCTGCGGCAGTAGCGCCTGTACCTACATTTATTAAAACGTGTCCGGCTGCAGCTGTAGGTGGGATTGCTGCCATGATTGTACCTGTTGCCGTTGCCGTTGCTCCTATTGTTTGGGTAATTTGAGCGTTTTTCGTTAGTGCGTCTGCTTGATTAGATGCCGCTTTAGCCTTTGTTTGATTATTTATAAATTTATTATTTGCCAAAAGCAATCTATTAGTATTAGTCTTAAATAATGTTTTTATTGTTGTGGCAGTTTTGTTAATATTAGTAGCTATTTTTGCGGAAGTATTTGTTTTAGCATCTATTTTACCATTGAGGTCTGCTATTTTTGCTTGGTTTGGATTTTCACTTTCGTTTTTTCCTTGTGTTTTAGTCGGGCTGCTTAACAAGCCTCCGCTTTGTTGATTTGGTTGGCTACTTTCAAAACTTAGCGAATATATGCTTTTAGGGGCGTCAGCACTACTACCGCCAAATGGATTTGAATTACCATTTTCGCTTAATGAATCTACTTCTGCTTGTAAAGCGCTTATTTCATTTTCGGTGGTACTTTGTTGTGCGGTTAATTCCTTATTTTTTGCTTGATTGGATTTTATTTGTGCCACGGCAGATTTGCTCTCTTGACTGACTTTGCTTGCCAAGGCTTCAGTGCCGGCTTTGTTTTCTTTTAATTGTTGTGATGCGTTTTCCGCAACTGTTGTTTGTGACTCAGCTTTTGCTGTTTGTGATTTAGTAGATTCGGCTGAAACTTTTTTATTATCTGAATTATTTGAATCACTTGAGGCTTGAGATTTAGCAATGTCAAAAACTGATGCTCCGCTGTTTAATGCTTTATCTGTAGCACTCATGTACGGAGTCGTTTGAGTTGAACCTGTTGAAGATGTTCCTGATGTTTGATTTAATTTTAAAAGATTGTTGTTAGTTTCGATTGCCATTTTTATGTTCTCCTTAATGCTTAGCCTCTTAAGTATATAAAGTAGTATATATAAAATATATTGCTATTTTGAGCTATTGATATATTATATTTGTTACATGTCTTTACATGCGCGGCTGAAACTCACTGTTTTAAGGGGTATATTTTTATTACATAGTATATACTTTGTTTTAAGAATTTTTGATTTTGCATTAAAATATCGGAATTTTCTTGAAATTTCTCTGCCTATATAGTATAATTGTTGGAAAAGGGGACAGGATTTGAATAATTTTTTTACCGATAAAAAGCTTGGAATTGTATATAATCCGATAATAAAAAACTCATCCGAGGCTTTGCAGTCTTTGGAAAATGCTCTTAAGGCAAGAAATTTACATTTTGAAAAATATACTTTAGATACAATGCAAAAAGGGGTTGATTTTGTTTTTGTAATCGGAGGCGATGGGACTTTATTAAAAGCGGCGAGATTTTATTCCAAAGAATTCGCGCCTGTTTTTGGTATTAATCTTGGGCGCTTAGGGTTTTTATCTCAAACGAAAGAAAGTGAAATTTCAAGTGCAGTCGAGAAAATATTAAATGCCAAATACAAGATTGAAGACAGGCTTATGTTAATTTCTAACGATAAAGTTATGGCGTTAAATGACTTTATTATAAAAGGGGCTTCTGCTTCAAGAACTTCGAGATTTTATTTGAGTATTGACGGGAAATTCGTCTGTGATTACTTGGCTGACGGGTTAATTGTTTCAACCCCGACAGGGTCAACCGCTTATGGGCTTTCCGCAGGTGGGCCGGTTCTTTCTCCCAGCTTGGATGCGATTGTAATTGTACCGATTTGCCCACATACTCTGACTGCAAGACCTTTGGTCATTCCTTCGACTGAAAAAATTACCATTTCCACCTGTGACAGTTGCACAAGTTTTGTAGTAATTGCGGACGGACAGGAGTCTTATACGGTTAATACAAAAATAGAAATAGAACGTTCGAAGTTTAACGCAAAACTTGCACTTTTGGACGAAAATGAATTTTATTCGATACTTAGGAATAAATTGCATTGGGGCTTGGCGCCGAAAGGGTGAAATGGATAACGAGTAAACGGTAAACGGTGAACGGGAGGGTGCGAATTTAACCGCACCGTCAAAAAGCCCGAAGAAATAAAAAGTAAGCACAAAACTGTTCAACTATTCGACTATTCAACTCCAAATAAGAACAATTAGGTGTAAAATGATAAAAACGATACTAATCAAAGACTATATATTAATAGATGAATTACTCGTCAAACTTGACGGGGGACTTAATGTAATTACCGGCGAAACCGGCGCGGGAAAGAGTATTATAATCAACGCAATTGACTTGGTTTTTGCGCCGAGAGTCAGCAAAGAGATTATCAAAAAAGATTGCGAAAAGGCTTCTATCGAGCTTGTTTTAGTACATAATAAACCCGAAGTCACAAAGTTAATTGAAGAAAACGGGATTGAGGATTTTGGCGAGGAAATTGTTATTTCAAAAGAAGTTTCACAAAACGCAGTCAGAACAAGAGTTAACGGCACATTGGTCAATCAGGATTTTGTTAAAATCTTAAAAGATAAATTTTTGGATATTCATTCTCAAAACCAATCGTATTCATTTTTACAGCCTAAATTTCACATAAATTTGCTTGATAGTTACGCAAAAGAGGCTTATGGAGCGGCATTAAATGAGTATAAATCACTTTTTACGCATTACCAAAATCTTTGCGCTGAACTTGAGAACGCACAATCGCTTGCTAGCAAAACAGAAAGTCAGATTGAATTTTTAAAGTTTCAGATAAACGAAATTGACGAAACTCAAATTACCGATGAAAATGAGTATGAAAACTTAAAACTTGAGTTAAGTGTTTTAGAAAATGTTGAGAAATTAAAAGAGCTTACGGGGGCTTCTTATTGGGGCTTAAGCGGCGATGACGGTTCGATTATCGGAGCGATAGGTCAAGTGAAAATGAATATTGCTAAAGCTGTTCAAATGGATGAAAAATTAATATCTATTGAGGAAAATTTAATAACTTCGGTTGAAATTTTACAAGAAATCTCCGCTTCGCTGAGGGATTATTCTCAAAATTTGGAGAATGACGCGCAAAAAATGAATTCTATTCAAGAGCGGATTTTCCTTTTGGATAAATTAAAGCGTAAATACGGCGGGTCTTTGGCTGAAGTGATGCAAACTTTTGAGAATTTAAGAACTGAATATGAGCAAATTGAGTTTTCTACACAGCATATTGATAAATTGGAGCAGGAAATCCACTCGATTTTATTAGAATTACAAGCAAAAGCTGAAAATATTTCTCAATACCGTGAAAATTTTGCACAGGTGTTATCCGCATTAATTGAGGAAAGGCTTGAAAAATTAGAGCTTCCGAGGGTTAGATTTAAAATTGAAGTTGCACCTTGTGAGCTAAATTTTGACGGCAAAAATAGAGTAGAATTTTTGATTTCGACTAATGTTTCAGAGGATTTAAAACCGATTGCGAAAGTAGCATCAGGTGGTGAAATTTCTCGTATTATGCTTGCTATTAAGACTATTTTTGCCCAAAATGATGAAATAGACACAGTAATTTTCGATGAGATAGACACAGGCATTTCCGGTAAGACTTCCCAGAGTGTTGCGGAGGAAATAGTCGAACTGTCAAAATTCCGCCAGATAATTTTAATTACGCATCAACCGATTATTGCATCCAAGGCGAATAAACATTTTTATGTTACAAAAGCTCAAGACGAGACATCCACACGGATTGGAGTATACGTTCTGGTCGGCGAGAATAGGATTAAGGCGTTGGCGGAACTTGCAGGCGGAGAGATAAACGAACAATCCATAGATTTTGCTAGGTCTTTAGTCGGATAATTATTTAGAAACATTAAACTTTTATGCAATGATTTTACTGCACCAAACATGTATCATAGATGGTAAGTGTTGGAAATTAAGTATTACATTCAACGCATAATCGATTTCATGTCGTTGGATTGGCAAGCCTACGTTACAAATCAAAGTCAGGCGTTGAATGTGATTCAGTATACGAAAAGTAAAAATGAAAGTGTGAAAGTTATGAAAAAAATTTTTCAAACATTGGCGGTTTCTGCCGCTGTTTTTTATATGGCCTTTCTGCCCGTTTGCGCATCATGTCCCATAAAATTGACAGAAAATATAACGGGTGCGGCTTGTTCGGTGCCGGAATTAAATAAACTTGAAAAAGGTAGAAGTATGAAAGAAAATCTTTATTCAAAACCTAAAAGTGAAAGAGATTTAAGACCGATAAGGGTTACTTCCGAGATGAATAAATGGAATAATAGTGATTGTCTTTTCGGAACCTGTTTTTATAAAACTATTTTAGCTAGATAAAACCCTGAAATTTAGGAGAGAGCATGCGAGTTGTTCTCTCCCTTTTTATTCTGCGCGCTCAAAAAACCCTGCGATTTGCTTATGCGAAAGTGTTTTGGCAATCGGTCTTCCGTGAGGACATGTGTAGGGTTTTTCGCAGGTACGCCAATTTTTTATGATTTCCTGCATTTGCCAGATATTAAGTTTTTGTCCGGCTTTTACAGACGCTTTACAAGAGGTCATTATGAGAATTTTTTCCTCAAGTCCGTCTAAATCACCCGATAAGTTTTCTAAAATATCCGCTAAAAGTTCTCTCGGGCTGACTTTTGAAAGCATTTGAGGCACTTTTTTAAAAATCAGTTCGAAGTCTTTCAAAAATTCTATTCCATATCCGAATTTTTCAAATTTTTCCCTATTTTCCTTAATCAACTCCGCTTCGGTTGCTGATACTTGTAGAACATCTGAAATAAACAGGAGTTGAGAGGCAGGTTGTTTTTGTGATTTTAATTTTTCGTAAATAAAGCGTTCTTCAGCTATATGCTGATCCACAATCTCAAGCCCGTCTTCTTTTTCAATTAATATATAGGTATTTTTGTACTGACCAATAATATTTTCGTTGGTTGAAAGGTTAAAGGGTTGGACAGTTGAGGGGTTTAAAGGTTGGATTGTGGGTGTTGCAAGCAGGCTGGGTTGAATTAAATCCTCATCTTTCACATAAACATCGTCATTTTCTTCTGTTATTTGAGGCTTAGGCATTGAAAAAACATTGCTTGAAATTGATGCAAAAACCTCGTTTTTTTGTCCGAAAGAAATATTTGAAAGCGCCATATCAACCGAAGAATAAATAAAATTAAATATCTGGTTCGTGTTTTTGTATCGTACCTCTTTTTTTGTAGGATGGACGTTGACATCAATTTCGCTCGGTGGCAATTCTAAATTGAGCACTACAAAAGGATATTTAGCGTTTCCGATTAAATTTTTATACGCAGTATCGATTGATTTTTGAAAAACGGGGCATTTTACCGTTCTTGAATTAATATATATATGGTAACTTTTTTTACTTGAACGGGTATAATCAGGGGTACTTACCAAGCCGGAAATTTTAAATCCTGAAATTTTATCTGTTTTTAAAACTTCTTTTAAATTGTCCACAACATCTTGAGAATAAACTTCTTTAAGAGTTGTTTTTAAATCATTTAGTCCGATTGTTTTTAATACCGTTTTGCCGTTATTTTTAAGTTCAAAAGAGATGTGAGGGTTTACGATAGCCAAAGATTGTGTTAATTCTTGGATATAAGAAAATTCTGTTTTAGGGTTTTTCAAAAACTTTAGGCGGGCGGGAAGATTATAAAAAAGGTTTCTGATGTCCATAATCGTACCTATTGCACATCCTGTCTGCACTTTTTTCACCTGCGAGTTTTCACATTCAACCTTTGTCCCATAATCGAAATCTTTTGTTCGAGTGGTGCAGGTCAATTTTGAGATGGAAATTATGCTCGAAAGTGCTTCTCCGCGAAAACCTAGAGTTGAAATAGCAAAAAGATCTTCGTCTTTTTCTATTTTGCTTGTGGCGTGTTTAGAAAACGCCAACAGTATATCGTCAGGATGAATCCCTGAACCGTTGTCGGCAATACGAAGGTCACGACATTCGTTTGAGACTTCAACGGATATTTTAGTTGCACCCGCATCGATTGAATTTTCGACAAGCTCTTTTACCACCGAAGCCGGACGTTCTATGACCTCACCCGCTGCGATTTGATTTATTAAATGTTTTGATAGTTGCTTAATCCTGCTCATTTTTCCCCTAAAGTAATTCTAATCCAGAGCCGTTAATTTTTCAAATATCCATTAAACTAATGATTACAATCTTAACATAATTCCTTATACTGTAAGCTGAGGTTTATAAAAAGAGGTTAGGGGATAATATGGCAAGGCCGCGTTTAAAAACAAATTTAGCACCAACGAAAGTCGACAAGAAGGCTAATTTAAAATTGGTCGATGATAATGCGATTAAAACCACCGCATACAGCGACATTAATCTTAAAAAATGGCGTGATTATGAGCATGTTAAAACCGATACGTTTTGGGAGTTCCCTAACCGCCTGAAAGACGGTGGACATTCAAACGAATACCACGGGAATTATATCCCACAAATTGCGCAACAATTTTATGAAAGATTTACCAAGAAAAATGATATTATACTCGATTTATTTTTTGGTTCGGGAACATCGGGAATTGAAGCTATAAATATGCAAAGACGCTGCATTGGCGTCGAATTAAAAGAGGATTTGGCGGAAAAAGTCTCCGAAAAATTCACCCCAAAACAGTTAGTTACGGATGTGAACATAGTTTGTGCCGATTCAGCTTCTGAGATGGCAAAAGAAAAAATTCAAGCCAGACTTGAGATTATGGGCAGAAAACAGGCTCAATTTTTAGTACTGCATCCACCTTATGATGATATTATAAAATTTTCCGATAAAAAAGAGGATTTGTCTAACTGCTCCAGTACAGAGGAATTTTACGAATTGTTTGAAAAAGTTGCAAAAAACGGCTATGATTTACTGGAAAAAGGTCATTTTGCGGCACTTATTATCGGGGATAAGTATTCAAACTCCCAAATTCAACCGCTAGGGTTTGAATGTATGAAACGGATGAATAACTTAGGATTTATCACCAAATCTATTATAGTAAAAGATATTCAGGGCAACGAAAAAGCAAAAGGCAAAACTGCAAATCTGTGGCGTTACAGAGCGCTAGCAGGCGGGTTTTATATATTCAAGCATGAATATGTCATGATTATGCAAAAAGTTTAGTTTTTGTTGTATAATTTTAATATGAAACAGAGTTCGTTGTTTGATATAATTTCACCGATAATGGTAGGGCCGTCCAGCTCGCATACGGCAGGCGCCGTGAGATTAGGACTTTTGTCCAGAAATATCTATGGATTAACACCTAAGAAGATTACTTTTAAGCTTTATAACTCCTACGCCTTGACAGGTAGAGGGCACGGTACTGACAAAGGTTTGCTCGCAGGGGTTTTGGGAATTCCGGTAGATGATACAAGAATAAAGAACATTTTTGACTTACACGAGGCAAATGAAGTTAATTATCAGTTTGAATTTCTGGAAGATTTTAACCGCCATCCAAACGCCGTTGATTTTATTTTTGAAGGTACTCAAAAAATGACTGTTTCAGGTGATTCCGTTGGTGCTGGGAATGTTCGAATTACCAATATCAATAATTTCCCTGTCGATTTGACAGGTGAGTATAATTCATTGGTTTTAATTTATAAAGACAGGTTGGGTATTCTTTCAAAAGTTAGTGGGATTATTCAAACCGAAGGCGTTAATATAGCAGCAATGAATTGTGAAAGAATAGCAAAAGGCGAGGATGCTTCAATGTGTATGAGTCTTGATTGTGCGCTTAATTATAGTATTATTGAAAAAATTAAACGAATTGATGATATTTATTTGGTCAGACATGTCGGGAAATTGGAAAGTTAATATGAAAAAAAATATTTCGACCTTTAATGAATTACTTTCAACTTGCGGACAGCAAAATAAACGTACATATGAGCTTTTTCAGGAAAAAGAAGCGTTTTTGCTTGATATTGAAATTGAAAAAGTACGGTTAAAAGTTAAAAAGAGCCTTGATGCAATGAAAGAGGCTATACATATCGGATTGAGTTCAAACGAAAAATCCATCAGCAAACAATGCGGAGACGATTGCGAAAAGCTTCAAAAACGCTATAAATCCCATGAGCCATTGTTCGGTAAATTATTCAAAAAAATTACCGCTTACGCCCTTGCCACAATCGAAGAAAATTTAAGGATGGGAAAAATCGTTGCCTGTCCGACTGCGGGGTCTTGCGCGATAGTTCCTTCTGTACTTGTTGCTATATCAGAAGAGCTTAATATTTCAGAGGACGAGCAAATAAATGCACTTATAACGGCAGGCGCTATAGGTTCGATTGTCCAAAACAAAGTTGCTTTGGCAGGTGCGATTGCGGGTTGTCAGGCAGAATGTGGCGTAGCCGCAGCAATGAGTGCGGGTGCGTTGGTGCAAATCCTTGGCGGAAGCGAAAAGCAGATGGTGCACGCGGTAGCGCTGGCTTTAAAAAATATTTTGGGTTTAACTTGTGACCCTGTAGCAGGATTAGTCGAAATTCCCTGCGTAAAAAGAAACGTATTTTTGGCAATTCACTCCGTAACAGCTGCTGAATTAGCGCTTGCGGATATCGAAAGCAAAATCCCCACTGACGAAGTTGTTGATGCTTTATGCCAAACAGGGCAACTTATGTCGCCGATGTTAAAAGAAAGCTCGCAGGCAGGACTTGCTAAAACAAAAACGGCTTTGAAAATAGAACAAAGAGTATTAAATAATATTTAAATTGAATTTAGACAAAAAAGGAGACAAAAATGGAACGAATACAACTATTAACAACGGAAAATGCGCCGGCAAAATCAAAAGAGGTTTTGGAAGAAATCAGCAAAGGCGGAGGGAAAATTATCAATATTTTTAAAGCTATGGCGAACTCTCCTGCAGTTTTGAAGACTTTTTTCGGAATCGCTAAAGCACTGGAAGAAAAAACTTTGGATAACGCTATAGCTGAAAGAATCGCGATTCAAGTTGCGACTATGAATAATTGTGAATACTGCTTGGCGGCACATTGTTATTTAGCTTCTCCAATTCTTTCTCAAGAAGAAATCTCATCAGCAAGAAATGGACAATCTGCGGACGCCAAAGCTCAATCAGCTTTAGATTTCGCAGGTTCCGTGATGAAAAATGCAGGTAAAGTCAGTGATGAAGAACTCGAAAAAATTAAATCAGCAGGATTCTCTGAGGGTGAAGTACTTGAAATTGTTGCGGTTGTTACACAAAACTTTTTTACAAATTCAATAAATAACGTTTCAAAAACGAAAGTGGATTTCCCAAAACCTAAAGCTTAAAGAAGACAAAAAAATAGCTGCTCTTAAGCAGCTAGTACTTCATAATCTTGGGAGGAGATTTGGGGATAGTTGTACCATGCATGATAATCCAAGGCATGTTTTTTTGTTACTATTAAGAATAAAAAATTAATAAAAATTTACAATTGATTTAAATTAGAATTCTTTTTTGTATATAAATTTAAAGAAAAGCATGAACTCATGCCCGAGTGCAATAAAGTTATACTCCTCCTGAAATAAAAAGTAGATTTCAAATCCAAGACGGCGGGCGAGAGTGCACCCAAGAAGAGGGTCGAAGCAAAAATCAGTGAGTGCAATAAAGTTAGTAAGCCGATATTTCGAATGGGTAAAGTAGCAATTTTGAAAAAGCCCATAAAGGCGCCAACAAAACCAGCAGGTGTTGCGATGTGGAATAGCCCAAAATTTTCCAAGCAAAGGAGATGCGAGCGAATTTCGGCAAGAGTGAGAGAAGCGAAACTCGTCCCTGTGAGGGAAATCACACTTTCCCGAACTGCCGATAATTCAAGACGGCGGGCAAACCTTACTTAAAATGAGGGCTGGGGTAAAAAAACAGCGAGTGCAATAAGGCGAGTAAGCCGACAAAACGAAAAAATTAGTAAAGGCGCCAACAAAACCAGTAGGTGTTATAATATAAAACAAAAAAAAGAGGCCTGTTTTTTGTGGGCCTCCGGAATGCAAAAAATCTTTTTTTCATTCCTCGTTAGTGTGAAGTGTAGTGTGAAGTGTGAAAGTGTTTTCTAATTTCCTCTGTGTGTTTTTCTCTTTTTCTCTCGTGTGGTTTTTAACCTTTTTATACTCTATATCTTTATAAAAACATTAGGATATATTTAATTGCTATTTTGGATATAAATTTGTCATATTTTTGTAATATTTCTTAATAATATACACGAACAAACTTGATTGAGATAAAATGGCAGTATAATATAGTAAGTTAGTCGGAATATTTGAAGGAGTTTTATGAAAATATTAATAGCTAATGATGATGGGATTGTGGCAAACGGAATAAAAGTTCTTTCGGAAACACTGGCAGAGGAACACGAAGTTTATGTTATTGCGCCTGATAGAGAAAGAAGTGCGGCGGGACATTCTTTGACCTTGCATACTCCTTTGAGGGTTGAGGAACTTGAACCTAAAAACGGCATAAAAAGATGTTGGGTAACAACCGGCACTCCGGGAGATTGCGTTAAGATAGGGATTAATGCCATTTTAGAAGAAAATGAGCGTCCTGATATTGTTATTTCGGGGATTAATCACGGCCCCAATCTTGGTGCGGATATTTTGTATTCAGGCACCGTTAGTTGTGCTATGGAGGGTGCTATGTTGGGCTTCCCAAGTATTGCGGTTTCTTTGGCCAGTTTGAGATGTGAGCTTGATGATTTTAAATTTGCGGCAAAATTTATATTAAGCCTTTTGCCTAAATTAAAAGAGTTTCAGTTTCCTAAAAAAACTATTTTAAATGTTAACGTTCCGGCATTAGACCCTGAAGATATTATCGGGGTGGCTGTTACAGAGCTTGGACGTAAGATGTTTACGGACAAGTACGAAAAAAGAGTTGACCCTCGGGGCAAGGTTTATTATTGGCTTGCGGGAGAACTTATTAACGAACCTGAGGATGCTCAAACCGACATTGCGGCGGTAAGAAACAATAAGGTATCAATAACGCCGGTTACTTACGAGATGACCAGAAAAGGATTTATGGCAGAACTTAATTCCATTTTATGCAATGACGATGCTTGTAATTGGTATTAATTATTTCCCGCCTGATTGTCCAAATCAATAGTATGTTTAATCACAAGATTAGCCATTAAGAGTAAAAACGGATTAACTTCCGTTAAGTTTGACATGCTTATTTTGGCTTGTCGTGACGCATTTTCGTCCTGTTTTATAGCTTTTTGCTCAAAAACAACCGTAGATTGCATTGAATGATTTTTACATTCAAGATTAATTCTTTTTAAGAGTTCTTCTTTGGGGAAAGTTTCGGAACAATTTACAAAAATATCGATAGAATTTCCGCCGAGTAAAATTAGGGTGATTTTTACATTTCCGTAATTTTTTGTTGAAATCATTATGGTAACAGAGGTTTGAGAATCTCCTTCTTCGCTTTCTGTATTTTCTATCTCCAAATCAAAATCAACTCCTTCTTGCAATGGTAACCATGGCAGATATAACAGCATAAAATTTTTAAGTATTTGGGATGAATTTTCTTGCGAGGCGACTGATACGCTTGCATTTATAAATTTTATCGCATCCTTAATTTGAGATAAGTCCGTTAGCCCTTGTTTTGAGGCATTAGCCATGACTAAAATTAATTTATTCATAGCTTCTTTTCCATTTTGTTTTATTAATTCCGTTAAAGTTGCTAAATTAATATTTGTAGTCAAAAGTTTAGTTACTTCTTTTGTTGTTGTCATATTGTTTTGGATTAAAACTAAAACTTCCTCCAGCTCTTTTGGGAAATTCATCAAATCTTTTATGTATAAGCTTCTTTCCATACTTGCGAGATTATTCATTTTAAAATTTGGAAGCATGGATGGATTAAAAGTTGTTAAAAATGCTGATTGAGACATTGATTTTTGTATTAGACTTTGGCTTAGTGCATCTTTAGTGATTTGGAATTTTATATCATTATTTGCGGGCGCATTAGAAGTATTCCCGCCTTTAAAATTGGGCAGAGAATAGTTTACAAACTTGGAAATAAAATTACTTAAATTAAATTGGTTCATATTAATATTATGCCGATTTTTTAGGATTTTGCAACATTTAGTATAAGAAATATTTCAGGTTTGGTTTAATATTTAGATTTAATTGTAAACTTTTTTTATTTAAACATGATTTTACTAGCTTTTTATTTTGTTTGTATCATAATATAGTTGTTACACAAAATATGGAAAGAAAACAATGTACGAACAAAACTATGAAAACCAACAATTACAATGTGTTGAATGTGGAAAGATTTTTGAATTTTCTGCAGAAGATCAAGAATTTTACTCAAAAAAAGGCTATTCTGCACCAAAAAGATGCACAGAGTGTCGTGAAAACAGAAAAGCAAGAAGTAACAGCGGCGGCTCAAGAGGCGGCGGCGGTGGCGGTGCCTACAGAGAAAGAAGAGAATATCCTGTAGTTTGTGCTGCTTGTGGTTGTGAAACTACGGTTCCTTTCAAGCCAAGCAATGACAGACCTGTATTCTGTGCAGATTGCTACAAAAAAGGACAATAATAACTGAAACTACTCTAAACTAGGCGCAGAATGTAACAAATTTAATTTGGCTAAATATTTAAAAAAGCAATAATAGTTTATAAAAAATTTATGGATATCTGTTAAAATAATTTAGAAAAATCGGTTTATATTTGAAATTTAAAAAACCTTGCGAAAGCAGGGTTTTTTTGTAGGATATTTTTCGATTGTAACCAAAATCACATAACCCCAAAAAAAATAACAACTCAGGTATAAACCCCTTTACGTCATTGCTGTAGAAGTCAAGCAATTCGCTTACACTTTTGCAAAAATTCTTTTGGGATGTTTCCATCCAATGATGAATGCGGTCTACATTCATTGTAATATACTAAATATTGTAACAAT
>CAIPUE010000045.1 GCA_903868125.1 uncultured bacterium | reverse complement strand
AGAAGAAAAAATAAATGAATACATGTATAATTACAATAACAAACGAAAACAGTGGAATAGGAAGAAAATGACACCGTTAGAATACAAAAAATATTTGTTGGCGAGTTGATGTCCAGTTTTTGGGGCACACATCAGTGAGCAGAAGCCTGCGAACATTAGAAAACAGGGTGAGGGGTTTCGCGTTAAGACATGCGTGTTTTCACCCCTCACCCAATTTTTCCCTTACGTAGGACAGGGTCACTCGCCTCATTCTTCGGCGGTTCCCTTTGTCTGACACTCATTCTTCGTGTCGAAAACCTCTCACAAAATATGACATTTAGTCATATTTTGTTCGGCAGAGTCCTCTCCCGCAAGGGGCGAGGGGTAGACCACCGTATTTATAGGGGTTTACGCCCATTTTATTTTCTGGTGATTAGTTACACGAAATTTATAATCCTAAAACATGCTCGGCGGAGATAAGGTACTCAAAGTCTTCCTCCGTAAGCAAATTGTGTTCTAAAACATATTCTTTAACCCCGATTTTACTCTCTTTGATTTTTTCGGATATTGCTGAAAGTTTTTCGTAGCCGAGTTTTGGCAAAAGTGCAGTCAAAATCGCCGTACCGCAGTACAAATCAGATTTAATTTTTTCCTCGTTCGCCCTAATCCCGTCAATACATTTTTGAGCAAAAATTTTGTTCGTATTTATAAGTAAATTTAAACTTTCAAGCAGTGAAAAAGCAATCAAAGGTAGGTTTTGGTTCAGTTCTAATTGTCCCAAAGCACTGGCATGGCTTATTATGACATCGTTTCCAAGAACTTTGAGCCCGACTTGAGCCACCATTTCGGCGATTACAGGATTTATTTTCCCGGGCATAATTGTCGAGCCTGCCTGCATTGCAGGCAGTTCAATTTCCTTAAATGAACCCAGAAGTCTCAAATCATTGGAAATTTTTATCAAATTTGTTGCATGAGCTTTCAAAATCCCCGAAACCTCACTAAAAACATCCGCATTTTGTGTGTTTTCAACCATATTCTCAGCTCTTGCAAGCCCGATTTTCGTCAAGTCTCTCAAGTTTTCAACCACAGCGAAAATATATTTTTTAGGTGCTCCAAGCCCTGTTCCAATAGCTGTACCACCCAAATTCACAACCCGCAGTCGTTCTTCGCATTTGTAAATCCGCCATCTGTCGCGAGAAATAGCCTCTGCGTAAGCCGAAAACTCTTTGCCCAAAGTCGTAAGAACAGCTTCGACAAGCTCGGTTCTTCCGATTTTAACAATATCGGAAAATTCCTGCTCTTTTTTTTGTAATGCCTCTTGCAGTTCAATTACTGTTTTTTCAAGCTTTTTGAGTTTAAATATCGCCGCAATTTTTAAAGCCGTTGGAAACGTGTCGTTTGTGGATTGATATTTGTTTATGTCGTTCAAAGGTGAAATCATCTCATAGTTTCCCTTTTGTTCACCCAAAATTTCTAACGCACGGTTTGCAATAATTTCGTTGACATTCATATTTAAAGAAGTCCCCGCCCCGCCTTGGAATGCATCTACAAGAATGTATTGACTAAGTTTACCCTCGGCAAGTTCCTCACAAGCCTGAAAAACCGCAGTTTGAGTTGAATAATTGAATAGGTGAACAGGTGAACAGTTTTCTTGAGTTAGCTCACTTTTTCCTTTTTCCTTTTTCCTTTTCTCTTCCTCCTCAAGATTAAATATTGTTTTCATACAGGCAAGTTTCACCAACCCATAAGCCCTAATTAAATCTTCGTCCACTTTGTAACCCGAAACCGCAAAATTTTCCAACGCCCTTTGAGTATTGATACCCGCGTAAGATTCTTTTGGGATTTCAAGTGTTCCTAACATATCGTGTTCAGTGCGCATATTTTGTCCTTTTGTTTATAGCTGATAGTACGATTATACTTAGAAAAAAGAGTTTTAAATATTACAAATTGTAAATAATATTTGTTTTGTCTAGCAACAAATATTTTCAGGGGTTATATACTAATGTAACACTTAGAAAAGGAGTATAGGCATGAAGGTATCTCAAGTAAATTATCAAAATCAACGTCAAAATTTTACGGCACAAATAGAGGCCCCTCCAGAATTTTGGAACGCAATAAAGAATCCATCGAGCCATGTAAAGAATGCCGTTATTCAGGCACTAAAAATAATCGATTATGACAATCCAAGTGAAGTCCTTCGATTTAACTATAGACCTGAAGAAAATCTCCATTTTGTTGGGGATGCAGTTTCGCCAACAATAACAAAAAAAAATACTAACTGGATAAGCTTTTTAATTCACGTTGCCGAACAATTCCAAAATAAAGCGAATGCAGAAACTAAATTAGAAGATTTAATAACAATAGTCAAATTTTTCAATTTAGTTTAACTTTCCACCTCGTTATAAATCGATTTTGCGGAGGTAAAAGGCTCCAACGCCCTTTCAAATATGCCTAAAGAATACGCAATTGTCAATCCGTAGTTTGTTATCGGAACATCCGCCTGTCGAGCTTTCAAAATTCTCGATAAAATCTCTCGTCTGTTTGTCATACAAGCCCCACAGTGAATAACAAGCGCGTAAGCCTTCAAATTCGGCGGGAAATCATGTCCTGCGTAATGTTCAAATATAAGCTTTTTACCCGTATACTGAGTTAACCAGCGTGGGATTTTAACCCGACCGATATCATCACCTATCGCATGATGCGTACAGGATTCACAAATCAAAATTTTATCGCCTGATTTTAATTTTTCGATTTGCAATGTGCCCTTGACAAATTCGTTCAATTCACCTTTCAACCTTGCAAAAAGTATGGAAAAAGAGGTTAGTTTTACGTTTTTTGGTACGTCCGCAGCCACTTTTAAAAACGCTTGAGAATCCGTAATCACAAGTACAGGCGGAGTTTTTAAATTCTCTAAGGTTTTTCTTAACTCCCTTTCTTTTGTAATAATTACAATCGAGTCATTGTCCAACAAGTCTCTTATCGTTTGGACTTGAGGTAGAATTAATCGTCCTTTCGGGGCTTCCAAATCAATAGGAACAACAAGAACAGCCGTTTCGCCTGCCGGAATTAAATCAGATGCGATACTTGTATCGGAGAAAAATTCCTCGGGAACATTTTTTATTATCGCCTGTTTTAATTCGTCAATACCTTTGTTTAAAAGGGCGGAGGTGTAAACTGTTTCGATATTATATGCATTTATTTTGGATAAATTTGAGGTAGAAATTTCGCCCTCATCAATTTTGTTTATAACAACAATGAACTGCGTTTTTCTTGTTTGGAATTCTTTTATCAAAAGTTCTTCAAACTCGTCAAACCCTTTAAAGTCACAGGCTATTATCGCCAAATCAATTCTGTCGATAACTTTTTTTGTTTTTTCAACTCTTTGAAGCCCCAAAGCTCCCTCATCATCAATCCCAGCCGTATCTACGAACACGACAGGCCCTAACGGTAATAATTCCATTGACTTTTCAACGGGGTCAGTTGTAGTTCCTGCGGTTTTTGAAACAATAGAAATATCCTGCTTGGTTAAAGCATTTAATATACTTGATTTCCCGACATTTCTTTTTCCGAAAATCCCTATATGTATCCTCATCCCTTTTGGTGTATTTTGCATTGAATCTCCTTTTTATCCCCTCCCCCCTTGAGGGGGCAGGGATGAATTTCAAAACGAGGTACGAGTTTTAGAAATTCAGGGTGGGGGGTGCAATCATGCGATACCCCTCACCCTGTTTTCTAATGTTCGCAAACCGTTGCTCACTGATGTGTGCCCCAAAAACTGGACATCAACTCGCCAACAAATATTTTTTGTATTCTAACGGTGTCATTTTCTTCCTATTCCACTGTTTTCGTTTGTTATTGTAATTATACATGTATTCATTTATTTTTTCTTCT
>CAIPUE010000044.1 GCA_903868125.1 uncultured bacterium | reverse complement strand
GCCCGTGGCTCAGCTGGCCTGTTGGAGCTTTTTCGGAGAAAAAGTTCAGCAAAAGTTAGATAAGCTCTATACAGCTGAGGGGCAAATGACAATTTAATACAATAATATGCGCCCGTGGCTCAGCTGGATAGAGCGTTCGGCTACGAACCGGAAGGTCGGGGGTTCGAATCCCTCCGGGCGTATTTAAGAAAAACTCAAGTTACCACTTGGGTTTTTTTGTATTTTGCCCTAGGCATCCGAATGCTATTCGTCACTCACTCTTGCTTAAAATCTTAACATAAACAAAGGGGCTTACAACGATTACAAAAGTTAAAGAAAACAGGAGCATCCTTAACTTGGCAAAACGGTCTTGGAAAAAATACGCCGAAAGGTTAAAAGCTAAAAAATCTTTAAATAGTTTAGAGAAAATTAAGACTAAAAACGGCTATAAGCCCACTCGTCGTAAAGAATAATAAACACCTGAAAATTTGCCTGCCACAATCAACCGCCACTACTATTAATACCTAATGGGCTTATTGAACAGCTTATTTACTCGCATACAGCTTCTTTTTTCCGCCCCGCGACTTTGATTTTAGTAAATTATGCTAGAACGCACTAAAAACACCAAACTTTTCGACCCGCATGATTTTACCTATAAATAATTGTAGGTAAGCGACGAATTAGTTGTAGGTACTGATGAAAAAAGTCGTACTTGCAAATTTTCTGTGTGCGTGTCATAATGCTATTGGAAGTATATTAACGCGGGATGGAGCAGCTTGGTAGCTCGTCGGGCTCATAACCCGAAGGTCGTTGGTTCAAATCCAGCTCCCGCAACCATTATAAACAAAGGGTTTCAGCTATATGCGGAGACTCTTTTTTAATGCAAAAACCCAAGATTGTACCCAAGATTAGGACATCACATAACGACACAAAACGACACTTGGCGATATTAATTTCTAAATTCAGCTTTTATAAATTAGCAGATGGTTTGAGAAAAAATAGCAGATAGTTTAAGAATTTTTTTGAATTCTCAAGTTGATTCCCAATATAAATGGACAGTTGAAATGGAAAAACGTGTCAGCGAAATGGAAAAACTACAATTTTGTAAAAATTAAGTCGGAAATTTTTCCATTTCAGGTGTCAGACACTCCAAATGGAAAAGATAAGAACTACAAAACTGCCTGATATTTTTTTAGCAAATTTAATCTGTATATTATAATTTGACAGTTGAAATGGAAAAACGTGACAGCGAAATGGAAAAACTTTAATTTTGCGAATTTTTAGTCGGAAATTTTTCCATTTCAGGTGTCGGACATTCCAAATGGAAAAGATAAGAACTACAAAACTGTCTGATAATTTTTCGAGAAAATATGTTAAAGTTTTAACATAAAAATCTATAATTAAAATTTTATTTTGGGGTAAAAGACCATTTTGCTGACGTCGGCAAAATGGTCTTTTGTCACAATAATTCAAGTATAGATTTTTGCGGACTTCAAATTCTTGCGAATTTAAAGTCCGCTACCACCAGAGATGGAAGTCGGAGCTTTAAATCCGGAAGTGAGCCCTGGCGAACTTCTCTAAAAGAGTTGCGAAAAGTCATTTGGCTTGAGTATCATCCACTTGGGCTAATTATCTCTATTTGCTATTTAATTTTTTTTTGTAAGTGCTATAATCATTTCGACGGAACTTGACAAAAGTTGTAATTGGAGTTATGGAAAAAGATAAAAGAGATGTTAAAATAGTGGATTTATTCTGTGGAGTGGGGGGACTCACCTGCGGATTGGCAAAATCTGGATTAAATGTTGTTGCAGGCCTTGATAATGATGGGAGCTGTCAATATGCTTATGAAGCAAATAACAAAGCAAAATTTATTCAAGCAGATGTTTCAAGTTTTGACAGTCACGAAATAACAAAATTATACGGAAATTCTGACATAAAAATTCTTGTAGGCTGCGCCCCTTGTCAAACTTTTTCAAAACAAACAAACAAATATAAAGAAAGAATCCATGACAAAAAGTGGACTTTGTTGCAGTCGTTTACTGCTCATATCAATAACGTAAAGCCCGACATTATTTCAATGGAAAACGTGCCAGAATTAACAAATTTTGACGTTTTTGATGAATTTAAGTCAAATTTGGAAAAACAGGGGTATTATGTTTCTTATAAAATTGTTGATTGTAGCACATATGGACTACCTCAAAAACGCAGAAGATTAGTATTATTAGCTTCCAAATTTGGGTCTATAGAATTAATTGAACCTAGTAAAAGATTAAAAAAACGAACAGTCAAAGATGTTTTAAAAGATTTGCCACCTATTAGCTATGGCGAATCAGATTCAAAAGACCCATTACATAGAAGTGCAGATTTATCTGAACTAAATGTACGGAGAATGAAGCAATCAAAACCTGGCGGAACTTGGAAGGATTGGGATGCGTCATTAATTCTTGAATGTCATAAGAAGAAGTCAGGACAGACTTATAGTTCTGTGTACGGGCGTATGGAATGGGATAAGCCATCACCAACCATGACAACACAGTTTTATATTTATGGGACAGGAAGATATGGTCACCCTGAACAAAATCGAGCACTTTCTTTAAGAGAAGGAGCAATTTTGCAGACTTTCCCTAAAAATTATAAATTTATAAAGAAAGGTGAGGCACCTTTGTTTAAGCATGTTGGCAGGCAAATTGGAAATGCTGTGCCAGTTGATTTAGGGAAAATAATTGGTGAAACAATTCAAAAACACCTCAAACATTTTAATTTTCAATAACGTCAATCATTCTTTTTAAGTGGTTTAAGTTTTCATCATGGCTCTTACTTGTATATTCTAAGATACTGCAAATATGGCTTATATTTTCTATAAAAATTTCTACATTGCCAGCATCCATTGAAACACGCCCATCTTCTAAGTCGCTAGAATGCCAAATTGTACCATCGTCTATTGGCTTTTCTGGTATATATGAGTTGCTATTAAAGATGGTCCATTCATTTTTGATTATCCATCCAGCTCCTGCCTCCATATGACATCCCCAAGATTCATGCATGTTTTGACTAGTAACGTATATAATGTATAATTTTTCTTTTGAATAAGTATCAACAAATAAATCTCTTAAATAATCATATACATCTGTTCTTGAAGGTATTCTTGACTCAATATTTGCACTATTGCTATATATTATTTCTTCCTTAGAAATATTATTATACAGTAACATTTCATATATTATATCCGATAATGGTTTATCTGCTTTGGTTTGGCTAAGCAATATTCTTTTCCGCTTTTTGTCTGCATCTTGTTTGAGTCCAAGTAAACCTATTGTTTCATTACTTGTTTCATCTGCAACTTGTTGAATTACGTCATCAGAAATTGTATCATTAACTTTTTTTATATTCTTAGATAAACTATTTTTAAATGATTCCTTATATTGTACAACCGCGTTTGTTAATGCTTCATCTTTTTTCTTTTGGGCTTCTAATAAAATTTCAGTTCGTTTTGCTTTGCTAATATCGGCATATTTATTCCTTATGGAAAGAGTTTTAGTAAGTAATACATCGGCCTTTTTTAATAAAGCTTGGTATCTTTTATCTTCAGTTTTATACCCTTGTCTATTGCTAAGAGCCATATCTGGTAATTCTGTTTCTTCAAATAAATCTATATGTAATTGTCCGACAATATAAACCTCAGGCAATCGGTTTTTTCCAATAATTGGTAATATGTTAAATTCGCCTAGTTTATTATTTGCGAATAAAGATATGAAATTATCCGGAAAGTCAGTTTTATCACCAAGCTTTTTACCCGCTGTTGACTTATATGTACCTATCCAACCTTTTATTTCTTGAACGTATTCTTTTTGGTCGCCGTTTTTATTTGTTAGTAAAATGGATTCTGTAATAGCCGGAATCATCAATAAAAAATTTACACTATCAGGATTATCAGGGAAGGGATTTTGATAAAAATCCTTTAAATATTTGAACTCCTCACCTATTAATTCTAAAGTCCCTAATTCTACAACCATTTCTTTTTCAAACGAATTTATAACAGTTTCCTTATCTGCAGTTATAATATGTATTTGAAAATCAGAATTTACCATAGGAAATATTTTTAATAAATTTTTCTTAATTGCATCATGAGTTTTGTGCATGTTGTACTCAGGGTTAGTCATTACTATTGATGTTCCATGATTAATATCCTCAATTTTCTCAAAGGTAATTGTTGCATCTTCTAATGGCTGCAAAAGTTTATTACCCGGCACAGAACGTGAAAGTACAAATCCTGAACATTCCCCATTTGCTTTTGTTTTAATAATTACGTTTTCTGAGACAGATAGAGCTGATAACTTACCAACCCCTTTTCTCCCCATTTTTCGTCTTGGAGGCTTGTCACCAGTTAATCCATCTTCAGCTGTAGTTCTTGTTTCTTTTGCTACATCTAAATAATGGTCTACTTCTCCATTTTGATAAGACATTCCTTTTCCATCATCTTCAACAATTATTGAATCATCTTTGTTAATGATATAGACATTTTTAGCACTTGCATCATAAGCATTTGCTATTAATTCAGCAAGTACATAATAAATATTTGTATATAAATTTGGTCCTAATAATTTTAATATACTTGGGTCAATTTCTAACCTATATTCTTTTTCAGCAGCCATTTTACACTCCCTATTTTTTATTAATTATAGCTAAACATATTCAACATGCAAGGATATTTAAAAAAATAAGACACATCTGCACTTGTTCATCTTGCAGACCAATTTCACATCATGGGAAACGAAGGTTGGCTTCAGACAAAAACTGAGGCTGATAAACGAGAAATCATAAAAAAAGCAATTGAATTGCACCGATATAAAGGTACTAAATATGCCCTGATTAAAGTTTTGAACTCTTTAAATATAACTGGTGAAATTCAAGAATGGTTTGAATATGAGGGCGACCCCTATCACTTTAAAATCGACATCTTTCTCCAAAATTATATTTATAACGAAAAGGTTTTTGATAGCTTAAAAAAAATGATTGATGAATACAAAAATGTTAGGAGTGTGCTTGAAGAAATCAGTATCGAGTCACAGTTTGATGCACCACTTAATTGGTTAACTTACACGAATGCTGAAAACGAAGTAATGATTGGATAAATTATGAGTGAAAATTTTACAAATATACTAACAAAAATAGGACAACAGAAAAAAGCATTGGCTGAAGTATCAGGTACTGCACTGAATATAATTACATTCAAAGTCGGTGATGGCAATGGGGCATACTACGAGCCCAACGAAAATCAAACTGCTTTGGTAAATACAAAATATACAGGAACTTTCGTTGCAGGAACTCAAAGTCAGATTGTTATAAACCCGGCGGCTGCAAATGAAGTTTTATATAAATGTTTTATCCCTGCTGACATTGGAGGTTTCACGATTAGGGAGCTCGGACTTTTTGATGATGAAAATGATTTGATTTTAATCTGCAAACTTCCGGCGCAGGATAAATTCGCGCTTGCTTCAGGTTTGTATCAGCCTCTGACCTTTACTCCAAAAATTATTTATACAAACCCACAAACTCAAGCAGTTTTAACACCAACAAGCCAAACCGTGCCAACCGCAGGCGAGGTTACAAATATGATTACTCAGAATATATCCGGAATGAATTGTTCTTTGCCGATAAAAAATACAAACGGTGCTTTATCGCTTGAATTTGACACAACTTTAAAACTTCTTAGCAATAAACTTTCTGTTGATTTAAGCAAGATAATTAAGACGGACGGTACAAATAAAGCAACTTCACTTCTTGGCTATGCTGCTGTAGTAAGTGCTTCGGCTGATTTAGATATTCCGTCTTTCAAAAATGTTAAAGATTATATTACCGGACTAAATTATTTAAAAAAAGATGGAACCGTCACGGCTACAAGCCTTTTATCTTATGCATCTATCGTAACTGCTTCGGCTGATTTAAACATACCCTCTTATAAAAATGTCAAAGATTATGTTGCTGGGTTAAATTATTTAAAAAAGGACGGAACTGTTCTTCCAACAAGCCTTTTAGTATATGCTGCAGCAGTAGCCGCGGCAGGCGATCAGGATATTCCTTCATATAAAAATGTCAAGGATTATATAACGGCACAAAACTTTTTAAAAAAAGATGGAACGGTTACTGCAACGGCTTTATTATCTTATGCTTCAAGCGTGAGTGCTTCTGCTGATTTAAATATCCCATCATACAAGAATGTTAAAGACTATGTTTCGGCTAGTTTACTGACAATTAATAACAGCTTAAATGCAAAAGCCGATTCTGACCTTGGAAACGTTACCCTTTTTGATGTTGTTGATTTAGGTACAATAACATCAAATTTTACACTTACGGCAGATAGAGTACATAAGGGAAATATAACAGCAGCTTGCACTTTGACTTTACCTTCCGTTTCAACAAAATTTCATAACTTATTAATTGATTTCACTTTAGCAAGTGGAATTTCATTAACAATTCCAACAAACATTTCTTGGAATTACGGTATACCTCCATCATTATCGAATACCCTTGTAAATCGCTTCATCTTTGATACAAAAGATGGTGGTACAACTTGGAAAGGTTATTACTCACAATTTACAGGTACTGTATAATGGCAAATCCCAAAATATCATTAATTAAAAGCGGCTCACAAAGCTCTTGGCAATCTAATTTTGCTACTCAAGCTTGGTCTAATGTTACTGATTATACTGGCGGATATGGAGGATGGTCGGCAGGTTCAGGCTATATGCCAAGAATAAATTATAGCAGTAACGGAATGATCCAATGGCAAAGTACAACAAATTGGTATTATGGCTATATTATAAACCATTTTGGATATTCAGGGCTTACAAATATTGTTCCAACTGTTTTAGAAGGTACGATTTATGGCTATATGGGTACATCGCTCCATAGGCAAACCACTTCATATAATTTCTTTTGTAATAACGCAAGTTATGTGGCTGATGATAGTTATTATAGAAATATAAGAACCACAACAGGATTAAGTTTTGCGGTATTATCAGCGGGAGGTTATGACGGTTCTTGTACAAATGCACATGCATATTTAAACGGAAGCATATTAAACGCAAGTGCAATAGGAACTATCAGCAATTGTAATACTTATTACACTCTAAAATTTAAACTTATCGGGAATCAATTATATGCGGCCTTTGGAGCTGGGGACTTGAGAAATACACCAATGACTTTGTCACTGGTTTCTAATTCTGTATCTGTAGAAACATTAACCGGCAGAGGAATGAATATATTTATGTCCAGTTGGGTCACGAATGACCAGGGGGAATCTTGTTATGGGCAAGTTAATTCAATTTCACTTATAAACACAATTTAAAAATAAAGGAGAACGACAATGTATGCAAAAAACGAAAACGGAATATTAATTTTTCCACCTCAAAATAAGGATAATATTTTAAATTATAATCAAAATCCGACTTTACTTGAAACTGACGGTTACATTGATTATACAGATGCAGAAATGACTCTTTATAACAGTGGAAACGGGTATTCATTTGATAAAAATAACAAAATTATTGATATTACACAGACCAATGATTATAAATCAAAAATTTCAGCAGCTGAAAAAAATGAAAAAATAAATGATTTGCAGCTGCAAATTAGCGAACTTGACAGAAAAAGAATTAGAGCAATGTGTGAGCCTGAAATTAAAGATGCAACAACCGGTCAAACTTGGCTTGAGTATTACAATTTGCAGGTTAATGAATTAAGAAATGAAATAACAGAACTTGGATAAAAGAAAGGAAAATAACTATGCCACTAACTAAAATTTGTTTACACTGGAGCGCCGGAGCATCTTACCCCTGCGAAGTTGACCTAAAAGCCTATCACTTTTTGGTTGATAAGGACGGAAAAGTTTATCAGGGACATTTTAAGCCTGAATGCAATATAATCTGCAAACCTAATCAATACGCAATGCATTGCGGAGGCGGTAATACAGGTTGTATAGGTTTATCTGCACTCGGAATGGCAGGATTTAATTTGAATGATAAAAAAACAAAATATCCGCTTACCAAAATTCAGGTCGAAGCGTTTTGCAAATTGGCGGCAGAACTTTGTATTAAATACGGAATCAAAGTTTCACCTGAAACCGTATTTACGCATCATGAGTTCGGACAAAAACATCCTAAAACAACGAGTTACGGAAAGATTGATTTTACCTACTTCCCGTTTTTACCAAATATAGCAGTTGAAAAAGGAGGTGATTATCTAAGAAATAAAATTGATTGGTACATTACTCAAACAAAGAAAGGAAAAGCACTATGAACTTTTTAGCACTACTCACAAATTGGAAAAAATTAAACGTCATTTGGTTATTGATTGAACCGTTTATTATGAATCTGATTCAAAAAAACGTGCCCAATTGTGTAACCAAACTCTATGAGAACCTTGCAAAATACACTCAACCGGCAGTTGATAGTCTTTTTAAATTGAAAGACAAAGTCAACGCGACACCAAATGATGTTGATAATTATTGTTTTGAGCAAGGTGTGAACGCTCTTGAATCTTTTGCAAATCATTTATCAGGCATTGTTGCTGATTTAAGAAAATAATTTGCAAAAATTATTGTGTCTAAATGATTCAGAATAGTCTAAAACACTTTAATTGAAAGCTATTGCGAGGGATGAATGTCAATGTAAAAAATAAAAGGAGAACTATTATGACAGAAAAAATCATCCCTCAAGATGCTTTTAAAAGCAAAGCCAACTTTGAAAAATTTATGGCAAATCACAATGCACCTGAAGTTATATCGGTACTTGCCGATTACCCAAAAGCGAACGGCAAAACAATCGTTACGATTGCAGATTTAACACAAAATTCTGAGACAATTATCAATGCCCTAAACGAAATTAAAAACCTTCCGCAGCCTCCATTTATAGTTTGGATAGTTGCAAATGAAAGAGAAAACTTGCTCACGGCCGTTGAATCATTGAATAAATTTTCGAACAAAAACTTCGGCATTTTTATTTTTAAAGCCTCTTTAAACAACGATAAAATTGAGTTTAAATGCCTTTTAAAACCTGAATTAAAAACTCAAGGACAAAGTAGAGCGAAGCAGATTCAAATTGAATACTGGAAGCGATATTTTGAAATATGCGACGAAGTTAACCCTGATGTTCAAATAAACCCAAGATATCAACATTGGCAATATCTTCCGATGGGTAAAGCAGGTGTTGCACTGATGTTAACCATAAGCACTCAAATAAAATACATCGGAGTGGATTTACTTATAAATTACAAAAAGAGTATTTTTGAAGAACTCCAAACCCATCAAAAAGAGATAGAGAAAGAACTTGGAGTTTTGGATTGGATAAATGAACCTGATAACAAATCCTCAAAAATAAGAAAAACACTGAGCTTTGATATAACAGACTCAACACAAATCGATGAAGCAATAAAAGCCCATATCGATTTAGCTCAAAATTTTAAAACCGTTTTTAGCAAATATTTATAATAAAAAACATTGTGTTGGAATGATTCGCAATAGTCCGAATAGCTTGTAATTCGGACTGCGACAAGTGATTAATGTGATTGTAGATAAACAACAAAGGAGATAAAATTATGACGACTAAAGATTACACAATGTACGGAACTAAAATTTACAACCACAAAAAACAAGAAATCGGGTTATTAATATCAACCTGGGTTAACGTTTACGCTGACGGCAAAGTAGACTTCGCGACCTGCGTTGATTCCCAAGGTAAAAAATACAACACAGCGATGGATAACATAACCACGGTTGAAGAATAAAAAAAGAGGTTGTGGGCACAATTTGCCCCAATCCTAAACCCGCATGAATAGAGAGCTTAAGGAGAACGCCATGTCAAAAAAAATAAAAGAAACAACAATTGAAAAAATCACTTATAAAGGATCCCAATCCATAAGTTTTAGAGAAATTTATAAGCTAGAAGAAAAACGAATAAAACTAGAAATCAAATCGGATTCATACGACCAACAATGCTACGCTAGAGCATATATTTTGAAAGATGAAAAATGGGAGCCAGTTTACTCAATTCCATATTCAGAAATGAATACACCAAAGGGACTCTGCTACCATGTAACTTATCGCAGCAACGCCGCCGCCGCAGAAAAAGAATTTAAAGCAGATATTGATAGACTTAAAAAGTATATTAAAGAAATTTTGTTTTAAGAATAAAAAAAGTCGTGCGTAAAATGCAACTTATACCGCAAAAAGTCGTGCGTAAAATGCAAGCGAAATGCTAAAAAGTCGTGCAGAAAAATGTATTTTGTTGTATAATAAAAAAAAGAGGTTCTTATGTACAGACATGCAATAAAAGAGTTAATAGAGTGGAAAAACAATCCGAAACACCTTCCTTTAATAATAAAAGGGGCTCGTCAGGTTGGAAAAACTTGGCTAATGCAAGAATTCGGCAAAAAAGAATACACAAAAGTTGCCTACGTTTCATTTGATAGCAACCCAAGGTTAGACATTTTATTTCAGGGGGATTTGAATACTAAAAGGCTTCTTGATGGATTGGGGATTGAAGTTGGATTTAAAATAACCCCAATAGATACATTAATTATTTTTGATGAAATTCAAGAAAACCCTTTGGCAATTACTTCTTTAAAATATTTTACAGAAAATGCTCCTGAATATGATATTATTGCGGCAGGAAGTTTATTGGGTGTTTCATATCATAAAGGAACCGGATTCCCAGTTGGAAAAGTTGAATCTTATGAATTGCGCCCATTATCTTTTCAAGAATTTTTGCTTGCAATAAAAGAAAATTCCATATTGGAAATAATTGAAAATAACAATTTTGATATGCTAGAGGTTTTTAAAGATAAAATTATTGATTTACTTAGAAAGTATTGCTATGTCGGAGGAATGCCAAAAGCCGTTCAAGAGTATTCCGAAACTCAAGATTATCAACTAGTTAGAAAAATTCAAAAAAATATTTTAAATGACTATGAACAAGATTTTTCAAAACATATTCCGCCGGAACAAGTTGAGCGTACACGCTTATTGTGGAACTCAATACCGTCACAACTAATAAAGGAAAATAAAAAGTGTGTTTATGGGCAAATAAAGTCCGGAGCAAGAGCAAAAGATTTTGAGATTTCATTAAATTGGCTAATAAATTCAGGCTTAGTCTATAAAATTTCAAGAGCGACTGAGCCCAAAATGCCATTAAAGGCTTATGAAGATATTAGTGCCTATAAATTGTTTATTTTAGACACTGGATTACTTGGAGCAATGACAGATTTAGATGTAAAATCACTACTTAAAAATGACAAATTATTTAATGATTATAATGGTGCAATAACCGAACAGTATGTTTTACAGGAGCTTAAAACAATAAATGATTTACCAATATTTTATTGGTCAAGTAACAGAGCAGAGCTCGACTTTATAATTCAATATAAAAGCGAGATTATTCCAATTGAAGCTAAGGCCACAATTAATTTACAGGCAAAAAGTTTAAAAAGTTATAGAGAAAAATTTAATCCTAAATATGTAGTTAGAACATCCCTTGCAAATTACGAAGAAAACAGCGGATTGTTCAATATTCCACTATTTTTAATTCGAAATGTTTGCAAACTTTTAGGCTAGGTCTATAGAATAAAAACATATTTAAAGCAAATTTATTTTAAAATATGTTCTTTAAAAAAGTTTTTAAAGTCTATTTTAAAAGATTTTATTCCAGCCATAAATATTTACACAAAAATAGCATGTTTTTTGTGTAAAATCAATCATTAATCTTTAGTGTTAATTGACTTGCAAAATCAAATTTAGCCAAAGCTTTATCATCAATAAATGCACCGTATTTTTCTACGAGTTCGTTTGTGTTCGCCAAGCCGATTTGCTTGGCGATTAAATTCAACGGAATATTATTACGGATTAGATTATTAATATAACTGTTTTGCAGATCAAGAAACGTTATGTCTTTTTCTGATATTCCTTTCAATTCCGCATTGGTAATATTTTTAAAATATTCAAAATCTTTTGAGGTTAGTTTATTCAAAAATTTTCTTAGTGATTTTGGAATTGTAATTTCTCTTATTTGATATTTGGTCCGATATTTTTGCAACCCATCATTTCCAAAAATCTTATTTATAGAGATTTTATTTGCTTTTAAGCCTATATCTTCGGCTGTTAAAGCCTTTATTTCGGGCAAGGATAGCCCCAAACACAGCGTTAATAATAATGGCAGGTACAATTTTGTATGTTTTGTTTTATTCAGCAATTCAGCCATTTCTGCCGTGCTTAAAATTAAAAAATCCTCTGTAACTTTTAAATAAATAAAGTAATTTTTAATCTGAATTTTAGAATATCTTGAAGTTATTTCCTGCATTACATTTAAAAATATTGAAATACTGGCAGGTCGATAGCCCTCTGAAAGCTTTTGAATTTTGAACTTTTCGATAGTTTCATCAGTAATATCTTTAAATTCTAAATCTTTAAAAAACGGCAGCAGATGTTTGTTCAACACTGACTGAATATTTTTCTGCCTTGCTTCAGGATTCGAATAGAATTTATCTGACTTCAAAAACAATTCGCTTGCCTGAATCAGATTTTTGCAATTCATAAATGTAATATTTTTCTTTTTTCGACCTCGTTTTTTGGGCATAGTATTATTGACTTCTGTCATAAACTCTTCAGGGAAGAAGATATGCTTGGTGCGAATCTGCTTTATTTCATCAACCGAAAAGTCTTTGAGAAGTCTCCTTTTAAACGAAACTTCAGTTGGAATAATTATTCTGTTACCAAACACACCTTTTTCTTTCATTAATTTTAAACATCCTGCAACGCTTCTGCTGTCAGGCGTGAGATAGAGCTCTCTAAATGCAGAATATTCCTCATCTTTGATAATCGAGCACTTATTCTTGTTTCCATAGTTTGGAATTAAACCTGAAATTCCTGATGTTAAATAATCTTTTCGTGCTTTCATAAAAGAAGAATAGTTTACTTTGTACTCAGGGTTATGTTCTGCAAAATTTTTCAAAAATAGATGCAGGGCCGCACCTCTTAAAGAACCTGCGGCTTTCATTGCTGTAAGATATTTCAATACAAACTTTTTTGCATAATCAGGCATTGCGTTAAATTGCTCAATTTCTTCTTCGTTCTTAAAAACTTTTTCTTTTTTAGGGGCTTCAGTATTAAAAGATTTTAAATCCTTTTTTATAGCATTATATTTTTGATATTTACTTTCCTTTTGATTTTTCATTTTATCATAGG
The DNA here is from genome assembly GCA_903868125.1 of uncultured bacterium. Lineage (GTDB taxonomy): Bacteria > Cyanobacteriota > Vampirovibrionia > Gastranaerophilales > Gastranaerophilaceae > CAIPUE01. The sequence goes on along the minus strand of CAIPUE010000044.1, from coordinate 39,141 downwards.
TGCTCGAAATCAGAGGAAGTCTGTAGACATATTTATCTCCGACTTTTTTTATTATCTCTTCAGAAATCAATTTCTGAAGAATTTTTTCCAGTTCGTCTTCTTCAAGTTCGGAGAGAATTAAAAGTTCATCAAACTTTAATCTTGTCTGTCGTTTCAACAGCTTCACTATCTGTTGTTTCATCTTTTATCACCTCCTTAAGAATTATTTCATCTATTGTCGAAAGTCCGTTGGCTTTTGCCAAAATTTCGGCTTTATTTATAATTTTCACAATTTGCCTGAAGCGATTTGTCTTTGAATGAATATATTTTATGGCACAGTCAGTGAGTTCAACCTCTGCTAACTCTTTTAAAATTTGGTTTAAATCATATTTTGTAAAAGGTTCAAATCTTACTATTTCAGATATTCTGTCATAGAGGTGTTTGTACCTCATTAAGCGTGTGTTTGCCTGTGCCATTCCGACAAGAACCACAGGAACATTCGTTTTATCGTGAATATCTCTTATCGTTTCAATCACATTGTGTTCACTTGTCAGATAGTCAATCTCATCAAAAATTATTACCCGAGGTTCATTGATAAGTTTTTGTACAATTAATTTAAAGCTATCGGCGGTTGAATAGTAGGGCATTTCTCCTAGCTCCTCGACTACTTCAGATAAAAGCCAACGCACTGACATCAAGTTACTGCACCTGACTACAATCGCATCATTTTTCATTGCCCACCAGTTTACGGCTTGAGTTTTTCCAAGCCCTGGTTCTCCATACACAAGCCCCATTCCCGGAACTCCATCAGCCCTTTGCTGTAAGTTATTCATCATCGTAATAAAGTTTTTTACATTTTTAGTTTTTACAAAAACCCGTTTCATTTTTCCTCCTTATATTTCATATATTTCTTTGTACTCTTCAGATTTTATATAGTTTGCTAACCAACTTCTGTCTTCGTGCGATATACAACCATATTTCATATGCCAGTCATATCTTTCAAAACTTGATTTGAAAATCGGGCGAGCGACAATCGAAGTTTTTACTTTTGGAATGAATTTTGTTTCCTTTGCAACTTTTTTTGGCTGATTTAAATTGTCTCTAACCAACATTTTATTAACCAATTCCTTTTCTATAAGCTCAATATCATCCAGCTTGAAATGTTCTTTGACAGCCTTTATAGTTTTTCGTCTGAGCTTCTGCTGTTTTTCGATTTTGTGTTTGAAATCTTCAATGTCTTTAATTCCGCCCATCTGCACAGCTAGTGGATGGGTTTCTGTTACTCTGTCGGCTCGGCAGATAAATTCACCTTTGAGAGAATAAACTTTTATGTAACTCAAATTCGATAAGCTGTATTTAATAATTGCCTGCCCTTTAATTCCGTATAATGCCTCGTCAAAGTAATCGGCTTTTAAGAACCTGATGCCGTTTCTGCCGATGTGTTTTACCTCTTGAGCCATCATTAAATCGTCAAGCTGTTTTTCAATAATATTTTGTTTTTCAACCTCATCAAGCACTTCTTGAATTGTTTTACCTTCAGCGTTGGTGCAGGGTTGTGCGTGTTTGTACTTCAGCCAATCGTTTATAAATATCATTGCCTGCTCAATAGTCGGAATAAAGTTGTTTTTTTCGTGGAGCTCCCGGTGTAATTTTTCATTCCTTTTCATGTAAGCAGGTTTATTCTCAATACTGGTTCCGATATAACTTGGCATAAGTTTTTCAAACCCCTCTTGGAAATCGAGGAAAAATCTTTCGATTACTTTTGCTCGAGCATTGTAAGGAACAGCGTAAACAGGCTTTATTCCTAATTTTTGATAAATCCCTGTAAAGCCTAATTCTTCAAACTTTTTGCCCCCATTAAAAAATTTGCTTTTAAATGCTCTACCGTTATCCTGATAAACAAAATCGGGGATGTGATCCAAATTTAAAACAGCATTTCTTAGTGCGGATGCAATATTTTGTGTACACTCTTCGAGCATAATATCGTAGCCGACAAGCCCACCTGATTTCCAGTCTAAAAAGCCGAGCAATGTTGCTCGGCAAGGTCTTCCTGTGAATGGATTTATTACTTGAAAATTTAAAGTGTGCCCATCTGCGATTAATACTTGTCCTGTTTTCAAAAGACTTGCGTTTCGTACGATATATGGTTCAACTTTGTCTTTCAGTGCTTTTTGTCCCTCTCGGGCAAGTATCCATTTGTCATAATTTGCATCCCTGAACCATTCAGCATATCTTCTGAAGGTTACATCTTTTGGAAGAATTTCATAACCTCTTTCATTTAATATATGTTTTGTGAGACTAATGGATTTTCCTATTGAAAACGAATTCGGGGATAAAAGTATTTTTAAAAATATTTTGACCTGTTCTTCATTCAAGGATGTATTATATTCTTTACTTGTTGAATATTTGTATTGCCCGACTAAAGCTGTCCAATCACTATCATATTTAAGGAGAGCCCTCCATCTATACAATGAACCAAATGAAACATTGCCGAGAGTTTTAAATATTTCCTCATGCAGCATTCCTGTGTTGTAGACTTCGATAAATTTTTTGTCTACATTTACATTTTTAATTTTATTCTTTTTAAAGTCCGACCTGAAGTTCAGCCAGCACATAATAATATCATATTTGGCAAGTGCCATTTTCTTTTGGTTCTCCGATATCAGCTTTTCCTGTTTTACATTGAAATTTTGTAGTTCAATTATTTCTCCGTTTACGGAAGTTAAATCGTTATAATATTCTTTGATGTACTTAATCTGATATTCTTCTTCTAAAGAGCTTAGTTTAACTTTATATGTTTTTCCGCCTTTAACCTTTTCCACCTTATATTCATAGCGGTCTTGATTAAGCGAGAGCCGAACTCCTCTTTTGCTTATGTTTTTTAATTTTGCAACCGTCTCAACATCAAGCCATGTGTTTTCTGTATTAATATTATTTATATTTGCCATATCTTGATTCCTCAACTTGGTTGCTCGCATTAAACGGGTCTGCACTTCGTTTCGCCCTCTGCTCGCAATCCGCTTGTCCTGAATGATAAATCGTTTACTCTCAAATTGGAACCGATTTGGGGGAAATGTGTTCGTTCTTGTTTAAATATATTCAAATATTTCGTGCTTCAATTACCTGAAATTTGAAATTTCGATTACTTGGGCACATTTATTTTCTATTTTTAATCAAATATTGAAAATTTTGGCAAAAATTCGCACGAAAACTTCCCCCTTAAAGGGTTTGGGTTGATATGATATAAATAACAGACAGAATGAGAATTCTCATTTCAGGTAATCGAAACGAGAGGGAAGTGAGTTCCACGTTTAAAAGCGGAAACACCTGTTTTAAAAGCTTTGTAAACACTTCCGACTTTAGAGGGAATTAAGGCTTTCAGGTAATTGAACGAAAAATAAAATGTCCATGCCTGAAAGCTAGATATATATAGATAAAGAGGCAAAATCCGTGTCCGAGAGCCGGACTTTTTAAGGATGAAAACCGGACATTTCGGACATTAATTACTTACTGGTTCGTCTAATGGGGGAAGTGGCTCAAACGCCCATACAGTTTATGAAATAGGCATTAAATTTCAATTACTTGCCTTTCCATTTGTCCATGAAAGTTATACCGACTTCGGGGGAATTTGGATATTGGGGAAATGAAATTACCGGATTGCCCATAAAAATGCCACAGGGCTACAAGATAGATAACAAGCTAATCTCCGCTAAAAAAATCCAATTTGAATTACTTTTTTCTAAAATTAAAAAGGTAATTGTTCGGGCATTCTGGGCATTTCGATTACCTTTTTATCAAACTGGGGGAAGCGGTATAAATCCGCACAAACACTAAACAACAGCCCTAAAATCTTCGATTACTTTTTTACAATTTTACCTGCGAAAGTATACAAATTCTTCTGGATATTCCATAGTTGTTAATATTACCTGATACTCTTCATTTTCGACTTCAATATTTTGGATCTGTCTTATAGCCCTTTTTAGACTTTCAGGATCTATACCATTTGAGAAAAAGTAGCAGATGGTTTGAGAAATTTATAAAATTCTTCAAAAATGATAAAAAGTTGGGGAAGTTTTTCTTAAACTGAAAGAAAATTTTTCTCAGAGTCACAGATACTAAATTCATTTTTTATTAACCCTTGTTGTAAAAGACCATTTTGCCGACGTCAGCAAAATGGGGAGTCGGAGCTTTAAATCCGGAAGTGAGCCTTGGCGAACTTCTCTAGAAGAAGTTGTGAAAAAATTAATACTGAACTTCATTGTATTTACTTTGCAACCATAAATATTTTTTTCTTATCGACTCATCGTCATTGTTTATATTGTTTTTGATAATTTCTTTTATGCAAGTTAAATATTCTTTGAATAATTTTTCCTCATTTGACATTAAATGTTTAATGTTTATATAGTCAACATACCAAAAGCCATCATCATCTTTTGCCAGTAACTCTTTCAGGTTTTCTCTGGTTTCATTATTAACACAACATTCGTTTATAATTTCTTCAGGGATTATAATTCTCGGATTTTTAGCAAATTTACTCTCTAAGTTATAAGCTGAATTTAACCCCTTACCAAATACTCTATTATCATTATGCAATAACTCCTCATATGCACAGCCCCCTCTTAATAGTACTTTATGGTTTTTAAGCAGCCAATACTGTAACCTTAGTATTGAGTATATTACTCCAAAAATATTAAATTTATCTTCTTCCCCAAAGGATATAATTAAGCTATCTGAAAAATGGGTTATTTTAATATTGCTAACCATGTTGCTATTTACTGAGTTAAACTCATAAGAATGTTTTTGCATATCATCAAAAAGTTTATATATTTCATTAGCCGTTTTTTTATTTTCCTGATTTTCTCCCTCACCTTCAATCATTGATTTAAATGCTAATATATCAATAAAGAAAACAACTTTTTTTTCATAACTAATTTCTGGAATAATACCATCATAAACAAATGAGTCTAAAGCGTTATATTGTCTGCCAATTCTATTATATACCTTTTCAGCCTGCATATTGTTGCAAGGCTTAACTATTCGCTTCAAAAAATATATAGGCGGAAAAACTGACCTGTTAATGTTTAAAAATAACTCTTTACTTTCATTTTCCAATATTTTTTTCGTCTGCCATTCTAAAAAGGACCCATCAATAATTTTAGAAGTTTTGTTTAAAAGTGGTAATATTATTGACTCTATCTCCAGCTTATTGGCCCCTTGTTCTATGTTATATCCATTATTTTTTAGCTCTCTGGACATAAATTCAAGGTTTAAGAAAAATGGGTTGAAGTCCTTAAAAAAAATACTTAATTTTGCTAGTATCTCATCATCACATTTGAATTGATTTATATTTATAATTTTTAATATTTTTTCTTTAGCTAATGGGACTAATCTGTTGAAATTATTTTCATATTCTTTAATTAAGTATAATCTTGTTATTCCTTGTTTAGCTTGCTCTTTTTCATCGTTTATAGCCATAACAAAATCATCTATATCCTTTTCTAGGGTTAGTAATTGACTGTCCGCTAGATATTCTTCAACTTTAGAAGGAAAACAACATAAGTAAATAACTAAGACAACTGTTTTTAAAGAACTATTTAAAACTATTTTTGCCTCATTTATTTTATTTTCTCTAATTAAATAGTTAGCACTTTCAATATTTGAAATGATTTTTTCTAAAAGAATTTTAATCGATTGTAGTTCATTAGTGTCAAATATCAATAAGCTAATAAATTTTTTATAATCTAAAACATATTGCTCTACTTTTTCATAAAGTAGAGATTTGTCCATTTTACACTTCTTTTCAACTAAAGGCATTTCTTTAAACTCCAATTTTATATAAGTATTATAACAAAGATCCATTCATATGAGCCTTAATTAATTGGCAATATGAAAAATTTTTACATCCCGCAACTAGCCCAAGTGGCTAGTATAGTGTGAAAAAATATTAAGAACAAATTGACAATTTAATTAAAACGGAAAATACATTAGTGAAATGAGTGATTGAAGTGATATTTTTGATATTACAATGGGAGGAGTTCGACCTCCAGGAATTAAGTAATAGTGGAAAATAAGATTTTACAATCATGTCAATTTGTTGACAAGCCAAAATGCCCTAATATGGCGAAAGAGTTCTTTCTCGAGTCTTCTGGCCCGTTACTTTTAAAAAGGGCGGGATGAAGTTTTGGGTTGTCTTTACTGAAAAATATGGGATTCCACATCTCGTTGGGAAGCACCCAAGAGGAGCATCAAAAGAAGAAACCGAAACACTTGCTGACTTACTTGAGAATATGGTGCAAGATGCAATTGCGGTTATTCCTGATGACAGTTCAGTTGAAATTCAGGAGGCTGAAAAATCGTCTTCTGCTGAGATTTTTGAAAAATTGATTGATAAAATGAATGCAGAAATTTCAAAGGCAAGCGGAACATGTAAGATTTCGTGTTGAGGTGTAAAGAATGTTAGAAACAATTAAATGTATAGAATTACAAAAAAATCAGGTTATAAAAGATATTAAAAATGCTACCGTAAGTGATTCCTTTAGAGGATTACCTAAAATTTGTGCTGAAAAATGTACGAATTGTGAAAAGTGTAAAAATATTTGCCCTACAAATGCCATAATTGAGTTAGGTGCAGATTTATCGATAGATTTAGGTAGATGTATTTTTTGCGGAGAATGTGAGAGAATTTGTGGCTCAGATGTTATTAAACTCAGCAATTTTCACAAAATAGGCTCTACGTTACGCGATAATTTAATTACAAAGGGTGAATTAGACTCAATCAAATCAACAGAGTTTATCAAGAAAACGTTTGGACGTTCTTTGAAGTTAAGACAGATTTCAGCAGGTGGTTGTAACTCTTGCGAGATGGAATTGGGAGCTTGTTCAAATGCTAATTTTGATATGGGAAGATTCGGAATTGAATTTGTAGCCTCCCCAAGACACGCTGATGGAGTTGTTATAACAGGACCAATTACAAAGAATATGGCTAAGGCTCTTGAAGATACATATCAGGCGATTTCAGAACCTAAGATTGTAATTTTAGTAGGAGCTTGTGCTATAAGTGGTGGTATATATCAAAATTCAGAAGAAATAAATAGAGAATTTTTAGAAAAACATAAAGTTGATTTATACATCCCAGGTTGCCCTGCTCACCCGCTTACAATAATCAATGCAATCTTAGATTTTTTGGGGTAGTAATCGTTGAAATCTATTTATCCTACTACTTGTTTCAACATAGGTAAAAGTAATATAAATGAGAAAATCTTGTATGTGTTGCACCAGGAAAAACAAAATTGGCTAAAGCTGCTATTTTTGTATAGATATTAACAAATGAAATTTAATATACATTTCATCTCGAATATAGCAACTTATTTTAACAAGCTAATAGGAAGCCGCCCATTCCACGGAATACTTTTAACGGTGCGACACTGGAAAAAAAAGCAGCCCCTGTATAAAACTCCGAACCCGCAATATTTAACACATGCCCAAAAGTTCCCTTATGAGAATTCTCTGGGCGTTTTGGCAAAAGAGTTTTAACATATTTTTCGTCAAAATGTTTATCCATTTCCCCCCCCCATTTTGTCTTATCGCCTCATAAACTACTATTGCAACAGAATTTGACAAGTTCAAACTTCTTTGACCTTCCAACATTGGAATCGTAATCGCCGTTTCTTTATTGGCATCTAAAATTGTTTCAGGAATTCCTCTCGTTTCGGGACCAAACATTACAAAATCCCCCTCCTTAAATTTAACATCAAAATAAGATTTCTTGCTTTTAGTTGTCAGATAATAAAAAGTAGCGTCTTTAAACTCAGATTGCAATTGCTCTAAGGTATCAATTTTTCTGATATTAGCACTTTCCCAATAATCCAACCCAGCGCGTTTTGTATATTTATCAGAAAGCGAAAATCCCAATTTGCCTACCAGAAAAAGATTTGCACCCGTACAGGCGCATAATCTTGCTATATTTCCGGTATTTTGTGGGATTTCCGGTTCAAATAATACAACATTAATTTTTTTCAATTATTTATTCCTATTTTTTAGCAAAAAACTTCTTGCTTTCAAATACAACAGGCAAACCTCTCAACACACAGAATAATATTGCAAAAATCGCAGCCATATAAGCAATTGCAGAGAAAAATGCTGCCAAATCCTTGTCCAATCCCGGAGTTTTTGCGATAATCATAAGAATAAATGCGACCAATTTTGCAACCGCGTAAGAGATTCTTGAAAACTTAGAACTGCAAATAAAATAGCCTATTTTATCGCTTTGCATACTTGCTTCACCAAAAGCGGTAAATCCTTGTTCCATTGCAACGCTTCTTATTCCGTCTGTTATAAACCCTCTTGTAAGCGAGATTAACGGAAATACAATCGGTACCCAGCCTAATACTGCAAACGTTACCCAAAGTGCGTTTTCGGCAATCCTATCGCTCATAATATCGAGCATAGCACCGAGTTTTGAAGTTTCATTAAATTTTCTCGCAACATAACCGTCAACTCCGTCAAGCGCAAAAGCAGTTATTGTAAGCACAAGAGCACAAATGTAAGAAAAAGAAGTATGTTTAAACAATAAAAACGTTGAAATGAATATCAAAAATATTCTAAAAATGGTAATTATATTTGCCAACTTAACTCCTTTTCGATTTATTTTTTTAGTCTTGATAGCGCAAAGTTAAATTCATCAAGCTTTTTTACTTTTTCACCAAGCATAATCTTTTCAGCTTCTTCTAATATTTTTACTACAGTATAGCCATTTTCACCGTCCGAACGAGCTTTTTTACTATTTTTGCAGCAGCTTATAAAATGCTGACATTCAAGCTTCAGTGGTTCTATTTCCAAATAATCCAACTGAATATTTTTAGATGTACCTCCTGCATAATTATCAAAAATTTGAAGTTTATTTTCAGCAACTGTATCATCCAATATTGCGGTAGCTTTAGTTCCTCTGACAAGTAATGTCACATTTTTTTTAGGTGTAATCCAACTATCTGAAATATGTGCTATAACTCCGCCTTCGAATTCTATTCCGATGTGGGTAATATCCATAATTTCATCATTATTTGAAGAGCACCCAATCGCAGACATCACACGTTTAGGCTCTTTGCCTATAACATAGCTAATCATTGAAACATCATGCGGAGCCAAATCCCACATAACACTTCTGTCATTTTTAAAATAATTTACATTTAATCTATCACTTTGGGCGTAGATTATTTCGCCCAACATTCCCTCATCGATAAGCATTTTAAGCCTGTTTACCGCAGGATGGTACAAAAGCAAATGCCCGACCATTAAAATTAAGCCGCGTTCATTAGCAAGATTGGTTAAATCTTGAGCTTCATCTGCCACGGTAGAAATCGGTTTTTCAACATAAACATGTTTACCAGCCAAGAGCATTTCTTTGACCAATTTATAATGCATATGACTTGGAGTTACAACTGCTACACCAGTGATTTCAGGGTTGTTGATAATGTCATTAAAATCTTTTGTTGTTTTTACTTGCGGATATTCTTGGATAACCTTGTTCAAGTTTTCTTCATCTATATCGCAAACAGTATCCAAAACATTCAAATTATTAAAGTTTCGGACAATATTTCTGCCCCAAACTCCGCATCCTATCACAGCTATTTTTTGTTGTCTCATTTCTCATCACACCTTATTTATAATCATTATAATACAGTACCACTCCCTTTTTCAAGTAAAGTTATCTTAAGTTGTTTACATAAAAAACTTCTTCCTCGCCTTTCGTTAACTGATAAACTCCTTTTCCCTCTATATAACACTTAGGAGCGTCCAGTAATGAATATCTTTGCTTAAATTCTCCAAGACAAACCATTCTGTCTTTCAGTCCCAGATTTGTCAATTTTATTAATTTTTCTACTTTTTGTACAATTTCTTCCTGATTTGAGTAGGCTTCAATACCTAAAAGATAAGTTGCTTGCCATTTCTCGGCTTCATATTTTTGTTTTAAAGTTGAAATAATATCTTGGAGCTGAAAAAGAATTCTATCTACATCTTTAAAATCATCAAAATATAACAAAACCCCGCCTTGTAAAAGCTTATTTTGGCATGGCAAAAATAAGTCAAGATTATTATAAAAATTTTTCAACATTTCTACCTGTTTTTGTTCGACGCCGGCATCTGCATCTTTGTTAAAAAGATTGTTTTTTGCTAAATTTAATGCAGAAAATTTGATGAAAATTAAAAAATTATTACATCTGTATTCATTAATAGAATGTTGTGTTTCAAGAGTGAAATTGAACAAATCCTCAGCTTTTCTTTTAAGATAGTTGTGAACCATATCATATTTAGTTTCAAGAAGTTTAAGGGCTTCAATCACAAATTTCAATCCCCATACCACAAATAAGATTGCAAAAGTTGCGACTAAAAACGAAAAATCTATGGTAACTTCATCTACTTTTACTGTTCTAACATAAAAAAGATGCGTAATATCTTTTATTATTTCAAAAAATGGGGCAAACGGTTGAATAAACGTAGCTCCCCCAAGCTGTAAAAGCCAGTATAGAATTATACAGAAAGATAAAAAAATCAAACTCACCTGCATAAAATGCAGGAAATTAATAAAAATTTCAAAAAACTTTTTACCTAATTTATAAAACAATTGTCAATCAACCTCACAATATTATTTTGTAACTCTGAATTAAGATGGGAAGTATCCCCCTCCCCTACAATATTATTAATCTTAATTGCGATTAAGACTAACGTATCGTTATCCGCTGCCGTTTTGTTTTCGAACGTATCTTTATCAACAAATTCCAAATACTCAAGCTCATGATTATTATTTAGAAATGCCAATGCAGTTTCCGAAAGCGATTTAATGTCAGTAATCCCTTTTTTATAACATGCTTTAATATTAACCAAAATTTTATTTAATGCAAGTGCTTCTTTTTTGCTTTCTTCAGACAGATATTGGTTTCTTGAACTAAGCGCAAGTCCGTTTTTATCTCTCACAATAGGACAAGCAATTATCTCAATCGGAATATTCAAATCTTTCACCATCTTTTTAATTACAATAAGCTGTTGGGCGTCCTTTTGTCCAAAAACGGCATAATCAGGCTGTACAATATTAAACAACTTCATAACAACCGTACAAACCCCGTCAAAATGCCCTATTCTGCTTTTAGCGCATAATTTATTCGTATAAAAATAAGGAGGCACTACATAAGTCAAAAAATCATTAGATAAAATATGCCCCTCGCCGTACATTTCTGATGGAGATGGAGAAAAAACCAAATCAACGCCGGCATTTTTACACAGTTCCAAATCAGCATCAATAGTTTTCGGATATTTATCTAAATCTTCTGAGGGCGCGAATTGAATAGGATTGACAAAAATTGAAACTACTGTTTTATCACAAGTCTCAACACTTTTCTTAATAAGGCTTAAATGTCCCTCATGCAACGCACCCATGGTCGGAACTAAACCAATTTTTAATCCATTTACCTTCCATTGGGAAATTTGTTCTCTTATTTCTTTAATTTCTGTTTCTAACATTTCAAGCGACCTTTTTTACGCTAATACAAAGCTCAAACCCCAAGCCTCTGAATATTTTTTCTAATGTTTCAAATTCGGGATTGACTTTGTTTTTAAAAATTTTATATAAGTAAGCTCTGCTTATTCCAACTTTTCTTGAAAATTCACTGATATTTTCCCGAACTTCAATAAGAGGTTTTAGGTATTGCAAAAAAGACGCAATATCCTTATCTTTAATATAATCATTCAGAATACTTTCAAAGTATTCTTGGGCAAATTCAGGATTTCGCAAATCATTTAATAGTATTTCATCAAAGTTTTTAAAACTTTCAATTAATTTTCTTTCTTTTTTATTCATGACTTGTTCCTTTCTTTATATTCGGTTAGATATTCTTTCGCCTTTTTAATATCGCTTGACTGTCTTTTTTTATTACCACCGATAAATAAAATAATAATTGTTTTTTGTGTCTCAGTAAAATAGATTCTTATGCCGTTTTTAAACTTGAGTTCTCTTAATCCTTCGCTTAAATCTTTATAATCACCGTAATTATTAAGTTTCGCTCGCATTAATCTTTTTGAAATAGTGATTTTTTGCGAATTGTCTAGTGATAAATACCAATCAAGATAAGGTTCTTTCCCAAATAATGTCTTGTATATCTTAATCTCTTTCATATTAATATTGTAAACCCGATGACACACTTTGTCAAGGTATTAAGCACTTATTCACTTATTTAACTCTTCATGTATATTTAATTGTTTTAATTCTTCCTCAGAAAGCTTAAAAACTTCATCCTCGCAAGGGAATTTGCCACTGAGAACATCTTCAACGTAATTTTTTGCACCGGTTTTAATAATCATACTTAAATCGGCATATTTTCTGGCAAATGTAGGAGTAAAATCGGAAAATTTCCCTAAAATATCGTCCGATACCAAAATTTGCCCTGAACAGTACCTTCCAGCCCCAATTCCAATAGTTGGAACAGTTAAATTATCTGTAATATATTTTGCGCTTTCCTCAGGCACCATCTCCAAAACAATTGAAAAAACACCTGCTTTTTCAAGCTTTTTTGCCTGTTCAAGAATTTCTAAAGTAGTCGCAAAAGATTTCCCCTGAATATTATATCCGCCGATTGTGTTTAAAAATTGAGGAGTGAAGCCAAGATGACCAATAACCGGTATTCCGCTTTGCACACATCTTTCAACGACTTCTAAAATGTAATCGTTTGCACCTTCTATTTTAACCGCCTTTGCGCCAATTTTAATCATTTCTCCTGCATTTTTAATCGCAGTGGCAACATCGGAATGATAACTCATAAACGGCATATCGGTAGCAATTAAAGCATTTTTAACACCTTTAGCAACCGCCTTTGTAAATACAAGCATTTCCTCCATGCCTACAGAATGGGTTGTTTCATAGCCAAGAGCAACCATTGCCAAAGAATCACCTACCAAAATAATATCAACGCCTGCTTCGTCCAAATATTTTGCAGTAGAATAATCATAAGCAGTCAATGCTGTAATTTTTTGACCATCATTTTTTAGTTTTTGAATAGTTTTAACATTTTTTTTAATCATTACACCTGCTTGTATTGCTATCGCCTTTACTTTATTTTAGTTGAATAGTTGAAAGGTTGAAGGGTTTTGCACTTCTTGCTTACTTTTTACTTACATTCGCCTCGTCGATACCAATGATATATTGCCCTCGCAACCCTGTTGGAACTATGTCGGACGAGTCCTTCCTTGTTATTTTCAATCAATCGTTTAGAAACAATTTTCACGCCTAAATGTTTAATATTTTCCACATCAAGTTTTACAGGAAAAGAGTTCGCTGCTTTATATTTTAATGCCAAATTCTTTGGCAAGCTATCGTTGACAAGCACCGCGTCCATTATGTTGCTACTACCGGCATGTTCAATAATTGCATTAACATGGCTTGATACATTATAATCATCAGTTTCACCCGGTTGAGTCATAATGTTACAAACGTATATTTTTTTTGCAGAGGAATTAGCTATTTCTTTTGCAATTTCTTTAATTAACAAGTTTGGGATAACACTTGTATAAAGACTTCCGGGCCCCAATATAATTAAATCGGCTTCTTTAATCGCAAGTATTACATCCTCAAGCGGTCTACAATCTTTAGGGTCGGTAAACAATCTCTTTATTTTACCATGCGCCTCAGGAATATTAGATTCACCTTTAATAATTCTTCCGTCTTCAAGTTCTGCAACAAGCTTCATATCATCCAAGGTCGATGGTAAAACTCTTCCTCTGATTGAAAGAACATTTGAAGACTCTTTCACCGCTCTAACCATATCACCCGTGATAGAACAAAGTGCGCTTAAAAATAAATTTCCAAAACTGTGCCCCTCAAGTCCTTCACCGGTCTTAAATCTATATTGGAATAATTTCGTCACTAAATCTTCGTCATCAGCAAGTGCCGCAATACAATTTCTGATATCACCCGGTGGCAAAATACCCATTTCTTCACGTAAACGGCCGGAACTTCCGCCGTCATCTCCAACTGTAACTATTGCAGTAACGTTATTCGTAATTTTCTTAATCCCTTTTAAAAGCATGGATAGACCTGTTCCACCACCAACGGCTACAATCTTTGGTCCACGGTTTAGTTTTCTTCTCCTGTATAATGCTTCCAGCATTGTCCCCTGTTCTCTGCCGTTGTTTAAGTCCAACATTGACAAATTCGTTTTTTGCCAGCCCTTAAAGAAAATAAAGGCACCAAACGCACCGACTAAAACGCCGACTATTCCAGACGGCGCCTTTTCGGCGATTTGTCTGATAAATTCCATAGTGAAATAAACAGGACGCATGTTAAATATAATCATTGTACCTAACAAAATAAGAAACGAGCCGACAAAAATCATTGCAAACCATCTCTTAATCTGCAAACCTGGTAATAACCACCCTGCATCTTTTGGCATTTTTATATTATCTTTAAAAAATCTCATCCTTTTATTTTTACCTCAATACCTAATTGTTTCCCCCTCCGTTATACCCAGCCGGAACTCTCCACTTTACTGTAATTAACCGGTTTTGGAGTGATTAATTCGTTTGCTTTTTTAATTAATTCCAGAGAATTCCCTCCACTCGCAAAATGGATTGTATTCGCTTCAACAAGTGATACACCTCTTAAATTATTGTCAATTTGAGAAGTTAGTAAGTATTTTTGAAGTCTTCTGCTTAACAAATCTGCATCAGTAATATCAATTGAGTTGTAATCAATCGTTCCATCAGCGTTATATGATTTGTTTAATTTAACTTCCTGAGCGATAGGGATTTTCACAAAATCGCCTACTTTTGAAATTATATCACCTGAAGCACCGACATAAGTAAGCCATTTTGAACATTTTTTAACAGCTTTTGCAATCGCGCAAGAAAATGTAAAATTTTGGCTTGCAAGTTTATACATAGCGCCATGCGGTCTTACGTGTTCTACTTCAAGTCCGTAAGCTTTCGCAAATGACATTAATGCTCCGACTTGGTAAATAACGAGAGTTTCTGCTTCTTCTTCGCTCAAATTCATAACTCTTGAACCAAATCCTTGGATGTCATTAAACCCAATGTGTGCGCCGATTACTACGTTTTTATCCTTTGCTCTTAAAAGCGCATTTTTTATAGCGATTGGGTCGCCGGCATGAAAACCGGTAGAAATATTTACTGAACTTACATAATCCAGCAAATCGAATTCGCTGTCGTTTTTGTAAACCCCGAAACTTTGTGCCAAATCACAGTTAAAGTCAATTAATTCGACTTTTTTCATTTCCTTGGTAAATTTATTTGAACTATTTAAAACTTCTTGCATTTAAAATCCTCTAATCTTCTTGTCGGTTAGTTTTTCGTCCAACCCAATCTACAATAACTTTATTATACCAAATAAAGATATTTAATCCAGTTCTTAATAAAAGGTTAATAAACCCATTTTTTTGTAGTAAAATTGTATGGTGTAATTTAAGATAGGTGGGCGTCATGGTAAAAGGACCTTTTTTAGACAGAAGTTGGATGGGGCAAAACGAAGATTATAAATCTTCCGACATTGTTATGCTTGGAATGCCGTTTGATGGAACAGTTTCATATCGCTCGGGCTCAAGGTTTGCCCCTGAAATGATTAGACTCGCAAGCTGGGGATTAGAGACTTATTCACCCTACTTTGATAAAGATTTGGAAGATGTTAATTTTAATGATATTGGGGATTTGGATTTTCCGTTGGGAAATACCGAAAAATCGCTTCAACTGATTAAAGATAACGTTGAACAAATTTATGCCGATAAAAAAAGAGTTTTTGGAATCGGTGGCGAACATTTGGTTACATTACCGACAATTCAGGCTATTGTGAATTCAAAACGCTACAAAGATATTACCGTTGTCCATTTTGATGCCCATACCGATTTAAGAAAAGAATATTTGGGCGAAGAAATGTCACATTCTGCCGTCATGTATCATATCGGTAGGCTTATCGGGTTTGAAAATATCAAACAAATCGGAATTCGCTCAGGAATGCAAGAAGAATTTGGGTTAATGAAAAAATATCATACCAAGTTGGAATTTCCTACGCAATTGAGCCATTTAGCGAATAAAAATATTTTTGTGTCGGTGGATTTGGATGTTTTAGATCCTTCCGTTATGTCTGGAACAGGCACGCCTGAAGCCGGAGGATTTACGTTCAATGAATTAATGACTTGGTTTGAACCATTAAAAGATTTAAACATAATCGGCGCGGATGTTGTAGAACTCGCCCCGCATTATGATACAAGCGGGGTTTCAACGGCGGTGGCAACAAAAGTTATCAGAGAATTATTAATGTGCTTATGAATGTTTTGAAGAAAATTAATTTTTTAAAAGATGAAATTAATCGGCATAATTATTTGTATTATATCGATGAAAACCCGTCTTTGAGCGATTTTGAGTACGATGAAATGTTTCGTGAATTACAAAAATTAGAAACTGAAAATAAAGATTTAATCACCCCTGACAGTCCAACTCAAAGACTCGGCTCGATAGGAACAAAATTTGAACAACACCATCATAAATACAGACTTTACAGTCTTGATAATTCAAATAATTATGAAGAATTAATTAAATGGTACGAAAGGATTACAAAAGAAATCGGAAACAATGTCGAACTGGTTTGCGAGCTTAAAATAGACGGGCTTGCGATTGCGCTGACTTATCAAAACGGGATTTTCACGACAGGGGCGACAAGAGGAAACGGAATTGTGGGCGAAAATATTACTGCAAATCTTAAAACTATTAAGTCGATTCCTTTAAAACTTTCCCAATCCAAATCGGTCGATGTTCGAGGCGAAATTTACATGCCCAAAAATTCGTTTGAAAAATTAAACGAAGAAAATTTAAAAAATGGTGAGAAGATTTTTGCAAACCCTAGAAACGCAGCAAGCGGCTCTGTCAGGCAACTTGACAGTTCAATCACCGCAAAAAGGAATTTATCAATGTTTTGTTATGCGGGAATTTTTGAAGACATGAGCTCGGCGCCAAAGTCTCATCTGGAAAACATTAAGACGCTAAAAACCCTAGGGTTTAAAACGAATCCGAATGTTCAAGCTTGCAAAAATATTGAAGAAGCGATTGAATATTGCAAAGCTTGGGAAAATAAGCGCTTTGAGCTTGATTATGCGACAGATGGCGTTGTTATTAAGGTTAACGATTTAGCCCTGCAAAATGAGCTGGGATTTACTTCACGTGCGCCAAAATGGGCGACTGCATTTAAATTTCCGCCCGAGGAAGTCAATACAAAAGTTTTGGATATTGAAATAAGTGTGGGAAAAACCGGTGCTGTAACTCCGATAGCCGTTCTTGAGCCTGTTTTACTTGCAGGAAGTATGGTCGCAAGAGCGAGTTTGTATAATTTTGATGAGATAAAACGCTTAGACATAAGAATAGGCGACATCGTTTTAATAAAAAAGGCCGCAGAAATTATCCCTAAGGTAATAAAAGTCGATGAACATTCAAGAGAATCGCACGCAGTTGAATTTGAAACTCCGACAATCTGCCCTGCCTGCTCAACCAGCCTTGAGGCAAGGGAGGGTGAGGTGAATTTGTACTGCACTAATTCCCTGTATTGTCCTGCACAAATCAGAGGTAAAATCGAATATTGGGTTTCTAAAGATGCCATGGATATTGATTTTGTCGGGCCTTCGATTATTGAACAACTGTTTGCAAAAAACATGATTAAATCGGCTGCTGATTTGTACGCACTGTCCCAACAGGATTTTATGCAGTTGGATTTAATTCAAGAAAAATCGGCGTTTAATATTTATCATTCAATTCAGTCAAGTAAAAAAAGACCTTTAGCCAGATTTTTGAACGCACTTTCGATAAGACATGTAGGCAAAGAGACGGCACAAATTTTAGCCTCTCATTTTAAAACTTTGGAAAATATTTGTTCTACAAATATTAATGAGCTTTCTCACATTGACGGTGTCGGTGAAAAAATAGCACAAAATATTTTTGGATTTTTTCATGATGAAAATACGATTACGTTTTTGGAGCAACTCAAAAAACTTGGAGTTGAACCAAATTCAGAAATTTTTGAAGTAAAATCCGATATTTTATCCGGTAAAATTTTCGTACTAACCGGAACGTTACAAAATATGACGAGAGATGAGGCAAGTGAAAAAATTAAATTAATGGGCGGTAAGACCGCATCATCAGTGAGTAAAAATACTTCATACGTTTTGGCTGGTGAAAACGCGGGTTCAAAATTACTCAAGGCTCAGAATTTAGGTGTTACAATATTATCAGAGGATGACTTTTTGAATATGCTAGGTAAGGAAAATGTTTTATGAAAAAAAAATTGAGGGTTGTACAAATAAAAGGATTTAGAGGATTATTTCTCACATTTTTTATTATAAGTTGTCTTATTTCGGGTTTTATAGCATTCCCAGCCTTTGTATCAATGAATGTTTGGAATTATTTTTCAACAAAAATGGGGGCTTTTCCTTCAATAAATTTTGGTCAGGGTGTTTTGTTATGGGCTATTATTGCGTTTAGTTTTTTTGTTTTTAATAAAAGAAAACTGATTGTCTCGTTTAATTCCCAACAAGAACTCAGCGATGACGAAGTTAAAGAAGTTATTTCCAAAATCAAATCTCAAGTAGCTAATCACGGCATCTTGTTACCAAAAGATGTCAATCTTTTAACTAAAAAAAAGGAGGAACTAAAAGAAATTTCCTCAGAGCAAAAAGAAAATTAAGAGATAAAATATAAGTAATAGGAGCATTTTATGAAAAAGAATTCAGCATTTTTATTGATTTTAACTTTATTATTCGGATTTTTGACAACCGTTCAAGCCGTTGAAAATGAATTGGGATATATTTCTGTAAATGAGTCTATGACAAAAGAGATTTCTCCAAATCAGGCTGAAATTTCTATTGGGATTAAGACTTCTGACAAATCCTTACAAAATGCTTCAGAAAAGAATAAAGCTATCGCCAACAAAGTTTATTCAAGTATAAAAGCACTTTTGGGCATGGAAGATTCTATAAAAACAGATAATTATACGGCAAGCCCCCAATATGTTTATACAAAAGAAAATGAGAGAATTTTTGATAAATACATAGTTTCAAATACCGTTATGATAAAAACAAAAAAACTTGAACTTGTTTCTAAGTTTATTGATGAAGCAATCGCCAATGGTGCGACTGATATTGACAACTTATATTTTTCCGTGGCGAGTGGTGATTATAACGAAATATGTAATGATGCGCTGGCAGAACTTACTAAAAGAGCTTATGGCAAGGCAAATTTAATGTTAAAATCGATTAATTCCCAAATCACAGGAATAAAATTGATTAATGCGACTTGCAATACCGAAAACAGCCCAAGACCTTTTTATGGAATGATGATGAATAGTGCTGTAAAAAGTGACGCTTTATCATCCCCGATAGAAAAAGGTACCTCTAAAATTTACGCTAATATAGACGCCTCATTTTACGTAAAATAAATATATTAAAAAATAAAAAGGTTGGATTTTAACCAACCTTAACACATTCACTAACTTTACACTATATTTTTCACTAACGATTTACCCACGAGATATTTTTATTCAATTATACTGGCAATCCTAAATCTCTGATTTGCTCCCAAGCAACCTCTGTAAAATCTTTTTTGTCATTTATAAGCTTCCAAGCTTGTTTGCGAGCTTCTTTATAAATGCCGTTACCGAAAGCATTCTCCCCTGGAGTTTGAATCTTTTTCATTTCTTCAAAGAATTTTTTTCGTTTCACAAATCCAGAGTTAGTAATTCTTTCAGCCATTGCTGCACGAGAGATGCTTACTGCAGGCTTATTAGCTAGGGGAGCGCTTGGGGCAGGAGCTGCTCACTGGCATTGCTTCTTGAAACATCTCTTGTGGCATTAATTACAACCCTATTTGATGATTCTGTTAAATCAGTAGATACGCTTCTGCTTCTAACGCTAGTTGTTGCGCCTCCGCCTGTAGCAGTTCTTTGCAAAGTTGATGCTACTTCTTCTGTACCGCTTGTAGCTAATTTTTCTGTACTTTTAGCGATTTTCCCACTTTCCTTTGCTAATTTTTTTAACAAAGCTCCTCCGCCTTTTTTCAACAAGAGGACTGAAGCAAGTGCTGCTACCCCTAAGACTACCACTGCGGTAAATCCTCCTAGGAGATTACCTGCAATTATTGATGCTTTATCCCTGCCAGAGACTTCGCCACCGTTTATGCCTGCAATATTGTCTTTTGCACTTACATTACTTGCAAACAAGCCTGTCCCTAAAGAAGCACCTTGCTTCAAGCCTGTAACAAACTCACTGTCGCTATGTTTTTCTATATCTTCAATTAAGCGTACACCGGTTGCATTATAGTAAAGTTTTTCGGCATAAGCCCTAACTTGTAATTCATCCACATTTTTATAGCCTGCTTCTGCGAATTTTTCTCTGACAGCTTGGACTAACTTTGTGTACTCCTCAGCGACATGCCCTTGTTCGTTTTCCTTAATTTTATCTTTTAAAATGCCGCATTGTCTTGTAATTACATCTTCAGCCGCAGTAGCTTGGAATTCAGCAACTTCACTTTGATGTTTTTGGTCAACTTGAGCCCCCCATTGAATTTTATTTAATTCTTTTTGAGTTTCAATGTCTATTATCGCTTTTTCTTTTTGCATCTTTGCAAAATATTTCATGCGTTCCTCAGGAGTCATTGCTAAAGTAGTTGGGTCATTATATAAACTATAAGAACCACCAAATCCGCCTCCCAATCCTGAAAATCCGCCATTAAAAACAGAACCACCGGGGCCCATTAAATCTGAATCAAGCCCAGAGCTTCCATCCAATGCACCTACTTGAGCTGCATAATTGTCAAAATATGACGATGGGGACCCACCTAAACTATTGCTCGCATTGAGCTTAAAAGTTGCACCTGACATAACCAAACCTCCAAATTGATAAATAAACCTTCTATATTGTTATAAAAACATTTTATATTTCTAAATTGCCTTTTTAATGTTTTAATGTTAAGAAATGTTAAAAGTTTAATGCAAACAAAAGTGTCCACCGAAGTAATCCCCCCGCATTATGACTAAAGGCGAACAAGATTGCTTCGTTCCGTCAATAATTTTCAAACCTAAAAAACCCTCGCCTCGCAAAGACATAAGAGCGATTTGTGCGAACCAAATTGCTTCGTTTCGTCAATAAATTTTCGACCTTATCAAAATTCTTTAGTTATTGGACTTTTAAAAAACGTATGCCATGATGTTAGGGATGTCTCTTTTACTGATTGGTCCTCACCGAGAATTGTTTCAAAACAATTCTCGGTGAGGATTCTTTTTTATTTTATTAATTATCTTCGCTCTTTCCTTTTTTCTCATTTGTTCATATAATGTTATTATGAAAAAGCTTTTTTTAATATTGACTCTAATTTTGTTTTCGGCAAACTATGTATTTGCTCAGGGCTTTGACTGGAACTCTGTCAAGAATTTTACAAAGAAACCGCTGCAGACAGAAAAAGTACTTGCAGCAGAGCAATCAGCAGACGACGAGTTGACAAAAAGCGAGCAGGCAAATTTGTTTTACAACGAAAATAATTTAAAAAGCGCATTCGAAATTTTGTTAACAATAAAGGAATCGGAACGCAATGTTCAGGATTGGATTTTGCTGGGAAATATACTTCAAGACCAAAATCGAACATCCGATGCTATTTTTATGTATCAAAGAGCTATTGTACTTAACCCAAAGAATTATAAACCTTATTATAACTTAGGGAATATATATTTAGAAGAGGAAAAACCATATTTGGCAGTAGAAAATTATCGAAAAGCAAACAAAGCGAATAATCAATTTCCATATGCTTATTATAATTTAGGTTGTGCATATTTAAAAATAGGGGAGCTGAAAAAGTCTAAAATCGCATTTTTAAAAGCGATTGAACTCAAAAATACCGAACCTGATTTTCATTATAACTTGGCTTACACTTATAAAATGCTTAATAGTTCTAAATTGGCAAAGCAATATTTGGGATTTTATAATAAATTGATGGAAAACCATCAATAATTCTTCTTATATTTCTTGATGGAGTTTTATGTTTTTTAAATAATTACCAATCAATATTGTAGTGGGATATAAAACTTGGTCTTCAACTTCAGCATGGATTCTTAAATTTTTAACGAACTGTTTTGCAGGAACATTATTTTCAGCCTCTGCCATAACTTCTAAATCTTCCAGCGATTTAAGAATATTCTCATGATCTTGTGTTAATTCTGCAAGTTTAGACTGCAATTTATCTGCCATTTTGATGGCTTCATTTGAATTAATTTCCCAATTTCCCTTTGATAGAGCCAACAAGAAACTCAATGGAGGAAGTGCGTATTTTTCCTCTTTTTCAAAGTGGTCAGACATCACTTCGTAAAGTATTTGAGCGGGTTGTGCAATATTCCCTTTTAAATCGATTATATTTTTAAGTTCGGAAGATAAATTTTCATGCCCATTTTTAATTGGTTGTGGTGTTTTTGGCTTCATAGCAATTGATACTCCTTTTTATGTTTTTTCTTATGAGGATTTGAAAAATTCAAAAAATGACAATTTTTTGCGATTTTTCAAATCCGACCTGAGAAGTGCTAACCCCCTACCGGCTGCGTGATAGCCGGCGGTAGGGGGTTAAGCCGGACAGAGTAGATTACGAGAAAAATGTTAATTTTTCCGCAATCTCTATCAAGTATAAATTTAAATTTTTAAAATTGTATCCTCTAAATTGTCCCCCCTAATTGGGGAATATTCAATAAGTTTGCTTTGTAATTAGCCTCTTTAATATGGTCTATTTTTTATTTTGTGGAAGGATAGCTTTTTATTTTTTTTTTGTTATAATTATTTACGTAAAATATTTACACGACGAAATAACTTATTAAAAAGGAGAAATTAAGATGAATGTAAAAATCGAAGACGGATGCATCGCTTGTGGTGCTTGTGAATCAATTTGTGATGCTGTATTTACAGTAGAAGACATTGCTGTTGTAAACCAAGCGACAGTCGCTGATAACATTGATTGCGTTAAGGAAGCTGCTGATGCTTGTCCTGTTGGCGTTATTGTTATTGAATAATTAAATATTTAGGTAAAAAAGAAGGCGGATTTTTGCAAATGCAAAAATCCGCCTTCTTTTTTAGTCTTTAGTCGCTGGGAATAATCCCTTTTAAATAACTTCTAACCCCGCTTGTTATTAATAAATCAGGTTCTTTCATGCAAAATTCATCGAGTTTTATTATCCCGCGTCTAAAATCACCGTTCTCAATGTACAAAAGCCCCAATAATACCATATTTAGAGAGTTTTTTTTGTTTTGATTTTCATAAAATTTAATTTTACTTCCAATGATTTTTTGCGCTTTAAATGATTTTACAAGATTTTGATAATACAAAAAATTAAGGTTGTATTGTTTTATCGAATTTTCAAAACAACTTTGGGCCTCCTTAAAATAACCTATTTTCATATAAGTTTCGCCCAAATTATTATAATATACAGCAGTTGCTTGCGTTTTTGGATTAAGTAAAACCGCAAGAATAAATTCTTGAACAGCTTCGTAGTAATTGTTGTCATCAAGAGCATTAAGTCCGAGGTTGTTATGTATAATAGCATTTTTTGCCGCATCAATTTTGTATACATCGGGTCTTGTATAACCGGAAACAAAAAACATCGTGCTCAAAAGAGCCACAATCACAACTGCATTTTTTTTCATAAAACTATTTCAAGTCCTTCGCTCGCAACGTAACTGGTGTCTGAAACTTTCTGATAATATTGAGCTATTTCATCCAATTTCTCATCATTATAACTTGGGTCAAAATGATAAAATACCAGTTTTTTTGCACCTGATTGAGCCTTACACTCCTGTGCCATGTCGAAAGTTGAATGTCCATATCCTTGTTTTGGAGAATATGAATTCATATAATCATCTGTTGTATATTGAGCATCGTGAATCAATAAATCGCAATTTCTCGCAAATATTGATAACTTTTTATCTCCGCCTATATAAGTTTCTTTATCGCTTGCATAAACCAGAGACTTATCTTTATAAGCGATTTTATAAATCAGTACGCCATCTTGTGGATGGGCATAAGACTTGTAGCAAGATATAATTACTTCATCATTTTGAGGCGTTAATGTCTCCCCTGTCTCAATTCTTTTTAATTTAATCCCCCTGTCATCTAAAATGATACATTCTGTTTCATTCACATCCATAATATTCAAATTGGCAGCAATATCACCTAAATTAAGAGGAAATGATTTTGTAAAAAGAAGCTGAGAAAGTTCGTCAGCCAAATTTTCATTATAATCTGCTGTACCCAGAACATTCAGTTTTGTTGTAGGGAGATACGAAGGTCTAAAAAACGTAAATCCTTGTATATGGTCTTGGTGTATATGACTCAAAAGTAAAGTTACCTCCATCGGAGTTCTGTCATATAAGTTAGTGCCTGAAGCAATATGTTCTTTCATCAATTCATTGCCAAGTTCAATCAAGCCTGTTCCTGCGTCAAGAACAATAAGGTGTCCTCCTACATTAACTTCTACGCAAGAAGTATTTCCACCATATTTTAAATAATCCTTGTGCGCTATCGGGTAACTTCCTCTGATACCCCTAAATTTAACCCTAAATTCATCTTTAATCTTTTTCATATTTCTTTACCATCCTTATTTTTTCTCAATAACATAGGTGCCGCCTCGGTCTTCATCTGCACCGTAATAAGATTTAGAACCAAAAGCCATCATTTTAGCTCTTTTCTGAACATCTTTAAATCTAGTCTCTTTAAAAGCTATATCAAAAGTAACTTTTTTCTTCTGATTATTTATTTTAACTATCCTAAACGCATTCGGGTAAGAAACCAAAGAAGGGGTACTTACGTGCAAAATATTCCCCTGTTGTATTATTTTCGTAGTGTGATAATGTCCCGAGAATACTGCGATAGGATTTTTGTATTTATTTATCACTTTAAGTACTTCATCTGCATTTAAAAGAGCATGCCCCGGACTATTAAGCGGCTCAATTAAAGGTACATGCAAAAATATCAAAACCACATCATTTTTAGATTTGGATAATTCTTTGTCTAGCCACTTCAACTGAGTGGCGCTTATCTCCCCATTGGTAGTTATTTTTGTATCAATTATAGAATCAAGCCCTATAACCTTGTATCCCTTTTGGGGTGAAAACGAATAGTAAGGTTTTGAAAAATTAAAATTTTTATTATGCGAATTTAAAATATCTAAATATTCTTTTTTTGATAAAAATCCGCCGACACAAATATCATGATTCCCCAAAACCGCATACCAAGGATATCTAAGTCGATTTGCATAAGGCAAAAATTTCATTAATTCTTTTTGATAAGGTGTATTAATCATATCCCCCGTAAACATCACGAAATCTATATTGGGAGTTTCATTAATTTGTTCAACTGCATCAGCTAAAAGTTCTCCCGATTCTGCCAGCAATTTATAAGAAGTATTCGTTTTGGAAGACGAGTAATGCGCATCACTTATTTGAGCAAAAGTGAGGTTATTACCAGAAGCCGAATATACCTTTAGCCCCAAAAGCATTACGGCGGATAACATTATTACCGAAATTCCATTAATTAGTTTGGTTACAAATTTTTCCTTATTCTTTCTTTTTATTTTACTTCTTTGATTTTGTTTTTTCATTTTTTGTTAAATCTCATCTCAATTAAATTCTTAGTTTCATTATAATGTAAATTATCTCCAATTGCTTCATAAATTTTTAATTTTGATAAATAAAGTGATTTTACGCTTGGATATTTTGCAATCGCATTATTAAGCAAATTTATCGAGTAGCTTGGATTTGAGTTATCATAATAGATATAACTCAAATCAATAAAATCCTGATAATTTATTGGAGTAATTTTTGTTGCAGTGTTAACATATTTAACATAATTTTTCTTATCTCCCAGCGATTTATAACATTGGGACAAGTTATAATAATAAATCGATCTGAGCCCGTCCAATTCAATCGCTTTATTAAAATTGGTCATGGCAAGTTCAATATTTTTTAGCTTGTAGTGACAAAGCCCGATGTAATTGAAGATTTCTGCGTTCTCTCCTGATTTAAGCAGATTTTGGAAAATTTCCAACGCCGTTGTGTAATCTTCCAAATAATAATTTATTTTAGCTAATTCAAGCTGATATGCATTATTATTATTAATTTCGATAGCCCTTTCTATATCCGCTTTTGCTTCACTATAACGACACATTGCCAAGTTTGCCCTTGCCCCCAAAAAGAAAGCGAAATCGGAGTCAGGATAGAATTCTCTATACTGCCCCAGAGCCATCAGTGTATAGTTAAATTCTTCGGTCTCAAAGAAACTCATTGCCAAGCTTAAATACACTTCAGGAAATTTTTGATTTATTTTCACAACTTCCTTGTAATTTTTTATTGCTTCGGGATATTTTCCGGCGTTTTTGTAATAATCGCCGAGTCTATAGTAAGCCAAATAATCGTTTGGATTTCCATTTACGGCTTTTTGTAAATAATAAAGCTGACTTTCGTCATCTCCCAACTGCTTGTAAAGCATAGCTAGATTTACAAGAGGTTGGGTGTATTTTTTATCTATAAAACTTGATTTTTTTAAATATTTTATTGCAGCAGAAGTATTATTTTTAAACAAATAAGACATTGCTAAATTATTATAAGCTTGGGCGTTATTTTTATTAAGATTTATTGACTTATAAAAATATTCTATAGCGCTATCAAAATCTTTTTTTTCATAAAGCTCCAACCCCTTTTTATTGTAATAATCAGAATTATAAATGAGTTTTTCCGGCTCCGGGTTAGTCGGTTGAATGATTACAACATTTTTTTGTTCAGGCTGTGGTACTTGGACAATTTCTGCAGTTTTAGGCTCGTTATTTGTCGGTAAAATTTTTTCTTTTAAAGCTTTTGCAGCAAGATTTTCAGGTTCAATAACAAGAATTAAATCCAAATATTCCAGAGCTTTATTACAGTTGTTTGAATTAATATAATTATTGGCAATATCTAAATAATCATCGGTCAATTCGCTTGCAGAAGCAAAATTCGCCAACTGCAAAGCCATCAAAGCAAAAGCCAATACCAAAAATAACATCCCTTTTTTCATGGTAATAATTATAACACGGATTTTAAATTAATAATACAGAACAACCTACTTTTTACATCTGAACGGTTCTGAAAATCGTATAATACCTGTAAGGTCCATAGTAAACTATTATTGACACAAGCTGGTTGTCCAAATCGTTTACTTCCAAATATGTTTTTACTGCCGGCTTTCTTTGCGCATTTTTAACATATTTCCCTAAAAAACCGTAGAAATTTTCAGTCATTTGTTGTTTAAGATTAAGCTTTGGCTTTGGCAAGTGAGATTCATAAAACCCTTCCGGTACAAATTCTTTTTTATACACGGGAACGATATATTTAACCACCCCGCAATCCTTAAAAAGAAGATATGGTTCACCTTTGTAAGTTACTGGAGTTAAAGCATAGTAGCCCGACAAAATTGTAATAGTTTTGAAATAAAGCGGGGAACTCAGGCGGAAGAGTGGGTAAGTTGAATAAGAAGCATTTTTATTATCATAATATTGCCCCGGATCTATCCCATGAACGTAGGAAAAAGTCGGAACCTGCAAATCAAGATAAATTTGCCTATAATCGGCTTCAGAGCAAAAAGATACATTTGCTCCAAAAATAATTAAAAACAGAAATATTATTATTTTTTTCAATTATTTAACCCCTCAGCTAAATTATACCATGGTTGAGAGCGACGGTGCAATTTGAATAAATTGTCTCACCAAATTACTATCCCATTGTATGCCTGCACCCATTTTTAAAATTTCGCAAGCTTTTTGGACAGTAAGCCCTTTTCTGTAGGGTCTGTCACTGATTAGTGCATGATAAGAATCCGCAATAGAAACAATTCTTGCCGAGAATGGAATTTCTTCGCCTCTTAATTTATCAGGATATCCGGTTCCATCCCAATGTTCGTGGTGATATTTTACAATCGGAATTAAGTCTCTTAGCGTTTCGTTTGGCATCAAAACCTTTTCAGCACCAATTACGGGGTGTTGTTTCATAATCTCCCATTCTTCTTCAGAAAGATTGGTTGGTTTTCTTAGTACATTTTCAGGAATTCCGATTTTACCGACATCGTGCAACAGCGCACCCAGTTTTATTCTTTCAACTTCTGCTTCAGGAAGGTTAATCGCCCTCGCAAGCGCTTCGGAGTACCTCGAAACAGACGTCGAATGACCTTTTGTATAAGTATCTTTCGCATCAATCGCACTAGCCAGTGATGTTACCATTTCCATTAAGTGATTTTTTGAATTTATTTGTTCGTTGTTAAATTTATGGACTAATTCTTCTTCAAAATTTATTCCTATTTGTGAGTGACGCTTGGTAAGGACTTCGGCAAAAGAATTAAGCGCCATGTCATCCCAAAAGTTGAAATCTGTTGAGCTTACAATCGCAGACATACCGTCTTTATAGCCTTTTGATTGCGAAATATACATAGCCTGTTCCGCCAAAATAAGTAATTTTTCCTGATCTTTTGTGCTCTCAGGGAAAGTTGCAATCCCAACAGCAACTTTTACGGGACCGACATCATCCACAAAACAGCAAGATAAACTGTAAGTAAGATATTCAGCAATATACTTGGCTTCATCTGTATCAGTATCAGGAAGAATTATTGCAATTTCATCACCGCCGTACCTTCCTGCGGAATCTGAGCTTCTTATGTTTTGCTGAACTTTTTCCGCCACAAGCTTGATAACTTCGTCACCTTTTGCATGCCCCAGTTCCCTGTTAATTTTAGAAATATTATTTATATCCATCATTATTATAGAGAGGCGAGAACCTTTTGTTTGCGCTGTCGTAAGTTCATTTGAAAGTATTTCCTGAAAACCTCTGTGGTTACTTAACAGTGTCAATGAATCTATATTTGTTTTTTCACTAACTTTTTCAATTAATTCCGAATTATGTATAAACAAGCCTAAATGGCAGGCTAAAAAAGAATATAAATCTAAATTATTCTTGGCATTATTGTCTCCGACTAACATTACACCGATACAGTTGTTCACAGAAATCAGCGGTATAACAGCCACTTGTGAATTTTGTAGATACGGGATATTCAAAAATTTGGAATCAGTTTTAATAACAGAACATTTATTTTGGTAACATTCGATAATAGGATTGCCGGACTCTGAAGAAAAAATTCTCGAAGAATAAGTTCCGCCTATTTTATCTATAAGTTTTAAATTAATATAATTAGCCTGAGTATTGTAGCTTCCAAAAGCGGTAAAAAAACAATTTAATTTATTAGTTAGAATATTATGAATTGAATAAAAGAAATCATTTACATTTGTTTTATTTTTTAAAACCTCATTTAATGACTGAATTACTTCCGGATAATCTATTGCGGCAAACATAGTCCGAAGATTTTGATTATAACTGCCATACATTTTACTTACGTTAGTTCTGTTGTTTAAAGAATTAATACGGGCAATAATCCCATTATTATTTATGGGATTTGATTGGGGGGCTTTATCGTAGAGCACTTCCTTATTTTTTGCTAATTGATTGTCTTTATTCAAATTTTCCACTACCATAACACAGTACTACTATTATTATAAAACATTAACTGAATATATTTTGCTAAAAAGTAAAAAAAATTAACATTTGCCACTCTAATATTAACTTTAATAAACTTTTTTTACAATACATTGAGAAATGTAATTAATGGGATTTTTTATTCCAGTCAAACATTTTTAACCTGATAAAGATTTATCTCGTAAGAAATACAAGGATAAAACGGTTTTAATAAATTTGCACTGCCCATTCACCGATTCTCTTGTTTTTGATTTTGTTTGTGCTACTCTATTTATAAGGTATTTAAGTAGTTATTTTAGAAAAATAAAAGGAGAATTGAAAATGACAGAAAAAAGAGTATGGCTTTTTAGAGAAGGGGATGCTTCAATGAAAAATCTTCTTGGCGGAAAGGGTGCTAACCTTGCAGAAATGACAAATTTAGGGCTTCCTGTACCTCCGGGATTGACAATCACGACTGAAACTTGTATGGAATACATCAGCGGCGGAAATAAAATGCCTGAAGGCGTAATGGATGGTGTAAAAAAAGCTTTGGCAGAAGTTGAATATCAATCAGAAAAAAAATTCGGTGATGCGTCTAACCCTTTATTGGTTTCTGTTCGTTCAGGTGCTAGACTTTCTATGCCGGGGATGATGGATACAATCCTTAACTTAGGGTTGAATGATGAAACTATAAAAGGGATGGTTAACCTAACGCAAAACGAAAGATTTGCTTATGACAGTTACCGTCGTTTCTTGACAATGTTCGGTTCTGTTGCTTGGGATATCGAAAGAGAAAAATTCGAACACGTTTTAGAACAGCTTAAAGAAAAAGAAGGCGTTAAATTAGATACAGAAGTTTCTGTTGAAGGTTTAAAATCTTTGATTCCTGCTTATAAAGCAATTATCTTGGAAGAAACCGGAAGAGAATTTCCTCAAGATCCTTATGTACAACTTGAAGCGGCTATTGAAGCAGTATTCAGCTCGTGGAATGTTCCTCGTGCGGTTGCTTACAGAAACCACTACAAAATTGATCACAACTATGGTACAGCCGTAAACGTTCAAACAATGGTCTTCGGAAACATGGGCGATGATTGTGCGACAGGCGTTTCTTTCACAAGAAATCCATCCACAGGCGAAAATAAATTTTACGGTGAATATTTAACAAATGCTCAAGGTGAAGATGTTGTTGCCGGTATCAGAACTCCAAAACAGATTGCTGAGTTGGAAACTGAAATGCCAGCATTGTACAAACAGTACGTTGACATTGCTAAAAAATTAGAACTTGGATACAAAGATGTTCAAGATATGGAATTTACAATCGAAAAAGGTAAATTATACATCCTTCAAACAAGAAACGCTAAAAGAACATCAGCAGCTTCAGTAAGAATCGCTGTTGAAATGGCTAATGAGGGTATCATTACTAAGGAAAAAGCAGTTCAACTTGTTGACCCTTACCAATTATACCAATTATTGTTACCGGGCTTTGACTTAGATGCTAAGAAAAAAGCGGTTAAATTAGCTACAGGTCTTGCAGCATCTCCTGGTGCGGCGGTTGGTAAAATCGTATTTAATACTGACGAAGCTTCAGAACGCGGCTTAGCCGGCGAAAATGTTATCTTGGTAAGAATCGAAACTTGCCCTGATGATATCCACGGTATGATTGCAGCTCAAGGTGTCTTGACACTTAGAGGCGGTATGACATCTCACGCGGCGGTTGTTGCAAAAGGTATGGGTAAACCATGCGTTGCCGGTTGCGAAGATTTGAAAATCGACTTGGTAAACGAAACATTGACGGCTTCTAACGGAAAAGTATTCCGCAAAGACGATATTATATCTCTTGACGGCGGTACAGGTGAAGTTATGGAAGGCTCAGTTGCTACGATTATCCCTGAAATGGATGATAAATTTGACACATTGTTCAAATGGGTTGATGAAATAAAGAGATTAACAGTAAGAGCTAACGCAGATACTCCTGCTGATGTTGCAAAAGCTTTAGAATTAGGCGCTAAAGGCGTTGGGCTTTGCAGAACAGAACATATGTTCATGGATCCTTCAAGATTACCTTGGGTTCAAAAAATGATTATAGCAGGAACTCCTGAAGCTAGAAAAGAAGCGCTTGACAACTTGCTTCCTATGCAGTATCAAGATTTCTATGATATGTTTAAGGCTCTTGGCGAACTTCCAATGACAATCAGACTTTTAGATCCGCCTTTACATGAATTCTTACCGTCTAAGGAAGAATTAATTGCTGAAGTTGCGACTTTAAAAGCGTTGGGTCAGGATTATAAGGCGAAAGAAGATCTTCTTCATATCGTTGAAAACTTATCTGAGTCAAACCCTATGATGGGGCTTCGTGGTTGCAGATTGGGCTTAACTTACCCTGAAATCAATGAAATGCAAGTTAGAGCTATTTTCTTGGCTTGTTGCGATTTGAAGAAAGAGGGATTAAACGTTAAACCTGAAATTATGATTCCTTTAATCAGTCACGTTAACGAATTGAAATCAGTTCAAACTGTACTTGAAAGAGTAGCAAAAGAAGTTATGGCTGAAAAAGGAGTTACTATTGACTATATGTTCGGAACAATGATTGAGATTCCTCGTGCGGCGCTTACAGCTGACCAAATCGCTGAATTCGCTGAATTTTTCTCATTCGGAACGAACGATTTAACACAAATGACATTCGGATTTTCAAGAGATGATGCAGAAAGCAAGTTCTTAGGAACATACGTTGACCAAAAAATCTTGGCAAGAAACCCGTTTGAAACACTTGATACAGAAGGTGTTGGTCAATTGATGCAAATCGCTATAGAAAAAGCTCTTCCTGTAAGACCTAATCTAAAACGCGGTATCTGCGGCGAACACGGCGGAGATCCTGATTCAGTGAAATTCTGTCATAAAATTGGTTTGCAATATGTATCTTGCTCACCTTTCAGAGTGCCACAAGCAAGATTAGCAGCAGCGCAAGCGGTTGTTGAAGAAGGCTCTTTGGCTATCTCTCATAATTAACAAATTGTAGGTCGAGCATATTTGCTCGACCTACAATTTTAAAACAACAAGGGTCGGTTTTGCAAAGCAAAACCGACCCTTGTTGTTGATAACTTAGTCATAGCCTTCTAGCCAAGAAAAATACACTGTTAAACTTAATTGTTTACACAGACAGAATGCGTTATGTTGATATGTCCGCTCAACTAATTAAAGTGTTAAAAGAATGGAAGCTAGCTTGCCCACACAGTCGTCATGGCTTGGTTTTTCCGAATTCAAAGGGTGAATACACCGACGCCAATAATATGCTTAAAAGACGCTTTAAACCTGCCTTGGCCAGAGCTGGGATAAACGCAATAAGATTCCACGACCTGAGACACACTTACGCTAGTTTGTTGCTTGCCAAAAATATACATCCAACACCAACTCGGCCATACAACAATCAAAACCACGATGGATATTTACACACACCTATTACCAGAAGTTAGTGAACAATGCGTTGCTATGCTTGACAGCATTATGGAAGTTGAAGAAGTTGTGATTAAGAAGTTTGGAACTTAGCAATTTAAAATATTGCCTTCAAAATATCCTTCTTTTGTTTCATATAGATAACTAATCTGATGTTGGCTTTTTAAATAATTTAAAAACTTCAAATTTTCACCGCTTGGTTTGTTTTGAAAAACTATAATTTTTTCGTCATAATTTTTATTATACGAATATCCTAATATCTGTCCAATAGCACCTTGTACGGCATATTTTATTTCTTTTTCATCATCGGTAGGTTTTAATTCGCAAATATATTGTTTATTATTTTGAATGAACTGAAAATCAATATATGTTTTATCTTTTTCAATATCTTGCACCTTAATTAACTCTAAAAATTTTTTAAATGATTTTTCTAATGAATTGTGCCTATTCCTATATTTAACTTTTTGTGCTTTTATTTCATATTCAATATATTCTAAATTAGATGTAGCATTAGTTCTTTGGTTCGCAGTTAAATCTTTGTTGTTTTTTATAGTCTCTTTTTCTTGCAATATATTAAAATTGATATATTCATCCCAAATAATATCTGCGAGATGAAAAGCATCCTCAAGAGTAGAAATTCTTTCACTTTGTACAATTGATGCTTGCATGTCTGACATATTCATACCTGCTTTATAATAGCCATTTTTCTCAAGAAATAATCTCATCGCATTTTTTGTAAAGATTGGAATTATGGCAATATTATTCTTATTTTGAAATAAGAAAGCTATTTTCCATTTGTACAATGGTGCTAAATCTATTTTATCAATTGCTTTAATATTCTTACTTTGAACCTGACTAATTACATCATTCACGGCCGCTTTAATATTTTCAAAAGCAATACCTTCATTGCTTCCATATCTTTTATACCAACCGTAATCGTCCGTATAGATTCTTCCCATTTTATTTGCTTGTTCAGATGTGTCTTTTCTTTTATAAATACCAAACTTAAAAGCTGTGTTACCCCTTATATCTCCAAGTTCTAAGGTATCAAATTCTATGTCGTAAACAAAAGAATCATAATTTGAATTTGTATATTCTTCAAGTTTAATTATTTTTAATTTTTCAACAGTCCACTTATTTATAAATTTATTAAATTTTTCTATTCGTTCATCGACAAAATTATCTATCATTTTAACAACCTTTAAACCAATTTGCAGTAAATTTGCAGTATTTCTATATTTTTCATTATATAACAAAAAATCAGCCGTCTTATAAAGTGGCTGAATTTCAGTTATATCTTATTAAAAGAAAAATACCCTGGATTGGATTCGAACCAATGACCTACCGCTTAGAAGAAGAAAAATGCAGTTATATCAAGGCTTTTCAGGTTTTATCAGAAGTTATCAGAAGTCATTGTTTTCTTTCTTCTTAAGGGTATAACAAATGTCATTATATATCAACGCTTATCACCATTTATCAGAAAAATTGTAGTAATTTTGTAGTAGGCCCGCCCTATAGGGTGTTTTTTCGCATTAACCTATACGACTAGAGCTAGATAAATACCCGACCATTTTTTGAAAAATGAAATCCTTGCTTACTGTTGCCATCCGTAAAATCTCTTACAAGAGTTGATGTAAGTACTTTTACGGACTTGTGAAGTGCTCGGAATCCCGTTAAACTGATAAAAGTTATCGAAAGAATAAAGGAACATTTATGGCAGTTAAATATATCAACGGGGCACAAAGAATAATGGATTATTCAACATATACCAACCCTCTAACTGAAGAGAAGAGAGTTTACACGAGGGAAGAAATAGCAAATATGTCTCCTGAAGAGTTTACCAAAAATGAAAAAGCAATTATGTTGCAATTAAAATTTATTGGAATCCCCACCGAACAAGATATTCAAGTTAGCAATGAGCAGAATTACGAAAACGACCCAACTGTTGAGTGGGTTTGGGTAACTCAATTCATAGACGGAACTTGTGAAACTTGTGCTGATTTGGATGGTACGACTTACGAAAAGGAAGAGGATGCACCTTACACCCCACCTATACATGAAAACTGTCACTGTAAGCTTATCAGGACCGTCAAGGCTTAACAGCTTATTTCTGCTATAATAGTCTTAATTAGGAGCGGAAATTTGTTTAGATTTAAGTTTATAGTTATTTTAATCATCTTTGTCGTTGGGGCAAATTTTGCGATGGCTAGACAAGTCCTGCCGCCTGACATCATAAAAATCACAAAAACAATCGAAGCACCAACAACCGGCGAAATAGGTAAAACATATTTTTATTGTACGAACGGAGAAAAGTGTTCAACAGAACAAGTAGTTCGAGAATATTATAAAAACAGAGGCTACAGTGTAATGAGAGCAGAACACGCATTTTGGCGTGCAATGTTTACATTATCATTTTTTGAAGAAATATTTTCTACAAATATGGACCAACAAGCTTATCCAAATGATATTCCGTTTGATATTTCAAGAAAAGAATTTTATTCAAACAGAAAAATGGGAATTGATAATAAATACAATCTGATTAAAAAATCAAACTTGAAAGAGTTTATAAATTCGCAAATAAAAAAGCATGAAAGTTTTAAGACTAGATTGCTATATGATACTGAAATTGAGGGCTATCCGAATACTGTTGAATATTTTAAAAGTCCTATTGTACAAGAATTTTTAGACAGAATTGATAATAAAACTTTTACAAAAATTATTTATCAAATAGCGTTATACCCTGGTGATAACACAAGAGGGACACCAGATTATATTGTTTGGAATAAAAAAGAACTTATTTTTGTTGAAGTAAAGCGGGAGAAAGAAAAACTACGCGAAGACCAAATCACATGGGCAGAATTCCTTATAAAGAAAAAAATCCCATACAGGCTAATTAGAGTTGTTGGACAATATTAAACTTTAATATAAATACTTCATAATTAAGTTTCTCTTGTTAAACTTAATTATGAACTTGAAATAATGCAACAAATTTTACCTTCTTATTTCAGTTTTGATTAATCGAACCCGTAAGGGGTTTTTATTTAAAGTAAATATAAACAATTATTAAAAAGCATTAAGTATAATACTATAAATTGAAACTTTAATATAAATATGTTATAATTAAGTTTAGTTAGTTAAAGTTAATTATAGGAATTTTATAATGAAGTCATACACAGCAGGTAAATACATATTACACAAGGGCTATAAGCCATTTTTACCCTCATTTATTAATGAAGAAATTGAATGGCCACTTTTGAATCTTACAGAAATGCTTCAAGAATCATGTATCTTGATTGGTAAGTTAAATGCTTATGCGGAGCTAATTCCTGACATTGACTTTTTTATCAAAATGTACGCGACCAAGGAAGCTACGACATCAAACAGAATTGAAGGTACAAGAACCACGTTTGACGATGCGATAACACCAATTGAACACATTTCTCCTGAGTTTAGAGATGATTGGCAAGAGGTTCAAAATTACATTGATGCGTTAAATTTTTCAATTAAAGAACTCGACACATTGCCTTTGTCGCTACGACTTTTAAAAAACTCTCATAAGATTCTATTGCAGGGAGTACGAGGGAAGCATAAATCTCCAGGAGAAATTCGTAAATCTCAAAACTGGATTGGTGGTTCTTCGCTTAAGGACGCATTTTTCATTCCACCAGAGCCAGGCGTCTTGGGCGAATTGTTGTCAGATTTAGAAAAATTCTTACATAATGATAGTTTGCCAGTTCCTGAATTGATTAAAGCTGGAATTGCACACTATCAATTTGAAACGATTCACCCATTTTTGGATGGCAATGGACGTGTAGGGCGTTTGCTGATTATTTTGTATTTGGTAAATACTGGAATCCTCAAAAAACCAATTTTTTACATATCAGACTTTTTTGAAAGAAATAGAAGTTCTTATTATGATGCACTTTCTCACGTCAAAGAATCAAATAACATAGAGCAGTGGCTAAAATTCTTTTTATCTGGAGTGATAGAAACAGCAAATAATAGCATAACGACTTTGGGCCAGATTATTAAACTTAAAAAAGAAGTTAAAGATAAAGTTCTGTCGCTTGGCAAAAAGGCTAAAAACGGTCAAAGACTTTTAGAATTACTTTACTCCAAACCAAAATTAACTGCAAAAGATGTCGCAGAAGGTCTCGAACTTTCTGTAGTGTCTGCAAATGGTCTATTAAAGTCATTTGTTGAGCTTGGAATATTGGAAGAAAAGACAGGATTCAAGCGCAATAGGTATTTTGTTTATGAAGAGTATTTGAAAATATTTAGATAAATTTATCTTAAATCTTGCTTCTTGGTTCCTTTCTCATCATTTTTGAAGAAAGGGCATCGATGGCAATACATTGACATGTGAAGCTCTAAGTTTCGCAAATGTTTGTCGTTAATCTTTGACCTTTATATTAACTTCTTTGACTGGACACGTTAAGATAACTTTAGAATCGTTGACTTCCAAAGTTGGAAATAGGTCACGGGCTAGTTATATCTATATAAACGTAAAGGACAAGTTGTTTCATGAGCAAAGAAACGTTAGAAAACAGGACATATTTAGCCTTAAGTTACTTAAATCAGGCTCAATGCCTGGTGAAGATAGGTGCTCTTGCTAAAAATATCTCTATGAAATACATTCAGCACCAGTTAGGTCATACCACAATTAAAACCACAATGGATATTTACACTCACTTATTACCAGAGGTTAGTGAACAATGCGTCTTGGCTCTTGATAGTCTTGTTGACTTCACAGAAGAGCCTATTAAGAGATTTGGAACTTAAAATTAATACATAGAAGTAACTTTACAAGACAATTCTGTTAGTTGAGCAGATATAACTTTTGATAAAAACGCATTTGTAAAATTAATTTTTTCATAAAAATTTACAGAACCAGAGCCATAACTAATAAAAACTGAATCCCTAAAATCAAAATACTGCTTTGAAGACATAAATCCATTAGCTATCTCGTATGTAATAGTTCCATTACAACTTACCTGTGCCGTCTTAGATTTAATTTCAGGAGATTTAATATTTATTGAGCCTGATAAATTACAATAATTAAACCCATCTGATTGAAACATAGAACTTTCGCATTTGAATTTGTCCACATTAATTTTCATGCTCGCAGTTGCACTTGTACTTGTCAAAAAAACAGAGATTAATAAGATTAAAATCTTTTTCATAAATCCAAACATTAATTTGTAAATTGCTAGGGCAATTATACAATAAAATAAATATTATTTAGGACATTAAATAATAAGTCAATTTATTTTCTTAATATAAACTTACAAATTATTGATTGCTGCTAGGTTTAAAATATAATCGGTATAAAAGGAGTTTTGTATGGTAGACGTCCACGAGGGAAATCTAGGACTATTTTTAGGGTGGCCTCACCTTATTCTAGGCATTGTGTGTATTTTAAGCAGAAATGTTGACGCCTTGCTAATAGGTTTATATGGAGTAATTGTTGGAATTATTTTATTAATGGACCATTATCACAAGAAGGAATTATCAAGAGAAAATGATAGAAAAAGATTAGAGCTCTATGACCACGATGTAGAATTAAATCCAAATGATGACACTCCATACATATTTAGAGATGACTATGAAAAGGGTAATTCAATCAAATCAGCCCAAGAAGCTACCAATACCAAAAACTTATAAACTCTTATTATCATTCCAATAATCGATAACCTTATCAAAGCACCATAAGAATAAGTATGCGATTATGCATCTTGCGACTAAAGCTACCATCATTGTTACCCCCTTTTTTCGTATTTCTCACATTTTTATTATGAGTTGTAGGAGGGCGGAAGTTAGCTATTTTATTCAAATTTTTTCCAAAACGTAGTAAATCCGTAGTAATTTATAAAAATAATCTCAAAAACAAAAAATCAGCCGTCTTATAAAGTGGCTGAAGTTCAGTTATATCTTATAAAAAGAAAAATACCCTGGATTGGATTCGAACCAATGACCTACCGCTTAGAAGGCGGTTGCTCTATCCAGCTGAGCTACCAAGGCATAACTTTGAGTTTCTGTTTACTATTCAATTATCATTCTGTATTTGTCTTAGCTTTCTCAGCTGTATAGAGCTATTTAACTTTTATTGTACTTTTGCTTT
>CAIPUE010000043.1 GCA_903868125.1 uncultured bacterium | reverse complement strand
TGCCTAGTGCGACGGGTCGCACGAAAGTTAGATGGTTCTACCAACTGAACCGGATTGACAAAATGAAAATAGAATAAAATAAATTGGGTACAACAAATTGAGCGTCCTTAGTTCAGTTGCCTAGTGCGACGGGTCGCACGAAAGTTAGATGGTTCTACCAACTGAACCGGATTGACAAAATGAAAATAGAATAAAATAAATTGGGTACAACAAATTGAGCGTCCTTAGTTCAGTTGGTAGAACGTCGGTCTCCAAAACCGGATGTCGAGGGTTCAAGTCCTTCAGGGCGCGATTTAACTAAAACAAACGGCGAACAGAAAATGTAAATTCATTTAATGCGAGCAACCAAGAAAAAGGATAAAAATGAACAAAGCAGCAAATGCAATTAAAACATATCTAAAAGGTGTTAGAGCAGAATGGGGCAAAATTACGTGGCCTGAAAAAGGTCAAGTCTTTGCAGAAACCCTTTTTGTTGTTATAATTGTTTTTGTTTTTACAATCTCAGTCTATTTTATGGACGTAATGTTTAAATGGGCACTAAGTTTTATACCACATAACTAAAAAGAAAGACGTATAACAATGGCGAAAAAAAAGTTAGAAGAAAATTTTACAGTTGAAGAAATTGAACAACAAGAAGTTGCGGTGGAACAAGAAAAACCGACTAAACAAGCACAAAAACGTTGGTATATTGTTCATA
The DNA here is from genome assembly GCA_903868125.1 of uncultured bacterium. GTDB lineage: Bacteria > Cyanobacteriota > Vampirovibrionia > Gastranaerophilales > Gastranaerophilaceae > CAIPUE01. The sequence continues at coordinate 4,041 of CAIPUE010000043.1, read as the reverse complement.
CTTATTCAGGACATGAAAACAAAGTTAAAGTCAACCTTGAAAAACGCGTTGAATACATGGACATGGGCGAAAAAATCTTTCGCGTAGAAGTTCCGCAAAAAACTATTACTCAGGTTAAAGGTGGTAAGAAGCAAGAAAAAGAGGAAAAAATCTTCCCTGGCTACGTTTTGGTTGAAATGATAATGGATGATGACAGCTGGTACGTTGTAAGACACACTGCAGGCGTTACCAAATTTGTCGGTTCTGCTAAAAAGCCTATTGCTGCAAAAGACAGTGAAATTAAAAAAATAATCCACCGTTCACAAACTCAAACCCAAAAAATACAGCTTGACGTTAAAGCCGGAGATAAAATCAGGATTATTTCAGGGCCGTTCTCAGAATTCGTTGGTGATATCACTGAAGTTTATCCTGATAAATCAAAATTAAGAGCAAATGTTTCAATCTTCGGAAGAGAAACGCCTGTCGAGTTAGAATACAAACAAATTCAAAAGTTATAATTTAAAACAAAGAATGTGGAAGGGTCAACCCCGTTTGTACCACAGAAGGAGAAAAAAATGGCAAAAAAAGTAGTAGGCAAAATTAAATTGCAAATTCAGGCAGGTAAAGCTAATCCATCGCCGCCGGTAGGTCCTGCATTGGGTCAACACGGTGTAAACATCATGGATTTTTGCAAACAGTTTAACGCAAAAACAGAAGCTCAATTGGGATATATTATTCCCGTTGTAATAGATGTTTATGATGACAGAAGTTTCACTTTTGTTACTAAATCCCCGCCAGCAGCGGTTTTAGTTCAAAAAGCATTGAACATCCCTAAAGGTTCAGCTGTCCCAAACAAAGACAAAGTTGGCGAAATTACGCAAGCACAATTAGAAGAAATAGCTCAAACAAAAATGGAAGATTTGAATGCAACTTCTCTTGAAAGTGCGGTTAAAATGATTAAAGGAACAGCGCGTTCAATGGGCGTTACTATCGCGAAATAAGATTTACAATATTATTTGGGAGTTTCAATATTAACTTGAAACGTTATAACCAAGAAAGGATTAAAAAAATGGCTAAGATAACTAAAAAACAAAAGAAAATGCAGGAAATGTTGGAAGGGTTTCAACAACCGTCTAATGCTGCAGAAGCGATTAAAAAATTACAAGAGATTTCAAAAGAAGTTTCAAAATTTAACGAAACAGTCGAATGTCACTTCCGTTTGGGAATTGATGTAAAGCATGCAGACCAACAAATTCGTTCAACAACAGTTTTACCTGCGGGTTTAGGTAAGGAAGTTCGAGTTTGTGTTATTGCAAAAGGAACGAAAGCAACTGAAGCGAAAGAAGCCGGAGCTGATGAGGCAGGTGCTGAAGAAGTTATAGAAAAGATTGAAAAGGGTTGGTATGAGTTCGATACTCTTATCGCAACTCCTGATTGTATGGGTATGTTGGGTAAATTGGGGCGTGTTTTGGGGCCTAAAGGTTTAATGCCGAACCCTAAGACAGGAACAGTTACTTTAGACGTAGCTAGTGCAGTTAAAGATGCCAAGGCTGGTAAGGTTGAATTTAGAGCAGATAAACAGGGAATGATTCACTGCCCTATAGGGAAAATCCAATTTTCAGGCGCTGATTTGCTTAAAAACTTTGCTACTCTTGCGGATGCGATTTTGAGAGCAAAACCTTCTGCCGCAAAAGGAACTTATGTTAAATCTTTATATTTAACAACAACAATGGGACCTGGTATAAAATTAGAGTCTAAGAGCTTATCGGCAGAAATAAAAGAACTTATTTAAGTTTAGGATTAAAAAGGCACGGCTTGAGCCGTGCCTTTTTTTATAAAATTATATTGGAGGATATTAATGTCTAAAAGAGGTTTATTCATAACATTTGAGGGCATTGACGGTTGCGGAAAAAGTACTCAGCTTAATTTGTTGTCAGAATATTTAAAATCCGAAGGGCTTGAAGTTGTCATTACCAGAGAGCCGGGAGCTAAAGGGTTGGGCGAAAAACTTCGAGAAATTCTTTTGAATTATGAGGGTGAGGTTTCGTCTAATTGTGAGGCGTTTTTGTTTTTGGCGGATAGAGCGCAACATATTGATACTCTTGTAAAACCTGCGATTGAAGCGGGTAAAGTTGTTTTGTGCGACAGACATACAGATTCAACAATTGCGTATCAAGGATACGGTCGGGGAGTGGATTTAGAGCAGATTAAAATGCTCAATGGAATTGCTACAAGTGGGCTTGTGCCTGATTTAACTTTTGTTTTTGACCTAGATGTCGAGATTTCGCAGATGCGGGTGGGTAAAACCAAGGATAGAATGGAATCTGCGGGTGATGATTTTCACAATCGGGTAAGAAAAGGCTATCTTGAGATTGCAAAACAGGAGCCTGAGCGGGTAAAGGTTATAACTTCTGATGACAGTATTGAAAATATTTTTGAGAAAGTAAAAAATATTGTTGAAAGGTTGAATAGTTGAAAGGTTGAATGGTTATTTCCCTCGCCCCCTGCGGCAGCTCTTCTTGTAGGCGAAGAATGAGCCGTACAAGGGAGGGTATCGACAAAGTCGATAAGAGGGATGAATTTCAGTACGAGGCACGAGTGCTAGAAATTCGGGTGAGGGGTATATGAAAAACTTTGAGGAAAAAACTTTATCAGAGAAAAAAGAATTTGACGGGAAATTTATACAGGTTTCGTCTTATGACATTGAACTGTCTAATGGCGAGATGGGAATTCGTGAGGTTGTCCATCATCCGGGCGGAGTTGTTGTAGTTGCTCAAAAAGATGAGAATACGATTTTGATGGTAAAACAGTATCGTTATCCGATAAAACAGGTTTCGCTTGAACTTCCTGCGGGCAGATTAGAAACGGACGAAAACCCTGATTTGGCAATAAAAAGAGAGTTAGAGGAAGAAACTGGATTTGTAGCAAGGACTTGGAAATCGTTGGGTTATATTTATACGACTCCGGGGATTTGCGACGAAAAATTGTATCTTTACTATGCGACGGATTTAACTTTTAAAAAACAAAACCCCGACGACGGCGAGATTATCGAGCATGCCGAATATAGTATTGAGGAAGTTTTCAGACTAATAAAAACAGGCGAAATCAACGATGCAAAAACCATCTGTGCATTAATGCGTGCGTTTAAATTATAGAACCTGCTTCATTTTGATTTAACCCATTGGCCATACCCTCAGCCATAGCTTTAATCTTTGCTAAAAGTCTAGCTTCTAAATCGTTCCCTTTTTCTACAACTGTCGTTGCGCGAACAGTATAATCAGGATGAGAAACTTTGACATAATACCCATCTTTTGTTAAAAATTTATAAGGGGTTACCTCAATATTTGGATGTTTTCCACTTGTAGAAGCGATCTGTTGAATGGCTTGTATTATAATATCTAGAAATGTTTTTCCAAAGTTGTTGCGTAGAATAGTTTCAGAACTAGAAGTTAGCGTTGCTCCAAAAGCTTGCTTGCTTTGCGGGCGACTGTTCTTGTTGTTGTTGACTGTCGGTATGACTGGCATAATTTTCATTGTTTAAATTTCCTTTTCGTTTTTCATATGGCTTACTTCATCTAATTCGCCTGCCACTAGCTTAGACTGCGTTTCAGCATTCGTTAAGAAATAATTAGTAAGGTCTTTTTTTGTATATTGACCGTCAAAAGTAAAAGAAGGTAAATTGGTTTCAGGATGACTAATATACGCTCTAAATCCTGCTGGTTGCAACTCAGATTTGTTAAGATGATGTAAATGAATTATCGGATGTTTTCCGTCCTTTGAAATTATCTTTGCTATAACCCCATTTACAGGATCTATTGCTTTTAAAAAAGCTTCCTTGGCTTCTTGAGGTAAAGAATTAGCTATATTATCTAAAACTACTTTAGATTTTGGAGTGAATTTGGCCTCAAAAGCTTGCTTACGTTGAGGCTGTGTAAAAACTAATTTTCAAAAAGCCATGTATAAATACTTACTAATATGGTAAAATTAGTAAGTGGTATTGGCATTGGAGGGTTTTTGAATGGGTTACATTAAAGGCGAATGTAGAGAACAAATTACTTTGTT
>CAIPUE010000042.1 GCA_903868125.1 uncultured bacterium | reverse complement strand
AGCGTATAACATGAAAAGGGCGATAACAGAGATAGGAATAGAGAAATTAATAGAGTCAATGGCATAGTCAAGCCATTGACTCTATTAATTTTAATGAGAGAGACCTTAAAGGATTTGTTTTTAAAGTTTTTACACAGCCTCAAGGGGGGAGGGAATTTCGCATAGGTTTCAACATAGACCCAAATTGCGCCGTTTTTGAGGTTGATTCACATAATATAATTCCTGCAAGGTCTATATCGGACAAGCAAGAATTTTCAGCCGCGACCTTGCGAAGAAAAGTCTACGCAAATATTACGGATTGTTTAACCGAATTCCCGACGGCATTTAAATTTACAAAAGGCAAAGCGTATGAAAAATTAGAGGATTTCATCAAAAATAAACTGGATTTTTATTCAGAATACAAAAACGACCCCAATAAAGATGTAACTTCAAATCTATCACCGTATTTACATTTTGGCTTCATTTCAGCCCAACGTATCGCGATTGAGGTAGTAAAATCAGGTGCTTCAAAAGAAAATAAAGAAACATTTTTAGAAGAATTAATCGTTCGAAAAGAATTAGCCGACAATTTTTGTATTTATAATAACAATTACAAATCTTTGGAAGGGATTTCAAGCTGGGCTAAAGAGAGCCTAAATGCACATAGAGAAGACCTCCGTACATATGTCTACGGCTTAAAAGAGTTTGAATACGCAAAAACTCACGATGAATTTTGGAATGCAATTCAATTAAATTTATTGAAATCAGGAAAAATCCACGGGTATTTGAGAATGTATTGGGCAAAAAAGATTTTGGAATGGTCTAATACCCCGCAAGATGCCCTTGATATTGCAATTTATTTAAATGATAAATACGCACTGGACGGCAACGACCCCAACGGTTATGTCGGAATCCTTTGGTCAATCGGCGGTTTGCATGATAGAGCGTTCGCAAATCGCTTAGTAACAGGCAAAATCAGGTATATGAGCTTGCAAGGCTGTAAGAAAAAATTTGATATAAATGAATATATTGAAAAAACCCGAAACTCCAACCCGCTTTAAAGGATTCCGTGTCCTCATTGGTTAAATTTAAAGACTCTTACCAGCAACCGCCTAAAGAATCTTCTGCACAAACTCTCCCGTCAACCCAAGTTGCATATTCAAGTTCTGCGCCTTTAAATACCGCACCTATGATTTTCGCCCCTTTTAAATTGGCTTTCTCTAAGTCGGTATTTTTAAAGATGGTATTTGTTAAGTTGGCATTTTGCAGATTAGCTTTTTCCAAATCTGCACCTGAAAAATCTCTCCCGCTTAAGTCCATTCCTTGCAGATTTACTTCTTCAAGTTTTGCCCCTATTAAATTTTTCTCACCTTTCAAAAGAGCATCAAATTCTTCCTGATTGAAATCTTCATTGCATTTTTTTGCAAAAACTACACCTGCTGTTAAAATCAATACAGCCACTAAAATTAAAGATTTTTTTGTTCTTGACATGGGATGTCCTCCTTTTTGTTTATTTTGTAATCATGTAACGATATGAATTTTGAAACAGAAACATTGAAACCCATAGTTTCTATTTCACGATTAGGAATTATAACCGCACTTGTTATAGAAAGCGACGGGATTGGTCTATATTTTAAACCCACACCCATTTTACCATAGGAATCATCTCCTGATATCCAATCCATTGCAAACCTTAGTTTATTAGGAATAATTACTTGTTCAATACCAAATAGAACACCACCTTCATTTGGCATACTTTTTTGCCCATGAACATAAGCTCCTGCGGTTAAACTTGTTCTTGTCTTTTTAATCCTTTGCGATAAGTGGGTATACAAAAAAGAATCAGGTGTTGAATTTGCCGAAAAATATGGATTAATAGACCCACCGACAGTAAGTCTGGTTGAACTACCCAAAAAGAAAACCTTTTTAGCTGAAAAGTTGCCTCTAACAATGTTATTGTCGTTCATTGTAGTGCCTACCCCTGTTGCAAATTCAAGACCATGCCCTACTCCAAAAATTACAGAGGGTGTCAATGTTGTAGTCCCGTTATCAAAGTGCGAATTGAATCTATTTGATTCTTTAAATATAATATTTTCCGCAGGCAAAACCTCAGAAGATGGAATATTAATAATTGTTTGTTCTGCATAAATTTTTTGATTAGACAAAATTAAACATACAAAGGACAAAAAAACAATTAGAAAAAAGGGGTTCTTTATCTTTAAAATAATGTTATAACAACGCGCCTTCTCCATTTCTTAAGCTTAGCCACCAAAGTCAAAAAGATCTGCTAAAAAGTTGCCTCTTTGGTTTCTTTTATTACCGAAGTGACCATCATTATTGTTATAGCCGTGCTTATCATGACTATCATGTTTGTCATAATGGCGGTCATCGTTATAGCTTTGTGTTCTTTGTGGTTGCGCATAACTTTGAGTTGACTTTTCAATTATTTTTTCAAGTTCTCCTCTGTCAAGCCAAATTCCTCGACATTCAGGGCAATAATCAATCTCTACGCCTTGTTTTTCCGCCATTAGTAAATTTACGTTGCAATGTGGACATTTCATAATTTTCTCCTTTTTTTAAGCTAAGTCCTTATTTTTAAACATTATAAGCTACGGCCATTTCTTGATTTACTTCTATAATTCTTTTGTTTATACCTGCTAATGTAATAACATACTTTTCTATATCCTCTGTTTTTGTAATAATGGCATTTGCTGAAATAGCAATATTATCAGGAATATTAACATTTTTAATATATGAATGTGCACCAATCTCAACATTAGAACCTATATTTGCACCATCGATTGTTACTTTAAACCCGATAAATGTATTTTCCTTTATGTGAGAGGGGCCATGAACCAATACTCCGTGTGAAATAGAAACATTTTCTGAAATATAAATTGAATAATAACCTTTGCCGTCTATTTTTATCAAACTTTTATTTATAGGATTGTCATTTTCCTGAGTGGTATACCCATGTAAAACAGCAAAATCTTGAATATTAGAGCCTTTGCCGATATAAAAAGGAGTGCCTTCATCTGCCCTAATGACAGCATTCACGATGTGTACATTTTCTTCCACGATTACATTCCCGACTAATTGAGAATTACGAACAGTTGCCGTAGGATGAATCGACGGTTTTATTTTTGAACAAGGTAGAAAATTTGTGTTCTCATTAACTTCATTAGGTAGAATATTATTCATAATTATACTCCTATATTCTTATTACATACTTAACTTGCAAAATAAAATCTTTTAAATTAACATATTATTAAATT
>CAIPUE010000041.1 GCA_903868125.1 uncultured bacterium | reverse complement strand
TGGTATGGGTGCGAGCCGGACAAGGGAGATTGCGAGAAAAATTCCTAATTTTTCCGCAATCTCATGAGAAATATTTAAACAAAGGAGTTTAGGATGACAACAGAAGTTAAGGCAAGCCATATTCTGGTTGAAACAGAAGAAGAAGCTATCAATTTAAAAGAAGAAATTTTATCAGGTACAGCGTTTGAAGACATTGCCGCTGAACATTCTCTTTGCCCTTCTTCAGCCAACGGGGGAGATTTAGGTTTTTTCGGCAGAGGTCAAATGGTCGGCGAATTTGAAGAAGCTGCGTTTGATTTGAATGTCGGAGAAGTTTCTGCACCGGTCAGAACAAATTTTGGATGGCACCTGATTTTGGTAACAGACAAGCAATAAATGGATTTAATTAAAGAAGTCAGACAATTTCTAAAAGATAACCGCCTCGATTATCTGCTTGTTAATTCGACCAACGAATTTTTGGTGGAATATGCTGATTTGAGGGAAAATTCAAGATTTTTATTGACGAACTTTTCAGGCTCAACGGGTGATGCCCTTATTTCACAAAAGAATATTTTTCTTTTTGTGGATGGAAGATACTACGAGCAGGCGGATTTAGAAATTGATAAAAATTCAACGACGGTTGTTAGGATGAAACTTGGGGAAAGTCTCTCTCATCTGCTGACAAAAAAAATCAAATCCAATAAAACTCTTGCAATGGTAGCTAAAAAAAATTCTCAGGGGCGATATGAAATTTTGAAAAATGCTTTTGATAAAAAAAATGTTGAAATTCGTTTGCTGAATTCTGATCCTATAATGGATTTAATAAATGCACCTCTTGGAAAACCTTTTGAAAAAAAATATAAGCTAGAACAAATTGAAACGGAAATTACAGGAACTTGCGCCGATGAAAAATTACGTTTGATTTCTCAGAACTTAAACAAAAATCAAACCATTTTAATCACGAATTTGGAAGAAATTTCATATCTTTGCAATTTGAGAGATTTTTCGACTGAATATTCTTCAAAAATAGAAGCTAAATGCATTGTAAAAAAGGATTTTGCCGTTTTATTTTCAAGCGGTTCCGTCAAAAACATAGGCAAAAATTTTGAGGTTTTAAAACTAAAAGATTTTGAAAAATATATCAAACATTTAAAAGTTGTTAATCAGATTTTTATTGATAAAACTTCAATAAACGCTTATGATTACGGGATTTTGGGCGAAAAAACCTCATTTCTGCCGGAAAATAAACTCAAAACAATGAAATCGCTTAAGACACCTTCCGAAATTGAACATTACAAAAAATGTTTTAAAAAAACCGATGAAGCACTCAGCGCAACAAGAAAATTTATTGAACAAAACGATAAGATTTCTGAATACGACATTGCCCAAAATCTGAAAGAAAACTTTCTTACATTCGGGGCAAAATCTCTCAGTTTTAAACCGATTGTGGCGAAAGACAAAAATTCTGCACTCGCTCACTATTCAAAGAGTTCAAAAACAGAGATTTTACAGGACGGCTCGCTTGTGTTGATTGATTGCGGGGCTTATTATGAAGGTGGCTACGCCACTGATTGCACGAGAGTTTTTGTCAAGGGCACGCCCTCTAAAATGCAAAAAAAAGTTTATACCATTGTCCTGAAAGGCTTTTTAAAAGCATTCAATAAAAAAATAACAAAAAAAACAACGGGTTTCGCCCTTGACAAGGCGGCAAGAAAAGTTTTAAACACTCATAAACCTTCAGGATTTGAGTTTTCGCACTCATTGGGGCATGGGATTGGAATAAGCGTTCATGAAACTCCCCCAAGTCTGGCGTTTTAGCCTACGGCGAAAACGCCTCTACAGCCAAATATGTGTTTCACAATTGAGCCCGGGCTTTATAAAAAGACTTTCGGCGGGGTCAGGCTCGAAAATTCATGTTATCTGGCGGAAGAAAACGAAAAATTAATCATAAAATCTTTTTCTAAGATGTGTTTTGAGGAAAAATTGATTGATTTCAATTTGTTGACCCCGACAGAAAAAAGACAACTGCGAAAGTAACTAATCACCAGAAATTAACATGGCTATAAGTGTATTTGCAATATATTAAGATTTCTGGTGATTAGTTATCTGCGAAATTTTTGGATTAATAATTGTTAAGATAATTGTTGAATGATAGCAATTTTATTGATAGACTGGTTTTATTATATATGTGTAAGTGTAGGAGGTAAAATTTAATGATTAATAATGATTCAGATTTTTTATCAAGTAGGTTAGCATTAGGTGCTGGAGTAATTGGAGCAGGCATTGCAGGCACAAAAGACTACCTTGAACAATCAAAAGTTTTAAATTTTATTAAAACTGAGCCTAAAATGGATATAGCAGTGTTTGCAGATAAAGCCACCAAGCAAGCGAACAAAATCAATATAACATTGTTAAAAGATATTTTTAACTCAAATAAAATAAATATGGCACATGTTGGTACAAAGGCATTAATAGGAGCGTTTATAGCGGTAGGAATAGCTGGCTTTTTGAATGGAATTTTTTCTTTATTCAAGAAAAAAGATTAGCCGATTATGAATTATTGAGACTAATGCACAAATCCATTTTCTTACAAAAATGTCCTTGAGCAAAGTCTCATGACGTCCAGTGTCGAATAGCTAAACGGCCCTACTCGTGCCGATTTAGCTATTCTCACCTCCGATAGCTCGACCACTGCCCAAGCAAGAACCCGCATAGGGACATTTCTCTCGAAATCAAAGATTTCGGAGAAAGCAGTCAAAACAAATTTTCTATACTTGTGCAGTGGTCTCATTTTTGAGGTAAAATAATTTTATGCAAAACATAGAAATCACAAGTGTAAATAATGAACTGGTAAAGCAGGTTGTAAAACTTCAGCAGAAAAAATATCGAGATGAAGAAAAAAGGTTTTTGCTTGAAGGGTTTAAGCCGATTGAAGAAGCTTTTTTAGCCAAAATCAATATTGAAAAAGTTTTTGTGCTGAAAGAAAAGGCTTCAAAATATGATTTTTTATCTGAAAAACTAATTTTTACAACCGAGGCTATTTTGAAGAAAATCTCAACAACAGATTCACCACCTGAAGCCGTTGCGATTGCAAAACAAAAAATATTTACTCTTGATGATATAAAATCAGCAAAAAAAGTTATTTTACTTGAAAACATAAAGGATTTGGGTAATTTGGGGACAATTTTGCGAACTGCCAAGGCGTTTTCGCAAGACGCCGTAATCCTTTTCGGGGATACGGTGGATTTGTACAATCCAAAATGCGTTCGTTCCGCTGTGGGAAATTTGTGGAAAATCCCCGTTGTTCAAATTAAAGATTTATCGGTTTTAAAATCTGTTTTTAAAGATTATGAGAGAGTGGCGACTTTGCCAAAATCAAAAGACACTATCAGCTTAAAAGACTTCAAAGCAAAGTCGCCTTATCTGATTATGTTCGGCTCGGAAGCCGAGGGATTAAGTCAAGATTTAATCGATTTTTCGACCCAAAAAGTGACTATTAAGACAAATAACGAAGTCGAATCTTTAAACTTAAGCATTTCTGTCGGCGTTTCTCTCTATGCAATATCAATAAATCCCTCGTGTTGACCTATTTTTATAAAAATTTGCCAAAATATGTAAATGTAAATTAATGTTAAAAACATACAAAATATTGACAATAATTTTCTTTTAGACATTTTATGTAATTGTGAACTATATAATGAAAGGAAACTAAAATGACCATACTAAAATTAAGCTTATGTGATAAAGTACCTTGTGCCTATGTATGTCGAAAAGGTAGAACACCTATAGAACACTTAACAGTATCCCGTCCTAATGAAAGTTTTGATGAATCTCAAATAACGCAAGAGCTTGTAAGAAAAGCGGCAAATACTTATAATGACTTACTGAATTCAGATAATTCTTGGATACGAGACTATGCAAAAAAAAATCGTGATGTTTTTTTAACAAAGTTATCTGGCATAAGTTCCAATTTGGAAACTAAACAAATACAACTCCCTTTAAATTAGGCTATTTTTCTATCGAAACAATCATAAATAACTCTTAACACTACCCACTTAGAGCATTATAAAATCTATTTAAGTAATAGACTAAATTATATGAAAAAATATATTTTAGCATGTTTAGCCTTAATCTTAATTTCGATACTTAGTTTAATTTCGTACGAAAGATTTTTTGAGTATCATATAACCGCAAAATTCTCAGACTCAGGGCCTTTATATATTAACATGCCAGTCTATTATAAAGGGTACAAAATCGGCATAACAAAAGCAATTAAACTAAGCGAAGACTATAAATATACGTTGGTCAAAATCCGGCTTTATCCTCAAAAACCTAAATTGCCAGATGATATAGTCGCAAAAGCAAAAAAACTCGGCATTAAAAAAGACTATATTGATTTAATAATTTCAGATGAGCCGTCCACCACATTATTAAAAAATGGCGGTATAATTAAAGGCGAACCGGCATTTGACGTCGAGGGTTTTTTGTCTGATATAGCAGATTCGGATATAATAATTCCACTGTTGCAAAATTTTTCTGATGTTTTGGTCAGTGCCAATAAAACAAGTGGCGAAATAAAAAATTTCTTTTCTGATATGCGTTCAACTCTGAAAGACAACAGGCAAAATTTAAATCAAACAACAAAAAACTTTGCCATCAGTGCAAAATCATTCACCAAAATAACCTCAAAGTTTGATAATTCCATCTCCGAAGATAAGCTTAATAATACAACTTCAAACGTGGATAAATCATCTACCAATATTCGGGTTGCGACAGAAAATATTAAAAATATAACCGGCGATATAAAAAATGCGACAAAAAACCTTGATAAAACAGTAGCCAAAATTGACTGCACAATATCAGAAACGAAAGCAATCGCCTCAAACGTAAAAATTATAACCGGTGGTTTTTGTGAAACACTAAGCAAAAGATTTGCGGGACTAAGAATAATCTTCGGCAAACCACTAAATAAAAATAAATGTCTCGGGAAATGCTCTAAATAGGGAGGTTCTAATCTGGATCATACATTTCACTATCTCCTGAATAATCATCGTCAGGTTCTATATTTTCCCTGCTTAAAAAGGTCGGGCTTTTATTAGAACCGTAGTTTTCATAAATATTTTCGTCACGTTCCTCATCCCATACACTTTCAGCAGAGCTAAATTCACCTATATTTTGCTCATTTTGATTAATCTGCGGCACTCCCCAATTCGGATTGTCACAATAATCCTCATCAGCTCTGACAACAATTCGAGAATAAGCTGAAAGCAACAATATGCAAGTAAGCAACACAATCATTTTCTTCATAATTGTATTCTACAAGAAAAAAAAAGATTTTCAATTTTATCGTGCTATACTCCTCCTTAGGTAAAAAGCAGATTTCAAACTTAAGATGGCGGGATAGCAATCCCGCCCTAAGATAGAATTTAAAGTAGGTCGGCATTGCCATGCCGACAACAAAAAATCTGCTTTTTATTTTGTGTCTAGTATAGTAATATTGAGCTACAATAAAGCTTCAATTCATCTTCGCAATTCATCTCGGTTGTCGCAACCAATATTCTCGTTTCGTCCAATTTAAACCCACCGATAATATTGTTTCCTTTTAAATTTGCCAAAAATTCATCGGCATTATCAACCTCAATAACAAATTCATTATAAAAATCTTTGTTTAATGTCTTAATCCCTTTATTTAAAAGCATCTGGGATAATTGATGAGCGTTTTGTGCCGAAAGCCAGCCCGCCTGTTTGAAGCCTTTTTCACCAATTAAAGTTAAATATAAAGTTGCACAAAGTGCCATCAAAGCCTGATTTGAGCAAATATTGCTCGTGGCTTTTTCACGCTTAATGTGTTGTTCTCTGGTTTGAATAGTAAGAGTAAATGCCTGATTTCCTTCAATATCAAGCGTTCTACCGGCAATTCTCCCCGGTAATTGACGCATAAATTTCTCTTTGCATGCCATAAACCCGCCATGCGGTCCGCCAAAGGACATTGAAATACCAAGCGGTTGAATATCCCCGACAACAATGTCAGCAGAATACTCAGACGGAGCTTTTAAAACGGAAAGCGAGGAAATATCCACGCACACAACCAAAAGTGTTTTGGAAGATTCCAAAATCTCCGTTAAATTAATATCCTCAATAGTTCCAAAGTAATTTGGAGTTTGAATTAAAACGCAAGCGTATTCATTAGATTTAATTTTATTCTTAACAGCTTCAAAATCCGTTTGCAACTCTATTACATCAATAAAATCTAATTCAATCCCGATAGCGTTAGCGTAAGTTTTTATTACCTCCTTGTATTCGGGATTAATCGCATCTGAAACAAGAACCTTGCTTCGTTTTGTAATTCTTGATGCCATTAAAATCCCCTCGGCACAAGCAGACGCCCCGTCATAAACAGAAGCGTTTGAAATATCCATACCTGTTAGGTTACAAATCATTGACTGAAATTCATACATAACCTGTAAAGTCCCTTGGGAAATCTCGGGCTGATAAGGAGTATAAGCAGTCAAAAATTCAAACCTTTGAGCAACCTGCCCCACGCAAGCGGAAATAAAGTGATTGTAAACTCCTGCACCCAAAAAGTTTATCGTCTCAACATTATTTTTTTTAGCTAGAGCTTTAACTTCCTTTTGAACCTGCATTTCGCTTAACGCATCAAATAAATTAAAGTCCTTAACCCTTGCCTCTTGAGGTATTTTATCAAACAATTCCTCGATTGAACTCATCGAAATGCTTTCAAGCATTTGTTCTCTGTTTTCATCTGTAAGTGCCAAAAAATTTTGCATAATAATCCCTTTTCTTTTAGAAAATTATACCAAAATTATATTTTTTTTACAATTATTGCGAAATGTAAATGTAAATTTAACGTTCTCAAAATGCAGTTATAATAACACATGTAGCGAAATCAAAACGAACAAGATAAAAACACTGCTAGCAAAAAATATTTTTACGGTTTTTAAAGCAGTTGTAAAACGACAATTTAACAAAAAAGGGGAAAATTATGAAAGTACAATTACAAACTACAAATCAAGTTAAAACGGAGAGAAACAATCAAGAGCAAAACACACATGCACAGACATTTCTGGGTACATTTAGATATAACTCTTCCGATTTTGAAAACTTAGATCCGAATATACTTAAGTTTCTTACTAAGGCTGCTCCTGATTTAATAGACATTAGCAAAAAGATTAACCTTACAGCCAGTGCAATGACTGGAATAAGCCATGATGTGATTTACTTAAAGGCGACCCCAACTTTTTTTGGAAAGCTTAAATCTTGGATTTTCTTGGAAAAATCACCTAAGGAGGAGGCATTTTTATTTTACGGAATCGACTTAAACTCTTCAAATTATATTGTTCAAGAAGCAAACAAGCTAAAAGATAACTTAATGAAGCCACGAACAACACAATCAAGAATTGAAATAAAAACGCTTTGGGATATCATAAAAGGAAAAGGAATAGAATTATGAAAGTACAATTACAAACTGCCACAAATCAAATTACAACGGCGAAAAACAATCAACAGCAAAACACGCATGCCCGTCCATCTTTTGAAAAGTTAAATTTAAATATTAAAGATTTTCAAAATCTTGAGTTGAAAACCTTTCTGCGAACAGTAGAGCCCCGTTTAAAAAAATTAGCCGAAAATGTAAATATAGATATTCAACCTACTCCAGCTAGGGAACACCTTAAATATCAGCAAAGAGTTAATATAAAATTCTCTCCGTTAACTAACGACAAAAAAACATCTAGCTTCTCTTTGGATGAATATGATCCGAGCGATGAAAATGATTTTATTAAAATGGTAGAAAGAGGAAAATCTTTCTTCTTTACTTTATTAAAAATTGTAGAAGAAGGTATAAATGATAATACTGCATGGTCATTAATCAGGCAGTCGGAAGCATTACAATATCAAAAACCATCTATACCTAAAAATATGTAATCTAATGCTCACCAACTTGATTAAGCGATTTCTTCTTTATAATCCTCATATTCCAACAAGTCAATGGAATCTATATGTGCTGTTTCGCTTTCAACCTTAACCAGCCAACCTTTTTCATAAGGGCTTTCGTTTAAAATTTCTGGATTATCAACAACTGCTTCATTTATTTCTACAATTTTACCCGAAATCGGCATGTAAATTTCAGATGCGGCTTTAACAGATTCAATCGTTGCGAAAACTTCACCTTTTACAAATTCCGCTCCGATATCCGGCAATTCAAGAAAAACTATATCACCTAATTGCTCTATCGCATAATCAGTCAACCCGATAATATATTTCCCGCCTTTTTCAAGCAGATACTCATGTGATTTACTGCATAAAATTCCTTCTGTTAAACTCATACCTATTATTCTCCTATTTCTGTGTTTCTTTATTCTTTTTCTGTACAAATGGTTTTTTGACTATTTCAGCTTTGTAAAGTTTTTCTCTTATTTTAACTTGAACTATACTACCGAGGCAAATTTCTTTAATATTGTTAACATATCCAAGTGCAATATTTTCGTTTAGAACCGGAGAAACCCCGCCGCTGGTGATAATACCTACTTTTTTATTGTTGTAAAATATTTCATATTCGTGTCTCGGAATAGCCCGTTCAAGCATTTTTAAAGCCACCAATTTTTTTTCTCCGCCGTTTTCCAACTGCTTTTTAATAACTTCTTTTCCATTATAATCCGCCGTTTTGTTCTTTGCAACCGACCAAGCAAGTCCGGCTTCAATCGGAGTTGTTACTTCGTCCATGTCGTTGCCGTAAAGATGTAAAGCGGCTTCCAGCCTGAGTGTATCTCTTGCTCCGAGTCCAATTGGTTTTAGGTTAAATTCTTTTCCCGTTTCTATTATGTAATTCCATAATAATTCAGAAAATTCGTTTTTCACAAGAATTTCAAACCCGTCTTCGCCTGTGTAGCCGGTTCTTGAAACAAAAAGGTTTATATTGAAAATTTCAGCTCTCTTAATTGAGAAAAATTCAGGTTGATTTTCTTTTTTCACTCCCATTTTATCCATTAAGTCAAGAGCCCTTGGACCTTGTAAAGCCAAAAGCGAGTAATTATGAGATTGGTTATCAATCTTAACATCAAATCCGAGCGAATTTCTAACCATCCAGTTCAAATCTTCATCAATTCTTGAAGCGTTAACAATTAATAAATATTTTTCATCCTCGATTTTGTAAATAATTAAATCATCAATAATTCCACCCTGTTTATTTAATAATTGGCAGTAGACTGCTTTTGAGGCTATCAGTTTAGATATTTCTTGAGGAACAAGTTTGTTTAAAAAAGCCAAACTATCATTGCCATATACGTAAACTTCACCCATGTGCGAAACATCAAAAAGTCCAACGTTTTCTCTAACTGTTTTATGTTCATCAATAATAGAAGAATATGAAACAGGCATCATCCAACCGGCAAATTCAATCATTCTGGCTCCGAGTTTTACCTGCTCGTCATGTAAAAATGTTTTTTTCGTCATAATCTCTCATTTCTAATATTGAATTGCTTACTATTAAATTTTTATCCTAAACTTTTACGGTGTCAAGAGCAAATTAATATTTTTTGTAAATTTATTGTACTTTATTTAAAAAAATGCTATTATATAAACTAGCAATCACTGGAGGAAAAGATAATTAATGCTGACACAATTTAATATAAATAGTTTCCTTATAAAAGCCATTTCTATAGGCGCTTCTGATGTGCATTTAAGAGTGGATGAACGACCTATTGTAAGAAAAGACGGAAAAATAATTAAAATTGACATGCCTAAATTAACAGAAGAGGACATTGCCAATATTGTAAACATCATAACGCCCAAAACAGTCAAAACCAAAGCCAATTCAGCATTTGATTTAGATTTCTCTTATGAAATAAAAGATGTTTCAAGATTTAGGGTAAACTTAAGTCAACAACTCGGCAAAAGCGCACTTGTTATAAGAAATATACCTTTTGTTATAAAAGGTATTGAAGACTTAAATTTACCTCTGTCTATTGAACAATTTGCGCGTCTAAATAATGGAATAGTATTAATTACAGGACCTACAGGAAGTGGTAAGTCAACGACATTAGCATCCTTAGTCAATTATATCAATATTAATTATCCTAAACACATTATAACAATAGAAGATCCGATAGAATTTATATTTACAAGCAAAAAATCTATTATATCTCAACGTCAAGTTGAAATTGATACTCCATCTTTTCCTGACGGGGTAAAATATGCGATGCGTCAGGATCCCGATGTAATCTTAATCGGAGAAATAAGAGATAGAGACACAATTGTAAGTGCCCTAAAAGCCTCAGAGACAGGTCATTTAGTTTTTGCGACCTTACACACAAACGATGCAATTCAAACAATAAACAGAATTGTTAATATGTTTGATCCTCAAGATAGGCAACATATAAGAAGTCAACTGGCTTCTACGTTACGAGGCACAATTTCTCAAAAATTAGTTACAGGTAAAGCAGGTACAGGAAGACATCCGGCATGTGAAGTTCTTGTTGCCACTCCTACAATCAAAGATTTTATTATTAAAAATGAACTTGAACAAATTTATACCCTAGTCAGGAAAGGTTCGTTTAATGAAATGCTAACAATGAATATGTCTTTATTTAAGTTGTTCAAAGACGATATTATTAGTGAGGAGGAAGCACTAAAGCACTCAGACAACAAAAATGAGCTTAGGCAGATGTTAAGAGGGGTTTTCCACGGCACAAATAATCAAAAAGGTTTAATCCATGAATAATTTTATGACCGATGCTATAAATCTAAAATCTTATAATTTGAGCGAATCTGATAAAATTATTGTTATGTATTCTAAAGATAGGGGCCTTATGAAAGGTGTTGCTAAAGGCTGTAAGAAGCCGAAAAGTAAGTTGGGTGCGCGCATGGATTTGCTCGTTGCAAATAGACTTATGCTCTATAAGGGCAAAAATCTAGATACAATTTGTGAAGCAAAAGCTCTCAATACTTTTAAAAACACCCGTCAGGATATGGATAAAATATTTTATTCAATGTATATTTCAGAAGTCGTACATAACTTTGGAGTTGAAGACGACCCTTGTTCTGTTGAAATTTATGATTTATTATACAAAGCGTTGGAAAGAACGGCAAATGCAAAGGATAAAAAAGAACTTTTATTAGCGGTTATCAAATTTCAGCTCAAAATAATGCAAATCGCTGGATTTGGAGTAGAATTGGACACTTGCCTTTGTTGCAGAGAACAAATTTTGGCAGAAAATATGTATTTTTCATCCAAAATGGGCGGCGTAATCTGCGAAGAATGTAATAAGCATTTAGCTGTTAAAACAAAATTACACCCGAAATTGAGAGACTTTTTACTTGCAATGCTGCAATTTGACTTTAACTATGAAAGCGATTATGACAAAAAAGCAACAGAAAAAGTTTGCTCAGTTTGTTGTGAACTTTTAAAAGAGTATGTCCAAACGCACTGCACCAAAAAATTTAAAAGCACCGACATTATGCAGGATGCTTTTTGTTAGGCATCTTTTAGTTAAGTTAACGCATAACTGATTTCATGTTGTTGGGTTGAGTTGGCAAACCCAATATTTGATTTGTAAACTATTGTAAATAGATTAGGCTATTTACGCAATTTTGTATATCTAAAATACTTTATTAATATATAAGAAAGATATATTTAAAAGATAACATAATAAATTAACACCTACTACACTAACCTACCACACACTAACCTTCTACACACGAGGAATTATGAAACAAGAATTCCGGGTCTTTTTTCTAAAAAGGCCTTTTTTTTGCCCATAAACTAAAAAACTTTTAATTAAAAAGTAAAACCGAAAATACATTATTTATTTCTTTTGAAAACAGTCTATAATTACAAGTAATACTTTGGCTGGAACAAAATTTAGGAGAAGTAATGGAAGATTACAATAATTCTTTTCTATTGGATAATAGAAGCGGGAAATCACTCACTGAAAGAGAACTTGAGGTATTGAAATTCGTTGTTATGGGCAAAAGTAATAATGAAATTGCCAAAGAATTACTGATAAGTGTTCATACGGCAAAGGCACATGTTTGTTCAATTTTGCAAAAAATGTCTGTAAGTGATAGGGTTCAGGCTGCTGTAAAGGCAGTTAGAGAAGGGCTTATGTAAAAAACATTGTTTTTATGTTAAACTTTTGGTGAATTATATACCAGAAAGATAATAGGAATAAAATGAACATAAAGATAAATGGAAACGACGTAGAGCTTGAACAATCTTCAACAATAACACAAATGCTTCAAGAACGAAATGTTACGGGGATTATGTATGTGGTTGAAAAAAATCTTGAAATTGTGCCAAAAGAAAAATATTCGCAAACTAATATTGAAGAAAATGACAGTATTGAAATAGTCGGCTTCTTTGGCGGGGGCTAGAATATAAATCAGATACAGTTCACTCCGTCAAATTTTCCCACTTCTTGGGGTCAAATTTTATATCTTTAACTGTTAAATGAAGTGATTTTAGGTATGGTTGGAATTTTTCTAAAATCTGTGGTTTTTGAAGCAAAAGTTCTTGCACTACGGAGGAATTTTGGCACGCAACTATCAAGACGCCATTACCACCCATACCGTATGGTTTTGATTTTTCGGAAAATTTTTTACCCACAATTTTATTCCAAAATTTGTATAAGTTGTTTCTGGTAACAGCTCTTTTTAAATCATTGGAAGACAACATTTCATTAATTATACTGCCTACATCTTCAAAGTTTGTATATAGTACTTTTTTCAATTTTCTCCCCTGCTTTTTCGAGGTATTTTACGGCATAAACTGCGCCGACTGCGCCATCGGAGGCTGCTGTTATAACTTGTCTAAGCGGGGTTTTTCTGACATCTCCTACTGCAAAAACTCCGTCAACTGATGTTTGCATTGTTTCGTCCGTAATTATAAATCCTGTTTCATCTTGATTAAGTTGACCATTGAACGCATCAACATTAGGACTAAATCCGATGTATGGGAAAACGCCATCGACTTGAAGATTGGAGGCTTTGTTTGTTTTAATGTTTTCTAAAACGAATGTGCTTACCAAATTTTCGCCTAAAATTTCTTTTGGGATTGTATCAAAGATAAATTCAATTTTTTCGTTATTAAACGCTCTTTCCTGAACAATTTTATCTGCTCTAAGTGTATCCCTACGGTGGATTATATAAACTTTGTTGGCAAATTTGGTTAAATATATTGCTTCTTCCACAGCCGCATTTCCACCGCCGACAACTGCAACGGTTTTGTCTCTGTAAAATGCGCCGTCGCAGACGGCGCAATAACTTACTCCGCGTCCAATAAATTCTTTTTCGCCTTGAATTCCAAGTTTTTTTGATTGCGCCCCTGTTGCAATAATGACTGTTTTGGCTTTGAATGTCGCTTCTTTTGTCGTAATTATCTTAATTTTGGATTTTAAGTCTATACTTTCGATTTCTTGCATAGGGAATTTTGCCACTTTGAACTTATCAACGTGTTGTTCAAATTTTTCCATCAAGTCGAACCCGTCGACAATCCCGAATCCGGGGTAATTCTCGAGTTCCAAATAATTTGTCGGTTGCCCGCCCAACATGCTTGTATCGATTATCGCGGTTGAACAAGCGCCTCTTGCTGCGTATATTGCCGCTGATAAACCCGCAGGTCCTCCGCCTAATATTACTGTATCAAATTCGTATGTTTTTATCATATTTTTAAATCCTCATTAATCTCTTTTATCTAAACTTTATCATCAGTGGGATGGCAATTTTGTCCTCTTTTGCGGTTTAATGCTATCCCCCGAAATCTTCTCTCCTGTCAATCCATATGTTGCTGTATCGCTCTTTATAACATGCCCGTCAACTTCTGATATTGTGTCAAATTTCAATTTATTTATCCCTGTGAATGTCTCTTTTGCCAACGTTAATTCTACTATATCGGTTAATTTTTTGCTATTATCGTAGGCTCCAATTTTTTTAAATTTAATTAGCCTATTGTTTACTTCATCAACCATAATAGAAGCATGTGCTCCTGAAAAAGGATTATCTAAAGTTATGACGTCGCCTACCCTTGATAAGTTCCACAAATCGACGCTATTTTTTCTGAAGATTTCGTCATTATTAGATGAGATTAGTGTTGAGGTTACACGCCAAGTTCCGTAGAATTCTTGGGGGATTTTGTCTATTGAAATTCCGGCTTTGAGCGTGTAACTCTCACCCGCAAAAACAAAAGGAGTTGTCGCAAATATTATTAAAATTAATAAAAAAAACTTTTTAATCATAATATTAGTCCGTAAATCTGAATTTTATAAGTGCTAAAATAGCGTGAAAACCGTCTTTCCAAGTGATTTTTTTACCTTCATCATATTCTCTGCCGTAATACGAGATTGGGAGTTCGTACAATCTTGCCCCTCTTTTTAAGACTTTCGCAGTTATTTCAGGTTCAAAATCAAACCTGTTTGATTTAATTTCAATACCTTTGATAAACTCAGTCTTGAAAGCTTTGTAGCAAGTTTCCATATCGGTTAGAGTTGTGTTGTACAAGATATTTGTTATTAGTGTGAGAAGTTTATTCCCGAGTAAATGTGTGAACATAAACGAGCGCGAAGGTTTACCGCCTGTGAGCCTTGAGCCGTAGGCTACATCGGCTTTGTCTTCCAAAATCAGCTTTATTAGCGGTTCATAATCGACAGGATCATACTCTAAATCTGCGTCTTGAATTACCACAATATCGCCGGTTACATGCTCAAAACCTGTTCTTAAAGCGGCACCTTTACCCATGTTTTTGTCATGATAAAAAACTTTATATTTTTTTTCAAGTTCATTTAATATTTCTCTTGTTCCATCGGTTGAAAAATCGTCGATTAAAATAATCTCCTTTTCAAGCCCGCAAAAGCTTGCTTCTTCTACTTTTTGCAAAATAAGCTTTAGAGTATTTACTTCGTCAAAAATCGGTATAAGTACTGTAATTTTGTTCATGTTATTCTTTCTTTAAAAATATTTGTATTATTTCTAAAAATATTGTACAATAAAATAAGCTGTGTAGTAAATTTGTTAAGGATTTTGGATGAATATTAAGCAAGATGTGAAAAATGAGGCTGTAATTAGAGGCGAATCCATTGTTAAATCAGTAATTGAGCAGTTTATCAATAAAAACTACAACGAATGTATGCCGATGATTTTGGAAGCCCAAAAACTTTTTAAACAGGAACAATCTTATGAAAATATTTCGATTTGTTTGAGCTTGATTGGACTCATTGAATATTCACAGAATAAAAGCAGGTATTTTAAGGCTTTGACGTATCTTAACGACGGAACATATTTAGCCGAGTCTTCAAAAAATATAACGGCGAAACTTATAAATGAATTTGCGTTGGCAATGATTGATTTTGCAGAATTTAATATCAACACCGCCGTATTACATTACCAAAAAGCTAATCATTACGCGCAAATACAGGATGAATATGGGCTTGGTCAATTGATTAACGAACGTTTAAAAGAATTACAAAATAAAAGCATGGCAAAAGGCGATCCTCTGGTTGCATTGCTAAAAATAGGTCAAACGGTTTCTGCTGAAACGAATATTGATGTATTGTTAAAGGTTATTGCCGAAGAAACAAAATCCGCAATTCAGGCAGATAGATGCAGCGTTTTTCTTTATGATAAAAACAAGGACGAACTTTGGTCAAAAGTCGCTTTGGGAATGAACAGTCAAGAAATAAGATTCCCAGCAGATAAAGGGATTGCCGGACATGTTGTTAAAACCGGAGAAACTATTAATATTAAAAATGTTTACTCTGATGATAGGTTTAACAAAGAAATTGATATTCAAACAGGTTACACAACTGCAACTATTCTTTGTATGCCGATAAAAAATCTTAATCAAGAAATAATCGGAGCTTTTCAGGTCTTAAATAAATTGAACGGCGAATTCAGTGAAGAAGACGAAGATTTGCTCATAGCGATAGGTTCGAGTGCCGGTATTGCGCTTGAAAATGCCCAGTTGTTCAAAATCCAACAAGAAATGTTTATCGAACAAAAGCATGCTTTTGATAGTTTTATCGATACGCTAGCGGCTTCCATTGATGCTCGTGATAAGATAACTGCAGGTCATTCAAGTAGAGTGCGTCTGTATTCAGAGCTTATTGCGCGCAAACTTAATTTGGATGAAAAGCTTATTGAGATAATAGAAAAAGCAGCCACTCTTCATGACATAGGAAAAATCGGGATAAGGGATTCCGTCTTGCAAAAAGAGGGTAAATTGACAGAGGAAGAATACAAGCATATTCAAGAACATGTCGAAATAACTCATCATATCTTGGAAAAAATACACATGTCTGATGAGTTTAAATTAGTTAGTGAAATTGCATGTTCTCATCATGAGAAGTATGATGGTTCCGGCTATTATAGAAAATTATATGGCGACAATATTATTCTGGGTGGCAGAATTTTGGCAGTGTCTGATGTATTTGACGCCATAACCTCAAAAAGGCATTATCGTGATAAAATGCCTATAGTGGACGTTATCTGTATTTTGTTGAAAGACTCGGGAACACATTTTGACAAAATGATTGTGGATGCTTTTCTAGCGGTGTCAACTGATAATATTATCAGGGTGTTTCTAACAGAAAATAAGCTTATTTTGGAAGATGTTCATTGCAAAATCCTTGAAAAATATTCAATGATTAATTTATATAATCTTTTGACGCAAAAAGAATATAATGATTTAGACGACGATGAGAGAAATTTTATAGATGTATTCCAATTTTACTACACCGCAAAATCAAATAAGGAAAACGAAGCTTAATGCGCAATGATTATTTTGCCAAAATTGTAATTTTTTCTTTCATGTATTTCTTGGGAACAAATATATGTTTTGCTGAAATACCTAATACTACCTTTACGTCTATAAAAAATATAAATACTGATAAAAGCAATCAGATTCAAAGCGAACTTAATATTCAATTAAATCAAATTAAAGGGAATTCCCAAACTATTAATTTGAGTAAAAATGACGCTTTTTATAATTTTATGAATGCTACGGACAGATTTGTACAGTGTAATATAAGAGCCTCTTGGGAAGATTTTAGAACGCTTATAAATAGCACGCAACCGAACGATTTTGTATATATTTCTCTCGCAAACAAAATGGCGGATTTGGGACTTTTTGACCTTGCAAACCTTGCTGCAATAAAAATCCAAGACCAAGATATTGCCGGTATTTCAATAGATTCAATGAAAAAATTTTATTATCCGAGAAAAAAAATAAAACTTGAAGATGAATTGTTTTTGGCGGAAATTTATTCAAATATTGTGTATAATAATCAAAGTTCTGAAGCGACAAATGAGCTGTTGGCAAAAGAAAATATTTTTCCCGACTATGATTATGCAAATTACCTCGTTGCGCTGGGTTCTTACAAGTCTAATTTGTTCTCAAGAGCCGCAAAATACATAAATTTGGCAATAATCCAAAACCCCGCCAATCTTAATTACCAAAAACTCAAAGCAGAAATTCTGGCGGATGACAATAAACCCGAAGAAGCGCTTAAAATAGTTGAAAATCTTAAGAAACAGCATTTGTATTCTTCTGAATATGAAAGAAAAATAGATTCATTGGAACAATTTATTTTATACAAAACAAAAAAATATGATTGGGAAAAAAATTATCATTTAGGTTACTATTACTACCTTGAAAATGATTCATCAAAGGCTGTTAGAACTTTGCAAACGACACTGTCTACGCCTAAAAAAGCAAATAAAAGCATGATATATGCATTAATGAGCGAAGTTTATTTAAGTATGAAAGAATTTGAAAAAGCCGCAGATACTGCAAATAAAGCGTATAAAAGTAATAAAAATTCCCCTAAAGCACTTTTAACATTGGGAGATTTAAGTTACAGGGGAAAAAATTACAAACAAGCTTTGAATTATTATAAAAATGCTTCCGCTGTGGATAAAAAATCTTACAAACCCTTGATAAAAGAAGCTCAAGCGTACCAAAAACTTTCAAATACAAAAAAGTCTAAGGAAATTTATATAAAAATACTTAAAACCCATTCCGATAGTTGGGAAGCATATTATAATATGGCACTTTTAGATAAGGACAAGCGGTCTGTATACTTAAAAAAATCGCTTGCTGTTAATCCTTTATTTGAGGATGCTTGGATTGAGCTTGCAAAAATTGATATTGATAAAGGTAATTATAATATCGCTCAAAAATATTTGGCTAACGCTTTTTATATTGACGGAAATGATTTTAGATATTATTATTATCAAGGGGTAGTAAATAATAAGTTGGGTGATTTGGCTCAAGCAAAGTATAATTTTAAAAAATGTCTAAAACTTAATTCGGGTTTTAAAGAAGCGCAAATAGCTTTGGAAAATATATTAAATTCAGAAACAGTAACTTTACAGGATAATATATAATGAAGAAAAATAATATTTTAATAGTAGAAGATCATGAATTGACAAGATTCGGGCTAAGAACGACTTTTGACGGTGTGGACTTTATTGACGCCGTCTTTGAAGCCGAATATGCGCAAAAAGCTATTGATATAGTTAATAATAATAAAATCGATTTAATAATAATGGATTTAGGGCTTCCGAATATAAACGGGATTGATGCTACGAAGAAAATTCGTTCTAAGAATAAAGATGTAAAAATTGTAATCTTAACTTCTCACAACGATGAAAAAGAAGTATTGGAAAGCTTAAAAGCGGGAGCAAACGCTTATTGTTCAAAGGAGATTAATCCTTCAAGACTTGTTGAAGTCGTCCGTTCAGTTCTTGACGGAGCGTCTTGGTTTGATCAAAGTATTGCTCATGTGGTTTTGAAAGCTGCTACGAATTCCAGTATCCCTGAAGTTCCGACGAAAAATGATTATAATTTAACATCAAGAGAAGCCCAGATTTTAAAATTAATTACGGAAGGTTACAGTAATAATGAAATAGCAAAAGCACTTTTCGTAAGTATAAATACTACCAAAGCCCATGTGGCAAGTATTTTACAAAAACTTGAAGTGGACGATAGGTTGCAGGCAGCGCTTAAAGCGTTGAAAAATAAAATAGTTTAGCGGGGGCGAGGAAACGGTAAACGGTAAACGGTAAACGGTAAACAGTGAATAGTAAAACCAAAATAACTTTTCAACTATTCGACTATTCAACTGTTCAATCAAAAGTAAAGGACATAAAAAATGAGTCAAATAGCCAGAATATTAATAGTGGATGATAATCCAAAATATTTGCAAGATGCCTTGCCGATGTATGGATATGAAGTTGCTGTTGCGACTGATGGGGTTCAGGCGTTGAAAATCCTTTCAAAAACAAATTTAAGCAAGAATCCTTTTGAGTTGATTTTGCTTGATGTTATGATGCCTAATATGAACGGTTGGGACACCCTAAAATCGATTAGAAGTAACGAAAAGACAAAACATATCCCGATAATAATGTTAACTGCGATAAACGAGGAGCAAAAAATGGTTTCGGGTTTGAAAATAGGTGCGGATGATTATATAGTAAAACCGTTTGTTCTTCCGAACCTTCTTGCCCGTATTGAAGCTGTACTAAGACGCTCACTGTGGCAAAAGAACGATGCTAAGGCGACTGACCTTCTTTTTGCTTCCGACGAACCAGTTGAACCACTTACCTTAAGAGAGATAGAAGTGCTTACGCTGGTGGCTCAAGGGGCGAATAACCAGACTATTGCAGATAAGCTTTTTGTGAAACAAGTTACGGTAAAGACTCACTTGAACAGTATTTTTAAGAAACTAAAAGTTACAAGCAGGACTCAGGCTGTTCTTTTGGCAATGCAGATGAATTTGATTAATAAATAAGTGACAAAACATCCAAAAATATGATTTACAAAATAAATTAAATAAAGATAATATAAGTAAAAGGAGAAAGGCAATATGAGCGATTATACAAAAGAAGAGTTATACAATTTAATTAAAAAATCACCGCAGGAATTTAATAAATGGAAAAAAAATCAAGAAGACATTGATTTGAGTGAATCTGATTTTTCATATTTGACACTTGAGAATGTAGATTTTTCGGGGGTGGATTTGAATGCAAGTTCATTCGCTGATTCTCATTTAGCTTTAATAAATTTTAGCGGTTCAGATTTAACCTCTGTTGAATTTACAAGAGCAACAGTTTTGGAGAGTGATTTTACGGAGGCACTTTTAAACGGCGCTGAATACAGTTATGCAACGATACATTATTGCAACTTTACTGATGCTGATGTTGCGGGCGGGGTGTTTTTGGAATCGGATTTAACGAACTCTGATTTTGCCGGCGCTTATAATTTGAATGCGTGTCGATTTGATGAGGAAACGATTTGGCCTGAACCGGAGATGCTTCCTGAAGATTTTGATTCGACTTATAGCGACGATTTATCGTCTTTAAAAGATGATGATGAAGAAGTCTCTGCGGGCGATTACTAAAAGTGAGTTGTGGATGGTGAATAGTGAGAGGTGACAAGAGTTGGAATACTATTCCCCTGTTCAACTAAAAAAAAAGGCCCTGTTATATAACAAGACCTGTCCGTTTAAATAAGAAGAGAGAGCTTTATGCTTTCATAAAGATTCAAGCATAATAAAAATTGACCGGTTATTAGCTAATTTAAAAAACTTGCAACATTTTGTTACATATATTTTTTTTATGTAACAATTTTGTAATTCCAACGCATTACGAGGCAATTTTACGTTTTAGGGGTTTTAGAATTTATGTATCACTCAATTAACAAGCAGGGTGCATTATATGCACCGACATAAAATTTTATTCTGATTTGTTGTCCGAACCTCTTGACAAAATTTTTTTTTCTAGTTACAATGCTACGTACGTAGAAAAGGAACATTATGAATATCCAACAACAAAATATGAATAATTGGTGGAGCTTGCAAATTGGTGCAGGCGAATTTTGTTGGCGTTAAATAAAAGTTTTAACTAATGAAAAAACAGTCTGTGCTTTAAGTTACAGGCTGTTTTTTTATCAAAATATTTAACATAAAAAGGATTATTCAAGTGAAAATTACCACCGGTTCGATACCAACTTCTAAAAATTTAATAGAAACTCTTTCAAAAAAAGCTCAGTATGTTGCAAAATTTATTACGATGCACGAGTCTGATGCTGAACTTGCTAATATCAGATGTGCTCAAGACATTGCAGTAAACTGGGGGCCTAAAGTTCCTTTTGTCCGCAGTTCAGCTGATTTTGGAGATATGTCAGTTCAGGAATTCGGAGAAAATATAGCGGTTTATTATGGACCGAAAATTTTGGGTGAAAAACTTTTCAGAAAACTTTATTCCAAAAAACTTGACGCTAATCTTAAAAAAATGATTTCGACTCCTGCGGAACAACTTTTGCAGAGCAATGTAAAAAGCGAGGATATGAAACAGCTTATACCGACAAAGGCAGCTATCGCTATTTCAACTCTTGCGATTCCTTTATTTATATATGCTCTCAGTTACCTTAAAAATCTTTTAACTATGAAGGTATTTAAACAGGCTAATTTTAATAATATTGCTAATTTGAACAAAGACAAGAAAGAAAGCGCGGAACACCAGTCCAAAGTAAGAGAAAGTGCCCAAAAACATATTAAACTGGCAGGCGGACTTTTCGCAGGATGTTTGGCGTTGTCGGCTTTGCTTGTAACTAAGGGTAAAAATTCAAAATCCCTACATTCCTTGAGCGAAGGGATTTTAGCACCGGGGAATAAAATATTCAAAAATAACGTTAAAAAAGCAGCGACCTTCAACAAATATTTCAGTATTGATTTTAGGGACAACAAAGGGCAATTGGGACTGTCAAGAGGTCAATTAACGGCTTGCGTGGTTGCAGGATTTTTTGGTTATACCGGTTCGGCAAACGACAGAGGTAAACAAAATTTATTGGAAGTTCTCTACAGATATCCGCTTGTCGGTTTTTATGTAATAACAGGCAGCGAGATGTTTGAAAAAGGCTTTAAGGCTATTTTGCACAAAAAAGCTTCTTTTAAAGACATAATCGCCAAAGATTTAACCGTTCCGAAACTTTCAGAACTGCCTGATTTAGCACAAAAAATAGCAACCAGAAAAGGAACTACAATTGAAGCCGAATATAAGAATTTATTCAAGCAGAAATCAACGATAGTTTTGGCTCCGTTTTTATTCAGTATTGGTTTTATGGGGCTTTTCGTTGCGGGCATGTCAAGATTTTTTACTCAATACAGATACGACAAAGAGATGCAAAATAAACAGCAAAACTATTATGACAAGGCTCAATTGAAAGGATTTAAGCTAGATTAGCCGAAAGTTTCGGCTAATTCGTTCGGGCTTTACAATTCTTAAAAAACCCTTAAAAAACGCAATTATTTTGTGATTTTATACTTTATAAATATAAATAGGCGAAAGGTAAGTGCATGGAAAATATGGTTGGACAAGCTCAAAACGTTCAAGTACCGAACTATTCGGGAGTAAATATTCAAATATTTAACCCTTCTGTTGCTGCGCCTGGTGCGAATGTTCCGGCATCAAACATTAATGCGACAAATTATGCTACAATGCCTGCTTATCCTCAGAATTATTACACCCAAAACCTTTCCCAGCCGCCAATTCCTGCTCCGATAGAACCGCAAACTGCAGAACCGACAAAGAAAAAGATTGAAAAACGTGAAATAGTCCAATTAACAGATGATTATATTAAAACGTTGGAGGGTTATTTGAATAACTCAAACAAAGAAGTAAGATTGATGGGTGCAAAAGAAGTTTTATCAAGGCTTCAAGAAGATGACAGCAGAAAAAATGACGTTGGACTAAATGCACTTGTTAACAAAATGCTTCAAGATCCACATCAACCGATTAAATTTATAGCAATGGCGGCATTGGAATCTCGAGTGGCAAGCGGAAACGATACAAGTAAAACTCTTTTACAAAGTATTCAACAACAAAAAACGGCTTATGGCGAAGATTCACTGAAAGCTTCTAGTATCTTGCTGAAAATGTCGGGTAATACGGTGAAAAAAGAATTTGAGGTTCAAGAAAAACCCGAAAAAGAAAGTAAAAAGGCATAGTTTATGAATTCAAGTGTTGCAAATTTTTTAACAAAATCCGTCGGAGGGGCAGCTTTAGGGCTAATTCTCTACGATTCTCATATTGCGGGTAAACTTGAAGCACCAAAATACGAAAAAAATCATAAAGCCGAAAGTTTAGAAAAACATTTTTTTAATGAACAAAAACTCGACAGCCCGAGTATTATTCAGGCTACAGTTAAAAAGTCGATTTTCAGACATCATGTAGATGAAAATTTATCAGGATTTTTCACAAGTATAATCGGCTATGCAAAAGGTTTTGGCTCAATGATGGTGAAAAACTTTATTCCTTTGGGCTTGGTGGCAGGAACACTGGTTGGAAAAGGAATTTTCTCCAAATTCTGTGGAGCGGGACTTTTGGCTTATGGCGGAATTTTCTTGGCACAAGAAATGTTTGGAATAGGTAAAGAGTGAAAAGTGAGAGGTGACTTGCAAGCTTTTTTGACCTTTCAACTTTTCGCTTTTTGTTAAAATATGAACAAAATCGCTAAGTAGGGCGGGATTGCCATCCCGCCGTCAGCAAACTCAGTTTGGTCTTTGCGAGGCGATGGGTTCTTAGGTAGAAAATTCTTGAGGGAACGAAGCAATCTTGTTCGCCTTTTGCTATAATGCGGGGGGATTGCTTCGGTGGACATTCTTGGTCACATCCGAGACTTAATGTCTCGCAAAAACGACAATTTGTTCATTTTTTTACTTCATAGCCTAAAGTCTTCAATGCCTTGTTGTTCTTGCGCCAATCTTTTTCGATTTTTACGTTTAATTCAAGATAAACTTTTTTGCCAACAATTTCTTCAAGTTCCAATCTCGCCTGTGTCCCGATAACTTTCAAGAGCGAGCCGCCTTTGCCTATCAAAATTCCCTTTTGGCTCTTTTGTTCGCAATAAATGGAGGCATAAATTCTGTCGATTTTTTCTGTTTCTTCATATTTTTCAATCAAAACCGCAACAGAGTGGGGAATTTCTTCTTTTGTGTTGATTAAAATTTTCTCTCTGATAATTTCTTCTGCAACTTGGCGCATTGTCTCTTCTGTCACGACATCCTCAGGATAAAGCTGTTCGCCCTGCGGTAATTTTTTCATAATATTTTCGATAAGAGTGTCTTTATTTCGCCCTGTCTTTGCAGAAATCTTTACCGTCGGAATATTTTGTTCAAACAACATCTTGTATGTTAAAAGATTTTCTTCTATTTTTAAAGGGTTTTTGAGTTTATCCAATTTATTCAACACAAGTAAAATCGGAGCTTTGACATTTAACAAAATGTTTTCAACAATCCATTTATCGCCTCTGCCTGCTGGCTCTGAGCCATCAACCAAAAACAAAACTAAATCCGCGTCGGGAACGGACACTTTCGCTTCGTCTAATAAAAATTCCCCGAATTTATTGAGCGGTTTATGTACGCCGGGAGTATCAATAAAAACTATTTGTCCCTCGTCGTTGGTTAAAATACCTTTTATTCTTTTTCTTGTTGTTTGAGCTTTGTCAGTTGTGATAACTATTTTTTGACCTAAAATTTGGTTTAAAAGCGTTGATTTTCCTACATTTGGTCTACCGATTATTGCTACAAATCCTGATTTATAATTTTTATTCATAGGTTTATACTAACATAAAATATTTATATGCTAAAATTAAAATATGGCAATTATTTCTGATGATGATGAATTTGAAAACGTAAGAGAAGAAAAAAGTCTCAATGTCAAACCTGAAGTTATTGAGTTTGATAAGAGTTTTGAGAATAACATTCGTCCAAAAACTTTTGAAAACTACATAGGACAAAGCGGATTAAAAGAGACTTTGCAGATTTCTATCGAGGCGGCAAAGAGACGTGAACTTCCGCTTGACCATCTGCTTTTTTACGGACCTCCGGGGCTTGGAAAAACGACTCTTGCGGGGGTTATCGCAAACGAGATGGATGTCGATATAAAAATAACTTCGGCACCCGCATTAGAAAGACCGCGGGATATTATCGGGATTTTAATGTCTTTAAAAGGCGGAGAAATTTTGTTTATTGATGAAATTCATCGTCTTAACAAGGTTGCAGAAGAAATTCTCTACCCTGCGATGGAGGATTTTTTCCTTGATATGACCACGGGCAAAAGCCAATCGGTAAAAACATTGAGAATTCCTGTTCCCAAGTTTACTTTAATTGGTGCTACGACAAAAGCAGGGGCACTTTCAGGACCTTTAAGAGACAGATTTGGGATAATTCACAGACTTGAATTTTATTCAACAGAAGAATTAACTCGGGTTGTAAAAAGAACAGCTTCGATTTTGAATATAAAAATTACAGATAATGGTGCAATAGCGATTGCAAAACGTTCTCGTGGTACACCAAGAATTGCGAACAGGCTGGTTAAAAGGGTAAGCGATTACGCACTTGTCAGGCATGACGGAGAAATTACCGAGAAAATTGCTCAACTTTCTTTAGATTGTCTAAAAATAGATGATTTTGGACTGGATAATACGGACAGATGTTTGTTAAAGCTTATTATAGAAAAATTTGACGGCGGGCCTGTCGGAGTGGAAACACTTTCTGCGGCGTTGGGCGAAGATGTTCGTACAATTGAAGATGTTTGCGAACCTTATCTTTTGCAGGCAGGATTTCTTCAACGGACTCCGCGCGGAAGAAAGGTTTCGCCCGAAGCTTTGAGGTATTTAGGGTATAAAACAAATAATTCACAGCAAAAGTTGTTTGAGGAGAGTTAAACAAAGATGAAAAAGAGATTTTTGGTTTTAATTTTACTTTTTTTAATCTTTTGCGGGGTTTTCCTGCCCGTATTTGCCGAAGAGAACGCCCAAAAACCTGTCTTGCCCTCCGAAATAGGTCAGGTGCAGTCAATCGAAACTTTCGGGGAGTCAAAATTTTCGCCAACAGGTGAATTAAATCAGGTAAAACAAAGCGTTGAGGTAAAAATTTTAACGGGTTCGCATAAGGGCGAAAAATTTTTAATCGATAACATGCTTATGGGAAATCCTGCTTATGATATTCGTTTAAAAATTGGTGACAGAGTAATCCTTCATGCAGAACAAGCCGATGGAGGAGTTAATTTTTTCATAGCTGATAAACAACGGGTAAATGTTTTATATTTTCTTTCGGGG
This sequence comes from uncultured bacterium, assembly GCA_903868125.1. GTDB lineage: Bacteria > Cyanobacteriota > Vampirovibrionia > Gastranaerophilales > Gastranaerophilaceae > CAIPUE01. The sequence continues at coordinate 25,974 of CAIPUE010000041.1, read as the reverse complement.
ATTTTCTTCGCGTTGTTGGTGGTTATCGGAAAGAAAAAAGGATTTTTCAGTTTAATTTCTATTTTGGTTACATTGGGGCTTATTTTTTGTGTTCTTACGCCACTTGTCTTAAGCGGGATAAATCCAATTTTAGCTACTGTTTTGATCTGTGTTCTTGCTTCAATCGTTGCTATTTATCTTGTTGGCGGCTTAAATTCAAAAAGCAGTGCTGCTATTTTGGGGACAGTTTTAAGCCTCGGCATTGCAGGCTTTTTGTCGATATTGAGCATTAAATTTGCAAGTTTAACAGGCTTTTCGTCAGAAGAAAGCATGTTTTTGTTCTCGGCTCATCCTAATTTGAATTTTGTCGGAATTTTAGCTTCGGCTATGATAATAGGAGCGTTGGGGGCGGTTATGGACATTGGAATGTCAATTTCAAGCACGGTTAATGAAATTTTTATTTCAAGTTCTGATATGGGAGTAAAAGATTTATTTGCATCCGGTATGAATGTTGGTCGCGACATAATCGGGACAATGGCTAATACGTTAATTTTAGCTTATCTTGGAGGGGCATTCTCTTTAGCTTTACTTTCAAGTAATATTGATTTACAGAAATTTTTCAACCTCAATCAGGTGGCAACGGAGATTTCATCCGCTTTAATCGGAAGTATCGCAATTGTTTTGTGTGTACCGATTACGGCTATCATTTCAGCCTATCTGATTAGGCGTGGCGGAAAATAATTTTAATGATATAATTTAGTTGAGGAGTTTAATGCTTGAGGGTCAGCGAAACCAAACCCAAGTGCATAAAGCCAGTAAGCCGATAATTCAAAAAAGTAAAGTAATAATTCGAAAAAATTAGTAAAGGCGAAATTTAAACAATTTCGTGTTGAGGTGAAAAATGATAGAAATGAGAGTAATGGGTATTGCCCTTGATACAAGAACAGGTTCGCCGATTGTAGTTTTGCACGACAAGGAGAACAGAAAGGCTTTGCCTATTTGGATTGGTTCAGCCGAAGCGAGCGCGATTATAAGAAAAATTGAAAATATTGCCGTTGCAAGGCCTATGACCCATGATTTGGTTATCAATATTATCCAGAAAACAGGTTATAAGCTGGATAGGATTGAGATTAACGACGTTGAAAAAGAAACCTATTTTGCGACGCTTGTTTTGGTTGACAAAGACGGAAAAGAAGTCGGAGTCGATGCAAGACCTTCTGATGCGATTGCCGTTGCTATAAGAATTGATGCGCCTATTTTTGTTACCGCAAATGTGCTAGCTAACGGTTCTGTTTCTACGGATTCTGCCAAAGATGAAGAAGAATCAAAGGAATTTAAAGATTTTATCCAAAGTGTTAAACCGTCTGATTTTGAAAAATTGTTAAAAGATTACCCTGATTCTGAGCAGTAGTACTTCAATCACTCAACTGTTTTGGTGATTGTATTTTTATAAAAGCATGTTATACTGGTTGAAAAATGAAAGACGAGGTGAACAATGAGCAAAAAAAATAATTCGATTAGCTTTGGTCTAGGGCTTTTCGCAGGAGTTATCGGCGGAATTATTGCCGGTGTTTTGTATGCTCCAAAGCCAGGAGAAGAATCAAGAAATGAGCTTAAAGAAGTTGTTTCTGATTTGGCTGAAAAACATTCCCCTGAAGTTAAAGAAGCTAAAAAACAAGCATTAGAATCAATAGATTTGGTTAAATATAAAATGGAAAGACAGTATAGAAAGTTAAACTATATGCTGAAATCCAAAAAACTGCAAAAAGCAAAAGAACTTGAAGATACCGAATATGATTTTAACTAGGGTCATTATATTTAGGAAAGGGCAATAATGGATATATCACAAACATTTTTGAGTCAAGGGTTGGCTTTTTTAATAATTTCAACCGGAGTTATGTTCATAATCATCGGTGGGTTTTTGGTGAAGTTGTTATTTGATTTATCGAAATTAACAAGAAATATAGATGAAACTACTACCATTGTTAAGTCTGAACTGAAACCAACGATGCAAGAACTTAATAATACACTTAAAAGTATAAATTCTATAGCACAAAATGCGGATAAACAAGTAGATAGTCTAGCCAAACTTTTTGAAAATGTATTAGGGGTGGGTACTTTAGCTTTTACTCGTGCCAAAAATCTTTCCGGAGGCTTAATAAAAGGCTTTGTTAAGGGGTTGGTAACAGTAGCAAAATTATTTTTGAAAAAATAAAATTACAAGCAGAAATATAAAAAAAGGAGAAAAATATGTCAGCAGGTAAATTTTTAGCAGGTTTTGTTGTAGGCGGTGCACTTGGTGCAATCGCGGGGATACTTCTTGCGCCTCAGTCCGGTGAAGAAACAAGAGATTTGTTGCTGGATGCTTCAAAAGAAGTTGTCAAAAAAACAGATAAAACGGTAAAAGATATTCAAGACAAAGCCGATACAGTCGTTTCTGATTTACAGAAAAAGAGTGACGAAATAATGGAAAAAATCCAATCACTTATAAATAAACAAAAGGATGAAAACGAATAAAGGGACAAACGGCGAATTGGGTTTCAGGTCTTTGAATTTCAAAAACTTGATGCAGCTATTAGTTTAACATGGTTTAAGACGCTTACGGCATCTATATCTGCGCCTGAAGTTGTGCTGGAAGCTTCTCCGTACAACATTGTCTTATAATATGTGCTTGCATCACTTGTAACAAAAGCACTTTCGTTATTATCATCGACAATTCTTATATATTTCGCCATGGAAATTCCATCGACACAACTTGCACCGATATCAAAATATCCACTTCCGTAAAATTTATCCTGATTTCCGAGTGTAGCGCTTTCTGTTGCGGCAGTGTAAGCTCCGATAAGATTACCCGAGTCTGCTTTTTCAGGTGTTCCCGAGCAACTTATATATTAAGCCAAGCAATTCCGTCTCCAGGTTGATTGCTGTGCACATAAGGATTTGCAGGGTTATTATCCAGCCCTGCAAAAACGAAATAGCCTTCAAGTGAGCCTGTTTCTTTAATAAATAAATCAGCACCCGGCTTATCAACAATCGGAGCGGGAAGTTTTATTGTTATAAAGCCCCCTGGACCTAAACTTAAAGGGTTATCGTCTTGAGACTCGATTAAACCAAAATTTACGTATCCTGCAGCCAAGTCATAGCTGGCAGATGCAAAATCACCCAATGGGATTAATATAGCTGTATCGTTTAGATTCAAGTCTTTGGATAAGATATCGGATAAATAAGCCGCGCCGGCGCTAAGCCAGTTTATTCCCGAATAGTTGGCGCTGATTGGCAGTATTTCACTTACCGCACAAGCTTTTGCTTCCAGATTTATTCCGCTAACGCCTAGAAAAGCTAAGAAAAATGGACGTGAAACCATACTTGTTTTGATTAAAACTTTATTTGATGTATCACTCACATCAACATTAATCATTGCAACTTGTAAGCCGTCTTTATTGAGAAGTTCAAAAGTTTCGTTTGCCGTGTCTGAAACCTTTTGCCTGATATCAGCAGCAGAGGCAGTTGATGAATAATTAAATTCAGCAGCGGCGGCGAGTGCTGTTGATTCTGTTAAGTTTTGTAGTTTTACCCTGTTTGTCAGTACAATTGCTCCGTCTACTGCAAACGTCGTTAGAGCCAAAAATATGACTATAAAAAATATTATATAAACAGTTGCGCTTGCACTTTTTTTACTCATCAATTCACCTTGCTTCCAAAATCATAATCATAAGCCGGCGCAGATTCTCCACCTATTATATCACCAATGCTGTCTTCTGAATTATAAATAAATACCATAGAACCAAAACTACTCATCTGATATTCATTCGAATTGGAAATATCACTATTATAAGCTGAAACATTTATATTGTCGTAATTTCCGATACTTAAATTGCTTGCATTAATTAAACTCAAGGCTCTTTTTAAAATCCCGTCGACAGAATTGGCAGAAATGTCCGTTGAACCCGACGGTTCAATCCAATAATCGCTCAACGTATTCAAATCATTTGGCGTTTCATTATCATGAACAAAGGTTATATTGTAATAATTGTTTTCTGTCAGATAACTAAAAAACGTTTTGCTGGCAGAGGTACAAGCTGATGAAGAACATTCATAAACTCCGCCATCGTCAGCATTTAAGACATATACGTCGCCGCCAAAGTTTTTTTTCATAGCTCCATCCCAATCCACAAGTATATAAGCTTTTGTCAAGTCGGGCGCTGTAGTTGGAACTAAAAAAATCATATTTTCACGCCCATCGGTGTCTTTCATAATTCCTTTTTTGGAGTCATTGAAGCTATCAAGGCTGGAAAAACTTGCAGTGCTTGACCAAATACCATCCAGAACCGAAGAATCAATACTTGTGTTATAGTTATTTTCATTCAAAAAAGCGCTTGGAACAGCAGATGTGGTGAAAAAATTGAATTTATCCGGTAGAACTTTAAAATAAACATTAGGCAGAGTGAACGCCGGAATATAAGTATAAGATGCCATAAATACAGCAGTTTGACCACTAATAAAATAACCTACGGTTACATTATTTTCGCTATTTGTCGGAACCCTATTATCGTTTAAATATGTTATGAGATTATTTTGTAAGGCGGTTTTAATATCACTTTGCGTCATTCCGGGTTTGATATTCCCATAAATTGATGAAGCAACTGTTTTCAAAGCATCATTCAGCGTCATATTAATATTCAAAGCATAAGCATATTCGGTTAGTATCCCTAAAATTATAACAATAAAAGGAACAACCAATAAAAATTCAACTAATTGTTGAGCTTTCTTCTTTTTTCTTTTTTCCACCAGATTCATGACTTAATTTTATACTATATTTAAAAAAAAGTCTAAAATATTTGAAAAAATTAATATTTCATGAGAAAATAGAAAAAGGCAAAAGTAAAAAGGGAAAAGACAAAACTTTTCACCCATTCAACTTTTCACCTTTTCAGCCAAGTAAACCAGTAATTCGAAAAAACTTGTAAAGGCGCGAAAACAAAAGAATTCGTGTTGAGGTGTAAAATGAAAAAAGCGATGATAATGGCGGCAGGTGTCGGGTCAAGATTGGATCCGTTGACACAAGAGGTTCCAAAACCACTTGTGCCTATTGCAAATCGACCTATTATGGATATATTACTCGAAAAATTATCAGCGATTGACATAAAAGATGTCGTTGCAAATACTCATTATAAAGCGGAAAAAATTATAGAACGTTATAAAGACAACGATATGGGGATAAATTTTAGTTATGTTCACGAGCATAAATTGTCGGGAACGGCAGGTGGGGTTAAAAAATGCCAATTTTTCTTTGAGGAAGGAGAGGATTTTTTAATTTTATCCGCAGATGGACTTTCAAATGCAGATTTAGAGGCAGGGATAGCCTCCCACAAAAAGTCGGGCTCTATTGCAACCATCGGGGTTAAGAAAATAGCTATGGAGGAAATTCCTCATTTTGGAGTAGTTGTAACTGATGAGGATGGTTTTATATCCGAATTTCAAGAAAAACCGTCAATAAAAGAAGCAAAAAGTGATTGTATTAATACGGGAATATACATTTTTAATTACAAAATTTTTGATTATATCCCTGAAAATGTATTTTATGATTTTGCTAAAAATGTATTTCCTAATCTTTTAGCTCAGGGAGTAAAAATAAATACTTTTTCCGTAGATGATTATTGGAGTGATATAGGAACGATTGCTCAATATGCCCAATCGACGCAGGATTTATTTAATAATTTATACAAAATCAATCATTCAGGAATAATAAAAGCTTCAAATGGTACTTATATCAGCGGTAAAAGCTATATTGCTCCGAGTGCTTCGCTTATTGGATTTAACACAATCGGCGATAATTGTATAATTGGGAAAAATGTTATATTGGAAAATTGCATAATTTGGGACGATGTTGAAATAAAAAATGATGTAAAGCTTGAGAATTGCATTATTGCATCTCATAGCGAGATTAAAACTGATATGATAAATCAAGTTATTGGTCCTAACAAAATAATTTCTCAAGGGGTTTATACTTGATTTTTCGGGATAGAATCTGAAAATATAGTGATATTATTCAACGGACTCAAAATCCTTATAAATATTCTGTCTAAGCGTATTTCTTGCAGATTGGCGTTTGCGTGTACTGATTTTGGCGACTTGTTTGTTTAATCCTTGCTTTTGCGAAGTCTCCTTTTTTGTTCCTTGCATTTTTATTTTTTCTTTAAACTCTTTCGCCTCCTGAACAAACGAAAGATAGCTTTGATATCTTGAAATATCTATTTCGCTAAGGTTTGCAAGCACGTTACAGTTTTCTTCCTTAATATGCAGGCAGTCTTTGAACTTGCATCCGCTTTTGTGTTTTTTTATCTCATCGAATAATTCATCAATCTGATTTGGAAGTAAAAAATCAAACTTTAAATTACTAAATCCAGGGGTGTCAATTATTTTTATATTTTTTTTCCCGCGTTTAATTTCAATTATTTCGCAATGTCTTGTCGTGTGGGTTCCGCGACTTGTTTTCTCGCTAACCTGCTTTGTTTTTATGTTCAAATTAGGAGAAATTGAATTTATCAAGCTGGATTTTCCGACGCCTGAATTTCCGCAAAATACAGTCATTTTATTTCCCAAAATTTCCGTAAAATCTTCAATCCCAAGTTTTTCCAACGCCGAGGTGAAAACTATCTCAAATCCCAAAGGCTCGTAAATCCCGAAGATTTTTTCAATAATGCTGTCGTCTTCGGCAAGGTCATTTTTGTTAAAACACAATTTTGTCTTAATCTTGTGGTATTTCGCCAAGGAAATATAGCGATTAAGTTGTTCAAAATCCAAATCAGGTTCTTTTATTGACGAAATAATTATAACCTGTTCAACATTCGCGACACTCGGGCGAGTGAGGAAATTCTTTCTCGAGAAGATTTTTTCAATAACTGCAGTTTTTTTGTTCAAATTAATGTCTGTACATTCAACAAAATCGCCGACAAGAACTTTTTGTTTCTGCTTTTTTAAAACCTCCCTGATTTTACATTCAAAAACCTCCGCATTATCTGCGAATTTCACATAATAAAAATCCGAATGTATTTTTAGGATTTGTCCTTTCACTTTTCACCTTTCACTTTTCACACTCAACTAATAATACTCCATTTTTTTAAGACAAGCAACCTAATTGTTAAGAAAATTTGAAAATCGGCTTGTTTATGATACCATTGAAAAATAATATTATAATAGCTAATAGGAGTAAAAGATGATTTCGGTAAACGATTTAAAAACGGGTTTGACATTGGAACTTGATAACGGGCTTTGGGCTGTAATAGAGTTTTTGCATGTAAAACCGGGTAAAGGCGCAGCGTTTGTCAGAACAAAGTTGAAAAATGTTTCAAGCGGAAACGTTGTAGAAAAAACTTTCAGAGCCGGTGAAAAGGTTATGAAAGCGATGTTGGATAGACGTGCAATGCAATATTTGTACAAAGAGGGTGCTGATTTCGTAATGATGGATACTGAAAATTATGAACAAATTTCACTTTCGCAGGCTCAAATCGGTGATGGCATAAAATATTTGAAAGAAAATATGAATCTTTCCGTACTGCTCCACGATGGTAAAGTTATCGGGGTTGATTTACCTATGCAGGTTGAGTTGGAAATTGTTGACACCCCGCCAGCTGAAAAAGGAAACACGGCACAAGGCGGCACAAAACGTGCAACAACTGAAACAGGTGCGATTGTTAACGTTCCTTTCTTCGTTCAAAACGGAGATAAAATAAGAGTTGATACAAGAACAAACGAGTATTTAGATAGATGTTAGCGGATTTTGGCAAGTGCGCCGTGTGAGTGAAGCGAACCCAGCACGTCCTAGTGAGGAAAATGACATTTTTCCGAACTGCCAATAATCCAAGACAAAATTAAGTCAAGTAGGTTGGGTTTTCTAACCCAACAACATTAAAAGGGGATTAAAAAATGTTTGAAAAAAAATACATACAAGAATTAGCAGATTTGTTGACTGAAAATGAATTAACTGAAATTTCATTAAAAGACGGCGATAAAGAAATCGTGCTCAAGAAAGAAAAAGAAGTGGTTGCAGGAGCTGCCTCTACGGTTGTTTCAGCTTCTACAATGCAAGGAATGAACGCATCTGCTGATGCTTTTGTTTGCACTCCGATGGAAGTTAAAAAAGGCAAGCCAATAACTTCGCCGATGGTTGGGACTTTTTATAAATCTCCGTCGCCGGATTCAAAACCTTTTGTCGAAGTCGGCTCAACTATCGCGGACGGTCAAGTCGTTTGTATTATTGAAGCGATGAAATTGATGAACGAAATCGAATCAGATGTTAGTGGGAAAATTGTTGAAATTTGTGTCGAAGACGGCCAGCCTGTTGAGTTCGGACAAGTTTTGATGTACGTGGAATAGTTAGTGGTCAACGGTGAACGGCGGCAACAAGCCCAAGGTTTCTCTAACAAAGTATATGCGAGCGAATTTCGGCAAGAGTAAGAGAAGCGAAACTCGTCCCTGTGAGGGAAATCAAACTTTCCCGAACTGCCGATAATTCTAAAAAGTAAAGTAGTAATTCGAAAAAGTTAATAAAGGCGCCAATAATACAAGTAGGTGTAATGGTATAAACAAATGTTCAAAAAGGTATTAATAGCAAATCGCGGCGAAATTGCCGTTAGAATAATTAGAGCGTGTAGAGAGTTGGGAATTCCGACGGTTGCGATATATTCGCAGGCGGACGCACAGTCATTACATGTAAGTTTGGCGACGGAGGCTTACTGCATAGGTCCTGCACAGAGTACAAAGAGTTATTTGAGTATCCCTGCGATTATCTCAACTGCTTTGATGTGTGGTGCGGACGCTATTCATCCGGGGTATGGATTTATGGCGGAAAGAGCTGATTTTGTAGATATTTGCACACAGCATGGGATAAAATTCATCGGGCCTTCGGCGGATGCTATGAGAAAAATGGGCGACAAGGCTACTGCAAGAAAAACAATGACGGAACATAATGTTCCCGTAACTCCGGGTACGGGGCTGGTAAAGGATGTTAACGAGGTTCGCGCGTTTGCTAAAAAAGTCGGATACCCGATAATTATTAAAGCCACCGCTGGCGGGGGCGGCAAAGGGATGAGAATTGTCAGAAAAGATGACGAACTGGAATCATTGATGACAATGTGCCAACAAGAAGCTAAAAACGGGTTTGGAAATCCTGATGTATATGTCGAAAAATATTTGGAAAACCCAAGACACATTGAGGTTCAAATTTTAGGCGACAGTTTCGGAAATGTTGTTCACTTGGGCGAAAGAGATTGCTCAATTCAACGACGTCACCAGAAATTGATTGAGGAAGCTCCGTCTCCTGCGATTGACGAAAAAACAAGAAAAGAAATGGGCGAAGCGGCTATTCGTGCTGCAAAAGCGATTAACTATGAGGGTGCGGGAACAATAGAATTTTTGCTTGACAGCGATAAAAAATGGTATTTTATGGAGATGAACACTCGTATTCAGGTAGAACACTGCGTTTCTGAGATGATTTCTAATATTGATATTGTCAGGGAGCAAATTTTAGTTGCTGCGGGCGAAAAATTAGATTTCACCCAAAAAGATGTTTTATTGAGAGGTCATGCTATTGAATGTAGAATTAATGCTGAAAACCCTGCTAAAGATTTTATGCCCAATCCGGGTAAAATTGACGGATACGTTGCCCCTGGTGGATTTGGAGTAAGAGTAGATTCGCACTCTTATCCGGGGTATTCGATTCCGCCTTATTATGATTCAATGATAGGAAAACTGATTTGCTGGGGTAGAAACAGAGAAGAAGCACGCAGAAGAATGTACCGTGCCTTAAAAGAGTATGTTATAACAGGCGTTGAAACAACAATTCCTTTCCACCAAGACATAATTGAAGACGATGTATTTATATCGGGGAATTTTAACACAGGATTTATAGAAGAATACTATGCACGTAAGGGCAAGGTCTGAGTCGGTAAACGGTAAACGGTAAACGGTGAACAGTAGGGTGCGGATTTAACCGCACCGACAATAAGCGAGCAATCTCTAAATCTTAAAAAAACTTTATAAATCATCCCAAAATGTTTGAATTTGTGCTGTAATATAAGTTACTAGACGTTTGGAGGTAAAATGCAAGTTACGCCATTGATATTTAATAATATCCAAAACAAAAATTATTCTCAGAAATCAAAAATGACAGTTATTGTTAATAGAAATGATAATTCGAAAAAATCTTTTGTGGATGGTAGAGAGTATTATGGTCGTTATATTGCTTTTGGTAATGCGACTTCTAACGTAACTGAAAAAATTGCCACACTCCAAAAATTTTTAGCGGATGAGATTGAGCCGTTTTTGAAGAAGCATAAGAAATTAAACAATCAAACTTTATCGATTCATCAAAAAAGTGAAGAAATGTTTGATATTTTTAGTCAGAAACGAGATGATTTTTGGACAACAATTAGAGAAGGTTTTGAACTCGAAAAAATTGACTTTGTAGCTGAACATCTTCAAAAACCACTGATTTATGAACAAAATATTCAAGAGTATAATTATTTAAGAGGTAAAAGCCAAAAATATTTTGTTTCTGATGATGTTCAAGAATATGCGACGCGTATTGCTAGCGAAATGCACAAAAAAACGCCTTATTTAAGTTCATTTAGCCCGATTATGTCTCAATATTATAAAACAGCACAAGATATAAAAAACGGGCTTGTTAATTTAAGTCCTGAAAGTATGTTTCCTAAGCTTAGTGCTAAAAGTGAAGAAATTTACAAAGCCGAAACGACTTCTCTTTTGAGTATATTTCGTCATATTGATGTATCTTCTTATTTTAGTAGAGTGTCCGAGTTTTTGGCACAACCTCAGGGAACACGTGAGGTTGTCAGGTTCAATAAATATTTTGAAGAAATTGGGGAAATAAGAAATTATATGGCACAACAAGAAGAATATTTACCTATCATAGAAAAAAATGTCGCAAAAGCTCAGGAATTGCTTGATAATAATGGATTCACTCAAGAAGAAGTTGACACCGCATTTCAATTACTAGAAAAGGAGCGTTTACGAATTATTGATAAACAGGTTAATCGATTTAGAAGATACTTTGACGAGCATCCTGAATTTAGATGGGATAAAAAGAATGACGCAGAAACAGATGCAATTTTAAACAAACAAGATAAATTGAATGGAGAAATCTGGCAAAGAATTGAAGATGGTAAGAAAATATTTTTCAATAGTGATAGTGAAGTTGTTGTAAGGCTCGAGGATGATTTGGGAGAAATTCATAACTGGACGGGCGGACATGACGATTTGCCGTTTTAGTGCAATTAGTTTAAACCCTCTGGAAAAACTTTACAAATCACGCAAAAATTAAAAAATTCAGATTAGATGCTAATTTTCTTCAGCCGCTTGTAAAAAATCACTAACAAATTTTTTCACATCCGATGCTTCAAGTGACTCGATCTTTCCACCGGCACGGTCTGTATGCCCACCTGCAATTAAATCAGGATTAATGCTTGATTTAATGTGTTTAATCAAAGTATCGGCATATCCGTTTCTTGAAGTTATACTCATTCGATAGGTACTGTTTGGAAGGCTTGAGGTTCTATAAAAAATTATTGCACCTTGTAGGTCTTTATTTGTATCGAGCAACTTTCGGCGCAACTCCCCCAAAATAGCACTGGTTCTTGTGTTGTCCATTCCAATCGTTTCCCATTGCTTATCTTGCGGAGCAATGATTACATATGCTAGTTTTTTGTTTGAAGTAAGCTTTACCTCTGATGATAATTGGGTTCTAAAAGCCTTTTCTTTGTTGTTAAGATTTGAGAGTATATCCAAATATTTATAGATTTTTTTTCGCTCTTTTAGACTTAGAGTTTTTTTAATTTCCTCTAAGATTCTATCCGCATTTTTATCTTCTTTTAAAGCAGGCATTTTTATAAACAATGTTCCCTCCAGCGAAGATTCGATTTTCACATAACCCGATTTTTGATAGTCACTTATTATCCCGCAAAAAAGATTTTTTAAATCTTCTTTGTTCAATTTTGCACCTATTCGTTTGAGAAACATATAAACCAGTTCAGAACAAGAACGGGAGCTGGAATCTATATAGAATTTACCTTCAACAGCATTATCAGCTTTGTGATGATCAATACCTATGACGGTTTTTGGTACTTGTTTCCTAAATGTATTTTCGTGTGTTTTTGACAACCTGCCCAATTCATTACAATCCACTAAAATAGCCATATCGGCAGGATGGGAATTATTTTTTATATTATATCTGCCCCAATTAAATCCCAGTAATCCTTCGGTTCCATCCAGATGTAAACAAATAGAAACCTTTTTACCCAGTTTTTCAAGCAGACGATAAATAACCGTAGCCGAATTTATTGCATCGTCATCAGGCGAGCGGTGAGGCCAAATATCTACTGTTTTGACATTTGTGGCGGAGAGTTTACGATACAACTCCATCGCATCTTTTTTTGACATGTATTTGCTACAAAATGCGATTTGGGATGTATTATTACAATTTTGCACACTGCTAATCATTTTTTTTGGTTTATTCCTTCTTATGATATAAAGCCTGTAAAAAAAAATATTGCACAAAAATTAAAAAAAATTTACAAAAACTTTCAGCCTCTGAGCCTTTTCAAAACTTTTTCCTTACCCAAAATGGCAAGGACTGCGCAAATATCGGCACCTTTTACTCTGCCGGTAACAGCAGCTCTGATTGCCCACATTGTTTCTTTCGGTTTTATTGAACGTTCTTTGAGCGAAGTTCTTAATTCTTCTAAAGTATGATGAAGCGCATCTTCATCATCAAAATTCCAATTTTTAGCAAGTTCTTGAACCTCTTTTAATACTATTTGAGAAACATCTTTATCCAAAACCTCTGACTGAACCTCAGGTTCAATCTCCACGCTTTCTCCAAAGAAATAACTAACCGCATCCGTAATATCAGAAAGAATTACTAAAGGTTCACGTGTGACTTCGACCATTCTGGTGAATTTGTTCTCACTCAATTCAGACAAATCATACTGCCCTAAAAACGGCAACAGTTTTTGTTTTAACTCTTCTGTTGAAAGCTTTTTGATATATTGGGAATTCATCCAGTTTAATTTGTCGTATTCAAAAATTGAATTACTCGAAGATACCTCACGAATTCTAAAATCTTGAGCTATTTCATCAACAGTTTTAATTTCTACTCCATCAGAAGGCGACCAGCCCAAAAGTGCAACGAAATTCACCAAAGCATCTATCAAATAACCTTTTTCAACGAACTCGCTAACCCCTGTTGCACCATGTCTTTTAGAAAGCTTACTTCTGTCAGGTGCTAAAATCATACCTAAATGCCCAAATTCAGGTATTTTTGCCCCCAAAGCTTCGTAGATTAAAATCTGTTTTGGGGTGTTTGAAATATGGTCTTCGCCTCTTAAAATATGAGAAATTTTCATCAGGATATCATCAACCACCACCGCAAAATTGTAAGTCGGAGAACCGTTTGATTTCATAATCACAAAATCTCCGATTAGGCTTGTATCAAACTTCAATTCCCCTTTTACAAGGTCATCAAAAATTAAATTTTTAGCTTCAACGGCAAATCTTATCGCAGGTTTTCTACCTTGTTTTCTTAATTCTTCTTTTTCGTTTTCAGTTAAATTTTTACATTTGCCTGAATAAACATGAGCTATTTTCTTTTCTTGAGAAAAAATTCTTTCGGCGTCTAATTCTTCAGGCGTACAGAAACATTCATAAGCATAACCTTTTTCGATTAATATTTGAGCGTATTTAGGATAAATATCAAATCTTTCTGATTGGCTGTAAGGCCCGTATTCTCCACCTACATCGGGACCTTCATCCCAAGCGAGTCCGAGTGCCTTTAAGCTGTCAAAAATATTTTTAATATATTCATTGTCCGAACGCTCCATATCGGTGTCTTCAATTCTTAGAATGAATTTTCCGTGATGTTTTTTTGCGAATAAATAATTAAACAAAGCGGTTCTTGCCGTTCCTATGTGCAAATTTCCGCTCGGTGACGGAGCTATACGGACTCTGATTTCTTGTGGCATTTTTCCTCGATTTCTTTTTGTTTAATTAGCAAACTAGTTAAGCAAATTATACCGTGAACAAAAAAAAATCGCAATTGGAAATGGAATGTGACAAGGTGATTTAGGTCGTTGGGTTTGGGGCCAAACTATTTTAACAATTTTTCAAAATTTCATAAACAACCTGCGGAGTTATCTTAAGATCTTCGCCCAAGAGTGTTCCGCGGGTTTCAAATCTTTCTTTAACCCTTTGTGCCGTTTCAAGAGCGTTTATGTCGTAATCGGAAAGTTTTGTTGGCATACCGAGTGAATTAAAGAAATTTTCGGTGTTTTCAATCGCACAATCGGAAGCTTTAAGATCATCAAGTTCCTGACATCCAAAGACGACCCTTGCCAGCTTGGCAAGTTTTGAAGCTTTATCTTTTTTTCTTTCTTGCCAAAGTCTTGGCAGAACGATTGCCAAGCTTTGAGCGTGTGCAAGTCCGTAGAATGCTGTTAATTCATGTCCTATTCTATGTGTTGACCAGTCTTGGACGGCGCCGACAGAAAGCCAGTAGTTTAGCCCGCAAGTGGCACACCAGCAAATATTGGCTTTTGCATCGTAATCTTCATTGTTTTTAAGTACTTTTGGTGCTTCTTGAATTAAGGTTTTGATTAATCCCAACGCCCAAGAGTCTTGAAGCGGGGTATTTACATCGTAAGTGGCATAAAGCTCCATTACGTGGACAAAAGTGTCGACAATCCCGTTTCTGACCTGTCCAATCGGTAAACTGTAAGTTGTTTCTGGGTCGATTATCGAAAATTGCGGGTAAACTTTTGGGCTTCGCATCGCAAATTTTTCTTGGGTACTAATTCTTGAAATAACAGAGGCACAGTTCATCTCTGAACCTGTTGCCGGAAGTGTCATGACAGATCCTAAAGGCAAAGCGTCTTTTACCGCAAGTTCTTTTGAGGCTAAATCATAAGGTTCTTCGCCCTCATATTTTGAAGCGGCTGCAATAAATTTTGTTCCGTCAAGCACAGAACCTCCGCCTACGGCGAGTAGAAAATCAATATTTTCGCGCTTAACGATTTCGACTGCTTTCATGCAGGTTTCGTAGGTCGGGTTTGGTTCAATCCCTGAAAATTCGGTGATATTAAAACCTTTAAGTGCTTCTTTTACTTGGTCGTACACCCCGTTTTTTTTGATAGACCCGCCACCGTAAACCATTAAAATTTTTTTATTTTTATCGATAAGTTCGGACAATTTAGCGATGGAGCCTTTACCGAAGACCATTTTTGTTGGACAGTAAAACTCAAAATTATTCATAATCTCTCCTCTTTTTTTTATTAATATTAAGTTGCGATCAAAGCCTGACTTTGACTTGGGCAGTAGGTCGGGCAGGAATGCCCGACCTACATAAAATTTCGTTATGCTTTGGATGCAACTCAGTATAAGATTAACACTTCAATAAAAAAATGGAAGAGGAGGCGTGGAAGTTTAATCATTAAAATGAAAAACTAAAGGCGATGTGCATTATACCTATCAATTTATTTAATTTGTTGCACCTACAAGATTTGAAACTTTATTTTTTGGTTCATATCCAATATGCTCAGTATCAATATATGCATACTTATCACCTATTTTGCCATAATTATGTGCTATGTATTTATCATTACCCAAATTCGTTTCAACTGTAGTGAAGTTTCGTAGGCCATTAATTTCGTCTTTTCCAGTATTTTTAGGAATTCCTTCAGCATTGTGAATGTTTAATCCATCAAGAATTTGTTTTAATTGAAGCATAACTGATTGTTTTATTTTTGCGTGTGCAGTATTTATTGCAATAATAATTTCCTCAGGATTAAAACCAATAAAAGCTTTTGTAATACCTTCTTGCTTTAACTCTGGCAATATTATCTCATAACCGTCGCCTACTTGTGCTTTGATTGCATTTACTAATGTCGGTTGCAATTCCTGTGGGATATTTTTTAAACCAATTGCCAATGCTTTAAACGCAGGGTTTGCATTGGTTTGGCGGTATTGGGGTTGGTTTTGACTTGGTGTAACGTTCATTGATGTGTCCTTTCAAAAATTTTATGTCTCACAGTTGCTTTAAAAATGCTGAATATTTTAAGTTGCTGATTTTTTATTTTTTTCAACTAAAATGATACAATTATTAACATATTTTGATAAAATTTTCGAGCAATTTCTTCCCCTCTTGCGTCAAAATCGCCTCGGGATGAAACTGCACTCCGTAAGTTGGATAATCGCGGTGTTTTAGTGCCATAAGTATTTTATCCCCCGCATACGCCAAAGGTTTTATGCAAGGTGTAATCGACTCGTTATCCACCACCAAAGAATGATACCTTGTTGCCTCAAAGCCCTGTTCCAATCCCTTAAAAATTAAATCATTCTCGAAATAAATCTGCGAAACCTTGCCATGTACAGGCTCTTTCGCCCTTACAACCTTGCATCCGAAATATTGTGCGATACATTGATGGCCCAAGCAAACCCCAAGAATTTTTTTTGTTCTGTAAAATTCCCCGATAACCGCAAGCGAAATCCCTGCCTCATTAGGGTTTTTAGGGCCAGGAGAGATGATTATGTCCGAAAAATTAAGTTTTTTAAGCTCACTAATTGATATTTCATCGTTTTTGAAAATTCTCGGGATTACCCCAAGCTCTTTTAAATACTGAACAATGTTATAAGTGAAAGAATCGTAATTATCAATTAAAATACATTTACCTATCAACTTCCACCTCCACAATTCCCCGAACGGAATTTATGCAAAAAACCTTTTCTGATTTTTTTAAATCCGATAAATACAACTTTTTCGTTCTAATCTTACGCGATTTAATCATTTTTTCTCTTAAAATCCCACCTAAAAGTCCACATTTAACAGGTGGCGTAAATAATTCACCCCCGATTTGCAAAACTATATTACTTCTTGCACCTTCGGTCAACTCTTCTTTTTCGTTGAAAAAAATCTCATCAAAAATCAAACCCGATTTGATTTTTTTCATTGCTTCATCGTAATAAGGACGAAAAGTTGTTTTGTATTTTAATAATAATTCTTTGCTATTTACGGGCGTTTTTGAAATAAAGATTTTTTTTGTAGTAATTTCTTTTAGCGGCAAATTTTGAGTTTCAAAAACGCCCTCGCGCGAAAGTAAAATCCGCAAAATCAGAAAAGTCGAAGAAGTAAAAATCGGAAAATTTAAGTTCTCAAGGTTAAATTCAAATCCCAAATCTTTTGCAGATTTTCGCATGCGCTCAAAATGCTCCTTTTTATACTTGATTTTTCCGTTTTCGACAAGAATTGTTTCTACAAGCTTAATGTTTTCGGGCAAGTATGTCCGATCTACGTCGGATGTAGAAAGAAATTTAATTTTCGTCAAAGTTTCGTCCCACTCATCTTCTGAAGTTGAATCCCAAACAATCGCACCGCCCACCCTACATGAGTAAAAATCTTCATTGTTTTTCCTCTGTAAAATCCTTATAGGAACCGAAAAAACAGTTTTTTCAGGTGAGATTAAACCGATTGCCCCGCAATAAACCTCGCGTGAGCCAATTTCAAGCTCATCAATAATCTCCATTGTATTAATTTTTGGAGCGCCTGTTATTGAGCCGCAAGGAAAAATTGCCTCAAATATTTCAAAAAGTGTTATATCTTCCTCCAATTCTGCACTGACTTCTGAGGTCATTTGGTGAAGCGTTTTATGAGTTTCCACCGCAAAAAGTTTATCGACTTTGACTGTACCTGTCTTGGCAATTTTACCCAAATCGTTTCTCAACAAATCCACAATCATAACATTTTCAGCCCTGTTTTTAGTATCATTTTTTAAAAAGTCAATGTTTGCCTTATCCTGAACCTTATTTTCCCCTCTTTTTACGGTGCCTTTCATTGGTTTCGTTTTAATCTTATTGTTTTCTAATTCAAAAAACAGCTCGGGCGAAAAAGAAAGAATTTCCTCGTATTCATTTTTAATATAGGCATTAAAAGGCGTTATCTGATTGGGTAAAATGGCATTATACAAATCAAATCCATCCATCTGTGTTTTAATTTTATAATCGTAGGTGTAATTCACTTGATAAGTATTTCCACATGCGATTTCTTGTTTTATTCGCTCAATAGCTTTTGAATAGATTTTGTAATTAATCTGTGGTTTAGGTGAATAGGTGAATAGCTGAACAGGTGAACAGTTTTGTACTTCTCGTTTGCTTTTTGCTTTTTGCTCTTTGCTTTTGACGTTTTCAAATACCTCAAAATACAATATCGGTAATTTCGATTTAATTTTTTTCCCTAAAAAAATTTCTTTGGCTTCGTATCTTATATATCCGAGCGAATAATGATTAGGGCGTTTTCGCAGATTTTCAATCTGCGAAAACGCCTCCAGAAAACTTTCGTTATCAAAAGCTTGAATTATTTTTATAGGATTTTTAAATTTTTTATCAGCGAATATTTGCATAAGACTATTATAAAATCTACAGATTTAATAGCAAATTTTTTATTAATATCGCCACAAAAAAAGTAACCAATCGGGCAAGTTGTTTTCTTTGATTTATATAAGAGAATAAAGCCCATGAATAATTTATCTGTATTTGGAAAATATTTGGATCAACCACGACTAATCGGGCACTTTGCAAAGGCAGTTCCTGCGATTCTCATTGCAGGAGGGAGTGCTTATACCATTTACCATGTTGAAAAAACCCCGAAAAAAGAAAAAAGAAAAGAATTTATAAAAACTATTGCGGTACTTACCGGAACAATAACCTGTGCACTTCTTGCCCCTAAAATAGCTTTAAAAATAATGAAGAATACCCATGTTCATGCCCATGCTCATGGACACTGCCATTACCACGAGCATGAACACGGCGCAAAAATTGATTTTGGAGAATTAAAAGAAAAAAACACCAAATTAATTAATAATTTTTTAAAAAATAACGATATCTCTATTGAAATTTCAGATATTTTGAACAAAGCAAAAGAAAAAGTTTTAAAGTTTTCAGAAATTAAAACCTTATTTGAAAAAATTTGGGAAACAAAGCAGGGGCAAGGGTTTTTGAATAAATTGATCCCCAATCCTGAAAACATTGATTCAAAACATATATTTTCAGAAATAGGCAGAATTTCAATTCTCGGATTAATGCCCGTTTTAGGTGGGATTGCAGGCGGAATTATCGGAGACAAATTAACCGACAGAGACTGGAAAGAAAAAATCCCCGACAAGATAAAAGAAGGCTCGTATCAATACCTTGCAAACATATTTTCGTGTAATATAGGCGCGGGAGTGGCACTATTGGCGTTAGAAAAGGCACAAATCACTTCAAAAGCTGCCCGAGCGACAGGAATGATTGGCGGAATACTTTTGATGGGATTAGTTTTGGGAAGCACGGTGGCAAATTGGGTTGGGAAAACTTTTATCGATTCATTTTTTAATAAAAAAAATAATTCTGAAAGAACCCCCGAAGTTTTGGATGTCAGTTTACATGTCGATGATGTCGCAACCGTTGCGGTTATGTCTGGATTAAAATGGATTGAACCAGCCCTACCTATTTTGTATTCAATTTCCGGCTACAGAGCAGGAATCGGTTACAGAAACGGCTAGGAATTTCATAGAAAATTAAAATGTGCTAAATCTTTTCCAACACTTTCAAAAGCAGTGATTGAAATTTGTTTTTAGCGATATTAGCGGTTTCGACGACTTCCTGATGAGATAGGGGCGTTGTTTTAATTCCTGCCGTGGCATTGGTGATACAGCTTATGCCTAAAACTGCCATATCGCAGTAATTTGCGACAATAGCCTCAGGGACAGTCGACATCCCGACAACATCCGCACCGAGTTTGCAAATCATATTAATTTCTGCCGGTGTTTCATAACTCGGACCCGAAAATGCCGCATAAACACCCTCTTTAAGCCCAATCCCAAGTTCTTGGGCACAGTCTTTCACAATCTTTATTAAATTTTTCTTGTAAATCTCACTCATATCAGGAAACCTTGTCCCGAAATTTTCATCATTTTCTCCGATTAGCGGGTTAGTTCCCATAAAATTGATGTGATCGGTAATAACCATCAAATCAGCAGGCTTAAATTCTTTATTAACAGCACCCGCAGCATTAGTTATGACAAGAGTTTTTACCCCAAGTTTTTTCATCACCTTAATCGGATAAACAATTTTATCCATTGAATGCCCCTCGTAAAAATGGTAACGTCCCTGCATGAAAACAACATTTTTGCCCTTAATTTGCGCAAAAATCAACTGCCCTTTATGCCCCTGAACAGTAGAGACTTCGAAATTGGGGATATCAGCATATGGAATGGAAATTGATTTAAAATCCTGAACAAAATCGCCGAGTCCGGAACCTAAAATTACCCCGATTTCAGGTTTAAAATTGTTTGTTTTTTCGTTAATGAAATTTATCGTATTTTGCATAAAACTTTAGTTGAAAAGATTTAACTTTTCACCTCTCACTGTTTACCCAACAAGTCTGTTGTCATCAGCTTCGGATGCTTTTACCATAATGGCATGCTCAACAGGGTTTTCTTTTTTATAAGAATTATCATAAAATTCTTCAAATCCAAATTCTTCACGAGATTTTTTTGCTTGGGTTTCATCAACAAGTTTTTTAGCAAGTTCTGCGATTTCATAAACTAATTGATATCTGTTTTCTGTATTTTCGTTTAAATCCCATGCTACTTTTATTATTTGATCCATTATATTTATCCTTTTTATTATTGTTTTAATGCAATAAAATACACTCTACATATTATATTTATACAACACAAAAAGTTTTTTAGCAATACTTTTTAAAATGTTGTATAATAAAACTTATGAAAAGGCATTTATTTTGGATAGTCGAACTTTTTATTTGGCTGCTGGTACTATTTTTAGTCTCGGGCGGAATGATGTTTTTCAAATATAATTATAAAAAAAACGTTGAAACCTATCAAATATTTTTACCCGATGTAAATGGACTTATAAGCGGTTCGCCCGTAAAAATAATGGGGATACAGATAGGTTACATAAACCAACTTGATATTGTTGGCGAGGATGTTTATGTTAATTTTGTTATCACCGAGCCCAACGTAAAAATTCCGGCAGGCTCTGTTGCAACAGTTGAATTTTCAGGACTTGGAGGCTCCAAGGCTCTTGAACTTTATCCGCCTGTGTCAAATAAAAATTATTCGGGGAGATTAATTACCTCTCAAAGTCCTAAAAGAATCCACGATTCTTTAGGATTATTAAATGATATGTTTGATAAAATTATAGATATCACTTATGGCGTTTCTAATTTTATGGATCAAGTAGGACTAATTAAAAGCAGTGAAATGCCCGAAAACGTACATAATCAAAAATCTATTGATGGATTTTTTAACTCCTCAAATAACTGGCTTGATAAATTGCAGAAACAATGCGATGGCTTTAACGATAAATTACAAAATAGAAAGAAAGGCTTAATTAATGGAAAAAGTGATGGAAAAAATGAATAAGAATAAAATACGCATAATTGAAAATTCTATAATTTTACAAAATTTATGTACTCTGAGAGACAAAAATGCAAATTCTCAAGAAGTGAGAATTGCAACAAGAAAAATTACCCGAATACTTTTATATGAGGCATCTAAAAACTTACCTCTGGTTGAAAAAATAATCAATACCCCATTAGCTTCGTTTAAATCTCAAACTATTGATCCGGATATAAATATAATTATTTCTCCAATATTGAGAGCAGGTTTGATTTTTACGGATGAAGCCATTGATATTTTGCCTCAAGCTTGCATTAGGCATATTGGCATGTACAGAGACGAAAAAACCTTGAAGCCGGTTTGGTATTACAACAAAGTGCCTATGGCGGTGAAAGATGCTCATAAATTCCAGATTTTCATCACAGACCCAATGCTTGCAACGGGAAATTCTTTAATCGAAGCCATAAAACTTTATGCAGACAAAAATATTCCGATTGAAAATATAAAAGTAATCAGCATAATTGCGGCTCCAGAGGGAATTCTAAATATTCAGACGAAATTCCCTGAAGTTGAAATTATCACGGCTGCGGTAGATTCTCATCTAAACGAACACGGATATATAATCCCTGGCATGGGCGATGCGGGGGACAGAATTTTTAATACGTAAACGGTGAGAGGTGAACGGTGGCAATAAGCCGTAACGAGCAAAGGATAAAGAGATTGCGAGAACCGTAAAACTATTCGACTTTTTAACTATTTAACCCCCAAAGTAGGTAGGGCTTTCCAGCCCTACAACAAAAAACAAAAAGGAAAATGTAAGCAAGAAGTGCAAAACTTTTCAACTGTTCACTCACTTATCATTTCCTTAAAATCTTCATGTGGATTTTTATATTTTTTCAGTCCACACATCTCTCGCATTGCCTGAACCAGTGAAGGATTAATTAAATTAGGCGAACAATCTGTGAAATAAATCTTATTTATACCGATATATTTCATATAAAGCACGTTAGAAATCGTGTGTGCTTCGCACCTTGTGTAAAGGATAATTGGTTTTAAATCAGAAAGCGTTATTTTCCTTGTTAATATTTCTAAGGTTTTATAAAGCAGAGGAAATCCGTAATCTGATTCTACCAACAAAATATTATTTTTATCATTGGTGTAAGAAAAAGAAAGTCCAAAGCAATCATCCCCCAATAAGTTCAAGAATTTTTCAAAATACTCTTTTTGATTTTTGGTACGATTAGATATTCCTATCGCAAAAAAATGTTTGATTTCACCATTTTCTATTTTTTCCGCAACTTCAGTAATTTTATTGAGAATTTTCTTTTCGTTTAAATTGATTTTAACTGAAGGTTTTTGCACTCCCTTTGTAAAGCCCTTAGCTGAAAGAGCAGATTTAATCAAAGGCTCATAATTATTATCCTTGATTGTAATAACCCCCATCGGGGCAATGGCATCACTTGTAAAAAGTCTGCTTCTACAAATCCCCTCAACTTTATGAAAAGAATGTCTTGTCATAAAAATAGCGCCCGGGAATCCCACAAAATCAAGCAAATAAGTTTCAGGCTCTGCCCCAAAATGTCCGACAAGATTGGGATATTTTTTTAGCTTTGGAAATGCATGTGCCATAATCATACGCCCATGTGTGTAAACATCTATGCCTTTATCTTTTGTAGCTTCCAAGATTAATTCCAATTCCCTCACATTTGTACCGGAGACCAATATAGCTTTATTAGGTCTTGTTGAACGAGAAACTTCAATTGGAACTATTTGCCCGTATTTTTCTTCTCTTTTTTCCTGTAATTTCAATAAAAGAAGATGATCCAACTTAACAGCTTCTTCTAATGTTTCTTGTGATTTCTCCAATGAATTCAAGCTGGAGTCTCTTACATTAAATAATCCGAGTAAGGCGCCATAGTACTCTTCATCATCAAAATCAAGCGTTCGTAATTCAATTAAGTGTATACAAATGCTTTTTACAACGTAGTACATTAGTTCAAATAAATTCTTTTCTTCGGCAGTAATTTTTATGTTTTTAGAAGTGAAAATTTTTTGACCTTGCCTTATTGCTTCTGAAATACTTATTATTCTACCGACTTTTAATTGGGATTTTATAAATTCAGGTTTTACTTTATTTTTTTCACATAATAAAGTATATAGTTCCTTAGCTTCTTTTAAATCTGCAGAAAATTTTGTTATAACTTTAGAAAACTGTTCCTCACTGTAGCTTACCCCTATAAGCATCCCCGAAATTCCCTCTATAATATTCCCTTTTATTTTTGAATTAGTTATACCAAATCCCTTTAGCTTTAAGAGATAGAAAGCTAATTCCGCAATATAAGACTTTATAACTTCGTGTAAGAAAGCCAAAGATGGACTAATGGAGCAAACACCCACTGAATCACATTCATTATAATCTATTTTATTTATTTGATTTTGATTCATAATGTAGTTTCCTTTATTTCTTTTAAATCTTTTTTAGGATCAGAAAATTCTTTTATACCAAAAGTATTTAACAAAGTCGTTACCAGAGACGGGTTTATCAAACTTGGAGGACATTTGCACATGTAAATATTTTTTATCCCCGAATGTCTCAGATAAAGGAGGTTGGAAATTGTATGTTTATCGCAACTTGTTAAAAATATACTTATATTAAGTTCATTTAACGGAATTCTTAATTGTATTTCTTTTAGAATTTTATACACCAAAGAATAATCATATACAGAATCTAAGTGGAAAATATTTTCGCCGCTTTTTTTGTGACTGAACGAAAATATAAAAGAATTTTTATGTTCCAATTCAAAAAAATCATCAAAATACTGCTTATGTCCGTTTTGAAAATTTAAAAGTCCAATAATATAAATATTTTCAATTTCTTTCTTTACTATTTTATCAAGAATCTCTTCAATTTTATTTTCAACTTCATCAAATGAAAACCCAACAGTTAAAGGTGGTTTTTGAATTGCGGTGGTGAAACCTTCTGCATTAAGCGCTGATTTTATCAAAGCCTCATAATCATTGTTTTTTATTTTTACAACACCGGTAGGCGCAATAGGGTCAAGCGTAAATAGCATTCCACGATATAAATATTCAAATTTTTGCAAGCAACCTTTTGTCATCAAAATAGAACCGGGAAATTTTGCAAAATCTATCATTGAATTATGTATCCCTAAACCGAAATGACCTTTTAAATTTTTATAAGAGCGGAATTTAGGAAAAGAGTGAGCCATAAGCATTTCCATCCCATGGGTATAAATTTGTATATCGGTATTTTCAACGGTCTTTAATAGTGATTCCAGTGTATTATAATCAAATCCGGAAACTAAAATAGCCTTACCCTGTTCAATGGAAAGGGAAACGCTTGTAGTTGAAGGTTCACCGTAAAGCTCAACCTGAGTTTTAAATATGGCTTTAAGCAAATCATAGTAAATATCGACACTTCTATCCAATTCTTGTAGGATTTCAGATTCGCAAAACTTTTTCAAATTCATAGCGTTTAACAAAGTCAATACAGCATTATATCCCTCATTATGCTCTTTTCCAAGCCTTTGAAGTTCTATTATTTTTATACTGATACTTTTTATAAAAAAAAGTAAGATATCAAACAAATCTTTTTGTTTCGGAGTAAACGTACTGATTTTTTTTAGAAAATATTTCTCCCCTTTCTTTATCGCATCAGTGAGATTAAATTTCTTACTGCACTTAAAATATGTTTTAAGCGATTCAAGTTCTACCTCTTTGTTTTCACAAACATGCTCATAAATACTTTTTGCCTCTACAATGCTACTATCAAGCTTAGAAATAAGATTATAAAATTGCTCTTGATTATAATCGGCGTTGGTTACAATATTAAAAAGAGAATTTAGAATGATTTCTTGAACCGGCCTATTTGTAACACCAAACTCCTTCAATTTCAAAAGATAAAAAGCCAATTGCCTTAAATAAAGCAAAATAACCTCCTGAATCGAAGATAAAGTAGGATTTATAGAGCAGAGCCCTTTAACAAGACACTCGTCATATTCGTATGAAGTTACCGGAATTTCGTTATACATATTTACCTTACTAAATTGGGGATTTTTGTGTTTTTTTAATACCGACTTGGTCAAAAAGTCAAAATTTCATAGAAAAATCGACTTTTTCCACCTCACTCTATTCTACAAATGTTCTAAATAAAATAAATTACTCGTTTTGTTAATCTTTTGGGGGGTAATTTGAATTAATGCCGAGGGTTCAACAGATAAGTTAGTAAAAAGTTAATATAATTGAATATTAAACCCTGACTTTGCTTTGGGCAGTAGGTCGGGCAAGTGCATTAAAAACTTTTTATCCTTGTCGTCTTTGCGAGACGAAGGTTTCTTAGATTAATTTTTTTTTGACGGAACGAAGCAATCTTGTTTAAATTTTGCAATAATATTCAACATTGCTTTATGGTTAAAATGTACTCAAGATTGCTTCGGTGGACACTTTTTGTTACATTCGATATTTTATTTCTCGCAATGACTGCGAAATCTTTTTTATTATTGTGGATTTTAAT
>CAIPUE010000040.1 GCA_903868125.1 uncultured bacterium | reverse complement strand
GTTTATAAGTCGATGAGTTGATAAGTTATTTATTGGTTATAAGTTTATAAGTTTATAAGTCGATGAGTTGATAAGTTATTTATTGGTTATAAGTTTATAAGTTTATAAGTCGATGAGTTGATGAGTTGATAAGTTATTTATTGGTTATGAGTTTATAAGTTGATGAGTTGATAAGTTATTCATTGGTTATTAGTTTATGAATTTTTATTGTCGGGATATTTGAGATGTTTTTAAAGCGTTTAATTGTCTTGAGATGTTTTCTATATCTATTCTCAGCTCATTCAATGTGTTGCTGTTTAGATAATTTAATTGTTCAGCTATAATTAAGTGATTTAAAGTTTCAATCAAACTTCCAAAGGCGATTTCAGTGAATCTAGCTTGGTCTTTGAATGATTTTCTTGTTGTTCCTTCGGCTATATTCGCCGGAATAGATGTAACTGCTCTTTTTGTTTGCGATGTTAAACCGTATAATTCGTTTTTTGGAAAACTATCAACACATATATAAATTTTTTTTACAAAATCAACAGACTGTTGCCACACAATTAATTTTTCAAATCCATATGTAAAAATTTCTTTTTTCAATAACTATCTCCTTTTAACCTAATAAACCAATAATTAATAAACTCCTAAACTAACAATCAATTAATAACTTATAAACTTATCGACTTATAAACTCATAAACTAATAAAACAGTTCCGTCGACAGATATCTTTCGCCGAAATCACACATAATAGCAACTATCAACTTACCTTTGTTGTCAGGTTTTTTAGCCAAGTCCAAGGCCGCTTTTAAAATAGCACCCGATGAAATCCCCACTAAAACCCCTTCTTTTTTTGCCAAATTTCTTGCTGTTTCAATCGCATCTTCTGCATTAATATTTATTATTCCGTCAATTTTCCCTGCTTTATACAATTCAGGCACAAAGTTTGCGCCTATCCCCTGAATTTTATGCGGATGAGCATGTCCTTCGCTTAAAAGCGGGCTTTCGGAAGGTTCAACCCCAAAAATTTGAACGGACGGCTTAGTTTTTCTTAATCCTTCGCAAAGCCCCATGGTCGTTCCTGATGTACCTATTCCAGCAACAACAATATCAACTTTGCCATCTGTATCTTCAAAAATCTCTTTGGAGGTTGTTTCTATATGCGCAAGAACATTCGCTTGATTCGTAAACTGCGATGGAATAAAAGAATTCGGATTCTGCGTTGAAAGTTCAATCGCCTTATCCACGGCTCCTTGCATGCCTAATTCTTTGGGGGTCAAGACCAATTCGGCACCGTAGGCTTGGATTAATTTTCTACGTTCAATCGACATACTTTCCGGCATAGCGATTATTATTTTTAACCCCATTACCGCGCAACACATAGCAAGCCCGATGCCTGTATTTCCACTTGTAGGCTCAATTATGACTGTATTTTCGTTTATTTTTCCAGCCTTTTTAGCTTCATTAAGCATGTAAAACGAAGCTCTGTCCTTCACTGATCCTGACGGGTTATAAAACTCCAACTTTAAAGCGATTTCGCACTCTGAGTCGTTAATTTTTTGCAGTTTCACCAACGGCGTTTTCCCGACCAGTTCTAAAATATTATTGTAAATCATTTTTGCCTCGCTTTATTTTGATGGGTTAAAGCCCATCCTACTTCATTAATTTATTTTAACAGAAAATTCAAGATTCATCTTATAATGAGAAATATTGGCATCCATATATTTCTCACTACACACTTCAAAGCCCAATTTTTTATAAAAATCAAGAGCGTGTTCTTGAGCACCTAAAATTATTTTTCTAAAATTTTGTTTTTTACAATAGTCGATAATTTCTTTCATCAAAAATAAGCCCGCCCCCTTGCTTCTATATTCCTTTAAAATACATATTCTTCCTAAAGTTACAGTATCAACATCAATAACAATTCGTCCTGTTCCTATTGGTGTTGTTTCATCATACAGTAAAAAATGAACTGCAATCTTATCTTGCTCATCTCTTTCTCTGTCGATAGGTACATTTTGTTCTTTTATAAAAACAATTTCCCTCAATTTATAACATATATTAATATCATCAATATTTTTAGCGATTTTAACTTTCATAAATTGACCTCCCTTTGGAGTTTTACTTTGTTAATTTTACAAAATTTCTTTTGCCTGATTGCAAAATTACACTGTCTTTAAAATCTATTGAGTAATTAACCTCGGAGATTTTTTCGCCATCAATTTTAACCCCGCCGCCTTGGATGAGCCTTTTTGCTTCACCCTTACTTTGAACAAATTTTAATTCAACAAGTAAATCTGAGATATTCATGCCTAATTCCATTTTAACCTCTTGAATGTCCTGCGGAATTCCCCTGTTGGATACAACGTTGATAAACTCACTCTGCCCAAAATCCGCACCCTCTTTGCCGCAATATTCTTCTGTGATAGTATAAGCAAGTTTCAACTTAATATCACGAGGATTAACTGAACCTGAATTTAATTGTGCCGAAATTTCTTTCAGTTCTTCTTCAGGCACATCGGTTAAAAGTGTGTAATACCTGATTATTAAGACGTCAGGTATACTCATTAATTTACCGAACATATCTTTTGGGTTTTCGTTGATTGAGATGCAGTGTTCGGGATAAGATTTCGACATTTTAATAACCCCGTCAGTACCCTCCAAAAGTGGCAATAAAATAACCATTTGTGGATGTTTTTTGCCATACGCGGATTGAATATCACGTCCCAAAAGTACATTAAAACGCTGGTCAGTTCCACCGAGTTCAATATCCGAATCCACAACAACAGAATCGTAAGCCTGCATTAACGGATAAAACAATTCATGTACAGAAATCGGTTTGTTTTCGCTCATTCTTTTCGCAAAATCATCACGGGTAAGCATTTGTGCAACGGTGATTTGAGAAGACAATTTTAAAGTGTCGACAAAGTTCAATTTATGAAGCCAGTCTGCGTTGTTGACAATTTCTGCGTTATTTACATCAACAACTTTTGACATTTGTTCAAAATAACTTTTTGCATTCTCATCGACTTCTTCTTTACTCAAAGACGGTCTGGTTTCTGATTTACCCGAAGGGTCGCCAATCATTGCGGTTGCACCGCCAACTAACAGCACAATTCTGTGACCGAACTTTTGAAACTCTCTTAATTTCCGCATTACAACTGTATGACCCAAATGCAGGTCAGGGCGTGTCGGGTCCATGCCTAGCTTCACTCTAAGCGGCGTATTGGTTTCTTTAGATTTTTGTAATTTTATTGCTAATTCTTCGACTCCACCGGGTAAAACTTCAGCCCCACGAGCCAAAATGCTTGCCTGTTTTAAAAACTCTTCTTTGATTTCTATTTTTGTATTCATTTCCCCACCTAAAATATGTTTTACTGTTCAATTATAGCAAAAATATATGGTATAATAAATATTCGTAATTTTAATGGTTCTTGCGAAAAGTCCATGAAATTTAATATGATTGGATAAACTACATTACAAAAGGATAAAAGCCAGTAAAATAGATGCTCCAGCACCTCTCACCCGACTTTCTAATACTCGCGGGCTTCCGCTCGTGTTGAAAGTCGACCTCTCCCGCAAGGAGGCTGTGTAAAAACTTTAAAAACAAATCCTTTAAGGTCTCTCTCATTAAAATTAATAGAGTCAATGGCTTGACTATGCCATTGACTCTATTAATTTCTCTATTCCTATCTCTGTTATCGCCCTTTT
>CAIPUE010000039.1 GCA_903868125.1 uncultured bacterium | reverse complement strand
CACTTGGCTTGCGGATGCCATGGAAGGGCCTACGCCGGTGAGTGCATTAATCCATTCCGCGACGATGGTTGCCGCGGGGGTTTATCTAATCGCAAGACTTTATCCTATCTATAGCTTAAGCAGTGGCGTAATGAATTTTATTGGAATTATAGGGCTTTTTACTGCTTTAATTTGTGCTTATTTTGCAATTACCCAGAACGATTTAAAAAGAATTTTGGCTTATTCAACAAGCTCCCAGCTCGGTCTAATGTTTTTGGCATTGGGAGCCGGAGCTTACACGGGCGGAATTTTTCACCTTGTTACGCATGCTTATTTTAAATCAATGCTTTTTTTGTGTTCGGGAATAGTCATTCACAGCCTTTTTGACCAGCAAGACATAAGATTTATGGGTGGATTAAGAAAACATCTTCCGCTTACGGCGATTTGTTATTTGATAGGTTGCTTATCAATTTCGGGGCTTTTGTTCAGCGGGTTTTACTCGAAAGAAATGATTCTAACCTCACTGCTTCAGCAAAACCATTATCTTTTTGCAATAGGATTTTTAATTGTAGCTTTAATGACCGCATTTTATATGTTCCGCTCTTATTTTGTAGTGTTTGAAGGCGAATTTAAAGGGGAAAAAGAGCCTAAAAAAACGACTTTTACCCTGAATTTTTCAATCTCAATTTTGGCGATTTTTACGCTTTTAGTGGGTTGGTTGACTCACGAAAGGTTTGAAAAATTCATTCAATTCGGAGGTAATATTGCTCAAACAGAAAAACATGTCAGTCCGTTTTTCATATCTATAAGCATTGCATTAATTGGTTTATTACTAGCTTGGGTTTTCTATAATACGAAAGTAAAAGCCTTTAAAATTCCAGTTTTATACCAACTTTCTTACAACAAATTTTATATAGATAATTTTTATAATTTCATTGCCGAAAAAGTTTATTCTACAGTTTCAAGGATTTGCGCTTTTGTCGACAAATATTTTGTTGACGGTCTTGTAATTCTTGCGGGTCTCAATGTAAGGGCGTTGTCATGGGTGCTTTCCAAAATGCAGACGGGCAATTTCCAGAGTTATCTTGCCTATTCGGTTGTATTTTTGGCGATTATTTTTACAGGACTTATGTTTGCATATACAATGATTATAAATTACAGCTTATTAAGCGGCGGGGGGTAAACAGGACATGGATGTGATAAATTATTTATCAATTATAGTTTTAATATTTTCACCAATGGTTGCAGCTGCGTTGCTTTTTTCCTCATTCTTTAAGCATAACGAGGTTAGAATAAGACGTTTTTCAAAAGGATTTGCGAGCTTGCATTTTTTATACACCATTTTATTTTTGGTATTTTTTAACCCTTTAAAAGATGGGATTTCTTATTACAAAGAAATAACTTTTTTCGGCTCCGACTGGATTCAGCCATTGGGGCTAAAAATGGCATTCGGATTAGACGGACTTTCTTTGCTTATGGTGATTTTGACATCATTTGTCTTTCTTTTGGCGCTTATCGCAAGCAAAAGTAATATAAGGGCTAAGCACAAATTTTATTATTCAATGATTTTTCTTTTACAGACCGCGGTTTTGGGTGTTTTTTGCGCGAGGGACATGTTTTTGTTCTTTATGTTTTGGGAATTGGAACTCGTACCGATGTACTTTTTAATCGGTCAATGGGGTGATAAAAAAGCAAAAGCTTCAGCCATGAAATTCGTTCTGTACACGTTTTTAGGCAGTCTGTTTATGTTGCTCGGTATTTTGTTGTTACATTTTTATAGCTTTGCGACCTACGGCAATTTAACGGGAGATTTTTCGCAAATCGCTATAAGCACGCCCGAATTTCCAATGTTTATGCAAATTGTGATTTCGATTTTACTCCTAGTCGGGTTTGCTGTGAAGATGCCTATTGTCCCCCTTCACACTTGGCTGCCGGATGCACACGTTGATGCGCCGACTCCTGTGAGCATGATTTTGGCAGCAATTTTACTTAAAATGGGTGCTTTCGGGATAATTAGGTTCAACATGCAGCTTTTACCGGAAGCTTTTAAACTGATTGCACCGGTTTTAATAATATTTGCGCTTGTAAATATTATTTACACAGCACTCGTTGCCTATGCGCAAAGTGACTTAAAGAAAATAGTCGCCTATTCGAGCATTTCAAATATGGGGATTGTTTTGTTGGGATTATGTACGCTTAACCTGATTGGCTTTTCAGGTGCTGTGTTCCAGATGATTGCCCATGGAATAATTTCTGCGGGATTATTCATGCTTGTCGGAATAATTTATATCAGAACAAAAACCCGCGAAATAATCGAATTAGGAGGCTTGGGTGCGGTTATGCCAAGATTGATGGGATTCGGACTGATTTTGTCGTTGGCGGCTATAGGATTACCGCTTTTGATAGGTTTTGTCGGTGAATTTTTAGTGTTTCTGGGGGCGTTCAACTCAAATTTGGAAAATTTTGCGCCGATAAAAATTTATTCAGTAATCGCTATTTTTATTCTTGTCTTAAGCGCCGCGTATATGTTAAGACTTTTACATAAAACATTTTGGGCGAATATTTTTGAAAGATGGCAAGGAATTAAAGATATTACCAACCACGAATTTGTTGTTCTTTTTTCACTCATTCTTGTCGTAGGTTTTTTCGGGGTATTCCCGATGGCTATAATTGAAATAGTGCAACCTGTTCTTACAAATATACTGCAATTCTTGCAAATTTAGCAGAAGGGAAATTTAATGGATTTTTTACATAACATAACAAATATAATGCTTCCGGAAATGACAATTGTTGCGTTTATTTTGCTTCAAATAATTCTGTCAATGTTTTTGGATATGAAATTCTACAAACTTGCAAAATGGTTGACGGTGTTGGGAATATTTTTGGCAACAAGTCTATGTACAAAAGTTCAAATCGAACCGATTTATTACGGATTTAAAAACGCCATTATTTCGGATAATTATACAATATTTTTCAAAGGACTAATTCTTATATCTTCTTTCTTAATAGTATTTTTAACAAAAAAGACTATTTCGAGCCGTAGGAATAGCGCGTTCCAGTTCAACGCACTTATTTTAACAGTAATTCTCGGTGCCTTAACTCTCGTCTCTGCCAATGATTTTTTGACAATGTTTATTTCAATGGAAACTTTGGGATTTGCCATGTTTTTTCTTATTGCATTTGATAAAGGCTTCAAGTCTAAAGAAGCCGCTTTTAAATATTTAATCATCAGTGCCGTTGCAAGTTCAATTTTCTTGTTCGGTGTTTCTTATTTGTACGGGATTACAGGGCATCTGAATTTTTCGTTAATTTATGAATATTTTTTAGAAAAAAACCCGACCTTATTGTATTCAATGGCGGCGATATTTATAACCTGCGGACTAACCTTTAAACTCGGCGTAATCCCTTTTGCTAACTGGATTTTGGATATTTATGAGGATGCAAGTACTTCAGTTGTAACGCTCTTATCTATTGTTCCAAAAGTTGCGATGTTTGGAATATTGGCAAGATTGTTGGTATTTCCGTTAAGTTACAGTTTCGAATTAACCTTTGTACTCGTTTTAATCGCAGTTGTGACGGCGATATGGGCGAATGTTCTTGCGATTAGGCAAAAGAATATCAAAAGGCTTTTGGCTTGCAGTTCAAGTGCTAATGCGGCTTATGTACTGTTTACAGTGAGTTTGGTTTCTGTGTTTAATTTGTCAACTGTTTTGTTTTATCTCGTGGCTTACATTTTTATGAATATTGGAGTTTTTGCGGCTGTAATTATTCTTGAAAGTTCTGAATTTTCTAATAAATTGTACGAATTTAAGAATTTTGCCTACACAAATCCTGTTTTTACTTTGTGTTTTGCGACTTGTATTTTAGGACTTGCAGGGTTTCCTATTACGGCAGGGTTTATTTCTAAAATCTACTTGTTTTCGGCTATTGCACGTTCTGGGTTGGTGTTTTTGCCGTTCTTGGTGGTGTTGATGATAACAATAGTTGTTTCAGTTTATTATTATTTGAGAGTGGTCAAATTCATGTTTGAGAAATCGGATACGGTTGAAAGCGAGGTTATTGCTTATAAAACCAGTTCTGCAATTGTTATATTATACTGTTGTGCCGCAATAACGGTAGTTCTAGGAATATTTCCATCAAAAATTATTGAGCTATGCCAATTCATGGCTTACAACATATGATATTGAACACATCGTGGACGAAGCATGAACCCAATAAATCTATGCGTGTGGCAAGAATATAGTAAGAGCAAGTTATGCTGCGTCTTCATTACTAGGTTGAGACTAATGCACAATTAAGAACCCGCATAGGGACATTTCTCTCGAAATCAAAGATTTCGGAGAAAGCAGTCAAAACAAATTTTCTATACTTGTGCAGTGGTCTTAGGTTCTTATTTCAGTTTCAGGTGCCAAGCCTACCGAAATGCCCGGCACCATGAGTGCCGCAGGAATTAATCTTGCAACATACGGACCGATTTCACTCTCAGCAGCAACTAATGATGTTGCCAAACATACATCGTCAATGTGTGGTGACATATCAGCCAATTTTATTTTTCTATCGCCCTTCACGTGAAAAGCTTTTTTATTTATAAAGTTTCCTATCGTATTTCCAAGTAAAATCCCTGCGACTAGGCTTGCAGCCGATACGAGGAGTTCAGGAAGCTTCGTAAAATTACCTTTAAGGAATTTCATTGAAGTTAAAACTTTAGGCTCAATTTTTTTAAATTGTCTCATTCCGGTACTTACAACAAGTAAAGGGACAGCAATGTTACCCACAATCTGAATGACTGCTTCTCTATATTTTGCGACCATATTTTCTTTTTTATCAAACAATGCCCCGCCTATAAGCCCTCCGGCTACAGACCCTATTGCAAGTCTGCCGACAAGTTTTTCCACTTCATGTTTCTTATCGTCATATTCGACTTTAAATATCGCCCATTCCTTAGGATTTGTTTTAAATGCATCTAAAAGGTTAAGCTTATAGCCTTTCCCTTTCAAGGTTACTGTCATCGCTGCCGCAACACCGGCAAGCGTAGTTAAAAATACTCCTACTTTTAGTTTTGTCGGAATTTTGCGCGGCACATATTCATCTTCTTGCTTAGCATCCTTTAATTTGGCAATTTTAGAAGAATTTTGCGTGACATAAGATTGACTAATATTTGGATTGCTAACGACTTGGATTGGCATAATTACTTTACCTTTTAACAGAACTCCACTATGTTATTAAAAAAAAAGATTCAAATAATTGCCCATTAATGCATATTTTAATAAAAATAGTAACAGTTTTTAACATTTTAACTATTTATAAAACTTGGTAATCTCTTCAAAATACCGTTCTAAAGCCTTGTATCCGTCATGTGCCTCTTCTGCTAATGCAGAATATTTACTTGCCGTAATAAACTTTAATTCTTTTGCTCTGATTTGAATTATATCATTAGCATCCTGACATAGTAGTTCGTTTGATGAAAATGCCCATTTTTTTAAATATATTAATTCTTCATTGATTTGCTTTATTGTAGAAAATTCAAGCGGACTAAAATCATATCTTTTAAGCAACGCAAGTTCAATGCTGTTTATTCGACTCTGAATAACTTGAAATTTATAAATTCGTTTAATAATAACATAATTATCAGCAACTCGTCTGTGAGAATTAGGAACGGAATTTTTTGCCAATAATGCAGATGTGGAGAGTGAAGTAAAAGTATCATTTTCGTTAGAGAAAGAGCTTTGCGTAATAATAGACGAAATCGTCTTTTTTTCTTTTTTAATACTATTTTCTAACATTTGATGCCTCCACTAACTTATGATATGATATAAAAAGTCAAATGTCATTGATTTATTTCGATTTTAAAAATAAATGAAACACTTTGTTACAAAGCAATTATTCTTTGTAAATTTGTATTATACTATCCATATAAAAGAGGGGATTTGAGTATGTTAATTGAAGAAATTTTAGAAAAGGTTGTTGCTCAAAAGGGGAGTGATTTGCATATATCTTCAGGATTGCCGCCTGTTATTCGTATTGATGGCATTTTGCAACGAACAGATTCACCACCGTTGTCGCCTGATGATGTTGAAACTCTTTTATTCCCTATGCTTTCAAATGAACAAAGAAGAAAACTTGAACAAGAATGGGAGTTGGACTTTTCTTACGGGATACAAGGTTTAAGCCGTTTTAGGGTTAATTTCTATAAGGATAAAGGCAATTATGCCGCTGCATTTCGGGTTATTGAATCAGTTGTTCCCTCTTTTGAAAAATTGGGACTTCCTGAAATCGTGAGAAAAACAGCAGAAAAACCCCGAGGTTTAGTTTTGGTAACCGGTCCTACCGGTAGTGGTAAATCTACAACTTTAGCATCAATGATTGATTACATAAATAATACCCGTTGCGAACATATTTTGACTATCGAAGACCCTATCGAATTTGTGCACACTTCTAAAAAAAGTATTGTCCACCAGAGAGAATTAGGGCAGGATACACGCTCTTTTGCAAATGCATTAAAATCAGCACTTCGTGAAGATCCAGATATTATACTTGTTGGTGAGATGAGAGACTTAGAAACAATTAGTTTGGCTCTTACCGCTGCCGAAACAGGCCATTTGGTTTTTGGTACACTTCATACATCTTCTGCCAGTCAAACAATTGACCGTATTATAGATGTTTTTCCTGAAGGACAACAACAACAAATTCGTATTCAGCTTTCAAACTCCCTACTTGCAGTTTTTGCACAAACTCTATTACCAAGACTTCAGCCGGATGGAACGAAAAAAGGGCGTGTAATGGCACAAGAAATAATGTTGGTTACTGCAGCCGTTTCAAACTTAATTCGTGAGGCTAAAGCCGCGCAAATATATTCTACAATTCAAATGAACCAAGGTATCGGAATGAAAACACTTGAAATGGCTCTTAAAGATTTATACATGAAAAAATTGATAACTCTTGAAGATGCACTTTCTCGTTCTTCTCACCCTGAAGACATAAAGAGAGGAATATCTTAAGTTTATCCGTTCAAGCTCTTAAATGTACTTATATAGCCTAGCTGTAAGCAATTTGGCATTATTTTTTATGTTTGTCGATTTATAATGTTAACTAATGTAACAGGAATTTCCTCATATTTAAGCAATTTAAGCAATTTTATTGCTCATATATACTTTATATACTTACGAGGACAAAAGACACGGAGATATAACATGGGCTTTCTGATATTTGCATTTAGAAAACTTAGCTTGAAGCGACAAATTAATGACAAGAATTTTCGCCTTATGATGTTATCTAATGACCAACAAAAAATAACTGCCAATATAAGCACTGTTCAACAAGCAATGTCTACTGCTCAAAATACGATAAATGCCTTTACCAGCAATTCAATAATGAAAGTACAGCAACAATATTTAAATTCAGACGGTACGCCCAAGGCAGGCTTTGATAACACTATTTATCCTGCAATGAACGCACAACTACAAGCGATACAATACAAGAGTAACAATTTTAACAGTATATTTGATCAGGTAAATAAGGTTCAATTAACACAATTAAATGCAATAGATACACAGATTTCACAACAAATGGCTAGTCTGGAATCTCAATTGAAACCTTTAAACAACGAATTACAAAACGTAGAAAAAGCAGAAGACGAAGCAGCGAAACAAATAGCTCCTAAATTCGGATTAAGCTAAAGATAAATTAATTAAGTCCAAAAAGCCCTGACTCAAGTCAG
Source organism: uncultured bacterium (assembly GCA_903868125.1). Classification (GTDB taxonomy): domain Bacteria; phylum Cyanobacteriota; class Vampirovibrionia; order Gastranaerophilales; family Gastranaerophilaceae; genus CAIPUE01. Next base: position 10,289 of record CAIPUE010000039.1, on the reverse strand, counting down.
GGCTTTTTGGACTTAATATTCGTCAATTTTTATAGCATTAACAGGACAAGCAAGTGCTGCATCTATGCAGTCATCTTCATTTCCATCTACATATTCTTGATTTACCGTCGCAAAATTATTATGGATTTCAAATACCTCAGGATTAATAGCAGAACACGCCCCACAACCTGTACAGTTACTAGATATTGATACTAACATAAAACACTCCTAATATATTTCTCACATGCTAATAATCTCATGAACTGAGACATAAAAAATTGGTATAATTACTAATTTCGAATTAGACTAAGTAGTTATAATAAATTGAAAAGTGGGACATTAATGATAAAAAGGGATGTGTGATTTAGGAATATCCTATATATTTCCCCCTAATGTACTAACATGCAGTCACCGTAGCTGTAAAAGCGGTATTTATTGTTGATTGCTTCCTGATATGAGTTCATAATAAAGTCCCTATCAGCTAAAGCGCTTACCAGCATTAAAAGCGTAGATTTCGGCAGATGGAAATTGGTGAGTAATTTGTCCACGACTTTAAATTCATAAGGAGGGTAAATAAATAACTGCGAACTGTCTTTGCACGCTTTTATTTCCCCATATTTTTGGTACGCGGTCTCTAAAGTTCTGACAGATGTTGTCCCAACAGCGACAATTTTTTTTCCAGCCTTTTTAGCTTCATTAATTATTCTTGCCGTTTTTTCAGTGATTTCAAAGTTTTCTAAGTCCATTTTATGCTCCAAAATATTTTCGCATTTAACAGGTCTAAAAGTTCCTAACCCAACATTGAGAGTAACATAACAAATTTGAACGCCTTTATCCTTTAATCGTTTAAGAATTTCTTGTGAAAAATGTAATCCTGCCGTTGGTGCGGCAACCGAGCCGGCATGGTGCGCAAAAACAGTTTGATAACGAGAATAATCAAGCTTTTTAAGCTCTTCATTTGCCATTTTTCTTTCAATATAAGGCGGTAGCGGAACGTTTCCTATTCTGTCAAGAATTTCATAAATATCATTGGAATAAGCCAGTTCAAGAATCCACTTTCCGCCCTCCAACAGGGTTTTAGCCCTGATTGTAAGTTCATCGCTTATTTTTATTATATTTCCGGCGTTAATTCTTTTAGAAGGTTTTAAAAGAGCTTCCCATTGTTTATGTTGAAGCTCTTTAAGCAAAAAAACTTCAACCTTTGCACCGGTTATTTTTTGTCCCCAAAGCCTTGCAGGAATAACCTTTGTGTCGTTTAAAACCAGAACGTCATCTTTATCAAGGTAATCAATAATATCAAAAAAATGTTTGTTCTCAATTTTTTTCAAAGACTTGTCAAGCACCATCATTTTAGAGTGAGTTCTCTCTTCAGAAGGTGTTTGCGCAATTAATTCCTCTGGCAAAATATAATCAAATTCTGACACCAACATCTTTATTTAATTTCCTTAGTCTCAACTTTCTTGGCTGTCGTAACAACATAATCGTCTATTTTTTGTTTTTTCTTAAGTTCTTCAGACTCAAGTTGTTTGTTTATTACAACTGTTTGCACAACTTGGATTACGTTACTGGAAATTAAATATAAAAGCACGCCTGCAGGAATCGGAATAAAGACAAATGTCGCCATAATCATAATAGGCATAAATATACCCATTGATTTTTGCAATGCCTGTTGCGTCGGGTCTTGCTGCTGTGTATTAGAAGTAGCCATCATTATTTTTTGGGTCGCAACCATTGTTAATCCGAATAACACAATCAAAATTAAAACATCAAAATGGAATGAATTCTTGACAGCTTTTGTTGGCATAGATGCCGCCAAAATACCGCCTTTTCTTACAAATTGAACTTTTTCATTTTCTTTATTTTGCGCATTTGAGACGACGACCTCAGTTTTTTTGATTTGGTCAAGCTGGCTAAATTTCAAGTCCAGACTGTCCAAGCTTATTTTAAAATCAATCGGTTCTCCAGGTGTAACAGCACCTTGAATTTCAAGAGCTTTATTTGGTTTTTCGATTTTTATATTTTCAAGTGTTTCTTTAGGCAGGTAAACCGTAGCAGTTTTTCCAAGGAAAAAATTATCATACTTAGAAACACCCATTATTCCATCGTATGAAATTCCTGCAGTAGTTTTAAGCGTCGCATCAAGTCTTTTTATAAATAGAAATTGGGTATTCCCTGCGACTTGTATAAATTGAGGGCTCATTAAAGCTGTGTATAACAAAATAAATATCGGCATTTGTAATAATAACGGAAAACAGCCGGACATAGGATTAAATTTATGTTCTTTGTAGAACTCCATCATTTTCCTTTGCATGACCTGCGGGTCACTTTTGTATCTGTCTTGAATAGCTTTCAATTTAGGTTGAAGGTTCTGCATCATCTTCATTGAACGTTGTTGTGAAACGCTCAAAGGCCACATAGCAAGCCTGATAACGACTGTTAATAAAATAATTCCTAATCCGTAATTCCCTACTATATTTGATAAAGTTCTTAACGCTTCTATAGTTAATGTTGTAAAATCCATCTTCTCCCTACCCTTTAAATCTGTTTCAGCGCACAAAACGCTTTATTCTCATAAGTTACAATTCCCATGCTAGCACAAAAATAAGGACAAATCAAAGTTACAAAGTGTAAAGATTGATAGAATTATGGATTACGAGTAAGCAGTAAACAGAAAGCAAGAACTGGGCGGGATTGTTTGGTGCCACGATGTAATCGGGTCATCCATGAAAAAAAGACCCCTCGCGGAGTCTTTTAAATGGTCGGGATGACACGATTTGAACGTGCGACCCCCTCGTCCCAAGCGAGGTGCTCTACCAAGCTGAGCCACATCCCGATTAATGTATTAAATTTTCATTTTATGTAGCTCAGCTTGGATTAATTTAACCCGACAAGCGGTTGCTTGTCTAGTGAGCCACATCCCGATATAACCTCAATTTTATATTTAACAAAATCGATTGTCAAGGAGTAGGGGCGAATTTTTTTAAAAATATAATTTTATATTATTCTGAATAGTTCCCATTTTTGTAAGATTCTATCAGTTTTTCAAAATAATCTTTCAATATTATCATGTTGCTCGTTACGTATTTGAATTCATTGCTAATCGCCTCCAACTGCTCAATTATGTGTTTTTCATTATTATCATCAATCATGATTTCCTCCATTTTCTATGAATAAATATATCATATAGTTCGGATGTCCGGATAGTATATTTAGATGATTTTTGTAGAATTAGTTCAGTGGAGCGAACCAACTATGCAATTTAAAAAATTTAATAAATCTATAGTTAAACGAATTGATAAATTAAGGCAAGAAAAAGGATTGTCTTGGATAAAACTTGCTTATGTGTCGGATGTTTCAAAAAGTGCATTGAGTGAAATAAAAAATGGAATGGCAGAAGCTAGATTTTCTACGTTATGTAAAATCGCAATTGGTTTAAATATGAGCCCGAAAGACTTTTTCAATTTTGATGTTGATTTATCAGAATTGGATGTTTAAAACTTTATGCGTATAAAATTCAAGCTAATTTTCATATATTACCTCATCAATGCCTAAAATGTCTTATTCCTGTTGTAATCATTGAAATTTTATATTTATCAGCTTCGGCTATTACGTCTTTATCTTTGATACTGCCCCCAGGTTGAATTATCAGTGCAATTCTACCCTGTGCGGCGGCTTGGATATTATCAATTGCGGGGAAAAATCCGTCAGACGCTATTACGGCATCTTTTGAACCATCGCAAGCGTAATTTAACGCCCATTCCATAGCACAAACTCTGTTAGTCTGCCCTTGTCCGATTGCGAGCGTCTTAAAATCTTTTACAATTACAATTGCGTTCGATTTGGCATACTTTGCAACTTTCCAAGCAAAAATCGCGTCCTCAATTTGTTCGGCTGTCGGCTTTGTTTTTGTAACTACATTAAAAGTATCTTTATCAAGTTCTTTTTTGTCTGAGTTTTGAATTAAAACTCCAAAAGGCGTAATTTTAATTTCTTCAGTGTGTATCTTTTTATAATCTTCTAAAGTGGTATTTAATTTAACAATCCGTAAATTCTTTTTCCCTTGTAAAATCTCGAGCGCATCTTCGTCAAAATTTGGTGCTATAACCACCTCGAGGAACACTGAGTTTAAAAGCTCTGCTATTTTTTTTGTAACAGTTTGTGAAAACGCAACTATTCCGCCAAATGCGCTTATCGGGTCACAGTCGAGTGCTTTTTGATAAGCTTCCAAAAGGTTTTTTCCTAGCGCGACCCCGCATGGTGCAGTGTGTTTGACGATTGCAACTGCGGGAACATCATAAAATTCGCTTACAATGTTTGTAGCTGCGGTGATGTCTAAAATATTGTTATAGGAAAGCTCCTTGCCCCATAATACTTCATAATCGGCTTGTTGCTGGGCAAGTATGCCCGACCTACAGTATAAATCAGCTTCTTGGTGAGGATTTTCGCCGTATCTTAAATCCTGAACTTTTTCAAGCGAAAAATTCTTTTTTTCTGAATTTCCAAAAATTTCTCCGAGTTTTGAGCCGATAACTTCGTCATAGTTTGAAGTTAATGCAAAAGCTTTAAGTGCAAATTCTTGGCGTGTAGCCTCGTTTGTGTTAATCGCTTTGGAGTAATCCGCTTTGTCGCAAATTACCGTAACATTTTTGTAATTTTTCGCCCCTGCTCTTAAAAGTGCAACCCCGCCGATATCAATGTTTTTAACGAGTTCGTCAATGTTGTCCGTTCTTTCTGCAACTTTTTCAAACGGATATAAATTCACCACAACCATGTCAAAACTTTTAATTGCCAATTTTTCAATTTCCGCGGCTTCTTTTAAATTTGTCATATCTGCCAAAATCCCTGCAAAAATCGCAGGATGAATCGATTTTACTTTCCCTGAAAGCATTTCAGGGGAATTGGTAATTTCAGAAACTTCAATCGCCTCAATTCCATTTTCTTTGAGAAGTTTAAAAGTCCCGCCTGTTGAAACTATCTCAAAATTTTGGTTTGTTACCAATTCCTGTGCAAACTCCACTATATTTTTTTTATCAAATACACTTATATAAGCTCTTTTTTTCATGTTAAATCTCCAATCTTTATTAAATCTATCATGAAAAAAAAATTACATAAATCATTTACAGCAAGAATTTATCATCTTTAATTATCTGGATTCGTTCTCCAGTTTTTGGATTTTCTGCATATACATAAACATTCGGTCCACCAATCATAAAATCGTTGTGTAATTTGGAAGAATTAATATGTAAATCTTTCAAATATCGTTGTCGCTCTGCGTAATTCGCAATATCATTTGCACCTTTTATCGATGAAGGAATAGGATGACCTATTGCGATATGAGACGCGGCATTTTCATCAAGAAGGGTATTATAAAAAAGTCTACCTAGTTTATGTATCGCCTTTTAATGTATATATTTTCCCACATTTTTTATTCTGTTTAAAAAGGCATCTAAGTTTAGCTCTTTACCACTAATTTTTTTCATTATTTCATCTTCAGTCAACAAGTTCCCAACTCTAAATATTTTTTTTCTTAAAAAGTCAGCTGTTTTTTCATTTTTAGTCAATAAGCCTAGTTTTTGCACTGCTGCATCATAAATTTGTGATGCCATAATTTCACCTCGCAAATAATTTTGACAATATGCTGGATGAGAAAGAAAGTGTGGAACAGATGCCCATCGATTATCCAGCTTGTCTGGTATAGTTCTGTTTAGATATTTTTTTTCAAGTTCGTACCAAAGTTTTGGCAAATCTTGATCAGGATTTTTATATAATTGTTTTTCAAAATTAATATCCAATAATAATTGCCTGATAAAGCCAATTACACTCTCACATTCTAATATATTAAGTCTTTTAACTAATTCTTTTGGCATTTTTAAATCGTCAATAAAAGTATCTTCTCTGTAAGGTAGTGACTGCATAAGCATAGCTATGGCTTCTGTCATAGCTGGAGAGACAACCTCTCTTTTAGCATAAGGGAGATGTTCCGAAATCCCTAATTCATAAGCCGCATGACCTAATTCATGATTTAAGTACTTTATGCTTTCGATATTATTTGTTAAATTTGCTAGTATTCTTACGTCTTTATTAGTATCTATATTAAAGCAAAAGGCCATTTGATTTTTATTTTCCCTAGGCAAAATATCCAGTAATATTGGTAATTCATTGATATCCCATCCCATTTTTTTATACATTGATAATGATGCTTGCATCATAGCGTTATTATCTTTGACATATTTGTCCGCCACTATAAATGGGCTACTATCAGTGAGAAATCCGTAGTGATATGGCATTAAAGCTTTTGGTTCAATTTGAAAAGCATCAGCTAATTTTTTGTTTCGATTTGCACTTAGTCTCGCGTAAACTTCGTCAGTTCCCTTTGTTAAATTTTCTAGAAGTTTAAATAACTCATCTTCATTAGTTTGAAAAGTTTCTTTTAGTTCTTGGCTGAAAAAATCTTTGTAACCTCTGTTTTGAGCATATGTATTTCTCATTTTTACCAAATTTATAAGGTCGTTTGCTATTAAGTTTGATGCCTTAAGTTCAAGTTCATTGTAAATTATTTTTCTTCTTTCGATATTCCTTTCATTTTTAGAAAGTAGTATAAGTTGAGCTTGGGGGGTAGGGATACCTTCAATTTCAGTAACACAATTATTGAATTTTATTGCAATATTATCTTGCACCTCTTGCAATCGTATAATATCATCGTTATCTAAGCTTGTATCATTATAATCTTTGATTAAATCTTCAAAATCTTTTTTTAATTTGGCATCTTGTATTCCTTTTTTTTTAATATCGTTCAGTCTTGTTAAGATTTCAGGGTCTGAAATGACTTTCATATATTGATTGAAAGCTAAAGAAGTTTTTTGTCTATTTTCTTCTGTTAAATCTAGATAAAAATTCCAATATGCAATTTGCATTTCACGCGTACGAGCGTGAACGTTTCTAGCAAGTCTCCTTTTTAGATTGAAAAAAGCTTTTTCATTCTCGGTATAATCTTTTTTCCCTAAAAATGGAATTACGTAGCTATTATTAAACTTTGCTGATATATTATTATGTTTAAGAGGAACAGTTTTGTTTTGTTCCACATCTTTTCTATAGTGTTTTAAGTTAGTACTTGAATTAGGGATAGCACTAATTTTTTCAATCATCATAATTTCTCGCAATTGTAATCACTTGCTTTAAAAACTGTAAAAAAAATATTTAACGGATTTTTTACGTGATTTTAATAATTCGTTACAAAATTATTAAAAATTTAGCATAATTAATTAAACATTTGAAAAAATGCTTGTTTGTGTAACAATGATAATTAGCTAGAGAGGATGCGGAAAAATCCAAAAAATGATAGTTTTTTGAGATTTTTCAAGTCCGACCTTGGAAGTGCTCGTACCCATACCAGCTGCGGGATAGCCGGTGGTATGGGTACGAGCCGGACAAGGGAGCTTGAGAGAAAAATCCCTAATTTTTCCGCAAGCTCAGAATAAAGTAGCATTAAGTGTATTAGAAATATAAAGGAAACGAAAAATGGCAAGACAGACTCCGTTAGAGAGAACCCGAAACATCGGTATTGCGGCTCACATTGATGCCGGTAAAACCACAACTACAGAACGTATTTTATTTTATACAGGTAAAATCCACAAAATCGGCGAAGTGCACGATGGTGCCGCTGTAACTGACTTTATGGACCAAGAAAGAGAAAGAGGGATTACGATCCAATCTGCTGCTGTTACATCTTTCTGGAAAAATCACCAAATCAACATTATTGATACACCTGGTCACGTTGACTTCACCATCGAAGTTGAACGTTCTTTGCGTGTATTAGACGGTGTTGTTGCTGTATTTTGTGCAGTAGGCGGGGTTCAATCTCAATCCGAAACAGTTTGGAGACAAGCTAACAGATATGAAGTTCCTCGTATGGTTTTCGTTAACAAAATGGACAGAACCGGAGCAAATTTCTACAGAGTTGCTGAACAGGTAAGAACAAGATTAGGCGGAAACGCACACCCAATCCAATTACCGATTGGGGCTGAAGATAAAATGGTAGGTATTATTGACTTAATCGAAATGAAAGCTCATATGCATATGAACGACTTGGGTACAGATATTCAAATTGTTGATATTCCTGAAGATATGTTAGAAAAAGCTCAAGAATACAGAGCAACTTTGGTTGAATCAATCTCCGAATTTGATGATGATTTGATGATGAAATTCTTAGAAGGCGAAGAAGCTACTGTTGCTGAATTAAAAGCAGCTTTGAGAAAAGCGGTTTGTGCTAACAAAATAGTTCCTGTAACTTGCGGTACTGCATTTAAAAACAAGGGTGTTCAAATGTTATTGGACGCTGTTGTTGAATACATGCCGTCACCATTAGATGTAAAAGCTATTGAAGGCGAACTTGAAGACGGAACTAAAATTGAAAAACATTCTTCTGATTCAGAACCTTTTGCTGCACTTGCTTTTAAGATAATGACAGATCCTTACGTTGGTAGATTAACATTTATGAGAGTTTACTCAGGGGTATTAAAATCAGGCTCTTATGTTATTAATGCTACAAATGGTAAAAAAGAACGTATTTCAAGACTGGTGCAAATGCAAGCAGATGACAGAACAGAAATTTCTGAAGTTTACGCGGGTGATATTTGTGCCGCGGTTGGGCTGAAAGATACAACTACCGGCGACACTTTATGTGACGAGAAAAATCCTGTTATCTTGGAAAAAATGACATTCCCGACTCCTGTTATTTCAGTTGCGATTGAGCCGAAAACAAAAGCCGACCAAGACAAAATGGGAATTGCGCTTCAAAAACTTGCGGAAGAAGATCCTTCATTCCAAGTTAAATCTGACCCTGAAACAGGTCAAACGATTATTTCAGGTATGGGCGAACTCCACTTGGAAATCATCGTTGACAGACTTATGAGAGAATTTAAAGTTGACGCAAACGTTGGTAAACCGCAAGTTGCTTACCGTGAAACAATTCGTGGAAATGCTGATCAAGATACAAAATACGTTAGACAATCCGGTGGTAAAGGTCAGTACGGTCACGTTAAAATCAAAATTGAACCTGCTGAAGAAAATGCAGGGTTTGTCTTTGAAAATAAAATATCCGGCGGTTCTATTCCGAAAGAATATATTGAGCCTGCTAGAAGAGGGATGGAAGAAGCTCTTGAAGGCGGTATCATAGCCGGATTCCCAATGATTGACGTTAAAGTTACATTGTATGATGGAACTTACCACGATGTCGACTCTTCTGAAATGGCGTTCAAAATTGCCGGTTCTATGGCGATGAAAGAAGGTGCGAGAAAATCGAAACCTTGTATTCTTGAGCCTATGATGAAAGTTGAAATCGAAGTTCCTGAGGACAATACAGGAGACGTTATCGGTGATATTTCTTCAAGAAGAGGACGTATTGAAGGTATGGAAATAATTGAAGGTACAGGTATTCAAAAAATTAATACCGTTGTTCCTTTGGCTGAAATGTTCGGATACTCAACTGACATCCGTTCAAAAACTCAAGGTAGAGGTACTTTCTCAATGGAATTCAAATGTTATGAGCAAGTCCCTTCAAGCGTTGAAACGGAAATCATTTCTAAGTCAGGCGTAAGCAGAGACTAGGAAATATTCAATAAATTAAAAAGGGCTTTTTTCATCTCAGAAAAAAGCCCTTTTTTTTTGATTTAGTTTTGCACTAAGCAACCACATCTAATTTTTTGCCATGCTCGTTGGATGGAGGCGCTTGCGCTGCTGAACTTGCAGGAGGAGTTGTTGTTTTTGCCACTTCTGCAGTTGATGTTTTTGCCGGAGCCTCAGTTTTAGGCACCGAAGGAGTTTGGGTATTAACCGCCGTAATTGTTGCATCTGCCATAATTTTTTCCTTTCACACGTAAAAATAATACACTATATATTACGTAGAAAACTCGTGATATTTAAAAATTGCTAGTGAGCTTACTGAAAAATTCGCCCAAATTGCTAAAATTTACTAATAACTTGAAAAAATGCGTTTTAATATTTCTTAACATGCGTGTATTTTGAATAACTACTAAGGTATAAACCCCCTTTACGTCATTGCGAGGCGAGGATTTTTTAGTCAGAAAACCTTGCGGGAGCGAAGTAATCTCTTCGCCATTTGCAATAACACAGGGAGATTGCTTCGGCGGATGCTTTTTGTCGAATTCGGCACTTGACGTCTCGCAATTGTAGAAGTCAAGCAATTCGCTTACACTTTTGCAAAAATTCTTTTGGGATGTTTCCATCCAATGATGAATGCGGTCTACATTCATTGTAATATACTAAATATTGTAACAATTCGTCCTTTAAGT
>CAIPUE010000038.1 GCA_903868125.1 uncultured bacterium | reverse complement strand
TCAAAAAATGACAATTTTTTGCAATTTTTCAAATCCGACCTAAGAAGTGCTAAATCCATACCGGCTGCGGGATAGCCGGCGGTATGGATTTAAGCCGGACATAGGAGCTTGCGAGGAAAATTTTAATTTTTCCGCAAGCTCAATATGCCTTTTGCTTATCAAATTTATGACGGCGGGATGGCAATCCCGCCGTCAGCAAACCCTCTTGCCGTCTTTGCGAGGCGAGTGGTTCTTAGGTATAAAATTCTTGAGGGAACGAATCAATCTTGTTCGTCTTTTGCTATAATGCTGGGGAGATTGCTTCGGTGTACATTCTTGGTCACATCTGCGACTCAATGTCTCGCAAAGACGACAATCTTTTTTATCTGAATTGTTACGCTGCTGGAAATTTGTGAAATTTATATGAAGTCTTGTAAATATTTTGGATTTACTAACAAAAAAAAATATTTACGAGTTTTCAGGCATGTGTATTAAGAATATAGGAGAAATTAAAATGTTATCAATACAACCGAATTTTGCAACTATGGCTCTTCGTAAAAGAAATTTAGAACCCAATTATGCACCCAAGGTTAAGTCTACAAACATGACTGATTCAGTCTATTTTACAGGGGGGCTTCAAAAATATTGACAGAAGGACAAGCAAAAATAATTAAAAAATTACAATCAACCATTTTAAAAGCATTTCCTCAAACAGAAACAATTAGTGAAAATAATTTAAAAATAAGCAGAAACAATCCCCCCCCTGGACTTTTTGTGGTTGAAGCCTTAAAGGACATAGAACATGATGGAGCAATATATACCGTAAGATTTAACAATCCAACTTTCAATCCTAAGTACGTAAGCTTTATTAATATAAGCAATAAAACAGGGAAAGGGTTTGAATTTAATTTACAGGAGAATGAAGCAGGAACAATGCATATAGGAAATATGTATAACTCTAATAATGATAAATTGTCTCAACTTCCAATCTTGACTGATAAATTAAGAATATTTTTTAACAAAGCCCTAGAAACTTTTAAAATAGCGGATTAATCACCTGAAATCGATAAAAAAATATTAATGTTATCAAAGTAGTGCGGGATGGCAATCCCGCACTACTTTAACGCCCTCGGGCTTGTTGCCACCGTTTACCGTTTACCGCTTACTTTTTAAACCCATTAATGATATAATCTAATCAATGGAAGATTTGACAAAAAAATTAATAAAATATTTTAAATCACTCGGGATTGAGGTTTATACAAACACCAAGGCTCGAGGTCATCAGGGGTTTTTCTTAAAAAATCGCATTGATATTTCCACAAATACTCGAAAAGAAAGGGTTATTCCAACGCTTTTGCATGAGTTTGCGCATTTTATTCATAATAAATTGGAACCTGATATGATAAAAACAGGCGGTTTGATTGAAATATTGTTTGATTTACCGACCTCGAATGTTCGTCAATTTGAACAAGAACTTTTGCTTGTTACAAATTTTGTTGACGAAAATTCTCTATGTCATAAGCTAAAAACCCATAAAGAGCAAATAAAAAGAAGAATTAAAACTTTTGAAGCTCAAATCAGAGAAGATTATCCGATTTTTATGCGTTCGAAAAAATTCAAGGAGTTCGACAAATACATAAAAAAATCCAAAGCAAAATATCTGCTGAAATACGATAGGGTTAAATTTATTTCGCCGTTTTTGAGGCGTGAGGAGATTTTTTCTATCGACAGTCTTGAAAAAGATTTCCCCGAGATGCCAAGAGCTTTTTGTGCTTATATCAGATTAAAATCCGCACAAAAAAAACAGGCACGAATTTCCAAGAGAATAAACCATCTGAATAAATATTACCTAAAACCGACAGAATTATTTGCAAGATTTGTCGAGGGGGTTTATCTGGATGAGGAAAAAATTAATCTGATTGCACCATATTTTTATAATCGTTTTTTTGAACTGCTTGAAAAAGATTATTATTTTGAACTAAAAAGCGTTTTCGAAATTCTGGAAACAGACCGTCTTGCATCAGTCTCATAATGTCTCAAGATATTCAATGATGTCGTCGGATTCATACATTTTTGCATTGTGTTCCGTATCAACCAGAAAAGGAACTTGGTCCTCTCCGCCCAAGTGCAATAATTCATCCATATTTACAGAGTCTGAAATATCTAAAGAGCGAAATTGAATGTTTTTTGTCTCCAAGTGGTCCAAAACTTTTTGGCAATAAGGACAACCTTCCATTTTATATAATAAAAGCATGTTTACCTCCCTTTTCTAATAATACTGAGTTGCAACTTAGTATTATTATATCCGAAAAATTTTCTTTTCCATTAGACATCAGGGGAAGATAATGTTACAATAAATGGGGGGAGATATATTATGCAAGAAAAATTTGAAATAGGATTATCAGAAGAAGAACTAAAAAAAAGAACTCACAAAGATTATTTAGTGACAAAAAAGATGCTGGAGATTGGCTGTCTTGAGTTTGAAACGCTTAGTCAATCTGACAAAAAGGCTTTGAAGCACCTTGTCAAAGCGGCTTATATTTTGGATGAAATTTATCTGAAGCAAGATAATAATAAAAATATTGAGTTTAGAAAATTCTTGAAAGAAGAAGCGTCAAAAAATAATGAAAATGCCAAGATGGCTCTGACACTTTTTAGCGCTCAAAAGGGAATTCATGCCATTGATACAGAGTCAAACAAAATTTCCTTGCTGAAATATGACGAAGAACTTTTGGGGAAAGCGATTTATCCTAACGATTTGGGGGTGGAAGAATTCCATAAAATTCTTATCAAAATGATTAATGACGCTAAAATTAAAGAAGTTAAAACAATTTTAAACCAACGTTCTGTGGTGAAACGAAATGGCGAAGAACTTGAGGCGATTGATTATACGGAAATTTTTAAATCAGAGTTTCAATTGGCGGCAGAAGAGCTTGAAAAAGCGGCAGAGGTTTCAACAAACGAGGATTTTAATGAGTTTTTAAGATTGCAAGCACACGCTTTGAGAGTAAATGACCCGATGGCGGATGCTTATGCCGATAAGAAATGGGCAGAGTTACAAGCGACACCGCTTGAATTTACAATCACAAGGGAAAATTATGAAGATGAAATGACAGGCACTGTAGTTGAAAACGAAGAATTGAAAAGGCTTTTGCAACAAAATAATATTACGCCGATAGCGAAAGATTTTCTAGGGTTTAGGGTGGGGATTGTAAATCAAGAGGGAACCCAAAAACTTTTGGGAATAAAAAAACATTTACCGATTTTGGCTGAAAATATGCCTTTTAAGGACGAATATGAGCAAAATATTTCTGCAAATTCCGATGAAGAAGCAAAGCAAACGATGGTTGATGTTGATTTGGTCGCGGTTACCGGAGATGTCGGTGCTTGGCGTGGCGGGATAACTTTGGCGGAAAATCTTCCAAACGATGATAAATTATCGCTGACGATAGGCGGCGGCAGAAGAAATGTTTATCACAGGCAAATTCGTGCGGTGGCGGATTGGGAAAAGCTTCAAAAAAGACTGGATGCTACTTTGGATAAGGAATTGCATCAATTTTATGAAAACGAAGCTGACCATTGGTTTACAATCGGGCATGAAAACGCTCATTCTCTTGGCCCAAAAGAGGGTACTGAAGCACTCGGGAAATACAAAAGCATTGTTGAAGAAAACAAAGCAGACATGGCTTCATTGGCAATGTTAGATGTGTTGACAGAATTGGGCATGTATAGCGAGCTTCAGAAAAAGCAGATTATTACGACTTTTGTTGCCGATAATTTCTTAAAAGCAAAACCTAATCTAAGTCAAGCACACAGAGTCCGTTCTGTTATGCAAACAAAATATTTCTTGGACAATGAGACTATAAGTATTGACGATAAAGGATTTATTCATATTAGTTATGAAAAAGTTATTCCGACTGCAAGAAAAATGCTTGAAGAAATAATCAGGGTACAACTTTCAAAAGATTTTTCTTCGGGTGAAAAATTTGTTTTGAAGAATTTTGTCTGGACTGATGGCATGGAAAAAATTGCCCAAAAGATAAAAGAAATAAGCAAAACTCTTAACGGACAAGTCGAAGCAAAATTGGCGGAAAAACTTTTGGCTGAATAGTTAAAAAAGCAGTTTATAAAAACAAGGATTTCTCAAATCCAACCTGATGTCGTTTTTATTTTAAAACTTCCAAAACAGACTTAACCCCTGCTCCAACATCAAATTTATGTCCGAGCTTTAGTAAGACGGCTTCGAGTGAACCGACAGCAGTAATTAAATCACGCTCAGAGACAAAACCGAGAGTCCCCATCCTGAAAATCTTGTCTTTAAGAGTGTTTTGACCGTTTGCGACCACAATATCGAAATCGTTTTTAAAATGTTTTCTTATATCAGGCACAGAAACACCCCTTGGCGGGAGAATAGAAGTTATCGCATAACTGGCATTTTTGTCATCTTTCACGAATAATTCCAGTCCCAAAGCTCTTGTAGCGCTTCGTAATCCAAGCGCAAGTTTTTCGTGACGTGCAAAAATATTTTGTAACCCTTCTTTTTTCATTATTTTTAATGCTTCATGAAGCGCAAATATTAAATTTACAGCAGGCGTATAAGGCGTCGTATTTTCTAAAACGGCGTTTTTATGTGCTGTCCAATCAAAATAGAAACTCGGATACATACACTGTCCATGCATTTTCCAAGCTCTTTCGCTCGCCGCCAAAAAGGCAAGCCCCGGAGGAATCATAAATCCTTTTTGAGAACCGGAAACCAAAACATCAATACCCCATTCATCCATGCGCACATCCATGGCTCCGACACTTGTAACCCCATCAACAACCGAGATTGCACCATGGTCTTTTATTATTTTGCAGAGGGTTTTTATATCATTTTTAGCCCCTGTTGAGGTTTCGCTATGAGTTAAGGTAACAAGCTTTATTTCTTTTTTTGTATCCTTGTTCAGTTTTGCCTTTAAATCTTCCGGTTTTATAATATCACCGAGTTCAACTTCGATTTTTTCAACCACTGCACCTCTTGATTGGGCAATTTTTGCCCATCTTGCCCCAAAATTACCGATGATAAGAGATAAAACTTTGTCGCCCTGATTAACAAGATTTGATAAAGCGGCTTCCATTGCACCTGTACCGCTTGCGGCATAGATAAAAACTTCGTTTTTAGTCTGGAATAACCATCTCAGACCGGAATATACTTCTTTCAAAATATCGGAGAATTCCGAGCTTCTGTGTCCAATCGGATGTTTAGCCATTGCTAAAAGTACACTTTCAGGAACCGGCGTCGGTCCTGGAATCATTAAAAAAGTTTTATCTTGCATCATTATTCTCCTATTTACTTTTTCATTTTCTCACAAAAATATCTATTTAGTTACGTAAGGCACAATTTAATAGCATTTATCATGCTGTTTTCTGAGGCTTGGTTTTTCCCCGCGATATCAAACGCCGTTCCATGACTTGGCGAGGTTCTTATTACATCAAGTCCGATTGTCATGTTAATCGTTTTTTCAAAAGCGATTGTTTTAATAGGGATTAAACCTTGGTCATGGTAAGTCGCTATGTAACAATCGTAAGGTATTGGCGTATTATTTAAATAAGATTTTGCAGCGTTGATAAATAGTGTGTCAGCAGGTAAAGGCTCAGTAATATTAATCCCTTTTTCCTTTAATATTGCAACCGCAGGTTTCATAATCTCGATTTCTTCCTGTCCCAAAATCCCGTCTTCGCCGGCATGCGGATTTAACGCACATAATGCTAGCTTGGGGTAACTAATATTTAATTTTTCTTTAAAAAATCTGTTTAAATTTAATATTTTATCAACAATTTCATCTTTATTTAAACAAATTTTTTTCAACGCTAAATGTCGAGTTAACAGTAAAACCCTGAAATCATCTGCGACAAAAAGCATCTCGGCATGCTGATTATCTTTTGCCAAATATTTTTGTAAAATCTCCGTTTGACCTTTGAATTTGTGTCCTGCCATATGCAACGCTTTTTTTGCCACAGGTGCTGTGACAATTGCGTCAATTTTGCCTTTTTTAGCCATCTCACAGACCTTTTTTAAGCTTTGAAAACTAAACTCTCCGCTTTCGGAGGTAATTTGTCCCAATAAAATATTTTTTTTATCGAATTCGATTTCAATAATTTCGTAGTCGGTTTTCAATTCGCCGTAAAAATTCAGCACGTCCCTATTCGAAATCAAAACTACATTTTCTCTCGGCAAATTAAGGCAATTAAGAGCCTTAATGGTAATTTCGGCTCCAATCCCATTAACGTCACCCGTTGTAATTGCGATTTTTTTGTTTAAATTATTCATAAAATCTGTTTTTCTTTACAAAGAAAGTAAGTTATTCATGCTTTTCAAAGTAGTTTAAAATATCAATCAAAGTATTAGAAGTCCCTAAATTCCCTGATTTTGATACAATCCATTGCGCTTTATGGTCGATGCTTAAAGCTATTGAAGGCGCTACTTCGTCAACGAGTTGGAGTTGTAATGAATCTATCGCACTGCAACACTTGTAAGAAGTCTCACCGCCTAAAGTTATTAAGATTACATCCCTTTTATTCACAACCGTTTTTGTAAGTTCGGCTAAAAAGTCCGTAATCATTGATGCAAGTTTTGTTTTTGTTAATCCTGCGTTTAGGCAATCATCCGAAAACCCATCAAAATCTTTTATTAAGTAAGAAGTGTGAACGACAACAACGTTATTTTGCCCTAGATTATGAACAACTCTGTTTATTAGTTCTTCGCTTACACCATTGAGAATGGTTTTCAAGTCCAAATTTATAAAATAAGTATTATCAAATTCATCACTATTGGATAATTTTTTGATTTGAAGTTCCGTTGTTTGTGTTGAACTGCCCGATATGATAAGTTTTGGCAGTTCAGGAATTGTTTTTTGGATATGTTGGTTTTTCATTTCGGGTAACCAAATATTTCCCAATACCTGCGCGCAAGCAGAAGAACCTGTAGGCAGAATATTATAATCCGATTTGTTAATAGCCAAAACAACCTGCTCAATGTCTGTTATAGAAACTGAATCTGCAATGATTAATTTTTTCCCTCGAGAAATCAGTTCATTTATTTTAAATAAAATCGGACCTGCACCTTTCATAATCGTTGAAAGTTCGATTAATCCAACCAAATCTTTTTTACCTTCATCTAACTGACTTCTCAATAAAGTCGGAATATTGGATTCAAAGATTGGGGAATGGACATCTCTTGCAAGTTCCGTTCTTTCTATCGGTGTTCCTTTTAAAAGGTGATAACCTCCGACGGTAATTCGACCCTCGGATGGAAATGCCGGAATAATAACGGCGGCGTCCCATTTTAAAACCTCCAGCATTGCAAGAGTTTCTACCGCGATATTACCCCTTAGAGTAGAATCTATTTTTTTATAGAAAAATTCTAAATTCAGCTTATCTATAAAAACTTTTGTCGCCGATTTAACTTTGCTGTAAGCAATATTCGGTTCTACATTTCTTGTTTCGGTTGAGATTGCCCAAGTTTGCGCATTTTTAATATTTTGCAAATATGCCTCATAATCTAATAAAATCTGGGTGTTAGAGCCTCTCAAATGGAATTGCAAAGCAGTATCATTTGCTCCTGTTAAGTCATCTGCAATAATACCAATTAAATTAGAAATAATCATAACTTAGACTTCATCCTTTTTAGAGCCTAATAATTTTACGTTATTTGCGATAATATTAAATCTTTGTTTTTCAGCACCTGATGCATCATTCCATTTGCTTACGGCAATTCTTCCGTCAACGGCCACTAATCTGCCTTTTTTAACATATTCGCCTGCAAATTCAGCCTGCTTATCCCAAACATCTACGCTAAACCAGTCAGCTATTTCTGATTTTGTTTTCGGATCCCAACGATTAACCGCCAAAGAAAAATTTGTTTTAACTTTTCCCGATTCAAAATATTTAACCTCAGGATCTTGTCCTGCTCTACCCACAATAACAGCTGAATTCATAATATGCCCCTTTTTATAACAATTTGTTTAGTACACATCAAATATTACAATAAAATCGTTTATTTTTCCAGCGGATTTAAATATTTTTGTATATAAATGTAAATTTTCTTTTAATTTTAGCATTTTTCTGGTAAAAATAAAATTCAGGCGTTTTTAAATTAGGGAATAGTATCTTGTAGGAGAATTTATAGATTATGCCACTGCCAAAAGCAATATTAGCTGAATTAAAAAATATGATAGCAAAAGCCCCGCTTAGCCCCGATGCAATGAAGATACTTCTTTCTGATGATGCTTATCACACGGTTGCACATCATAAGTTGGCAGATATTCAGCCGACGAAAGGGCCAAAGGAAATTATTTATAACTTTTTTGGAATGAAAGATTATTGGAAAACCGGCAGGAATATTGCCGGCATGTTAATGGTTCATTCTCCGGAGTATCCGACTTATTTTATCCCTGCGTTTACACAAACGAAGGAAACGGGAAATTCAGGGCATATTAAAGAAGGCGAAGGCATCAGGGGCTTAATCACCGGTGGATTAGAGGGTATCGCTGTAGGGGCATTGGTTTCAGGGGCAAAGTTGAAGCCGAAAGAAATGATTCCTTATATTATTTTGGGTGCAGGTCTTCAATATCTTTCAAGTAAACTTTTTCCATGGTTGGGTGAAAAGGCGGGACTGTATTTGTACAATAAAAAAATAAAGCAAAATCCTGACTTAGCTCAGGGCGTTAAACCTATTGCTACCGAAAAATCAAACGAACAGCCGCTAAGCAAAACTTCAACCATAAAAACCCCAAATCCTCAGTTCAAGGGACGAAGTTTGTACGGCAATTTCAATTCAAAAACCTTAAAAATATAGAAGTTCCTCCCTTTTTTGCTTAACTAAGCGCAGGTCTGTATAACTTCCGTCTGCTTATATTGCATGCAGTTTTCAAATCCTGTATTTTTGCAAATTTGTTTTGACCATTCTTGGATAATTTCTTCAATCGAAAGCTTGTAAGAAATAGGCGTTCCGATTACTATTCTAATATTCTGTGAAAACGGTTTTTTGCTATATCCCTCAAATCCGACTATGGAAACGGGAATAATATCCGCTTTTGCGTTTTTAGCGATGACCACGAAACCTCGTTCGATATTTTCTATTTTTTGATTTTCTTTTATCCCGCCTTGAGGGAAAATGCCCATAGACCATGTGGTTTTAAAAACTTCCCTGACGGTCTTAAAAGTAGCAATTTCAGGCTTATCACGATTAACAGAAAAAGCTCCCAGTCTTTTTATCCACCAACCCAGTTTTTTCATCTCAAAAAGCTCCTTTTTTGCCATATAAACAATCGGTTTTCCAATCGCATAAGAGACAAACAAAGGATCGAACATAGAAACATGATTCCCTGCATAAATATAACTTCCTGATTTTGGAATATTTTCTACTCCTTCTTTTGTTATATTATATATAATTTTAAAAAAAGGATACGACATAATGTAAACTGTAAATCCTTGAAATAATGCTCTTAAAATATGATATTCATTTGCATACCGTCTGGCATAATTTTTTTCTTCTTTCCTTGCCCAACGCATTTTTACCCCCTGTTATTCTTAATACTTAACACTTCATGCTTCATTCTTCATCCGGAACGTATTTAAATCCGGTCAGTTCCTGAACCGCCTCTATCCATTTGTCAAACATTTCATCAGAATTGTCTGAAAGTGGAATAATTGGCCCTATTCTTACAATTATTTTGCCAGTAAAAGGTATTTTTTTAGGCTTATCTGTCCCTGTAATACCTATCGGTAAAATATTGCATTTTGTGGCTTGAGCCAGTCCTACAAAACCTTTTGTTACTTTGTGAATTTCATTGCCTTTTTCTCTTGTTCCTTGAGGGAAAAGTCCTAATACCCACCTTTTTGTATTTCTTATTGATTTGGCTGTTTTGATTGTTGAAAGCCCGACTTTTTCCCTATCCACAGCAAATGAACCTAGCCAATCAAGCATAACCTTGATAAAAGGATGATAAAATAATTCCTTTTTTGCCATATACGCGACGGGATGTTTCATAACATTACAAACTAACGGCGGGTCAAGTGTTGAAAGATGGTTTCCGACTACAACATAATCATTTGTCTCCGGAATGTTTTCTCTGCCATACACTTCTAGTCGGTAAATAAAGTGATAACTTAATCCATACCACATTTTGGTAACCAAAAATTGCCACAATATTCTGAACCAATTGAAATCTTCGACTGTTCTCGTCATATATTTTTTAATTTTTTCAGTTTTTTCTTTGTCCGTAAGTTCTACTTTAGTAGCCATCTATACCCAACTTTCTTTGGTAAAATTATATAATAAAAAAAAAATTTGTGCTATATTTATAATATAAGACCACTGCATAAGTATAGAAAATTTGTTTTTTCTTAATTGTGCATTAGTCTCAATATCGAAAGGTGTGAATAATGGTAAAAGACTTCATTAATATGGCTTCTTGCGAGTTAGAGAAAGAATTATTCCAAAATGTTCTGGATAAAACGCCGGAATATATAAAAAAGTTGAATTTAATTGATTTGACTAACAAGGAGGAATTCACATTTATATTGAAGCGGGAACATTTTTATAAATATGATAAAGAAAAAAATCCCGAAGGGCTTAATCTTTTAGAGTGGTTTGAAAATTATGAGAAAGAGGCAAAAATTTCAACCGCAGGTATTAGAGGCCCTCAAAATATTTTATTCCCTCAAGATACAAGATTTCCTATAAATTTAATAGGTATTACGCTTGCAACGGTTGCTAAAGCCCTTGTTATAAAAGAAAAAAAATATAAAAATCCTACAAAATTAGCCGCAAGAGAAGTTCGGTATAATTCAGAGTTGTATTTGGATGCAATCGTAAGAGTTCAGGCGGCGTATGGTATAAAAACCCTCGTCCCCGTTGGGAAACAAACTATTCCTATCTGGCTTGCTTCATTTTTGGTTTTCAAATTAGGACTTTTGGGCGGTGAATACATAACTTCAAGCCATGGTATCTCTGTTAAAAATGCGACAAAAGATTTAAATTCTCAAGGCGGACAATATTTACC
This sequence comes from uncultured bacterium, assembly GCA_903868125.1. GTDB lineage: Bacteria > Cyanobacteriota > Vampirovibrionia > Gastranaerophilales > Gastranaerophilaceae > CAIPUE01. The sequence goes on along the minus strand of CAIPUE010000038.1, from coordinate 20,158 downwards.
TGAAGAATCAATGGAGTTCGTAAATAAAATAAGAGAAATATTTGAGGAAACAGAAAAAAACGGTACTTATGAAATAAAGTTTGCCGCTGCTAATAATCCGCTTATTGATGAAAAATCAATGGAGCTTTTAGATGACGGTATTGACTTATATCTTGATTATTTAAAAACAGGGATTGCAAGAGGCGTAAGTATGGATTTAATAGAAAAATTACGCAATAAGGTGGTTATTGAAAATGTCGGCGGAAGTGCTTATAGGACTCTTAGTCGGGTTTTAAAAAAATTGGGTGTGAGCGAAAAATTTGATTGGTTAGATATCGAAGAAGATCCGTTTTTTCACTCAATAGGTAAATATGATGTCGATTATAAGGGGCATAAAGGTTTTTATGATTATTCAGTTGATGCCACGGTTCTTTGTACAAAAGAAAATGGCGAAAAGTATTTTCCTGTCATAAATTCACTGCATTATGATAAAAAATTGGCAGACTATCCTATTAATACGGTTATTTTGATAACTGATCCCGATCATGACCGACTTACGGTGACCCAAATTGAAAGCGCTAAAAATATTGACAAACTTAAAGAAGCCGGTATTGAGTATATTAAATTGTTTGAAGATAGAGTTTTAACAGTTTACAGCGCAAATCAGGCATTCTTAATGCTTATTGATTTTCGTGCAAAACAGCTTAAAAAAATGTGTATGTGGGACGAATATCCACAATTTATGATTAAAACCACGGCTTCATCACTTTCTTGGGATGAATGGGCTAGAAACAATGGCGTTAGAGTTATTAATGTTCCTGTTGGGTTTAAGGAAATTGCCAATATTATGAAAAAAGTCGAAGCGAAAATAAAAAATAATCCATTTGAAGAAATAATTTTAAGTGACATTTTTTCAAATCGTATAAACTTGGGTGTCAATCCCAGATTATTGTTTGCAGGGGAAGAATCTGGCGGAATGATTATGGGGCCTGAAGAATTAATATGTTCCAAATCCGGTTGTGAAGCTGTTGCGATGAGAGAGAAAAGTGCGACTGAGGCTATAATAGTTTCCTCCGCTCTTGTTGCGCAACTTGAACAAGAAGAAAAAACATTATCGCAGTATTTTGTTGAGGTGCTCGCAAGTAATGATATTAAAGCTAAATTTGATACAAGAGTAGATATTTCCTACTACAATGAATCTGAGCCGGACATTAAAAAATTAAATGAGGCAAGAAAAGAAGGTGAAAAAAAACGGACTAAAAATGATTTATTCTACCTCGCGCTTGCGCTTGCTTTAAAATGTAAAATAATCAATTTAGAACAAGCCAAAAAAATTCTAAATGATACTTTTGAAGAATTGAATTTTTCGAATTTAAAAGCAATAAAATTTGTCGGAGACGGTACTTATTTACTATTTGATAATAAATTTATTGAAATAAGACCATCAGGTACAGATGCTAAAACAAAGGCTTATGCCGCCGGTTTAAATAAAAAAGAATTAGAAAAATATACTAAAATTATTGGAGAATACTCAGGTAAAAGAAGCGATTTGTACAAGGAATTAATTCCGAAAGATTTTTACAAATTGGCTAAAGATAGTGCGATGGAGACTTATTACAAATTTGTAAATAAAGATATGGAGTAATTACAGGGATTTAACTCTTAACTTTCCGACTTTTCAAGCCTCGTTTTTTCACCATAATCCGAAATTTGTTTAAACGCCTTTTTTAGTGAGTTCATTGTTGAATTCCCTGCGATACAGCCACCTTCGCATGCCATAACTTCGATTAAATTTCCCAAAGAACATTCGCCCTTTTTGGCATATTTTTTCAGCTCACGGATTGATTCTTTCGTTAATCCGTTTATGTGATGAGTTTTAAATATCATATCCTCCTCGATAAGCGACTCAACTGCTCTTGCCACTCCTCCTGAAAGTGCGAATTCCCGACCTTCTTTTGAAGCTTGATTCTTAAACACTAATTCTTTACAGGTTGAAACCTCTATTTCCATAGCAATTAGCAAGGCTCCCAATTCCTCAAAGCTGATTACATAATCAATGCTTGGGTTTAATTGTGCCTCTTTTCTTTTTGCAACGCAAGGGCTGAAAAATACCTTAATCGCTTTGGGATGTTCTTTTTCAACTATTTCTGCCGTGTAATAAAGCGGGGTTTTTGTGTGGGATACAAATGGTTTCATTTCTTTCAAATGTTTGGTAACAAGTTCGTTATATCCTGCGCAACAGGAGGTTGTCATAAATTCATCACCGCGTTCCATCCGCTCTACAAAATCTTCAGCCTCATGTTTTATCGTAATATCGGCACCTTGAGCGACTTCGTAAACTTCATCAAACCCCGTTTGCTTAATCGCATAATGAAGCTGTTGGGGTGTGCAGGGCAACTGTCCCATAATTGCAGGTGCAATCATTGCGATTACTTTTTTGTCTGATTTAATATATTGTAAGACATCAATAATTTGGCTTTTTTCATGAACTGCTCCGAATGGGCAAGCCTTAACGCATTTTCCACAACTGATGCATTTTACAAAATCTATTTTTGCGTTTCCGTTTTTATCTTTTGCGATTGCAGATACGGGACAAGAATCTTCGCAAGGTACTTTTATTTTAACAATTGCGCTATAAGGACAAACTTTAACGCATTTCATACACCCTACACATTTTTTACCGTCAATGACTGACTTACCTTTTATTATGCTTATTGCGCCGAAAGTACAAGCACTCACACAGGGTCTTGCGACACAACCCTGACAAAGGTTTGTTACAAAAACTCTGCTTGGAACGCATCCTTTGCAAGCGGCTTCAAGCACCGTAAGCGTGTTTTCATCGGGGGTCTCCCTTGATAGTGCTTGTTTTGCGTAAGTAGATAAAAGAGTTTGTTCGTCATCATTTTCGATTGAAATCCCTAATCCTGCTATTGTTCGGTCTTTTATAATTGCTCTTTCTTTGTAAACACAACATCTGAAAGGTACTTCACAACCTTTTGGTCGCATTTCGTAAGGGATTAGCCGAACGTTTTCTTCAAAATTTTCTTTCAAAAATGCTTTTATAATTCTGACTAATATTTCTCTTTTTAGCGGCGTTGTTTGGTTATTTGAACTAGGCATTTTCCAACTTTCCTTCTCTTGCGGTTATGCTTTGAACGCTACTCGATATTAACATTTTTTTATATCCAATTTCCAACTCTTAAACCAATCATCTACATAATCTTAACTAAAAATATCGTAACCAGGGTAAAGTAAACAGCAAGCCCCATAATGTCTATTGTGGTTGCGATTACCGGACCTGATGCGACTGCGGGGTCTACCTTGAAGCTTTTTAGCGCAAACGGCGTGAATGTTCCCACAATTGTTGCCATCGTCATATTTATAAGCATGGAAAGCCCGACGACAAGCCCAAGGTAAATATTATCTCGCCAGCCCCAAGTAACAAGTGCTACCATTACTCCAAAAAGCGTACCGATAAATAATCCGACAAATGTTTCTCTCACAATATGACGCATTGCTGAACTTAAAGTTACCTGACCTGTGGAAAGCCCACGAACCATAAGTGTAATACTTTGCGTACCGATATTCCCGCCTAAGCCAGCCAATAGCGGCATAAAAATTGCAATAATAGGTACGGCATGGAGTGTTGCCCCAAAGTGGTTTCCTACTTTTACCGCAATAAATTCGCCGATTAAAGTTATAAAAAGCCAAGGTGTTCTTGCACGAATTGCCTTAAAAATATTCCCCGACAAAATTTCGTCTTCGTCAACTACATCGGTGGAAATCCCCGAAGATGTATATATTTCTTCGGTGGTTTCTTCTTCAACGATATCTTGAACGTCATCCCAAGTTATCATCCCTTTTAATCTGTTATATAAATCAACAACAGGCAATGCATTGTATTGGTACTTCATAAAAACATCCGCGATATAATCCTGAAAATCATCCACGTGTAATTTTACAATATCCTTAATCATTATATCTTCTACTTTTTGATGAACCGGCGATGTTAAAAGTTTTCGCAGGGAAACAACTCCTAAAAGGTGGTTTTGCTTATCTAAAACGTAAATATAATAAAGCTCTATGTTATCTTGTTCTGCCTGCACCCGAATATGAGATAAAACTTCTTCGACCGTCATCTCAACATTAACAGTCATTACCATAGGAGTCATAATCCCGCCGGCTGTATCCTCGTTATAGGTCAAAAGTTCTCGGACTTCCGCTGAAAATTTATCGGGTAATTTATCAAGATAAGTTTCGCTGTCGTCATCTTCCATATCTCCCAAAACGTCCGCGGCAGAATCGTGAGGCAATTTTGAGATAATTCTCGAAGCCAATTCTTCATCAATATCACCCAAAAGTTCCACTTGGAGCTGCGGAGATAAATATTCAATCATATCTGCGGCTTTTTCTTCCTCAATATGCTTAAAGCACAAAAGTCGTTCTTCTGACTTCAACTCGGGAAAAATATCAGCTAAATCCGCAGAGTGATAACCATTCAATTCTTCTGTAAGCTGTTGAATGTTTTCATCATCAAGAATTTCTCTGATTCTTTCGACTATATTTTCAATATTAATCATCTCTGCCATAGCTTGATTATAGCTTAAATATTTTTGAGGGTAAATAGTTGCAATTAAATCCGCATCTTACCTGCGGTTTTTATTTTTTTTATGACTTTTGCAAGACTGTCCGGTTTTACTTTAATCGGGTTTTCGTGAAAAAAAGAATCACTCACGGGGTTACCATCCAGGCTCCAATGTATCGGTTTTGTGTTTTTAGCGCTGGTTTGGTAAGTCAGCCTTTTTTTAGTATTGAGCTTGCGGAAAAATTAAAATTTTCCTCGCAAGCTCCGATGTCCGGCTTAAATCCATACCGCCGGCTATCCCGCAGCCGGCATGGATTTAGCACTTCTTAGGTCGGATTTGAAAAATTGCAAAAAATTGTCATTTTTTGAATTTTTCTGCATCCTCATTACCTAATTCTGATATAACCGGTCCAGTCATTATTGTTGCAAACATTAATGCTGTGGCTATTTTCAAACCTGTACCCATTTGCTATCTCCTTTGAACCTTATATAGGTGCTGTGAAATCCATACCTTACTTTTTTATTTTGGCAAGTTTTTTAGTTGCGTTTGCAATTATTCTAAGACTATCTCTAATTGATTTTTGCCCTGCCGTGTAAATTTTCTGTTCTTTGGGAGAAAAACAATCCATCCCTGATACGTTTTTCAGGTTTTTCCATTCTTGAGTACTGATGGAATTGCCTGATTCCTTTGGGGGTTACCTTTACCCAAGATGCTGATGATAAAAGGAAACCTATCACTGCTATATTTCTAATTATTCTCATTTATTGTTACCCCCTACTAAAATATAATGTGTTACATGTATTAAAAACTCTAAAAATATTTTTTGCTAGTGGAGTTTATGACAAAAGCGTCTTCATTTTGTAATAACATTGATTGACAAGGGTTTTAGGCATAAAATTCGACTTTACATTTTTTAATATTGCCATGTGGGTCAATACAAAGGCGGATTTGCTTTGCAAATCCGCCGAAAACTCTCACCAGAGACTCAACTATCTTCCTACTTAATCGCAACAAGTCTTGTTTTAATACCTGCTTCTGAATTAAGCATTTTTGCTGTCGCCATTGCCATAGAACGGCGTTTTTTTGCTCCTCTTAATACAAATTCGACACCTGCATAAATATTATTTGTAGGTAATTCGATTTTCTTCAACATACATATCCCTTTCAACAACTATTGTTTTTTGCTCACAAATAATTTTTCGGCTGTATTAGCAAAAAACTTTAAAGATTGGGGTACTTTCTTTACATAAGGTTACAAAAAGCGAACAAGATTGCTTCGTTCCCTCAAAAAATTCAACCTAAGAACCCCTCGCCTCGTAGGGACATAATTTTATTTACCTGAATTATTACAACCATTCAATGAGTGCTTTTGCCTCGCCAAAATCAAGCTCAAGTTCTTTTGTGACACTATTGCTGCATAGGGCTTTGAGTCCGAGATTATAAGCAACGGGTTCATTTTTTATTCCGCTTTTTGCCCATAATTCATCAGAAATCATTCCAATATTCTCATCATAAACATTACTGTAATTCAGCCCGAGATTTACACAGTGAGGCATTTTGTTTCTGGAGTTGCCGTCTTTATCAGTAATAAAATACAGTAACCCGTGTGTTCTGCAGATTATTCCGCGGTATTTATAAATACTGCATTTTTTATCTATCAAAAACGGACATTCATGCATAAAATTTTCTTTAGTTGATTTTTCTTTATTTATTTTTATTTGTTTAACTTTTTTTTGAATAATATCTTTTTCTTTTTCACTCAAAGCTTTGTAACCAACCATTGCATATTGAAATTCAAGGCTTGTAAAAGGATATTCTCCGCTTTCGCAACAGTGTGAACATCCCTCCTTGCAATGCAAGTACTCTTTTTGGTTTTCAAAATATTTTTGTAATAAATGACTTCCGATTAAATCCAAGTATTTTTCATATCTGTCTAGCATACTATCACTTTACATCAAAAAAAAATATTTGTAATTATTATTTGGAAGTGCTATAAATAAGTTAAGAGAGATAAAAAAGGGAATTTTATGGAAAAAAATAACGAGTCATTACATATTTTAAGACATTCAACATCGCATATTTTGGCGCAGGCAGTTCAAAGTTTGTTTCCGCAAGCTAAGCTTGCGATAGGACCGTCGATTGAAAACGGGTTTTATTACGATTTTGACCTGACAGACGGACATGCTTTCAGCGAAGACGATTTGGTTAAAATACAAGATAAAATGATTGAAATAGTTAAACAAAACCTTACTTTTGAACAATATTTGATTGAAGATGTTGAGGTTAAAATTTCTGAATTTAAGTCCCAAGGCGAAATTTATAAGGCAGAACTGCTTGAAGAACACAAAAATGACAATCCGACTCTTTATTTGACGAAGGATAAGTCTGGAAACTTTTTATTTAATGATTTGTGCGCAGGACCTCATGTTCCAAATACCACCTACATAAAAGCGTTTAAACTTTTAAAGGTTGCGGGTGCTTACTGGCGCGGGGATGAAAAAAACAAAATGCTTCAAAGGATTTATGCTACCGCGTTTTGGACAAAAGATGATTTGAAAGCGCATTTAGACTTTTTAGAAGAAGCTGAAAAAAGAGACCATCGAAAACTCGGAACCCAACTTGATTTGTTCTCAATACGAGAAGAAGTTGGAGGCGGATTGGTGCTTTGGCACCCTAATTTGGCAACTGTAAGAGAGGAAATCGAGAATTACTGGCGTTGTGAACACAGAAAACGCGGTTATCAGATTGTGAATACTCCTCATATTGCGAAATCTCACCTTTGGGATATTTCCGGTCATACTTCGCACTACCGCGACAATATGTATTTTATTCAGGATGAAGACCAAGAATATGTTTTAAAACCAATGAACTGTCCGTTCCATATTTTGATTTATCAGGCAAACAGATATTCTTATCGTTCGTTGCCGCTTCGTTTGGCTGAGCTTGGAACAGTCTACAGAAACGAGCGTTCCGGTGCATTGGCAGGACTCAGCCGTGTAAAAGGATTTACGCAGGATGATGCACATATATTTTGTACACCTGAACAATTGATTGATGAGATTAATGCTATTATTGACTTTGTCTCTGATACGCTTTCAATGTTTGGCATGACTTTTGATGTGGAACTCTCCACCCGTCCTGAAAGTTACGTTGGAACAATTGATAATTGGGACAAGGCAGAAGAGGGTTTGAAAAAAGCACTTGATGTTAAAGGCATGAAATATGAAATTAATGAAGGTGACGGAGCTTTCTACGGGCCTAAAATAGATTTTAAATTGAAAGATGCAATCGGTAGAACTTGGCAAGGTGCGACAATTCAGCTTGATTTTAATCTTCCTGAAAGATTCGGGATTAAATATCAGGACAGCGACGGTCAGCTTAAAACGCCGATTATGTTACACCGCGTAATTTTTGGGTCAATGGAAAGATTTATGGGGATTTTAATTGAGCATTATGCAGGTTCTTTCCCGACATGGCTTGCTCCGACTCAGGTTTGTATCGTTCCGATTAGCAATGAAAAACACACAGATTTTGCGCAAAAAGTTTACGAAAAACTCAATGCTGAGGGTATAAGAGTAAAACTTGACGACCGCTCCGAGAGTATGAATTATAAGATTAGAGAGGCACTTCAAGATAAAAAAATTCCTTATGTTGCCGTAATCGGTGATAAAGAAATTGAAGCTAACGCAGTTGCAATCCGTGCGCGCGGCAAAGGTCAAATCGGAGTTTTTGCTATTGATGAGTTTATTGTGAAATTAGCGCAAGAAATCAAGTCAAAAGGACATGAAGTCATAGGGTAAACAGTAAACAGAATAATATCGATTTTGATTTGATATGACAAAAATTTAATATTATACCATTGTCGCGGGATTGCCGTCCCGCCGTCTTGGATTTAAAATCTACTTTTTGTTGTCGGGCAGGAATGCCCGACCTACTTTAAATTCTCTTGTAGCAGGCGGGATTGCTATCCCGCCTTAATAAATTTGGCAATAATTGTAACACTTTGATATCAGATCCAGTTCAAGATGTGTCAATATTTGCAAGATTAAAAAAGTTAGGGCTAGAGTTTACAGTAGAAATTTGGAATAAGTATTTTTAATCCTAGGAATTTGTATACTAGCTGACAAGACGACATTAAAACAATTTCAGCAGTAGGGTGCGGATTTAACCGCACCGACCTACTCGACTTTTTGGGCTTGTTGCCTTCTGTTCACCGTTCACCGTTCCTTGTTCCTTGTTCCCTTTTCACTCGCTCCCCCCTCCATTCGGTTTAATTTATTGTAAATTTCTTGATTTTATTCATTTTAGAAATATAATATCTTTGTAAAAACAAACTTTATGTTTAAAGGAGAGTATTATTATGGAAAAAAGATTCACTCAAGGAGCAATATTGGCAACAGTTTTGTCATTGTTCTTTGTCGCTTCTCCCGCATTGGCGAATGAAGCAGCATTAGTCGTTCCTAAAATCCAAGCTGACACAACAACTTTCAATTTATTTGGTATGGGAGTTTCCTGTTACCACTTATTATTGGTTGGTATGTTTGTTTCTGTTATCGGCTTGTTTTTCGGGTTCGTAGAATTCTTGAAAGTTAGAAAAATCAAAGCACACTCATCTATGACAGATGTTGGCGACACGATTTTCGAAACTTGCAAAACTTATCTTATTCAACAAGGTAAATTCCTTATCGCACTGGAAGTGCTAATCGGTCTATGTATAGCCTTTTACTTCGGTGGGTTACAAAAAATGGGATTATACGAAGTTGGCACAATCTTGGGATGGTCTGTAATCGGTATTTTGGGTTCTTACTCAGTTGCTTGGTTCGGTATCAGAATGAACACACTTGCTAACTCAAGAACTGCATTTACTGCACTAAGAGGTGAACCTCTTAAAATGATGAACATTCCTTTAAAAGCTGGTATGAGTATCGGTGTTTTATTGGTATCTGTTGAACTTATTATGATGTTAATAATCTTGTTATTTGTCCCTGGGCACTTGGCAGGAGCTTGTTTCATCGGTTTTGCAATCGGTGAATCTTTAGGCGCATCTGCACTTCGTGTTGCAGGTGGTATATTCACAAAAATCGCTGATATCGGTTCAGATTTGATGAAAATCCAATTCGGTATTAAAGAAGATGATCCTAGAAACCCTGGTGTAATCGCTGATTGTACCGGTGACAATGCAGGTGATTCAGTCGGTCCTACGGCTGACGGGTTTGAAACATACGGTGTAACAGGGGTTGCGTTAGTTAGTTTCATTCTTCTTGGCGTATTCAAAGAGTACCAAGTTCCTTTGTTGACTTGGATATTCACAATGAGATTCTTAATGATTGTTACTTCAGTTGTTGCTTACTGGATTAACGGAGCTGTTGACAGCGTTCTTTATGCAAAAGCAAAAAAATTCGATTTTGAAGCACCTTTGACTCACTTGATTTGGTTAACTTCAATCTTGTCTATCTTAATGACATTCGGCGTAAGCTACTGGCAATTGGCTCACTTGGGACACAATTTATGGTTAGTGTTATCAATAATCATCTCTTGTGGTACTTTGGGTGCGGCATTGATTCCGGAATTTACGAAAATATTTACTAGTCCAAAAGCATTGCACACTGAAGAAGTTGTTAGAGCATCCCGCGAAGGCGGTGCTTCCTTAACAATCCTTTCAGGACTTGTTGCAGGTAATTTTTCTGCATTCTGGATTGGTATGGTAATCGTATTCTTGATGGGTATGGCATACCTTGCAAGTTTACATATCCCTGCCATCGCAATGATTTATCCATCTGTATTTGCATTTGGCTTGGTTGCGTTCGGTTTCTTGGGAATGGGTCCTGTTACAATCGCTGTAGACAGCTACGGGCCTGTTACGGATAACGCTCAATCAGTTTATGAGTTATCTCTAATCGAAGAAATTCCTAATGTTAAAGAAGAAATAGAGAAAGAATTCGGATTTACTCCTGATTTCGAAAATGCTAAACAGTATTTGGAAGAAAATGACGGTGCCGGAAATACTTTTAAAGCTACTTCAAAACCGGTTCTTATCGGTACTGCGGTAGTTGGGGCGACAACAATGATTTTCTCTTTGATTCTTGTAATCAAAGATACATTGGGAATCCAACCTGAAGCTATTTTAAACTTATTGAATCCTTACTCACTTCTTGGGTTTATCTCAGGTGGTGCGGTTATATTCTGGTTTTCAGGTGCGTCTATGCAAGCGGTTACAACCGGTGCGTATTCTGCGGTTGAATTCATCAGAAAACATATTAAACTTGATGATGTAAGTACTAAAAAGGCTAACGTTGCGAATTCGAAAGAGGTTGTTAAAATATGTACACAGTACGCTCAAAAAGGTATGATAAACATATTTATAGCGTTGTTCTCTTTTGCGTTGGCATTTGCTTTTTCATCAGCACCGTTTCACGGAAACAATGCTCCTGTAGCATTCTTCGTAAGCTACTTGATTGCAATAGCAATCTTCGGTCTGTTCCAAGCTGTATTTATGGCTAACGCGGGCGGATGCTGGGATAACGCTAAGAAAATCGTTGAAGTCGATTTGAAAGAAAAAGGAACTCCATTACACGATGCTACCGTAATCGGTGACACCGTCGGCGACCCTTTCAAGGATACTTCATCTGTTGCTATGAACCCGATTATTAAGTTCACGACTTTGTTCGGTTTGTTAGCTATGGAGATTGCAATTTCACCTGCGTTTAATAAATACTCACACATTGCCGGTGCAGTATTCTTCTTAATCGCAGTTATATTTGTATGGCGTTCATTCTATACAATGAGAATACCTGCTAAAACGGAAGATTAATTTTTAGAGGGTAAAAGACAAACAAAGAGGCGGGCTAAAAAGTAACTTTTTAGCCCGCCTCTTTGTTTGTCTACTTCAAAGCAGAATTGATTGCTATTCCGACTTGGAGTTAAAAGCATAACTCTCAAGTTCCGCAATGCGTTCTTCAAATTGAACTAAAACCGAGTTTATTTTAGATTTAACAATATTGGAATGTTTTAAAGAATTTATTCCGAAAAACGGTGCGGAAATAATATTTAAGAGAAAAATTTTCTTAAATTCCTCAATCTCATTAAAAAATTGTATATCAATAAATTTTTTGGCAGGATTTATGTTCATATATAAGACACCGAGTTCTTCTTTTGCCTGCCTAATCTTATTTGCATCAATACATGTTTTTATTTTGCAAAGTTGACCTGATATATCTCGATAAAATTTCACCAGATTTTTCTTTTTATCAGGCAAAAACGAACTAAAATAATCAATTGTTTGCTGATAACCAATATTCATAAGCTCTTCGCGCTTTTCTTTAGGCATATTAAAATCAACCACAATAATTGAACCCGTGTTTATTTTTACATAATCAAACTTATCACGGTCTCCATAGGCTTCAATAATGAAATCTGTAGCAAGCGAGGTTACACAGCTATAAATAGTGTTCATAAAATTGATAGCATTTTGCCCCTTGCCCTCGTAATCACCTTCAAGTCTAAATTCAAGAATTCTCGATTCATCCGGACAAAGATTTTTTGATAACCTCCACAAAGGCCAGCTTTTTTGTAAGTCCCCATCCACCAACAAAGAACCGTTTACCTCTACAGGCTTCATCAACCCAGGCATTGTAGACGAAATTCTAATGGCACAAGCAACTTCAAAATCAGGAGTCTCAAATCTTGAAAATTCTTTATATTTAAAATTAGTTAAATCGGTAGCAATAACGATAAAATTTTTCTCCAAATCAGCGAATGTAATCGGTTTATTTTTACCTTTTTCATATCTTTCACCATAATATTTTGTTTCGATTAATTCCCTCAACCAATCCAGAAAAATTCCACCTTTACTAAGCGCAAAATCTTTCCCAAAGCCGAAATGAATATCTTTGAACAATTCAAAATTTATCTGCATGAATATTTCTTTAATCTCATCAGCCGTATAACCAACAGCCAAAAGCCCCGATAAAACCGCGCCAACAGAAGAACCTGCGATAGTGTTTGCACAAATCCCGAGTTCTTCAAGCGCTTTTAAAGTTCCCACATAAGAAACTCCTCGGACGGCGCCGCCACCAAAAATACAAGTATATTCTAATGCCTTATTAGTTTTATTGATTTCATTCATGTTTGGATTGTAACACGAAATTTATATCAGTGTCAAAAATGGTCTTTTTATAGTAGTTCAGGTCTAAAGACGGTTTTTTATAGGTTTCTCGAGCATTTTTTGATTTAACAAAAACTATAAAGAAATTATCCTCAAACACAGCTTTCCATTCCTTATTTTTTTCCAAAACTCTTGAAATTGGATAAAATTTTTCTATAATCATAACATCAGGCGGATATTTCTTTAAAACTTCATCCCAACCCGGTTTAACAAGATAAAATTTATTCAATAAGGGTAACAAGTCATCATAATAAACTTCTTCATATCTTCCGTCAACATAAATTTTGTTGTTCGGATATAATTTATAACTCGCATAACTCCCCAAGCCAAAACTTAACAACAAATTCCCTTTAATCTGATTTATTTTAACAAATTCAACTGATAAAACAGGGTATCGAGACCAATCCAACAAAGGTTGAAAAGCTTTTGCATTAATATTCGAAATCGCAAAAATCAAGATAAGCCCATAAAGTATTATGTCCTTAATATTTGATATTTTATTAAATATATTGTTTGTTAAAAAATTAAATGCTGTATAAAAATCGTCATAAAGAAAACAAACTATAGCTATTACAGCCATAGGAATTAATTTTACATGTGCTATTGCCAAATACATTGTTACGGCAAGCACAAGAAACTTTGTCTTATCAAAATAAAATTTCTTAGATATAATTTGTCTTAAAACAACACCAAGTTCAACCAAAATTATTACCAGTGCGAATATTTTAAATTTCATGTATTTAAACATGAAATATGTGGAAAAAAGTCCCCACCATTCACTTATTTCGGCTCTTTGCATCGTGTTTGCATGCACCAAAAAATTTATATATTCAAATCCCCACGGATTTATCGGTAAAACCAAAATTGTTGCAATTAGAGGATAAATATATTTTTTTATCGGTTTACGGTTTAAAAATTCGCCGACAATATACAGAACAATCAGTCCAATTCCTGAAACGCAACCTCCGTGAAGATTGTTCCAAACGAGCATTAAAACCGGTAGTAGCCATAATGGTTTGTTGTTGTCTTTTCTTGCCAATTCCAGAATATATATAAATATAGCGAAGAACAAAAAGCTGAACATCTGACAGCGTACAGGTGCACCTATCATGTAGCTCATTGCAATAAAGGCAAGATAATAAAACAGAAAATTATATGCCGAAGTACTTTCGTTCCTTAATTTGACGACTTTTGTAATTACAAAAAATATTGAAAAAGTTAATATTGCCTGCAAAAATAATAATCCTGCGCTCGAGAAAAAATGCTGGGTTAAATAAAAAATTACCCCGCTGCCCCATTCGTGGTCAAACCAAGTATGGGTGGGTGTATAAGATAAAAAATCTTGTTTTAGTACGTGCCCTGTTTGGACAAATCCCATTCCTGCGATTAATCTTGCCCATAAATCATAATCATAATTCGTCGCTGTTGTGCTAAAGGCAAGAACAAACAAGAAAAAAATTATATAAAATATGGTTGATTTAATTGTTTCTTTTTTCATTTTTACATTTTTTCAGGAGCCGTTACACCAATTAGGGTAAGGGCATTTTGTATAACTGTTTTTGTTGCCAAAACAAGTGCCAATCTCGCTTTCATCATAGCCATATCGCTTGTGATTACCCTTGAAACGGTGTAGAATGAATGAAAATCAGTCGCAAGCTCTTGAACATATCTGCAAATAGTATAAACCAAGCGGTTTTGAACCGAAAACTGGATTAAAGATTTATATTCTTCAAGTTTCAGCATTAATTTTCTTGCACTGTTGAGTGTTTCCTCCTCTTCAAAAATCGGAGCCAAAATATTTTTATCATAATTTTGTGATAATGCTAATAAATCTTCCTTAGAGATTAGCGCAGGAGTTTTGTTACCCGTTTCAATATCAATTTTTTCAGTAACTGCGTTTCTCAAAATAGAACAAGCTCTGGCATACGCGTATTGAACATAAAAAACAGGGTTTTCATCAGAAGAAGTTTTGGCAAGTTCTATATCAAAATCGAGCGTCGTATCAATATTTCTCATACTCATCCAAAACCTTGTCGCATCAACACCGACTTCTTCAATCAATTCATCAAGCGTAACCATATTTTTGCGTTTACCCATTCTGACCTGTTCGCCGCTTATAACAAGATTAACCAACTGCCCCAAAAGCACTTCCAGCTTATTTGGATTGTAGCCTAAAGCTTCAATTGACGCTTTAACCCTCGCGACATAACCATGGTGATCAGCACCCCAAATATTTATCAAACGGTCATAACCGCGCTCCAGTTTGTCTAAATGATAAGCAATATCTGCTGTCAAATAAGTGTTAGCACCGTCCGCTTTTTTTATTACTCTGTCTTGGTCATCACCATACTCAGAGGACTTAAACCAAATTGCTCCCTCTTGTTCATAAAGTTTTCCCAAATCCTGCAATCTTTTCACACAAGTTTCAACTTTACCCGAATTATGTAAATCTGTTTCTGAATAAAATACATCAAAATCGACTCTAAAATCTTTTAAAAGTGCTTTTTGCAAATTCAGCATTTCCTTTTTTGCATAATCTGCTAAAATATCTTCATCTTGAGATTGATAGCCATCTGCGATATATTTTTTTGCAATCGGAATTAAATATTCACCCGCATAGTAATTTTTTCTTTCAACTTCATCCGTAGGAAAATCGGCAGTTTCGCCAAGTTCTTGCTGAATCCTTATTTTTAGGGATTTACCAAGTTTGTTAATCTGAGATCCGGCATCGTTTATATAAAATTCTTGAGTAACCTCATGCCCGTAAAATTTAAGCAAATTCGCCAAAGCACTGCCCATGGCAGCCCAACGCCCATGTCCGATATGAAATGGACCTGTAGGATTAGCCGAAACGTATTCCAGCAAAATTTTTTCTTTCTTGATATTTTTGGGCTTGGCAAAATTTTCTTTTTCCGTAAAAATTTCTGCGATTAAACTCTTAAAGAATTCTGAACCGACTTTGAAATTTATAAATCCGCCAATAACGTTTATTTCGCAGTCTTTCGTTGTTAAATTCGCCACAATTTCGTTCGCTATTTGAGGCGGTGAAAGTTTTGCAAATCGAGCCAGTGCCGAAACATTTATGGCAAAATCACCAAACTCGGCATTTTTTGGCTTTTCAACCGAGAGAGTTCCTTTTTCATAATTGGTCATCTCGCCTAATTTATTATTATTTATCGCATTTTCTATTGCGGTTTCTACTTCGTCCAAGAAAAAATCTTTTAACATATTTTTATCCTTACTACCAATTTACTTTTTGCATTTTCCCTAATTATACCAAGAACAAACCACTTATGTTATATTAATTATCAATTAATGTAAGCAAAATTCTATTTGCTCCAAATAATTTTTAGCACAGAGTTCCTGAGAATATTCCTTAACCGTTTCAAGACTGTTTTCAACTATTTTTTCTATATTTTCAAAGTTTTTTATCTTCAAAAGAGTTTCTTTTATATTTTCAGATGTCGCTTCACACACAAAACCGTTTTCACCGTCTTTGATAATCCCGTCTATGCCGTCATTTTTCGTGCAAACCGTAACACAACCTGATGACATCGCCTCTAAGTAAACCATCCCAAAAGTTTCATTAATGCTCGGTAGAATAAAAATATCCGCTGTTTGCATTTGCTCTAAAACCTTTTCGTGAGGCAAACGACCTAAGAATTTAATGTCGGTGCTGTTAAAACCGCACCCTACTTCCTCTACATCATGTTGTCGGGCAAGTTGTCTTGGGTTGTCGGCAACTCGGGAATGCGTGGTTTCCCTAGTTAGGGCGAGCTTTCTGCGCATAGCTCTTGCCGAAATCCGCATGCCAGACCTACTCAACATTTTGAGATTTTTTAATTCCTTACCATCTCCGATAATCGTTAATTCAAAACCCTCCAAATCCCTCATTGCCAAGATTAATTTATCAATGTTTTTTCGCTTAATCAAATTCGCACAAGTTAAAACTTTTATAGGTGAAAAGTGAGAGATGAGAGGTGAGAAGACTTTAGGAAACTTAACCCCTGACGGTGCGACAAAGGTTTTTTCTGCCAATTCAGGCATTAATTTCTTGAACTTTTTTTCTAAAACAAAAGAACGGCAAGCTATTTTTTTTGCGTTTCGGTAAGCTTCCTCAAGTTGTTTTTTGAAATAAAGTTTATAAATAGGATTACTCAAAACTTCAATATCCGATATATGAACCCCACAAACAAGCGGCGTTTTAATAATTTTAGCCAATTTATTTGCAAAAATTATTCCGGATGGCATATGTGCAACGATTACATCATAACTCGTCAAATCAAATTCTTTGGGGATTTTTTTTAAAAAATCAAACCAAAAAGGAGTAAAATAATTCACATTGAAAATTTTCACCCCCTCATATTCGTAAAAACCGTCAAAATAATTCTTTTTACCTCTTAAAATACTGTTAAAAATAAAATTGGGTCTTATAACATCAACTTGTTGCCCTTGCCTAATCCATTCAAAGACAAAGTTATGTAAAGTTCTCGGGGTATGACTTTCATCGGCACTTATCGGGTATAAATCAGTTATAAAAAGTATCTTCATAAAAATTATTATAACATATCTCAAAAACCTATGCATTTTGGGGGAAAATTTGTTATAATGAAATAAATGATGAGTGTTGGAAAAAAATTATCTATAGCGTTTTATTGGCATATGCATCAGCCGTTATATCAGTTAAATCCTGATAGTGATTATCTTATGCCATGGGTTCGCTTGCATGGGGTAAAAGATTACCTCGATATGCTTTTGATAATGGATGATTTTAAAAAACTAAAATTAAATTTTAATTTGCTTCCGGTACTATTGGATGCTTTTGTTAATTATGCTGAAAACGGCTATCATGATATTCATTCAAGACTTACTGTAACCGATAGTTCCGAATTGACAAGCGATGATAAAGAATTCATTTTAAATAATTTCTTCGATGCAAATTATTCAACTATGATTCTGCATCATGAGTATTACGATGAACTTTACCAAAAACGTTTTGCAAACGGGGAAATTAATATAGATGATTTTTCTAACCAAGAATATTCAGATATCATGGCATGGTTTAATCTGGCATGGATTGACCCAAGTCATAAAGCAAGGTTTCCTGAATTGGTTAAATTTGCGAACAAAGGTAAAAACTTTACTCTCAAAGACAGAGTTGCAATAATTGAACTTCATAGAAAAATTATCAAAATGATAATTCCAAAATACAAAAAGTTTTTAGAAAAGGGAAGAATAGAAATTACAACCGGTCCTTATTACCATCCTATTTTGCCTATTTTACTTGATGTTAAATCAGCCCAAAAAAATCTGTCCGATGTGGACACTTCACTGACAAATCTTAATATGGCAGAAGATGCAAAAATACAAACACAATCAGCCCTCGATAGAATAGAAGAACTTTTTGGCAAACGTCCACGCGGTATTTGGCCTTCAGAACTTTGCGTAAGCTCGCAGGAACTTGAGCTTTTTAAAGATTTAGGCATTCAATGGACTATTTCTGATGAGGGGATTTTAACAAATTCAATAAAATTTGAGTTTGTGAGGGATTTTAGGGGATATTTAGAAGACCCGTATTTCTTGATGAAAACTTACAAATATAAAACTAAAAATTCTGATATTCAAGTAATATTCAGAGATTCTGTACTTCCTAATTTAATCAACTTTGAGTATGGAAATCATGATCCTAAAGTCGCGGCAACCGAATTATATGACAGAATAAAAGTCATTCAAAACAAATTACAAACCTCTCCTGATGAACATCACCTTTTAACCATTGCGATGGATGGTGAAAATTGTTGGGAAAACTACATGGAAGACGGTACCTTATTTCTCAAAAATATTTATTCGATGATTGAAGAAGATGAAACTCTTGAAACTGTTTTGATAAGTGATTATTTAGACAAAGAAAAGCATCACAAAGAACTTAAAAAAATTCATGCGGGTTCATGGATAAACAAAAATTTCCAATTATGGATAGGCGAACCTGTTAAAAATATGGCATGGACTTATTTGAAACAAGTCAAAGAAGATTTTGACAGTTTTATTAAATCAGACCCGAATAATAAAAATATAACGCCGGCTCATAAGGAACTAATGGTGGCTCAGGGTAGCGATTGGTTCTGGTGGTATGGGGAGCCGAATGACTCAGGACAGGACCATATTTTCGATTATTTATTCAGAGAACATTTAAAAAATGTCTATAAATATTTGGGACTTAAAAGCCCAGGATATCTTGATTTGCCGCTTATTTCAACATTTACGGCTCCCTCACAATATCCCAAAAGGTCAATATCCCCGATAATAAATGGCAAAGAAGACTCGAAAAATGAAGAATGGCTAAACGCAGGTTGTATAAAGATGCCTGATGGACCGATTTTACAGGAAAATAAATTATTTGATAAAGTTTATTACGGAGCAGACGAAAATAATTTTTATTTAAGGTTATATTTGGATGATTCGCTGCAAAATGACTCAAAAGCAACTTCAATTCTTCAGCAAATGTACATTTATCTAAGGAATTATGATAAAAAACAATTACAATCACGAGTAAGATTAATCAGCAAAACAGAAAATATTTCTCCGATAATGCGGGAAAAATTTCATAATGAATTGACAATATCAATGATGAACAATAAATTATGCCCTATACGGCTTACTAAATCTTTGCAGAGCGGATTGTGGGCAATGCAGGATACAAAAAGCATAAAAATGGCTTATCAAAAAGTTGTTGATATAAGTATTCCTTTTGAAAATTTGGACATTGCATCCGGCGAAAAACTTGAATTTTTCTTAGCTAATGCGAATTTCGGAATAAAAGACTCGTTTAGCCCTCAAGATGTTTTATTAAATGTCCAAAGACCTTAGGGAATGAGGATGCGGAAAAATTCAAAAAATGACAATTTTTTGCAATTTTTCAAATCCGACCTAAGAAGTGCTAAATCCATACCGGCTGGGGGATAGCCGGCGGTATGGATTTAAGCCGGACATAGGAGCTTGCGAGGAAAATTTTAATTTTTCCGCAAGCTCAATATGTAAAAAATCGACAAAAAAAACCTCTCATATAAAAATGAGAGGTGAGCACTAAGCAATCAGAAGAGTTGAGGATTTACAACTCTATGATAAGCTCACCTCAGCATAAAAACATTGCACAATGTAATTAGAGACATTCTACTTTATGACCATCTTTAATCGTTATACCGAGTTGCAATCAAGGCATAAGCTACTGCACAATTAAGAACCCGCATAGGGACATTTCTCTCGAAATCAAAGATTTCGGAGAAAGCAGTCAAAACAATTTTCTATACTTGTGCAATGGTTTTGTGTCATTGCTGTAGAAGTCAAGCAATTCGCTTACACTTTTGCAAAAATTCTTTTGGGATGTTTCCATCCAATGATGAATGCGGTCTACATTCATTGTAATATACTA
>CAIPUE010000037.1 GCA_903868125.1 uncultured bacterium | reverse complement strand
TTATTTAGGTAATTTAGAATCAAAACGAGACTGGGGACATGCCAAAGATTATGTTGAGGGTATGTGGAGAGTTTTACAACAGGATAAACCTGAAGATTTTGTACTCGCAACGGGTGTTACGACAACTATAAGAGATTTTTGTAATATGACATTTAAAGAGCTTGGCATTGATATTGAATGGAAAGGTCATGGTGTTAACGAAAAAGGGATTAATAAAGCGACGGGAAAAACTATTATCGAAGTTGATCCTCGTTATTTCAGACCGACAGAAGTCGATTTGTTGTTGGGTGATGCAACAAAAGCACAAAAGAAATTAGGTTGGACGCCAAAATATGATTTGCCGATGCTTGTAAAAGAGATGGTTGCAGAAGATTTGAAAGAAGCTAAAAGAGAAGTCTTCTTAAAAAGCGGCGGCTACGAAGTTCTGGTTCCGCAGGAGTAATAATATGCTAATAATTAAAAAACCGATTACTATAAACGAACTTGCTGAAATTGCCCAAAATTTCTTTGGCGATATGGTTAAAGGTGTTGTAGACATTGAGAATGATATTCTTGCTATTGATGCAGGTTTGCATGCAGATTTGGAAACTTTTTTATTAAATAATGGTTCAAAACAAGAAAATCTATGGGGGATAAATTTGTATCCCGAGCTTAAAGGAGACGATTTCCTTGAATTTGACTCAATGATTAATATTCGACCGGCTCAAAATAATAGAACAAGAGGCGTAGATGATGAAGAAATTCGCCAAAAAATCGCTGAAATTGTAAAACAAAGGATTGAACAATGAACTATCAACACAAAGACTTAGCCGACGGTCGTTGGGCAGAATTAAGTTTTAGCGAACAAATGGCAAATATCGGCAGCGAAGTTGAAAGAGCTTTAAAATGGAAAGAAAAAGGAAACGCTGAATATGCCGAAAAAGCATTTTACAGAGCATTGGAATTATTTGATTTAACCATAAAATTCAACACAAACAAGTCCGCATTTAAAGAATTAACAAGACTTAGAGAAGGGTTTTGCGGTTTTTTCACAGACGACAATATTTATAATTTATCAGCTGAATTTTTAAGGAAATATTTTTATTATTTTACTATCAGTGCAAGAAAGGCTTTTAGATGAATAAACACGACAAAATTTATGTAGCGGGACACAAGGGACTTGTCGGTTCGGCGATTATGAGAAAATTACAGTCAGAAGGATTCGAAAATATCATTACCAGAAATTCCTCTGAACTTGATTTATGCAATCAGGTTCAAGTAGAAGAATTTTTCGAAAAAGAAAAACCTGACTACGTTTTTTTAGCTGCTGCAAAAGTCGGTGGCATTGTCGCAAATTCAACATATCCTGCCGAATTTATTTATCAAAATATAATGATAGCCTCAAATGTTATTAATGCAAGTTATAAAAACAACGTCAAGAAGCTTTTGAACCTTGGCTCAAGCTGTATTTACCCAAAGCTCGCTCCTCAGCCGATGAAGGAAGATTGCCTTTTGACTTCTGAACTTGAAAGTACCAACGAGGCTTATGCGATTGCAAAAATTGCGGCGATAAAACTTTGCAGATATTACAATGAGCAATACGGAACAAATTTTATATCAGCTATGCCTACAAACCAGTATGGGGTAGGGGATAATTTCAATATGGAAACGGCACATTTACTCCCGATGCTTTTGAGACGGTTTTATTTAGCAAAACTTCTTAAAAATAAGAATTTTAAAACAATTAAAGTGGATTTGGGAAAATACAAACTAGGTTGGGGCTTGGATGAAAAACTTAATCTTGAGGACGAAAATTCAATTGTTGAAACACTTGAGCAAATCGGTGCATATCCCAACAAAGTTATTGTGTGGGGAGACGGTTCGCCTTATCGTGAACTTATGCATTCGGATGACTTGGCGGATGCCTGTTTTTACTTGATGCAGAATAAAGATTATAAAGATATCGGTGAACTGGTCAATATAACAGACGGCACCGACATTCAATTAAGAAATTTGATTAAAATGATTAAAGAAATCGTCGGATTTGACGGTGAAATTATTTACGATAAGACAAAACCTAACGGAACTCCGAGAAAATTAATGGATGCAACAAAGATTAGAACCTTGGGCTGGAAACCTAAAATTAGTCTCAAAGAGGGTATTACAAAAATTTATGAGTATTACATAAGTTAAAAAATACTTGCATGGAAATTTTTATGTGGATATAATAAAAGAAGCCGAATAAATTTTATCAGAAAGGATAACCAAAATGAAAAACGGATTACACCCAAATTATAAAAAAACTACAGTAAAATGTGTTTGTGGAAACGAAATCGAAACAGGTTCGATTGAAGATGGTATTACAGTTGAAATTTGTAACGCCTGCCACCCATTTTATACAGGACAACAAAAAATTCTTGACTCTGAAGGTAGAGTTGAAAGATTCAAAAAACGTTACGAACAAAAAAAATAATTCGTTTTTTTTTGATAACATTTTTTTACATTATAGCCCACTTGTTTAACATGGGCTATAATTGTTTTGTTAATTATTATAACGTAGGTTGGGCTTGCAACCCCAACAGCAACTATTAAGCTAGAGGAGCAAATATGTCTGATAACAAACCTGTTGTGAATTTAATTTCAAAACCCGAAAACATGCTGAAAACTGTTTATACAGCATGCAGAACCTGCTATAGTGCGGATTATCCTATTAATATTTACAACAGCACTGATGATGAATCAAAAATGCTCACATTGATTGAAAGAGTTATTTCTTCGGGGCATTTTTCGACCATTGAACATATTCAGGTGAGTTTTGCCATATCAAATGTCTCAAGAGCTTGTACTCACCAACTTGTAAGACATCGCCATATGTCTTTTTCTCAAAAATCCCAAAGATATGTGAAAGAAAAAGGTCAGTTTGATTATATTATCCCGCCTACGATTGAAAAAAATCCTGAATTAAAAGATAAATTTGAAAAATTTATGAGTGAAATTTCAAGTATTTACTCAGAGTTCACAGAAGCAGGAATCCCCGCCGAAGACGCAAGATTTGTGTTGCCGAATGCCGCGGCTTCATCTATGGTTGCGAGTTTGAATTTGAGAGAAATGATTCATTTGGCGAATTTAAGATTGTGCACAAGAGCGCAGTACGAGATTAGAATTCTCGTCAAAAAAATGTGTGACGAACTCTTAAAAGAAGAACCATGGCTAAAATCTTACCTTGTACCAAAATGTGAACGTCTGGGCTTTTGCGACGAGGATAAATCCTGCGGTCGCATGCCTGTTAGGGGCAATAGTTAAAGTTGGAGCTTTTTGCTCTTTAAGACTCTTTTAAATGTTTAAAATGATTTATCAAATATAATACACCTAAAAACCCCAAGACAAGCACAATTGCCAAATCAAACTTATGCCAAAAAGCTTTTAATACTTCACTGTGTTCGCCAAGCTTCATTCCAACATAAACAAGCGGATAACTCCAAATTAATGAGCCCAGAAAAGTGAAAGTTAAAAACTGTTTCACATCTGCTTTTAAAATACCTGCCGGTAGTGAAATAAACGTTCTTACGATTGGCAACATTCTGCAAATGAAAAATGCGAGGTTTCCGTATTTTTGTTCCCACTTATCAGCCATTTCCAAATCGTGTTTACTTATCAAAAACCATTTCCCGTATTTTTCTACAAATGGTCTGCCACCAAAATATCCCAAATAATAAGAAGGAATTGAGCCTAAAACACAACCCAATGCACCGGCAAATGCGGCTATATGGATTGACATAACGCCTTTGCTCACCAAATATCCCGCGAATGGTAAAATTGCCTCACTCGGCAAGGGTATATTACACGATTCAATCGCCATCAATAAGGACACTCCTAAAGGCCCCATTTTAGTGATTGTATGTTCAATAAATCCAACAATCGGTACCAATACGGAATCTAATATGCTCATCTTTTTCTTCTCCTCTTAATCAAGTTAACCTTACCTCAAACAAGATAAAAAAGAAAGAATTTTGGGTAAATGAAGACCACTGCACAAGTATAGAAAATTTGTTTTGACTGCTTTCTCCGAAATCTTTGATTTCGAGAGAAATGTCCCTATGCGGGTTCTTAATTGTGCATTAGTCTCAAATTGTAGGTTAAATATGTCTCATTTAATAATCATTTTATCAATTAATGACCCACTTGAATTTTTTAAAAACGTATGTGATAATGATATTGCTTTGCATGGGTGTCTATTTTGTTCCTACATTTATATCGAAAGGGAGAATCGACTCTGATAGCATTGAAGTATACCCGCCGTTGAATTTATTCAATCGCCAGCGGGAAACGGATTTGCTAAGGCGTTCACCCACCTGCTTGAGAATCAGCAGGTAACAAAATCGCATCTGTGCAAAGTTTTTTTATCCTATTTTAAATCAGTTTCAACTAAAGTAACAAACTCGTTTACCAAAGATGGATTCCATTTTTTATTAGAATCTTCTTTTATTACATTTAAAGCTTCTTGAGGAGTTAATGCCTGTCTATAAGCACGAGGCTCTATAAGCGCAAAATAGGCGTCTGTTATCAAAATAATTTGGGAAGCAATCGGGATTTGTTCACCTGAAACATTCCCCGGATAACCCGAGCCGTCCCAATTTTCATGATGATGTTCAATTATAGGAATAACGTCCTGTATTTCTGAAATTGGTTTTAAAATTTCTCTGGCAGCAATAACCGGATGTTTTTTGATTTCCGTTTTTTCATTTTCTGTTAACGGTCCTGCTTTTTGTAAAAGTTTTTGAGGAAGCATTAGATTGCCGATATCGTACAATAACGTGGCTATACGTAATTTATCAACCTCTTCGGGAGGTAAATCAAAAAGCTTGGCAAGTCTGGTTGATAATTGAACTTTAGATTTTGTAACTTCTTCTCCATGGAGAGGATTATAGGTTGTTGCAAGAATATCAGCAATGGAATAAACGATTTCATTAGGAGTAGAAGCTCCGCCTATTTTGGATGTAGACAATTTTTCGCACAAACTTTTTGAAAGTTCTTTTGGAATCGGAATTTTCTTTCCGGAAAGAATTTCTATAAATGCATTCATCGCTACTTCTTGCCAAGATCCCTCTGTAATCGGTTGTGCAATTTGAACTTGGTTTCTACCGTTTCTTTTAGCTGCGTACATCGCTTGATCAGCTATTTCAAGAAGCTCGTCTATTTTACTCGAATGTTCACAAAAAGTCGCTACACCAATGCTGGCAGTAATTTGTCCGATTTGCTCCAATTTGCAATCGGCAATTGCACTTCTAATTCTTTCCGCAGCAATAAGTCCGCCTTTTGAATCAATCCCCGGCAAAAGGACATTAAATTCTTCCCCACCCATGCGAGCGGCAATATCTATTGAACGGGCATTTTTCTTCAAAACATCAGCCACCGCTTTTATTGCCAAATCTCCATATGCATGACCATATTTGTCATTAATTTGTTTCAAATAATCTAAGTCTAACGCAATCAAAGTAAACGGTTGATTCATCCGTTGGGCCCTTACAACTTCTTTAGTCAGGAATTCTTCAAAATATCTTCTGTTGTATAGAGTGGTTAAAGAATCAGTTACCGCCTGATTTTTTACGGCTTGGAACAAATCAGCTATTGTAATTGCAAGCTCAATTTGTTTAGCAAACAGTTTAAGGAAATCGACTTCAGCTTCTTCCGCAACATCACGAGAAGAAAAAACAACCAGCCAACCAAAATCTACATCCATGGTTCGAAGTGGCATAATTATTATTGAATGGATTTGGGTATTGGCTAAAAGCTTTCTAGTTAAATCTTCAGCCAAATTTGGAGCAACTTCTCTCAACAAAGCCCGCAAATCTACTGTTTGTTTGATATTTTTGTCACTTAAGGATTGAGCCAAAATTCCATTAGCATCGTATGCAAGGCGAAAAAATCCAATAGAATCTTTCAGAATTGAGTCAACTTTTTCGGTTAACGCATCTTGTGGCTGCGTAACTATTTTCACATAGGTTCCATCATCATCTTGTTTCATTTGAAGAATGGCACTATGTAAATATCCGAGCTCACCTTGAAGTGTTTTAACAATCGCATCAAGCACGTTAGATAAAGGTGTTGAAGAGTTCATCATATCCCAAATATGCTGTAAAGTAAGCATCCTTTGGTTTGCAATATCCAATTCCTTGGTTCTTGCAGATATTTCCTTTTCTAGCTGAAGATTTCTTTCATAAATTTCCAAGAAGTCTTGTTTATTGGTATATATAGTGTTCTCTACTTCGGTAATTTGGTTGCGGAAGTCTCTTATTTTTTCAAAAAAGCCCATTATACCTCTTGCTTAATTAGTCATATTATTATATTTACAGTATACATCATTATAATAA
>CAIPUE010000036.1 GCA_903868125.1 uncultured bacterium | reverse complement strand
GTTTAAAAAAACAGAAATCAATAAAAGTATCAACTTTTTTTTTGAGGGTTTTTAAGTATATGTAAAACAAATTAATAAATTTAAAACAATTTAATAAAAAAGAAGGTTAAAAATGACAAACGGTATTCAGTCAAATTACAAAAATCGGCAAATTGGCTTTGGGATGTCTCAATTTAGGAATTTGGAAGTATTTGTTGAAGATTCCAAAATAACCACCAAAGCAGCAGCAGCTATTGATAAGTATATAAAAGAAGAAGCGCCTAAAGATGGAAAAGATATTCTTCTTTCTATGGCACCTGCCCCACAATCTTTTTCAGAGAATATAGTTGCTTATGTAAAAAGAAAGCCTGTTGGATTATGGCAAATCGCCGCATCATTATTCACTAATGGTGAACATTCATCTGTAAAATACGATCCGTCAAACCCTGTAGGGTCAATTAAAAGATTGGTTGATGATGCTGTAGAAAGCTTAAAAAGAAAACAATCGAGAGTTGAAAGAGAAGCCGCAAAGGAAATTGATATAAATAATAAGGCAAAAATTTTTGGTTCTACTGGAAAGTGTGTGGAAACATGTCTAATTTCCCACAATAGAATAATATAGCTGTTCTGTAGTTATCAAAATTTCTAAATCCCCTGGCAGAGTATTTAATATACTGAATTTTACTGTTTATTCCTTCTGCAACAGCATTTGTAATATTATATTCGATATAATTTAAGATATTATGAAGATTATTGTTTATCATTTCTGCAAACTTAATCATAGGTTTCAGATTGCTTTTTAAAACTTCGGAAGTCCAAATTTTTAAGAATATTTTAGCAACTTTTGCATTTTCAAAACTCCAAAATGTTTTAAAAAATTCTTTTAAAGACCAAGCGTATCCGACTTTTAGATTCTTCGCAAATAGATACTGAAACAATTTCTCTTGTTTATCGTTCAAATTTTCTTTGTTTTTAAGCCAAATATATTTAGTTTGTTTTAAAAAGTCTATGCCGTCTTGAATTAACGACTTGTTTTCCTGCTTTCGTACTGTATCTACAGCAATAGACGCATGTTTTTCTATATGAAATTTGTCATGAACTATTTTAGCCAAAGGAAGATTTTTCGCTATCGATGCTGCAAAAGGTTTCCACATGTCGACGGTAACAGCCTTTATTTCGTGTTTATCACTTGATGAAAGCTTTGACAATATTTTATCAAGCGAAGATTCTTTCCTGTCTTTAGCTATATCTATTACAGAGCTGTTTTCTATGTCATATACTACGGTTACATACTTGTGTCCTTTGAGAAAACTTTTCTCATCTACGCCTAAAAACATGGTGTTTAGATCTTTACGCCTGCATAAGCCTCTTTTAACCGCTCTTTCTTGTACAGTATTCACTTCATCCCAAGATAAACCCAGTAACTTTTTAGCTTGTGTCCTGTTATTGCAACCCATAAGAACTTGAATAGCCCATTTTTCAAATAACGCAGTATGTCTTGAATGCTTTTCAGCCCAGTCTGTTCGAACTGTTTTTATCCCATGTTCTTCGCAATTAATTCTTGGAATTTTACAATGCAAAATTGTTTTAAATTGCATTGTGTCTAAATGTCGCCAGTTTCTTTCATCTCTTACGTCATATATACTGCAAATCTTACTGCATTCGGGACATTTACCGTTCTTTTTATCTTTAGTTTCAATAAAAACGTTAACTTCTAATTTGTCAAAGCCTATTTCTACGTTAAAGATTTCCCACTCTTCTGTTAATCCTAATAATTGTTGATATAGTTGAGTATCTTTCATTTAATCCCTCTCTTAGATATACCAATATTCCTTATTAGGCTATTTTACAAAATTTCTCACACACTTTCCAGTAGAACCACAAATAAAGACAGAATAGAAAGAGAATCTGTATTTAGAGCAATGAAAGAAGTTTATAAAGGATCCAAAGACGAACAAATAAATCAAAAAATCAATCAGGCTTTCGCGCAAAGAGCTATTACTATTGATGTTAATGATTTAAGGCAGTGGCCAAGACAATAATCTTCAGGCAGCTTGCCGAAGTAAAAGCTTAAACATAAAAAGATAGCGGTTATTTCCCGCTATCTTTTTATGTTTGTTTTCCGCATTTAATTTGCAAATGTAAAATTTCTTATTATAGCTGGAGAATATAACTTAATGCTTCTTTTGGCATATCTTTCCAGGAATCATTCCAATCTTTTGTAGTTAATTTAGACAAATCAATTTTTGTCCAATTCTGTCCGACTTCTTTATATAAATCAAAGGCATTGGTCTGAT
>CAIPUE010000035.1 GCA_903868125.1 uncultured bacterium | reverse complement strand
TTATGAAATTGGCAAAATTCTTCAACAGTCTTAAATACCTTGCTCTGCCCCCGTTTAATTAACTCATACTCTTGAACAGTATATAGCATTTTAATAGCCAATGTTTTTGAAATTAGTTCTTTGTTTGTCATTTTCTTACTCCTTTTTATTTATTTAAAAACAAAAAGTGTAA
Source organism: uncultured bacterium (assembly GCA_903868125.1). Taxonomy (GTDB): domain Bacteria; phylum Cyanobacteriota; class Vampirovibrionia; order Gastranaerophilales; family Gastranaerophilaceae; genus CAIPUE01. The sequence goes on along the minus strand of CAIPUE010000035.1, from coordinate 52,243 downwards.
GCGAATTACTTGACCTCTACAATTGCGAGACATTTAACGTCAAATGTGATAAAAAAGCTCACACCGAAGCAATCTTTCCCGTAAATTGAGGAAGATTGCTTCGGTCCCTCAATTATTTTCTACCTAAAAAATCCTTGTCTCGCAATGACGCAAAGGCGTTTAGCATGAACTTGATTGATTTCTGGTGATTAGTTATTTTAATTCAAAAGCACTTTCAAGCCGATAACGTCCTCGTATTGGGCGCCTGATTCCAATAATTCTTCTGCGCTAAGACCGAAAAGGGAAATTAAATCTCTTGTGCTATCATCGACTTTTTTTGCATTACATGCTTTAACCACCTCGCTTAAAGCATCTTCGCGCTTTAGGTTTGCGATTTTATTATTTATTCCTTTGTGCAATATTCGTCGTTTAGATTTGCCCATGTTTTTACCTTATTTTAATTATTTAAAGCCAAAAGACTTACACCAATCATACCCGCATAATTCCCTGTCGTAGCCTTATAAATCTTAACCGGTGCCGTCACAATTTCTGCATTTACACCTTTTTCTAAAAATTCCGTGTCAATAAATTCCGCCATTGAGCCTGAAAAAACAAAACAATCAGGGTCAAATAAATTGGCAAGCCCCATAAGCCCTACTAAAATGTCATTTTGCCATCTGTCAAAAATCTGTTGCATTTTGGAGTCATTATTTTTTACCCCGTTTATTACGTCATAGGTTGTGACGGTTCTATCATTGAGCATTTCTTCTGCCGTAATTTTCAGCCCTACCCCTGAAGCGTAGGCTTCAAAACAGTCCCAAGCACCGCAAGTACATTTTCTGCGCTTATCAGGATACATTTTAAAATGCATTTCGCCCGCCCCGCCTGATTTTCCTTTGTATAATTTGTTATTTAAAATTACCCCCCCACCAACGCCTGTTCCGAGTGTAAGCATGATAGAATAAAGGCAATTTTTAGAAGCGCCTAAAGCATGTTCTGCCCACGCAGCAGCGTTTGCATCGTTTTCTATAAAAACTTTTTTAGTTGTAAACGATTGGAAATCAATTGTATTATACCCCTCAACAAGATTTGCGGTAGAGCTGATAACTTTTGTGTTTTCATTGTTTACGGCTCCCGCAGTTGCAATTGCTATTACATCGACCTCGTTTTCGTGCTTTAAAAAGATATTTTTAAGCAATTTTTCAAACTCCATAATCGTTTTTGGTGTCGAATGTTTTTCGATTTCAGCGCAAATTTTACCGTTTTCGTCTATTATAGTATAATAAATTTTTGTTCCGCCAATATCGAGTGCGAGTGCTTTTTTCGTCATTTTTACCTCTTGTTGTTGGTTGAAAACCTAACCTATTTTACTAACCAATAAATCTTTTTGTAATCAACTGCGGTCTTGTTATCGCAGAACCTATTACTACACAGTGTGCGCCGAGTTCAAAGGCTTTTTTAACCTGAGACGGCTCCCAAATTCTACCCTCTAAAATGACCGGTAATTTTGTTTGGATAACCAATTGCTCTAAAAGCTCAAAATCAGGTTCATCTGAATTGGTCAAAGTTTCTTGCGTATAACCCGATAGCGTTGTCGAAAGAATATCAACACCTAAATTTTCACAATTTAACCCTTCGCTCAATGTCGAAATATCCGCCATTGCAAGACGATTTGCACTGTGAATTCCGTTTATAATTGTATCAAGCGGACATTTACGGGGTCTTGATGTCCCGTCAAAAGCTATTATATCCGCTTCTGCTTCTATTAATATTTTAACATCCTCGACATTTGGTGTTATATAAACTATTTCTTTCCAGTTATCGGGGAGTTTATCAGGTTTTGTAATCCCGATAATCGGCAAGTCAAAAAGTGATTTGGCATTTTTGACATCACGTGCACCAGCGACTCTTAACCCACTTGCACCACCCAAAACCACCGATTGCATCATTGCGACCATACAATCTTCACTATACAAAGGCTCTTCAGGTGTCGCCTGAACAGATACAATAATCTTGTTTTTAAGTTTATTTATAACTTCCATTTTTTGATTATATCTCAAAAAAGTTTTTATATTACTATTTGTAACAAAATTTGAAAAAATAAAAAATAAAAGTTATAAAACTTAAAAAAAGTGGTACAGAGTACATGTGAGTTATTTTATGGCTCACTCTCTCTAATTCCTCTCTTCTAATACGTGGTTTTTGGCCGACTTCAAAAAAGTCGGTTTTTGTTTGATATTTTATGTGATTATCTATTGTGTAATATTGCCCTAAGCCAAAAATCTTGCTATAATTATCAAATGGATGACATAATAGAAAGTTTAAAAGAATTAGGGCTAAATTCCTATCAGGCGAAAGTATATTTAGCTTTACTCAAAAAATATCCGGCAACAGGTTACGAAGTTAGTCAAACTGCGAATATTCCCCAAGCCAGAGCTTACGATACGCTTAAAGCATTAGAAAAATCTAAAATTGTTGTAGCAACCAACTCACGTCCTGTTAAATATACCCCGATTAAGCCTTCAGACCTCACTCAGAGATTTAAGCGCAAAGTCAATGCAACGTTGGACTTTTTAGAGCGAAAGCTACCGAATGTGAAAGATGATTATACTGAGCCGATTTTAAGCATTTCAGGAAGTGCAAATATTAGAGAAAAAATTATTGAAATTATCAAAAACGCCAAAAAAGAAATTTTTATTGAAATTTGGGCGCAAGACTTTAGATTTGTAGAACCGTATCTGCGCGAAGCTTATAACCGAGGCGTTGAAATTAAAATAGTAGGATATGATAATTTTAAAAGTAATTTTGGGCTTGTTTTTGAACATGGTTCCGCCAAGGAAATTGAATTATCATTGGGCGGAAGAATGATAATTCTTGCAGTTGACAACGAAGAGGGGATTATTGGTAACTCCAGTTCAAAACAAGGAGAGAATTTGCATGTCGTTTGGACCAAAAATTCGGGCGTTGTCTTTTTGATAAAAGAATTTATTGTCCATGATATGTATTTACTTGATGTAGAGGAAAATTTGTCAGAGCAGATGAAAGTTGTATACGGAAAAGATATGAAGAGTTTACGAGATAAAGTTTTAGGGACAAACTCACTTTACAGAATACATTAAAATAATATACTGGATTTGAACGAGTATTTTTTTTAAAAAACCGTTTAACATGAGATTGAAAATACATAAATAGGATTTATGAGCATGCAAGGATATATTTTTGAATTAATAACAGGACCGATGGGTTGTGGAAAAACAGAAGAGTTGCTAAGACGAGTAAGGCGTACAATTATCGCCAAAAAGAAAGTCACCGTAATTTCGCCTGAAATTGACACAAGAGCCCATGGTGATTACATTGAATCCAGAAACGGACTTTGGTTAGATGCCAAGAAAGTTAAAAATGCTGCTCAAATTCTTACGGTTACGAACGACGAAGATGAAATTATTGCGATAGATGAATTACAGTTTTTTGATGAAAATATAGTCAAAGTTATTTCAAAATTAATAGATTCTGGTAAAAAAGTTATCGGAACAGGTCTGGATTTGGATTTCAAGGCAGAACCTTTCGGATACATGCCTGAACTTATGTGCCTTGCCACAAAAATTGATAAACTTGCGGCCGTTTGTATGAAATGTGGAAGCGAAAACGCAACCAGAACGCAACGATTGGTCGATGGTCAGCCCGTAGATAAAAATTCGCCTCTGATTATGATTGGTGGAAACGAAACCTACGAAGCTCGCTGTATGAAATGCTATGAACTTCCTGATTGCAAAAGTGAATCCAGAAAAAGAGAATTTAAGCTTTTACATTTTGGTGCGTAGAATAACGAAAAATGTCAAATGTAACAACTCCGCCGTTGTGCTACTCGTACAACATTAGGGTTAATGTCTAAATTTTAAATTTATTACATAAATCTGTTTTACTTTAGTGAATAAGAGAGTATGTCTAAAGTCTTTTTGCATACTTTTTCTACAGAAAAGTATGTCGATGGGGGACTTGGCTTGCGCCATTGGTGAGAGGGTGAACCTCGAACCTTACGGAGCAGGATGTCTTTTAAAAAGACCACCGCCGTTGTGCGAATAGCACAACTTGGGGTTTAAGTCCCTGTCTTGATTTTTGAAGATTAACAAAAAATGTCGATGGGGGGACTTGAACCCCCACAGATTGCTCCACACGCACCTCAAGCGTGCACGTCTACCATTCCGCCACATCGACACAGATTGTATTCAGTTTTCAATTTTTTTGTTGGGTGAGTGTCGGAGTTAGATATTCTATCTAACCTCCTTCTTTTTTGATACTTAATCGAAAAAGCGGAGTCCTTGCCACATCGACACAGATTGTATTCAGTTTTCAATTTTTTTGTTGGGCGAGTGTCGGAGTTAGATATTCTATCTAACCTCCTTCTTTTTTGATACTTAAGCAAAAAAGCGGAGTCCTTGCCACATCGACACAGATTGTATTACTTTATTTTATTCTATTAATAATAACCAAAAAATCACTCAAAAACAAGTTAAACTTTGCTGAATAACTTCATAATCTTCCCTATTAATCCCTCATCAGCCTCAAACTCTGTTGCCTCAAGTTTTTTTATCTTAGCCTTTGCCTGCTCATATTCTTCGTTTACAGGAGAAAGGGAAACAAATTTATTATAAAATTCGAGTGATTTTTCTTTGTTTTTACTTTTTTCGTAAGCTTTTGCCAACTTTTTTACAGTAATCGCACTTTTATTGTCAAGAGCGTACAACTTTTCAAGAACTTCCGATTCACCACGATAATCACCTATATTCTCCCTAAATCCGGCTATTTTTTCCAGTGCTTTTTTATTATCAGGTTCAATTATAGTTAATTTCTCCCAAAACTCCGCTGCCTGAGATTTATTCCCCATATCCTCAAGAAGTTCGGCAATATTTCTTATAAGGTCAATATCATTATCTTTAAACTGGTATGCCGATAAATATTCATTCAAAGCAACTTCTTTATCTTTTCTGGCTAAATTATATTTCGCCCAATTTATATGCGCATCAAAATCATGCCCTTGTTCCTCAAAAATTAACGCACGCATCTGATAAGCCAAAGGCGAATTTTTCTCAAATTTTTCAAATTCATTAACACTCAACAAACTTTTTTCCCATTCACTTGTATTAAAATAATACTGGGCTAAAAGCGAGTGATACTTTGCATTATTTTTGTAATTGCTTTTGTTCAATTCCAAAATTTGAAACGCCGCCTGATTATCTCCCTCATCCAACAGGCTTCTTATCTTAACCAAATTATCCTGCGTTAACTCCCTTGCTTTATCAGGCTGATTGTTTCTCAAATACAATTGAGCCAAATTTTCTTTTATATTATTTGTATCGCTCCCGTTTGCTCTGGCTCTTTCAAGTGTTTCAATCGCACTAACAATGGAATTTTCGTTTACATAAATTTGTCCGAGCTTCAAATAAACGGTTTCACACAATTTATGTTCGTTTGCTATATCTAAAAACCTCAAATATTCATCAATTGCCTGATTGTTTTTCCCTACTTGCTCGTACAAACTCGCCAAAATAAAACGAGTTGAACTTATTTCAGCATCCGTTTCAGCTTTATTCAATGCTTTTTTAAAATCACTTATGGCATGGCTCAACTCTTGTTGCACCGCATGTAAATTCCCTCTAGCTATATAATACTTATATCGCTCTGTATGCATATAAATATCCATCAACTGTTCGTACGCCAAAACGCTTGTTGCATCAATCTCAAGAATTTTGCTGTAATAATCTTCGGCATCTGCTTTTTTATCCAACATAATCGCCAAATGCCCAAGCCTCTCTAAAACTTCAATGCTTTTGGGCTTTTGTGCGTAGACTTTTTTGTATTCTTCATATGCCTTATCGTACTGTTCGTTGTCTTCTAGTTGTTCTGCTATATTTATACTCATTTTTACTCCTTTATATGTTTATTTATATTTTAATATAAAATTTTCATGAAAGTATTATCCAAATATCTAATTATAATTATTCTGCGATTTTTCGATGCCATCTTGCAAATAATCCTCAACCATGTTCTTTTTCAAAATCGGCTTGAGAATATCTAATTCCTCAATTCGGAAGTTTTGCAAAACGTAAGCTTCTGAAGGGATATTAGGTTGGGGGCCTATTCCGATTTTTAGTCTGTCAAAATCTTTAGTCCCAAGATGTTGTATAATCGACTTAATCCCGTTATGCCCTCCGTCTGAGCCTGAATTCCTAAACCTCACCTTGCCGATATCGATTGAAATATCATCATAAACTATTAAAATATCCTTTGTACTAATTTTATAAAAATTCTTCACCGCAATAACAGCCTCGCCCGATAAATTCATATAGGTTAAAGGCTTTATTACAATAACGTCTTCATTGTTAATCCTAAACTTAGAAATATAAGATTTAAGTTTTTTCTCTATTTTGAATGTTTGATTATGTCTTTGCACAAAAAAATCTACCGCCATAAACCCAACATTATGCCTTGTAAAAAGATATTTATCCTCGAAGTTTCCTAGCCCGACTATCAATTTCATTTTTTTTGTTGTCCTTGTAGATGTATTATATTTATAATTTTAACTCAAATAAATATTACCATCTATATTTGTCTAACTTGTGCATTTAAAAAAGTTCAAAAACGATTATGAATATAATACGCAATAATTTTTAGTCAAAGAGGGAGGATAAATATGACATCAAAAAGTAAACCAATTATACAGATAAAGAGTTCGCAGAAAGTTGCCAAATTTTTAGATAGCAATATGCTACATAAAAAAGATTTTGCTGAAATGATAGGAGTAACACTGTCTTATGTTTATAATTTAATAGATAACACTATTCCGTTTTCAACGCGTTCAACCACATTGGAGCGAATTGCAACGGTTATGGATATTGAAGCTGAGGATTTTGAGGAGTATAAAATTCTTCAAGAACCTATCTTAATAGACGATTCTATTGAATTCTTAAAAGACAGCATAAAACTCAAAGGGCTTTCGATTGTAAGCTTTTTAAAATCATTCCCACGCAAAAAACGACTTGAAATCGTCGATATATTGAGAGGTGCAACGCCCTTACCAATTGATTTTAAAGAACTCAGTATGATAGCGCAGGTACTTGATTTAAAAAAGGATGAAATTTATCCGCTTTGGGAAAATCGGCTAAAACAGGTTTTAGAAGCAAGTGGAATGAATATTAACGCCAATTCTGCTCTAATAAATACAATGTTCGATTGCGCAAAGAAGTTTATAAACCTGAAGTGATTTAAATTGGTGTTTTTGACATTACAAATTTTATGGGACTAATTAATAGACTAAAGTTCGTTTTTCCATCTTCTTATATGTCCATACTCATCTGCTTGATCTTTTTCTATAACTTTTCTGGTTTCATCATCCCATTCAACTTTTTCTAAGAGTTCGTCATAATGAGAAACCGCTTTTGATTCAACCCAAACGCCCATTGCACGAATTCCTTTCTCACCCCTAATGCGAGAGATAATTCCCAAAAACATTCCAACTATTTGATATGCATACATCATAATACTGGGTTTGAATCCGAATTCATACAGCTTTACTTGAAAATCTTCAATATGCCCCATTTCATTTAACATTGCAGCAATTATTTCTGTATTAATTTCATCAGAATTTCTTTTACAAATTTGAAAACGATATACATTTGCGGCCATATTTTCCAGATTATGAAAAGTTAAAAGCGCCTGCTTGATTTTTTTTAATCGCTCCCTAGTCATTTCCTTGCCACGATTGTATTTTATTTGACTATGCTGTACCTCTGGACGAATAATATCAATGTTGTATCCTTTAATTTCCATATTTCACCTTACTTTCTATATAAAATTATATTTTAGTACTTAAAAAACCTGTCAAAATCTACATCTTCAAAACTGCAAAGTAATTTAAAAACATCATCATCTTCATCCATTCTTTGGAAATTATATTCATCAAAAAGCCAATATTTTGGATTAATTCCCTTTACTCTTACGATTTCTTTTCCTTTTAAAACAGCCAATTTTTTTTTAACTGTTTCGACGGGAATTTCGACAAGCTTAGCAAGCTCAACGGCAGTAATCCCAAAAGTTGATGAATACTTTTCAGGGGTTAAAAACATCAATTCTAACCCGACTTTTTTTAATGCTTTATCTTCTATTTCTAATTCAAATTCGTACATGTAATTATACTAAACGCAAAAAGAAACTTTTTTATCATATTAACGGATTATTTTCAGAGCAAGTTCACACAAAGTACAGTAATATTGAGCGAAAAGTTCATTCTGGAGTTAACTTGGGCTTAGAAAAAGTAAGTTGATTTTATTTTTTGCTTAAAATATAATTTTATAAGACCATGCACATAGATTGAAATTATGAGTGATATGAAAAATAAACGAAAAGATGAAAATTACAGTGTTTTTTTAAAACACATAGAAGAAGATAAAAATGAGACCTCCAATTTTGCTAAAACTTTATTAATTCTTGTTTTGGTTGTTTTTGTGTTAGTGATTATTTTTGTATTCTCTTTGAATGATGAAAAGACTATAGAACAACTTTTTGGTAAAGACAGTTTTATGTCCCAAAAGTTGATAGAATTTGTTGAAAGCAAATCACACAGAAGGAAAGCCGAATTTGGGCTTCCGTTTATGCCGAGAAGACAAAATATTTTACTGTTGGGTGTTGATTCTAACGGTTCAGACACTGACCCTTGGAGAGGAACACGTTCAGACACTATCGTTTTATTGAATATTGACCCTAATACCCGTTCTGTTAATGCTATTTCAGTGCCCAGAGATAGCAAGGTTTATTTGCCTGCGGAGTATGGAGTACAAAAAATTAATGCAGCACACGCTCTTGGTGGAATCAAATTAACGAAACAAACCGTTGAGGAAACTTTGGGTGTGAAAATTGATCGATACATTATCGTCAGCGATCAGGCAGTAAGCAAGCTTATTGATGCTCTAGGCGGAGTGCCGATTTATGTTGAAAAAAGAATGAATTATGATGATTATTCCGGTGGTTTGCATGTTAATTTGAACAAGGGGTTGAATGTTCTTGACGGAAAAAACGCTATAGGTTATTTGAGATTTAGACATGACGGGCTTGGTGATATTGGCAGAACTCAACGTCAACAATGGTTTTTAAGAGGATTATTGGAGCAAATTCAGACTCCGCAAGCTATTGCCAAAATCCCTGAAATGTTAAATATTGCAACTACTTATGTTAAAACTGATTTGTCATTGTATGAAATGTCGCAGTATGCTGCGTTAGCTAAAAGTTTTGATATAAGCAAGATAGAAGTTGCAACGCTTCCGGGCGGCCCCAATAAAAAGGGAGCGATAAGTTATTGGATTTTGGATCCTGAAAAAACACAAGAGGTCGTAAATCGGCTTATTTATAGATATGAGCCTGAAGCAACCGATAAAACTTTTGTTGCAGGTATTATGTATTCACCTGACAAAGAAAAACAGGCGATGCAACTGAAAGCTGAATTAAAAGAATTAGGGTTTGAAGTAAATTGTATTGGCAGAGGGCATTTGCCTCATTCACAATTTGTTGCTAATTCCAGCGCTGTATCTAACGAGTTTTTCCACTGGTTAAAGAAAAAAGTGCCTGAAATTAAACATAGCCAATTTGTGTATGACCCAAATAAATTTTATTGCTCGGACAGCGATTTTGTTGTGATTCTTTCGGGAGAGTAATTAAATTAAATGTAACCAGTTAGAGGTAAAAAGTTTATTCTTTTTGCCTCTTTTAGCATATTGGAAACAAAAAATCGCCTTTGTCGTCTCAACATTCATAAGCTAAAATTTGGTTTGGAGTTTAAGATTGAGGAGGGTATTTGATGGCTACATTAAGTGTTTTGGGAAGAGAGAAATCAGGTAATTTATTTAAAAATTTACAAAAAAAATATTCAACTTTACAGGCAAATGAAGAGTTTGAGGCTTTTGATGAAGCGAATGAGGAAGAATTTTTAAGCAAGCCACGCCTAAAAACTTTTAACTCAATTTCAAACGATGATGACATTTTACAAATGTATTTGAAAGATGTCGGGAAAGTAAAATTGATATCATTCAAGGAAGAAAAACGATTGGGTAAAATTATTCAAGAAGGGACTTTTGAGCAGGCTGCAATAGCAAAAAGAAAACTTGTACAGGCTAATTTAAGACTGGTGGTGAGTATTGCAAAAAAATATATAGGGCAAGGAGTTTTGTTCATGGACTTGGTGCAAGAGGGGTCTTTGGGGCTTATTCGAGCAGCTGAAAAATATGATTATTCAAGAGAATTCAAGTTTTCGACTTATGCAACCTGGTGGATTAAGCAGACAATAATTCGGGCGATTTCTAATAGTTCAAGAGCGATAAGAATTCCTGTTCATATGGCAGATAAAATAAGAAAATACAAAAAAATCGTTTTGGAAATGAATTATGTTCTAAACAGAGAGGCAACGGAAAAAGAAATTGCAACAAAAATGGGGTTGAATGTTAAAAAAATTCAAGCGATAAAAAGGGCGATTATAAAAGAGCCTATAAGCCTTGACACTCCGGTGACAGAAGATTTGAGTATTGAAGATTATATTCAGGATGAGAGTTATAATTCCCCTGAAGAACAAACTCATAAAAAGGTGCTTAATGATAGTATGGAAGAACTGTTGGCGAGCTTGGATGATAGAGAGAAAAAAATAATCACGTATAGATTTGGGATAAATGGTGAGCAGACTAAGACATTAGAACAGTTGGGGCAGTTGATGGGGTTTTCAAAAGAACGGATAAGACAATTGGAAGATGGTGCGATAAGAAAATTGCGAGAGCAAAAGCATCTTCAACATTTTCAGGCGTTTATCGGCGAAAAATGAGCGAGAATGGTGAACAGTAAAGAGTGAACAGTAGGTCGGGCTTCCAGCCCGACAACAAAAAGTGATAGAGTAGGGTGCGGATTTAACCGCACCGACAACAAAAAGCAGTAGATTGGAAAACCCAACCTGCTGCCCAAATCTAAGTTAGGCTTCAAATGCAACTCGGTATTACTTAAAGTAATCGCAAATAAGCGTCTTTTTGCGAGGAATAATTTTTTTGACATTTGAGAAAAAGTTATCGTTTTCCAAATCTTTTAATTCTTTATTCAAAATCGCTTTTTCAAGCACAACTTTGTTGTACAAATCAGAGCAAACAGTGGATTTTTCGACATGCGTTTTCAATTTTGCCAACTGAATTTCTTTTTGCTTTATTTCATTTTTTAAATTTTTAGTCTTATTTTTTTTCACAAGGGGGTATTCCTTTTGATTTGATGCACTCAACATGGAGACTAATGCATATCTCCATTACTAAAATAATACTTTTTAGATTTTTTTAAATCCGCTTCATGGTTGATTTATACTAAGTTGCAAAACATTGGGTAGCTTTGGCAATACCGCCCTATTTGAATGCCTTTGGGCGTATTGCCACCGTTTACTGCTTAGCGTTTACTGTTTAGCGTTTTTATGATATTTTAATGTTAAACAGTTAAAAAAGGTGCAAAAATGACATTATTAGAAAATCTACCTACAGTTTACGATGCAAAAGCGACAGAAGAAGAAATTTATAAGTTTTGGGAAGAAAATGAATGTTTCAAGGCTGATAACAAAAGTGAAAAACCGCCTTATTCAATTGTAATCCCGCCACCGAATGTAACAGGGGTACTTCACATGGGACACGCCCTTGACGGGACTTTGCAGGATATATTGATAAGATACCACAGAATGTCAGGCTACGAGGCTCTTTGGTTGCCGGGAACGGACCACGCAGGGATTGCAACCCAAAACGTTGTTGAAAAAAAACTGAGAGAAGAAGGTACCGACAGACACGAACTTGGACGGGAAAAATTCTTGGAAAAAACTTGGGAATGGGCAAATGAACACCGTTCCGCTATTTTAAACCAATTCAAAAGGCTTGGGGCATCATTTGACAGGTCAAGAGAGCGTTTTACTTTTGATGAGGGATGTTCTGAAGCAGTAAAAGAAGTTTTTATAAAACTGTACGAAAAAGATTTGATTTACAAAGGCGCATACATTGTAAACTGGTGTCCGCGTTGTCAGAGCGCAATTTCTGATGTTGAAACCGAATATGCAACCGAAGACGGACACTTATGGGAAATTTCTTATCCGTTAAAAGATGAACACGGCGCGATAGTTGTCGCAACAACCAGACCTGAAACGATTTTTGGCGATGTAGCGGTTGCTGTCAACCCTAATGATTACAAATACAAAGATTTAATCGGCAAAACTGTCTGTATGCCGTTGACAGGCAGACAAATACCTATTATTGCGGACGATTACGTTGATAAAAGTTTTGGAACAGGTGCGTTAAAAATTACGCCTGCGCATGACCCTAACGACTATGAAATAGGTAAACGACACGACTTAAAACCGATTTGGGTAATTGATGAAGAAGGCAAAATGAAGGCTTGCCCTGAAGTTCCGCTTGAAATTCAAGGGCTTGACCGATACGAAGCACGTAAAAAAACAGTTGAATGGTTGGGACTTAACAAATCACTAATTAAAATATCCGACCATGTTCATAATGTAGGTAAATGCCAACGTTGCAATACAACAATTGAGCCACTTTTATCAGAACAGTGGTTTGTAAAAATGGATCCGCTTGCAAAAGAAGCCATTAAGGCGGTAAAAGACGGCAGGATTAATTTTGTTCCTGAACGTTGGGAGAAAAATTATTTGGGCTGGATGGAAAACATCCGTGATTGGTGTATTTCGCGCCAACTTTGGTGGGGACATCAAATCCCCGCATATTATCATAATGTAACCGGTGAAATGGTTGTAGCCAAAGATAATCCGGACCCTAAGAACTACACGCAGGATTCGGATGTACTTGATACTTGGTTTTCATCAGGCTTATGGCCGTTTTCGACAATGGGGTTTCCTAATACAGAGACAGAGGATTTCAAGAAATTCTACCCTACAAGTGTTTTAGTTACAGGGTTTGACATAATTTTCTTCTGGGTTGCAAGAATGATTACCATGGGGCTTGAATTTACGGGCAAAGCACCTTTTTCGACAGTTTACATCCACGGGCTTATCAGAGATGAACACGGTCAAAAAATGTCCAAATCAAAAGGAAACACAATTGACCCTGTGGAAATCATTGATAAATACGGTTGCGATGCGCTTAGGTTTACAATGACATCACTTTGTACGTACGGCGGACAGGATATTAAAGTAAGTGACGAACGGTTCGAGTACGGTAGAAATTTTGCCAATAAAATCTGGAATGCCTCTCGTTTTGTGCTTATGAATCTTGAGGGAATTGACGATAAAGAAATTGATTTTTCAACTTTGACAATCGCCGACAAATGGATTTTGGATAAGTTGAACAATACAGCAAAAGATATTAATGAAAACATTAAAAATTACAGAATCGGCGAAACAGCGCATATTTTGTACGATTTCTTTTGGAATTCTTACTGCGATTGGTATGTGGAGATTGCAAAAATTCAACTGCAAGATGAAAAAATAAAATTAAACACGCAAAGGGTGTTAAAATATGTTCTTGATATGACATTGAGACTGCTTCACCCGATTATGCCGCATATTAGCGAAAAAGTTTATTCGCTCATTCCTAATCAGGAGTATAAGGCGATTATAATCGCAAAATATCCTATCTTTGAAGACAGGTTGTCGTTCCCGATTGAGTCTAAAGAAATGGAGCTTGTGTTTGAGACGATTAAGTCCTTGAGAAACGTAAGACAGAGTTTTAATATCTCGCCGTCGATTAAGGTAAATATTGAAATACGTGCCGAAAAAAGTGAAAAACCTATTTTTGAAAATGTTTTACCTTTGATAAAAAGGCTTGCGAGGGTTGAGGGGATTGCGTTTGCGGAGGAAACCGCGTCAATTCCGACAAAATCCGCGACTGCCGTTGTCAGTGCGTCAAAGATTGTTATTCCGCTTGAGGATTTAATCGACCTTGATGCTGAGATTTCACGCCAACAAAAGAAATTGGACAAGCTCGTCAGCGAAAAGACCTCACTTTTAGGACGTTTAAACAACAAAAAATTCACCGATAATGCACCAAAAGAGGTTATCGAAGAAACACAAGCAAAAGTCGATGAACTATCTGTTCAGCAAGAAATTATTGAGAAGTTGATTAAGTCTTTGAATGATTGATAAGTAAACAGTGAACAGACGGTGAAAAGTATTGAGGGATTGCAATACCGCCATCAATTCGCGATATAGGTTGCATTTTTAACTTTCACCATCTACGATTTCATAAAGAGTTGGTGCCTCTTGCACACTCACGTTGCCTTGGGGGATTTTTAAAATTTTGACTGTTATGCTTCTGTTCGGATTTTCGATTGTGATAATATCATTTTCTTTTAATTGTTTTGAAGGTTTTGCCGGATTTCCATTGACAAAAACTCTGCCCATATCAGAAACTTCATTTGCAACTGTTCTTCGTTTTATTAATCTTGAAACTTTTAAAAATTTATCCAACCTCACAACTAACTCCTTTTTTTGATAGTTTAGCATAAAACAGTAATGTTATAAACTTATAATCCTTCTACTGAAAAAGAAGGTTGCAAATTTTTATTTATAATATTATAATAAAGACAATAATAAAAATAAACTTAAGGACATTGAATGGACGAGATTGGCAGTATATTATTTAATTTGTTTGTAATCGCACTTTTGCTTTTTTCAAACGGATTTTTTGTCGCGGCAGAATTTTCAATGGTAAGTGTTCGTAAAACCCGCATAACACAGTTGACAAACGAGGGGAATTTTAGCGCAAAAGTTGCACTTGAAGCTTTAAAAGATTTAGATAAATTTATCGCAGCGGTCCAGCTGGGGGTTACGATTTCGAGTATCGGGCTTGGGTGGGTCGGGGAAGCCACTTTGGTTCGGATGGTTGAACCATTGTTTCAATTTTTACCTGTGAATTATCAACTTGCGGCAGCGCACACTATTTCTATAACAATTGCGTTTTCTCTAATAACCGTTTTACATGTAGTAATCGGTGAATTGATGCCAAAATCAATTGCATTGCAATTCCCTGAAAGAACTTCGCTTTTTATAGCTTTACCGATGAAATTGATTACAAAATTATTTAACCCTTTAATCTGTATTTTAAATGGGCTTGCTAATTTTTTGTTGAGATTTTTAAGAATTCCGCCATCTCAAACATCGCATCTTGCTCATTCAATAGAAGAGTTGAATATGTTGATTAACGCGAGTTACAACGAAGGCGTCTTGAACGAAACTGAAAAGGAAATGCTTCATAATGTGTTCAAATTTTCAGATTTGACCGCGAAACAAGTCATGGTTCCAAGAACCGATATGGCCTGTATTCCTTCCGATATTACTTTTGATGAGTTGAACACTCTTACAACAGAAAGCCAATATACACGCTATCCGGTTTATGAAGAAAATTTAGATCATATATCAGGAATAATTCATGTTAAGGATTTGTATGGATTATCGTTGAGAAAAGAGGATTTTTCGGTAGAAAAACTTTTGCGTCCTGTTTTGCTTGTTCCTGAAACAATTACTATGGATAACTTGGTACGTGAATTTAAAAAACGCCAAGGACAAATGGCAATTGTAATAGATGAATTTGGAGGTACTTCAGGACTTATAACATTAGAAGATGTGTTAGAAGAAATATTTGGCGAGGTTCAAGATGAATTTGACGCGGATGAAGAGGCTGATATTAGGGAAATTTCAGAGAATATATATCTTACAAATGCAATGATGCGATTAGATGAAATTACGGAATTTTTTGAAGTTGAAATTATAGATGAAGATGTTGATACAATAGGTGGATTGGTTGTAAAAGTTCTTGGAAGAATCGCCGAGGTTGGTGATATTGTAGAAATTCAAAATCTTGAACTTAATGTCAAAGAAATTGACGGCGCAAGAATTACAAAATTAATAATTACCAAGAAAAATCTTCAAGACAAAAAAGATTTTGAGGAATAAAAATAATTGATAAGGACATATAAGCTGGCGGGTATGACTCAGGAAACCTGACTACAGTAAGGCGGAGCTGATTTTTGCACTATGATTATCTTTAAAAAAGGTTGATTTTTAATTTTGTCTATGATACGCTTAAATTCGGGTTCAAAATAGATTAATAGAATTACTAAATACAAATGAGGGCCATTAGCTCAGGTGGCTAGAGCGCACCCCTGATAAGGGTGAGGTCCCTGGTTCGAGTCCAGGATGGCCCAAATAAAAAGACCAGTTCACGAACTGGTCTTTTTATTTGGGCATTTTTGTTTCTAATGAGGACTTTACTGTTCTCGTTTAATGTTTATTTTTGAACATTAAGAATATAATGATTTAGGCTATTATAATTATTTTTTGCTAATGTCGAATTTGGGTTTATCGACAATGCTTTTTCAAATAAAGCTAGAGCTTTATGGTATTCTCCTTTGTTTTCATATGCAACACCCATGTTAACATATGCAAGTTCACAATTGGGCTTAATATCAATGGCTTTTTGACAATTTATAATGGCAAGATCATACTCTCCTGTATCGACATAAATTGAGCCTAAATTAACATATGCATTGGTGCAACTTGGATTGACAGCTATTGCCTTTTTATAATTTTCTATAGCCTTATCATATAAATCCTTTCCCTTATATGAAAGTCCAAGATCAACATAATAATCTTCTCTATTGGGATTTATAGAAATGGCCTTATTTGTATAATCAATTGCCAAATCATACTTCCCCTGCGCAAGATAACATAATCCTATATTACCATTTACAGTTGGATTGTTAGGATTAACATCCAGCGCCTTTTTGTAGCTTTCTAATGCTTTATTGTAGTCGTGAGTATGATAAAAACTATTTCCTTTGTTAATATAGTCACTTATTGAATTTTGGGTTGAGCAATCTTGTTGAAATAATTTGGAGATATTACAATCTCCTCGATTATTTGGAGACTGGTTAATATTGTTGTTTCCCATATATTCATTATCGTTTGGTGAATTTGAGTAAATCCGAGCTAGTGTATGAAGGTCTCTTTGCGAAAGACTAGACTTACCAGCGACTTCACTTTTATAACCGGAAGGCAAAATTAAAGGAATATAACCAATACTCATGAATGTCCAGCTGGTTATTTTTCCATCACTGGCTTTTGGTATTTGGTACATTATATCATCAGGATATGAACTTTCTCCCAACCCTGCAACATGTCCTAACTCATGAAGCATTATTTCATTCAATTCTGTTTTTGCGAATTTTCTATTTCTTACCTTTATAAGACATTTGTGATAATTATTATCAATGCGATTACTTGTTAAGGCGTATGGATTCTTGAAATTTGTGTCTGTTCCCGAAAGATTGCTTACCCAAACAATATCAACATCACTTTTGGGATCATTAGATATTTCAAATGGGAAATAATTTCCCCAATACTTTATAGAATTTTTAACAATTTCCCTATACTCAGAAGGTACATTACCAATATATATTTTTACAGGAAATTTTGTCCATCGAAACTGTCTGTCAACGGCAGGATTATAATAATCATATTGGGAGTACTGTAATGAGCTATTACCGGAATAGTGATAATTTGGAGAAGCAAAAACTTTATTCTGCATAAATATACAACAGTAAAACAATAAAAAACAAATATAAAAACTAATACTACATTTATTTAGCAAAATATATTCCTTAATTCTATGAATAATATTAGCACGTAGTCGTCCAAATCTCAAGCCTTCAATTTTAAACCCTATTCAATGTGGCAGTTTTTCACAGCTATGAGTTAGAATTGTGGATCCCATAACTCACAGCAAATACAAATGCTTATGAAATCCTGTACGCATTGGACATTTTCGACGGCTCGAGCATCTCGCCTTGAAAACTCTATCAGATATGTGCGAGATATCCCAAAAGCTTATAAGAGTCCTCAAGGAATGGCGTATAAGATGCTCTCATAGCGGAAAAGAACTTGTATTTCCTAACCTAGACGGCAAATATCAAGATGTTAATAACCTTGTAAAAAGAAAATTTCAAAAGGTTTTGAATAAAGCAAAGATTGACCGCATCCGCTGGCATTATTTAAGACATACTTTTGCAAGTATCCTTATAAACTTAAACCAAAACCCAAAATATATGCAATTGCAAATGGGGCACGCGTCTTGCCAAATTACAATGGATAGATACAGCCATTTAATGCCTAAAACAAACCAAAACGCCAAAAATGCGATTGATGGATTGTTTATAGTTAAAGAAAAATTAGACCTGAAAAGTGTTGCTAAATAAAAATTGTTATACAGCTTCTAATAAGCTATATCTTTGACTTTCAGGAATCAATAAATTATTAATTATACTTGTTTTATCTTTTATATAAAACAAGTTAAGTTTTTTCAGAGTAATAAAGACTTTGCCCGATAACTTCAGCCCACTTGCCAAAGAATAACTAATCAACAAAAGGGTTATAGTCTTTGTAAAAATCCTTTTTCTTTTTTAATAATTTTTCATTTTGTTTGCGGGTTTTGTTTGAAACTTCTTTGTAAAAGTTATCTAGCGAAATTTCTGAAATTACTATTCGGCTTTTGTTCTCGTAAAAAGTCAGCCAAAATTCATTTTTCAAATTATCTACCGAAAACGGGATTTCACCTTTAAACTCGGCCCCGCTTTTGATTTCACTAAATGGCCTTTCCGTATCAAAAGTGTCAGGATAATAAGCAGTTCCTGCCGAATTCAACAGCGCAATGTCAGAAACCGAAAAGTCATAACCTGTTTTATTCAAAATGAATAGTGATAATACCAGTTTATTAACTTGACCATAAGAATCTTTTTTATAATTTATGTCATTGATTTTAACCTCAAGCTCTTTTGTTTTTAACTCTTGTTGGGGAAATGCAGTTTTTTTATAAACAGGTAATTGTGTGGTGGTAGAAATTTTTACCAAAATTTCATCGCCTGGTGAAATAGCAACATCTTTGCCTTTATGTGAAAGTGCCATTGCCAGTCCAGCAGAACCACCTATTGCAGCCCCACCTGCAATAATACAGCCTTGAGAAGAAACCGTACCGGCAATCCCTGCAAAACTTAATGCTAAGAGCCCTCCTGCGGCCCCGCCTGCAGTTGTATAAGCGAGATTATACACAATAGCCTCAGATGCAGCTTTTATCGGGTGTAACCTTGTAGACATTGTCCCTTTAATCGGAATTTCCTGACCGTCTGGCGTAATTAGGCAGTCAAAATGCAAATCCAACAATCCATTTCTGGAAAAGTTTTTTGCGTTGGAAACTCTTTTAACATATCCGTGCGCAATTGTCCCTCTGGGAATAAGGATTCCGTCTTTTGCTACAATATCATCTATTACTTCTGCGAAAAATTCATCATTTTCTTTAGAATTATTTGCATCCAAAACTTTGGAAACTGTCATTTTTAGTATGTCATTATGATCCAATTTGTCAACTGAGCCTGTATACAGATTATTTCCCTCTTTTTCTGTTGAATTTTGTTCTTCAATGTGTCCTTTAAAAACATCCTCCAATGCGCACACAGCACTTAAAGAGCCGGAAGCATAAAGCGAAATTAAACTAATAATTAGAATCTTTTTGATTTTATTATTCATAATTAAATTATACTACCTTAAAAATTTAATGGCTAAAATACCATTTTTATGATAAATTAGTTAATAAATGTAAATTTATTATTAGAAAAATAACAAGAAAAGAATGTATTTTGTCTTTATCTATTTTAGAAGATAAAATATAAATTACATTGTATCTAAAAAACATGAGGAATAGATAGTTGCGACTTTTACAACATCTGAAAGAACAATATACGGATAATTTCCAAATCATGAAGAAGCTTGACTCCTTGCCTATGGAGAATATAAACTTATTTATTAAGCAAAAGCCTTTTCAGCAACTTATTAAAAGAGGCATGGACATCCTCTTGAGCTTAGCAGCAATAATTTGCCTCAGCCCTTTACTTTGTTTAATAGCCATCTTAATAAAATTGGACTCAAAAGGTTCTGCTTTATTTAAACAAGAGCGCATTGGATATAAAGAAAAAAGATTTAATATGTATAAATTCCGCAGTATGGTTGTGGATGCTGAAGAACAATTCGAAAAATTAAAAGCATTCAACGAGACTAATCATATTATGTTTAAATTAAAAAATGACCCTAGAACTACAAGAGTAGGCAAATTTATTCGTAAATACAACTTGGATGAACTGCCTCAATTGTTTAATATTTTAAAAGGAGATATGTCTATTGTCGGTCCAAGGCCACCTCTTGAAAGAGAATTGGTTAATTATGAAGAATGGCATCATGTTAAGTTCTTAAAACCTCAAGGACTTACAGGCTTGTGGCAAATCAGTGACAGATCTAAAATAACTAATTTTGATGATGTAATTTACCTTGATTATCAATATATTAGAAATTGGAATCTTTTATTTGATATAAAAATAATTTTAAAGACAATTCCAGTGGTGCTGTGTGCAAAAGGTTGGAATTAATTACGTTATTGTTGTACATGATGTGACAACATATGAGCATGGCTTGTTTTACCATCCCCAAGCAGAACGTATTTAAATCCTTCAGATTCCCAATCTGTACGGTTGAGAGAATTTCTTGTATCAATGATTACCTTATTTTTAACCAATTGAGAAACTTCAGCAGGATTCATTGACGCAAATTCTTTGTGGTTCACCACCAAAAGAATACAATCACTGTCTTTGAGCGCCAATTCCAATTCCACAAGATTTTCCCCAAATCCTTTTACGTGTGGGTCGCAAATGGATATATTTATTCTTGGATTATTCTTCAGCATTTTAACTATTTCTATGGCCGGAGATTCTCTGATGTCATCAATGTCAGGCTTATATGTAAGCCCCAAAACGCTAACTTTTGGGTTCGCAATTTCTTTAACCTGCTCAAGTACCATATTATAAGTAAATGCAGGCATGGAATCGTTTATTTCTCTTGCGTGGCTTATTAATATTGCTAATTCAGGATTTTGTTCCACTATAAACCAAGGGTCAACTGAAATACAGTGACCGCCAACTCCTGGTCCCGGAGAATGCAGATTTACTCTCGGATGTAAATTCGCAAACTTAACGACCTCCCATGCATTTATGCCTAATTTATAAGAAATTTTTGCAAGTTCGTTTGCAAGTGCTATATTTACGTCTCTGTAAGTGTTTTCCATGATTTTAACCATTTCTGCAGTGGTAGAATCGGTTAAAATTATCTCTCCTTTTACGAAAGTTTCATAAACTTCTTTTGCCATTTGAGCCGATTTTTGGTTTATGCCACCGACAATTCTTTTATTTTCAACAAGTTCTCTTATAATTTGACCGGGTAAAACTTTTTCGGGGCAATATGCGACAAATAATTCTTCGCCTATCTTAAGTCCGGTTCGTTCTAATAGAGGGACCATAAGCTTGGTCGTTGTTGCCGGTGGGGATGTAGATTCCAAAATTACCAAATTGCCGGGTTTAAGCAAGTCTAAAATAGAATTGGTTGCAGCTTCTACATAATCCATACAAGCTTTTTTATTTTCTCTGACAGGTGTCGGAACGGCTATTATGTATACATCAGCTTGCTGAGGCTGAGTGTAAGCTTTTAGTTTTCCTGAGTTTACAGCAATTTTAACCAGTTCTTCAAGCCCTGGTTCTTCAATATGGATTCGTCCTTCATTAATCGTATTAACTGCTTCAGTGTTAATATCAAAACCTGCAACAATGTATCCATTTGTCGCAAGCATACCCGCTGTAGGTAAACCTATGTATCCGAGTCCGATAATGCAAATCTTTTTCATTGCTTCTCCCAAAAATTCAATTATATATACAATTATAACATAAATGAGAACAAATATAGAAAAATGTTAATTTTTCCGCAATTTTCTATTCGTTTTCTTTTTTTCTTCTTTTGTTTACGGCGAATAAAAGAAAGAACAAAGCACAGGCTAAACTTATCCCGCTCAAATTTGTCAGCCAGTCAAAAGGGTCAGAGTTCCTTAGGGGAATGAATTTTTGAGCATCTTCTGACAGACCTGAGAACAATCCTCCCCAAATTAGAGTAAGCACAAAAAATAAATTTAACCATTTTGTACCGAAAAACTTATAAAAAGTGGTTATCGCTGATATTGTTATTATAAAAAATCCTAAGAAATGATAAATTTTATCAACGCCCATAGGAATTGGGATAGGCACTAAGTCCAGTATAATCCCCAGAGCGATTAATGAGACAAATATAATTAAATATGTATTTTTTTTCATTATTTATGACCTTCCAATGCTAAAAACTAAGCTTTTTATTATTATAATACATATATTTTTTTACGCATAGTTTAATCGGAGTATGAATTGGAAGATTATTATTTAAGTAGTTCCATATATATACCGGATAATTGACTAATAATAACATTTGTATCAAACTTTTCTTTTGCAATTCTATAGCTTTCCTGCCCCATAGTTTGTGCCAATTGTTTATTACCGGCAAGTACATCAATCTTTTCAGCAAGCGCTTCAAAATCACCAGCTTGGATTAAAAAACCGTTAACATCATTTATTACAGCTTCAGGAATTCCGCCGACAGGAGTTGAAATCACGGGTAAACCATAAGCCATTGCTTCTAATATAGAAATAGGCAAACCTTCGTTATAAGAAGGCAAAATTAAAACATTAGAATCTTTAAATACTTTCTCTTTTTCAGTACCTGAAACCCATCCATTAATCTTAATTCTGTCTTGCAAATTATTATCAGTTACAAAATTTTTAAATTTTGTAATATCTCCGTCCCCGTAAATATTAATTACAATATTTGGGCTCTTAATGTATTTCGCCGCCTTGATAATGTCATATATGCCTTTTCTTTTGCCTAAGCGCCCCATAAATAAAATATTACATTTTTCTGATTTTTTATGATTGCACTCTTTAATATTCACAGGATTATGCAAGACTATAATATTTGTATTTGGGGCAATTTTATTTATTTTATCCTGCCAGATTTCCGATAAAGCCAGTATTAAATCGGAGCCTTTGAGAACGCTTATAATTATTTTTTTTATTACATAATTTGAATTAGAATAAAAACTATCAAAAGAATCACTGTGGATATGAAGTATTACTTTTTTAGCGAAAAGTTTAGAAAGATAAAAAACTATAGTTTTTCTACAAAAACTGCCATTTTGGGAGGCCTGAATATGAATTATTTTAATATCCCGATTAAAAATCAACTTAAATAAAAGTTTAATAAGAAAAATATTAAAATAAAACAACATAAAAAATAAATTTGAACTTTTATATGATGATAAATATTCAATTTCACCGGTAAATAGATTATTTTGTTCATAGGTATTGATTACTGAAGAAATCCCGCCTAAAGCCGTAGGAGAAGGTCCAATCATTAATATTTTTAATTTATTTTTCATAAAGATGCCTTTTTGTTGTGTTATAAGTAAATGTTTGCCCTTTAAAAATAATTTTTAAAATATCCTTTGAATAAGTTGCCGAATAATCTTCATCAAATGAAATAATTGTTATAAATAGCATACCTCCAAGGGTTTTTATTGATGAGCTTATGGTGCTATTTTTAGTATAAGCTCCAAAATTGACGGAAAAAATACTTTCTGTTATATTTGTATTGATTTTTTTATTGCTCAAAATATTCATAAACAAACTATCTTTTTCCTGAATGATAATAAATTCATTTATATTATTTATAATCTCACAGGTATTATGCACATGCCAATTGAGGGTATATTCGTGTTCTTTTTTATCATAGGACTTTATTTTGTCCAAAATAATAAAAAAACTATTTTTCTGAAAAAGGATTTCTCTTGTATGCTTGACTTTTGTTCCTTGCTTAATGTAGCCGTTGTGAAAGGCTTTTATATAATCAATACTTTTATTTATTAAAACTTTTTCTGTAGTTGTTTGTGCTTTCATATTCCATATAAATGGACCGCCGGATTCGGATTGATTCAGATTATCAACTAATATAGTGTTGTGGGCAGAAGTGCTTCTGAAAAAATCTCTCGTATTACCTCTTTTATAAGCATAAGTCCCTGAATCAACCAAAAACTGTTTATTTTTATAATTTAAACAAAAAGATAAAGCATCCGCATGGGCATGTGCCGCAATAGATAAATATCCATGTTGTCCAACATCCATATATGCATTTACATCTTCATCTTTAAAAATCATATATCCACTTTGATTAAAATAGCGGGAAATTTTCTTTATGTTGCCTATTTGTAATTTATTGTATTGTTCTATTTCTTCTTTACCAAATATCCAAAGCGAAATTTCATCAACTTTATTAATTATTGATTTAAAGTCATTTCTATTAAATATTATAGCTGCTGCGTTTAGCAAAAATCTTGCGTTTTGTTTCGTAGGTGATTCGTTATCAAAGTAGTTATCTAATTTTAAAATGTAACTATCATCGCTATCCCCGTAGTTTGGTAAATTTAAATTATTATCGGAAAAATCATAAATACACTCAATCATTTTCTCAATTTTATTCCAATACTCCTTACTTATATTCAAATTGTTTTTTTCTAAAATAATTAAAGTAATAAGCAACATGTTTAAAGCAAGACAATGATATCCGAACGCTTGTTCTTTATTTAATCCATCGTCATAAAATTGCTCGTTAATTTCTTTTAATAAAATTTTTAACCCTTTTCTTTTCCATTTTAATGAATATGCCCCATAATCCAAAACAGTTCCTACAAAAACTAAACCGATTGCTTCTGCAATTAGATGACCATTTGCAGACGAAAACAGAGATAAATGGCGATAAATATATTCTGTTTGTTGAAAAATACTTGTACTTATTTTTTCTTTAAGTTTTTCACTATATTGGTAATTGTTTTTTTCAAGAATATAAAGTGACCAAAGCCAAGAAATTAAGCGTAAAGAAATTTCAATGGGGGATGTCCAGTTTATCCCAATTAATAAAGGGTTTTGATCTATCCAATCATTAATTTGGAACAAAATTTCATCTGCATATTTATTGTCATTGCTAAGGACAAAAGCTTGTGATAATGGAAATAAATGCTGAAAACGATTTAGTTCCCATGTATATTTTATGTTTTTGTCCGTGTTATGTTTAAAATCCAAATCCCCATAAAATAATAATGGAAAGGCTTTTTCGTTTAGATAATCCTTATGCCAGTCAATTTTTTCGCCAAAATATTGGTTCTTAAACTTGAAAAATGATAATTTATGTTCGCAAACCAAATCGGCATTTTTAAAAACATTGTCACGATACTCGCTGTTTTCTTCATAAAAATCAATAATACATTTAAAATCATCAAAATAAAAATTATTGAATTTTTTAAAATTAATCGGTTTTTGCTTTAGTTTTAAAATAATTGATTTTTCGATAATACACATAAAATAATTTATGATTCTATAAACCAATTCAAGGAAACTCATTGATTTTAGTCTATTATAATACCATTTAATATTAAATTTTTTCATCTATAAATTTCCTAAACCAAATTTCTGTATTAAGAATAAACCATAATTTAAACGTGTGGTCATAGCCTTGTTGGTGGCTGTTGAAAATGTCTCTTACATAATCGTCATTAAAAATTCCCCTATCTTTAAACTCTTTAGACTCAATAACATCTCTCAAATAATCTTTTTGGGAAGTTCTAAACCATACAGAAGCAGGGGTGGGAAACCCTAGCTTATCTTTTCTGTTTTTTATTGCTTCAGGTAAAATGCCATTCATTGATTCTCTTAAAACATATTTTGTAGAAAAATTTTTCAACTTTAACAATGAAGGTATTTTTGTTGTAAGCTCCACAAGTCTATAATCCAAAAACGGTGTCCGTGTTTCTAAAGAATTTCCCATGCTGGTTCGGTCTTCAGAATGTAATAAACTCGGCAAATAAAATGAAGTTTCATAATACAAAGCTGAAGATAAATTAGACATACTTTCATTAAAAATCTCAGTATTTTTGTTTAAGATAAAATTATTCATAGAGTTGCTGAATAAAGAGTTTTTAAAATCTTGGCTTTTATATTTGAACAGTTTGTTAAACACATCTGTCAAATTGTTTAAAACCAAGGAGCTATGGTCTGCACAGTTTCCCAAAAGCTGGACTGGGTTAGAATTCTTTAAAAATTGTGCCAAGATAGAAGGATTTTTCAGGTCCTTTAAAAACGGTTGGACAAATCTTTTATATCCCCCTAAAATTTCATCTGCGCCCTGCCCTGTAAGTGCCACAGTGATTCCATTTTCCTTAACAAATTTGTTGAGTTCAAATTTGGATAAAACGGCAGGACCATCGGCAGGTTCATCCATTAAATATATAATGTTTTCTAAATCTTGCACAAAATTAGTTTCCAGATTAGGCATTAATTCCTTATGATTTGTTTTGGAATCTTCGCTAGCAATTTTAATAAATTTACCCTCGTCAAAGTTTTCTAAATTACTATATCTTATAGAAAAAGTATTAGCAGGAAAATCCAAGTTTTTGCTCGCAATTGCAGTTATTGCACTGGAATCAAGCCCTCCACTAAGATGAAATCCAACCGAAACATCACTTCTCAGTCTTATTTTTACAGCGTCAATGAGTAGTTCTCTAAATTGCTCAACAAATTCCTTTTCAGATATTTCACTTATCAAAGGAGCTGTGGACAAATCCCAGTATTTAATTTCCTGCACTTCATTATTTTTAATCAACAAATAATGCCCCGGCATAAGTTTATAAATATCTTTAAAAAAAGTCTTGTTTCCGATTATATACCCTTCGTTAATGTAATTATATATACTTTCTCTGTCCTCATCAGGTGAACTATGTTTAGGATGTTTTAAAATTGCTTTAATTTCTGAAGCAAATACAATCCCCTCGTCATTAAATGCATAATAAATAGGCTTTACACCTAATCTATCTCTTGCAATAAATAACCGATTATTATTGCTATCCCATATCGCAAAAGCAAACATGCCATTAAATCTTTGAAGACAATCAGTTCCCCACTCCTCATAAGCATGAATTATGATTTCAGAATCTGTTTTGCTTTTAAAAATATGACCTTTTGCCTGTAATTCAGGTATTAACTCAAGATAATTATATATTTCACCATTAAAAGTAAGCCATATTGTACCGTTTTCGTTGGTAAGAGGCTGTTTGCCGGCAGTTGAAAGATCAATGATACTCAA
This sequence comes from uncultured bacterium, assembly GCA_903868125.1. Classification (GTDB taxonomy): domain Bacteria; phylum Cyanobacteriota; class Vampirovibrionia; order Gastranaerophilales; family Gastranaerophilaceae; genus CAIPUE01. Next base: position 25,104 of record CAIPUE010000035.1, on the reverse strand, counting down.
TCGTCTATGGGCAAGCCCAATCTCATCTTGAATGAAAATGCCTGCATCATCAGGTCCTCGATGAATCATTGTATTATTCATTTCAAGAAGAATTCTTTCTTCAACTTGAGCTAAATTTTTATAATTATATATTCCTACTATTCCACACATGTTTAATCTTTCTGGTTACATATAATCGTTAATATCGATATTTTCTTTCATTATTTTAGCCGGAACACCTGCTACTAATGTATTATCCGGCACATCCTTGTTTACAACGGCATTAGCTCCAATCATAACATTATTACCTACAACAACCGGTCCGACAATTCTGACTCCTGTTCCAATCCATACATTGTTACCAATTTTGGGAACGTCTGCATGTTTTTTAGAACCAACAATTGAAACACAAGGTCCAATCCTACAATTTTCTCCTATAACACTCCTTGGGTGAATCGTAAGTCCTAGCCCACCACAACCTAATACTGTATTTTTACCTATTTTAGCGGTGTATGGGACCTTGCAACCAAAGATAATTCTAATTAACACCTGAATCACTTTAGGTAAAATTGGAATATGCATCTTGTGCAAAAATCTTGCTATTAAATATAAGGCATAAACTATTTGCGACATTTTCTCAAACTCCTAAATCAAAGATTCATATAATTCAAAATACTTTTTGTACATAAACGAAATATCAAATTCTTTTACCAACTGATAGGCTCTTTGCGTTAAACATTCCATTTTCTCTTTATTATCGTACAAATATAAGATTTTGTCAGCTAAATCCTGATAATTCCCGCTTTCAAACAACAAACCGTTCTCTTCGTGTTTTATTAACTCTGCAGGACCATCTATATTGCTTGCTATAACTGGAACTTTAGAGGCTATGGCTTCTAACACAACTAAACCTAAGCCTTCATATCTTGAAGGTAGTACAAATAAATCTGATTGGGATAATAATTTTGGAATATCATCCTGAGTCCCTAAAAAATTAATTTCTTTTTCTAAGTTTAAATCTTTGACTAATGTTTTTAAGTATGTATAAGATTCTTTATCATAGGAATATACCCCACCTACAAAATCGCATTTGAAGTTTATGTTTTTGTCTTTGCATATTTTAAGCGCCTTTATTAAAATATCCTGCCCCTTTTTATTATAAGTTATCCTAGCTATATTTATTATTTTAAAAATAGAATTTTTTTTGTTTGCTTCGGTATAAAAATTTTTAATATAAATGCCATTATATATATGAGTAACATTATTGATATTATATTTACGACATTCAGCCATAACTGCTTTTGAAATTGCAATATTCATATCTATAAAATGTTTATGAAGAAAATACTCTTTTTTCGCCATTTTATTTATTATGTTAGTATCGTGGACAGTATAAACAGTCTTAATCCTCGGCATGAATAACTTAAGCAAAATTGACCATATTTTGCTACCATCGTTGTGAGAATGTATAATTTCAATCTTATTTTTCTTGATAATATTTATTAATTGAAAAAAATATTTAGGCTGCTTATGCCCTTGGGGTCTATTTAAAAAATAAATATTACATTTTGTATTTAAAAGTTCTTTTTTTAAACTTTCATTCACTTTATCATTCATTACAACGATTGTGAAATTAATTTCATCGGGGTTCGACGCATATAGCAGGTCAATTAATAACTTTTCGGCGCCACCGACTTCAAGAGAAGATATTAATTGTAAGATATTAATTTTTTTACATGCCATTTATAATATACCTTTTAATACTAAACATAAGAATACAAAAACATAAGTAAGAATAATTAAAAGAATTAAACGTTTATTTAATGATTTAATTCTAATGTTATTTAACGATATTTCAACACTATTATTGAGAATAGTTTCTATGTTGTTAAGATATAATTCTTTATGATTTTGAAAAACCGTAAAATAACTGATTTTTTGGTCTTCGATTGTCATAGAAGTATCTCTGGATTTAAAAACTCTATTGTAATTAAATAAAACTTCAGGAATATGATAAATTTTTTTATCAAGTTCAATAATTGATAACCAAAAATCATAATCTTCCATACCATATAACATATTTTTGTTGAACCCCCCTGTTTTTCCCCAATCAACTTTTCTAAAAAAAGATGTTACAGGAAAACAAGATTTGCTCCTGAAATTAAGGTGTTCAGGGAATTTGTAGTTAAATTTTGGTGTAGTAATCTTTCTAAAAACCCCTAATTTGCTTATTGTTCGCCAATTGCAGCAAACTATCCCTACATTATCATTGTTTTCCAGAATTTTTACCGCTTTTTCCATATATGTGGGTTCAATTGTATCATCTGCATCAAGCGGTAATATATATTCCCCCCTTGCTTCCTGAATAGCGATATTTCTTGCTACGGAGGGTCCTTGGTTGTTGATGTGTAAAACTTTTGTTTTAGGTCGCTTGAAGTTATTTAAAATTTTATTTGTTTCTTCATCTGTTGAACCGTCATTAACTATTATTATCTCAAAATTCTGAAATGTCTGATTTAAAACAGAATTAACAGCTTTATTTACGTATTTTCCCTGATTGTAACAAGGCATAACAACTGTAACTTTAACATTTTCTTCCATTATAAACCTGCCTTTCGTTTTTCTGTATTAAATACATTTATTAAAAGAATACCATAAATAATTTTTGCAAAAACGAGATTTAAGGCTGCTGCGACTATACCAAACCTCGGGATGAAAATGAAATTAATTAAGATAGTTATTATTAGTTGGATAAATCTTAAAATAGTGCTGTATTTTGGTTTTCCAAGCGGGTATAATGCCTGTTCAAAGGGAAGCAGAATCATTGATAATAAAGTTAACACGGCTAATATTTGTACAATAATAACAGAATCATTATATTTTGGACCAAATAATAGTGGGACAATATAAGGAAATAAAGGAATTATTGGGGTTAACAATAAAGATAAAACCGCAATCGGTTTTACAATCCCTATGGTTAGTTTGAATAAATCGTTTACTTTAGTTTCTGCCATTTTAGGCAACATAACTTTACCCAGAACATTAGGTAAAAATGACACTATAGACACTAGATTAAAAGCAGCTGAATAAATACCCAGTTGAGCGTAGCTTACCCAAATAGAAAGCATATAAATATCAATTCTACTGGCAACACTGCTTAGAGTAGCCAAAACAAACATCCATTTTTCATAATGAAAGATTTCTGTCAAAAAAGGTTTTGAAAATTTTTGAAGGAAATAACTTTTTATAAAAACTATATATCTTGGAATAAAAAATAGTGTAAATAGCAAAGGAATAATAAAAACAAACATAATATATTTCAGCAATACCAATTTAGTAAAGCATAACCATGACACAAAACATAATAAAACAATGTATCTTGTTATATTTATTATTGCCCTGAGTTTAAATTTTTGTATTGCTTGTAAATAAGTATCGTTTACGAAGAACAAGGATTCCCCCAAAAAACCTAAAACGAAAAACGGTAAAAATTTTATAAGCTCGGGTTTGTTAAAGCCAATTAAAAGTTTTTCCCCAAATAAAATTATCACCAAAAAGCATAAAACCAAAATAATTGACTTCGTCAAAAAATATAGCCCGAACACAGCATTTTGTTTTTCTTTATTGTAATTAGAAAATCTAATGGCAGTATTCTCCATCCCGAAATCGAATAAACTACTGAACACACAAATATTTACAAAAACAAATGAATATACCCCGTAATTTTGTGGACCCAAATTTCTGATAAGCATTAAGGTAATAAAAAATCCCATAATTTTAGTGATAATGTTTTCACTAAAAGTTATACCTAAATTTTTTACAAACTGACTTTTAGATATTTTTTGTAAGTAATTTTGGAGTCTTTGCATATAAAAGTCCTAATATTATGTACAACCAAATTTGTGTATTAAATTGGTTAAATGCCGTATCAAACATTCCTTCGATAAAAAATGAAACAATAATAAGAGTAATAGAAGAACTAATTACTTTTATTATTAAATTATTAGTCTGCATACATTTATAGGCATAAACCAAGTTATTTATTAAAAATAAAACTATACTACCTGCACCTATTATGCCCATTTCCACTGCGTAATAAAGTATAAAATTATGTGAAACATAATTTAGATATTGTGTAGGAAGAACATTTGCAGGAATAAGCATATGTATTGCATCCAGATAAGATTGTAAGCCGGAGCCAAAAAAGAAATTTTTCGGACTACTTGTTATAGATGTAATCGCGATTGCCCAAAGCTCATTTCGAGGTGAAATAGTGTTTACATAGGATGTGTTTTTTAAGAACTTCATTGCCATAAATATAAATAAAGCTAGGGGAGTTAGCTTCATTAAAAATCCGGATTTTTTAGAGATTGTTTGGAATTTAAAAAATAAAATCCCGACTATCAAGGCTAGTAAGCTTCCTCTTGAGTACGTTGTTACGACTCCAAAGAAAAGTATTGCAAGAATAATGTATCCCCGCCTTTTGTCTTTGGCGATAAAATAGTTTATCGGGAGAAAAAACAGAAAAATTAGATTTAAGAATGGACCCAAGCTGTTAAAATGTGGAAATGAGCCTTGCCCATGCCATACCAAAGAGGAACCTATACCTAAATAGCCTAAATATCCGCGTGTAGATTGAAAATTCGCACCTAAACTACCGGTTAAAGATTGTAAAATTCCATAAAGAGCTTCAAATAAGCCTACAAATATTATGACTTTTACAAGCTCAGATAATTTAACCTCTTTAGTTCTCAAGAAATAAATTGTCATATAAAAAGTAGCGGCAATTTCTCCATATCTTAAAAACCCCTGATATCCTCTGTGGCTTATTGAATTAAATCCGAAAAACAGATGCAAAATAAATAATACAATTAACCATAAATCTATTTTTGTTCTAATGCTTACTTTGTTAATTTGGGAAGTAAAGATATTTCTAAAAAATAATCCTAAAAAGCATATTGTTATTAATATGTCCGATTGGTTGAATGGCAAGCCCGAGCCTTCTGACATCCTAAATCCTCCGACGAAGAAAGGTGAAGTTATTAAAATTAAATAAAAACAAATTTTCGGATTTGCAAGCAAATATAGTAATGAAGCAAGTACAACTAGCCCTATAAACAAATATTGAATAGGAAAGAAGAAAATTAAGCTCCCGCTTAATGCAACTATAATTAATAAAAATTTTTCTAAATTATTAAATTTATTTATCATGCATCTTTCTCTTTATAATTATTTTATCCTTTTAAAGGATTTCAAGAATAATTCCTTTAAAATCATCCCCAAAAAAATTGAATTTGTAATCAAGTATCTTTTCCACATGCGTTTTGGTTCTTGGATTAGTCTATACAGCCATTCGCAATGGATTTTTTGCGTCCATTCAGGGGCGCGTTTAACCTTCCCTGCGATAACATCAAAGCTTCCGCCTACACCCATCGTAAAAGGAACATCCATAGCTTTGGAATACTTACTTAAAAAGATTTCTTTTTGTGGTGAACCCATTGCAACAAAAAGAATATCAGCTTTTGAATTTTTAATATTTTCTATAAGCGTTTCTTCTTCATCCTCTCGGTAATAACCGTTTCGGTGACCTGCAATATCTAATTGCGGGTACTTTTCTTTATAAATTCCCACAACGTTTTTAACTATTTCTTCTTGCGCCCCAAAAAAGTAAGGTCTGTAACCTTTTTCTGCGGAATATTCAATCAGCTTGTCCATTAAATCAATTCCAGCGACTCGTTCAGGGATATTAATGCCTAAAAACTTTGCTCCGAGTATGACGCCCGCACCATCAACATTTATAAGAGGACAGGCATTTATAATCTCTCTGAGTTGTATATCTTTTTGTGCATACACTAATTTCGCAACATTGACAACCACATGTTGAACACCTTCTCTATCCTCAATAAATTTGGAAATTCTTTCTAAAGTATCTTCTAGTGTTATTATATCAAGATTAAGTCCAAAAAAAACAATTCGAGTATTCATTCTAGCGGCCTCTTAATTTGGATCTTGCTGCAAGTGCAAATACGTTTTATAATCACCGACAAGTTTGGATTCGGTTTCTCTGACAATTGTTCCAATAAATGGTATATTAGCATTTTTCAAGGATTTTGTAATCATTTGCAGTGTCGTATACGTAATTGTTTTATTTACAAGAAGAATAACTCCGTCAGATAATTTTGAGATTATCAGGAACTCAGGAGTAATATGAGCCACGCCTGTATCAATTAAAACCCAATCATATTTTTCTCTGAGGAACTTCATTATATAACCAAATGCAGCTGTTCCGAAAAATTCACAAGGCTCAAGAATAATTGCTTTATTACCAAGATACAGTATTCCTTTTTCATCTACGGTTAAAGCATTTTTAATTTCTCTGTTTAAAAGCAATTCCTGAACGTTATTATTCTTTGTTTCTTCTTCGCCCTCATTTGCTTTATGGATTTTTTGTTCAAGATTTACAATAAGTTCGGATAAATTTATTTTAACTTCATCTTCAATGTTTGCTGTTTTAAATATTGTAGGAATTCTAAAATCGCAGTCTAAGACAACTACCGAATGACCTGATTTTCTCAATCTTGCAGCTACCTGATAAATTCTTGTAGGATGCGTTTTTTTCAATGAAGAAGAGGTAAAGGTTATTACTTTTTTATTATCTTTAAAGCTCTTAATCATTAAATTGGAAACTATATTATCATATGCAAGCGCTTGAATGTTACGTACTTGTTCGTCGTCAACAATAGTATCCAGCCAAGGAATTGTGCCAATAATAGATGTACCCGTGATTACTTCAATTGCTTCAATATTATCACAAACATCCTCTAAATAAGTTTTTAAAGCAGATAAGCCTAACCCTGCAAATAGACCGAAGATTAATCCTAAAACTATTGATTGAAAAGCGCTTGGGAAAGACGGTTTTTTAGGTAAACTCGGGGTGTCCACAATAATAATATTACTTACAGCTTCCGCTTCTTTTATTTTTGCTTCAATTTGTTTTTCTTTTAGTTGGTCGTAAGCGTTACTAAGAGCCAATTCTTCTTGTTCTAAATTATCTAAATTAAATTCTTGTTCGGGGATTTTAGCTTGATTAAAATTGTTTCTTTGAAGGCCTGCCTTTAAAGATTCTTCTTGGGCTTTTAAACCCATAAGCTTAACTTTATTTTCAATAAGTTTAGTTACTACATCTTCTCTGACCGGATCTAAGATGTTAATGTTTTGAGTCTGTGCGTACTTGCCTATACTTAATTCAATTTGTTTTTTAATTTGCTGATTAATTGTCTCAATTTTATTTTTTAGAGCAATCATTTTAGGATTGGTGCTTGCATATTTAGCCGAATCCAACTCGTATTCTTGCAATGTTTCATTTAAATTTTTTCTTAGCTCAACTAAATTTTCATTTCTTGAGCCTAAAGCAACTGCATTTAGTGCATCTTTTGATTTTAAGGAAAGTTGATTTTCAGCTGCAACTATTGACGAGCCCGTATTATTCAATTCTGCGATGGTATCTTCCAGTCTTAATAACACTATTGATTGCTGATCAACCAACTGCTTTGACTGTTCTGTCAAATCAATTGCCAAGGTTTTAGTTTTATAATCCTTAATCCGATTTCGCACCGCGTGTAATTTATTCTCAATGTCAACAAGTTTAATATCTATATATTCACGTCTTACGGTTCTAATCTTCTTATTTATAGAAAGATTAATATCTTCATATTCGTTAAGTATTAAATTTAAAATTTCTTGGGCTTTTTGAGGAGAAGTATCCTTATAATTAATATCCAGCATATCTGTATTTTGCTTATTTTTAATGTTAATATCCACGCTTGCAAGTGAAATTTTTTCGCCCTGTTTTAATTTATAATCTACAACTGCTTGCTTAAGTCGATGTGAATTCAAAATTTCGATTTGGGTAAGAAGTGGGTTTCCAGCTTGAGTTAAAGGTGTTAGTTGATTTTGTGTATCTAGTGATGTGACAAATTCCTCTGTTGCTAAATTTTTAATCCAAACCTTAGCTTTTGATTCATAACCAGGCTTATAAAACAGTAATAAATAAACAAGAGACCAAAACAAGCAAATTAAAATTACTGAAACAATTAATTGTTTGTCCCTTATCAAATTATTAAAATATCTGCTTTTATTTAAAAATGTTAGAATTTCTTTATCTAATTTCACTGATTTATTTTCCTATTACTTGGTATCTTGTAGGGTTAAACATAAGAGCCGCATTATTGTATGAATTAGCAAACGCATTGATAGGAGTGATAAGTTTCGTCATAGCTTCAAATGCTTTTGCAATAAGCGGTCTTATCTTTTCCGGCACATAGACAATGTCATTAGGCATTACAACTATGTCGTTTACCATCGGGTTAACTGTTTTTGTCACAAGTTTTCCTGATGCGTCGGCCCTGCTGATATATACTTTTTTAGGGGCATAAGCTGCATCAGTTAAATATCCGCCTGCCGCCATAAGCGCAGAATTCAAGGTTATTGAAGCACTGCTGTCAAGTTGAACTAACCCCGGATTTTGTACATATCCGAAAACTTTAACAGGAATGCGTCTTGGAGAAAAAGTGGATGTAACGTATTTAACATATTTTTCTTCACTTACTGCCAGAGGGGTAGGAAGTTTCGGTATATTAACTACATCTCCTGCCATTAAATAAATATCTTCTCGGGTATCTTTATTTTCAAGAATATTCAACAAATTAACTTCAAATGAATAATGAGTGTTTGAATTTGTAATTTTCACACGCTCAAAATCACTATCAAACTTTGCTCCTCCGGCTGCAACAAGTAAATTGGATAAAAGAGGAGATCTTCTCGTGATTTGCACATCACTAAAAGCATTAACTCCTGCAGGATAAACGGCAGTAGTATCTGTATTTAATTCGTAACCGCCCGGATTTAAAACATTACCCGTAACGTAAGCAACAAATGGTCTGGATTGATCCAACCTAATTGTTAATTGAGGATTTTTAAGATATAATTTATATTCTTTTATAAGCAATTTATTTAGTTCGTCTACACTTTTTCCTGATACTTTAACCGCCCCTAACGGAGTTATAATAATATTCCCATCCGGCTGCACGCGAATTCTCTCTTGATCAAATTCGTCAGCATCATAAACAAAAATGCTAATAACATCGTTTGGACCAAGCAAATATTCTCTGGAATGCTGATTTGCATCGTATTCCAACCCTGATTGAATCAAGTGTACATCAACAATCCCCTGTTCTTCTGCACTTGCAGGGAAACATGTGCAGAACGCTAAAAATAATAAAATTATTATAACGCATATATATTTCATCTTATTCAACTTTGCCCCATCCATAATTCAAAAATAAGTTTCTATATATTTATTATAGTAAAAAATACAAAATAAGTCTAATACTAATTATTATTGTTTTTAAATATAGTTACGTACTGCCTGTAATACTGTGATTAACTCCAGATGATACGTAAAGTTTTGTAAAAAATGAACACTGATATTAATCATATTTAACGATAATAGTTTATAATGATATTATCATTGACCCCTAATATATTTTATTATAATCTTGGATTTACATTTTACCTAGCGGACAAAAGGAAGTTTTAGGATGAGTTTTACCACGGATTCGATTGCAAAGCGTTTATTTACAACAGCTATATCAGCATCCATGTTTGTGCTATGTTTGCCTCTTATGGCAATGTCTGCAGAGATTACATCTTCAGGAGATGTATTGCAAACAGTGGGAGGTCAGTATGGTGCTCATGTCAACAGTATGACAAACGGCGCAACGATTACAACTGATTTAACTCATGCAAATGTTAATATATACGGAAGCGGCAGTACTTTGACATGGCAAGCGCTCAATACAGCCCCAGGACAATCATTAAACTTCCACTTTTCAGCTGCGGGACAGGTCGCTCTTAACAATGTTGTCGGAGGCAGTATGTCAAGGTTTGCAGGGAGTTTGACTTCAAGCGGCGAATCTGGGCGGACAATTATTTCTAACCCTAACGGTATGTTACTTGAAAACGGTTCTTACTTCAACGTAAATGCATTAGATTTAACAACAAAAAATGTTAACTGGGACGGAAACTTGAACGGAAAAATAGATTTTATGCACAATGCATCGACTGCAGGCATTACAATTGGTCAAGGTGATCCTTCTAAAATGGCAGTTGTACGTGTTGCTAAAGATTTAAACATTGTTGCTCCTAATATAAGCATAAATGCAGCCGATATTAAAACAGGTGTTGATGCAAATGGTAATTTGTTGCATAACGGGAAAGGTGATTTAAGATTAATTACAGCAGACGGAGTGACTTTCTATGCCCCTAATACTGTTATTGCAGGGGGAGACAAATTTAATGTTACCGGAGCTGCGAATACGGCTGATTATGGTAACATTACAATCCAAAAGGCTTCTATTGCTGTTGCAGACAGCTCATCAGGTAAAGTATATCTTGTTGCAAAAAAAGATATAAATTTACAAAACGGGTCAGAGTTGAAAAATGCTGTTGTGCAATCCCAAGGTAACATAAATATAGCATCCTCTGCTATTAATAATTCCACCATAAACTCAAATGCATATATTGTAGCTTCAGCACAGTCTTATATTAATAATTCGTCAATTTTCGCAAAAGGTTCTTTTAGTGGTTATAATTCTGTTGTAGAAAATTCACAAATTAATGTTAATAGAAACATATTTTTATTTGATAATTCACGTATGTCCAATACTACAGCTAGATCAGGTGAGCTTATATTCTTAGACCATTCAATCATTAATAACAATTCAAACATTCATTCCGACATTAATTTTACTTTAGTAAATAATACCTCCATTGATAATTCTACCATTTCGGCTAACCAAAATATTGTTTTAAGTTCATCAGGGGTTCATAATTCTATTATTAACTCCGGTTATGTTTATGCATACCATCAATCAGGCATAAGCGGATCTAGATTCTCACTTAATAATTGTTTAGAAATGACTGATTCAAGTGTAAATAATTCAATAATGGATATTAAAGAAAGACTATCATTAAACCATTCATTTGTTGATAACTCATCAATTACAGTAGGTAATATCGTTGCATTAGGCAATGGAGCGGCAATAACAAATTCAAGTGTCTTTGCTTCCAATAGTTTTGATATTAAAGCATCTACAATTAGTAATTCTTCCCTTGTTGCAGCTAAAGACATCAAAGTATATGATAACTCCGTTTTGAAACAATCTAATCTGTATGCCGGCAATGGCATTAAATTAGCTTTTGATTCACACCTTTATGCTAGTGCTTATGTAAATAGAAAAATGATAGTCGCTCCTAGGCCATGGCAAAGACTATTTGTCGGTAATCTTAAGTTTAGTTTTGGCTCTCTTTTCTAAATTATAATCTTTCTTTCGGTTTCATGAATATCCTGTCGATGTCTGTATTTATTGAAAAATAGAGTCTTGCCTTGTCTTCGTTATAGTATTTAGAACCAACCGGTATACCGATTCCTGCTTGCAAATATAGCGCGTCAGTTAAGTTAATATAGGTTCCGAAGCCGACACTTTGCAGAAAGTTATTAGGATAATCGTATTGCACCACATTTTCTCTTATAGAACCCCAATCGTAGAAAAATGCTAATTTGATTTTATCGGACCATGATTTAAATTTTTCAGGTAGTATTTTTTGTAGACCGGGAACGGGAGTTCTTATTTCAAATGAGCCTGCAAGCCCATAATCGCCTAATAGTTCACCGGGCTGATAGCCTCTTATTGAATAAACTCCACCTAAGAACATTTGTTCAGCCGAGTATAGGGATTGAGGTGAATATTGCCCGTTTAATCTAAAAACACCTATGCAATTTTTAGGTAGTCTTTGAACTCTTATCAAGCTTGCGATTGCTTTGTAAAAAACGCTTTGATAGCTGTTTTCAATGTTATCGCTGGCGCCAAGACCGTTTGTTCCTATATCAGTACCCACACTTGTTATCGTCCGACCGTTTTTATCGTCAAACATCCCATAAAGCCCAGTTCTTAGTACTCTCAAATTGTAATCTTTGGCACCTGTGTTCTCGCTTTGTGTATTAATTGCATCAGCGGAAACATAAGCGCTAAGTTCTTTTGTTGCTGTATTTATAATTGGTTGGGTTAATCTGAGTGAGTAACTGTTGGCCTTACCTCTCATGTTTAGATCTCGGTATGGCCCGCCGATAAAAATATTTGAATAAGAATAGTCTAATCCTAATTTTGTTCCGTAGGGACCTATTGGAACTTGGTATCCGGCTAAAATGCCTTGAGAGTCTTGCGAAAAGATGCCTCCTGCATAGATTCTGTCACCAAAACCTGTAAAATTATCCATACCTACAATACTTGTAAATCTTTGCCGCCCGGTATAATTCCTTCCATAGTCATCCCATGCTAAATCCAAATTAAGAGGAAACCTATCTGTAATATTTAATTTAATTACTGTATCATCATTTTTATTTGTATTAATTTCGGCTAAAGCATCTAAGTATGCTTCTTTATTTAAATTTTTCATTGCACCTTGAAGTGCGCTGGTATTAAAAACTTTTTCGTCATCTAAGCCTTTGCCACCAAGTACTATATTTCTCAAGTACCATTCTTTTTCCCAGCGGTTTCCGCTAATGTATTTTTCTACAACCTTACTTTCTTTGATTGTAATAATTACAGTGCCCTCGGTAATATCTTGGGGTTCAAGATATGCATAAGATGTTAAATATCCGTTGTTTCGGTAAAAATCGCTAATATTTACTGCTAAATCCAAAAGATCTTCAGTGTAAATTTCTTTTCCGACAAGGTCTTTTGTTAATTCCGATAATTTTTTGTCTGAATAAATTGTATTTCCCTGAAAGATAACTTTATTCAAAGTAAACTTAGGATTATAAACTAAATCCCCTTTCACAAAATCTTTTTTTGCTCAACATCCTTTTGAGATTCAGGTATAAACTTACTTGGCGTTGTTCCTATTTCTTTCTTTTCAACTTGCAGCCCATTAATTTGCATAATGTTTTGCTTATTCATTACTTCGGGGCTTGAGCCGTTTATATTTATATCTTGAGCGGCAAAAGTGGTTAAATTACCTAACAGTAGGCAAGAAATAATTAAGGATAATTTTTTCATAACTTCTTCCAATTTTTTTTAAAATAATATATGATAAAAAGATATCATAAAAACACCCTAAGCTCAAATATAGCTTTTATAAGCTTATTAGAACATGGAATAATTCCAAAATATACAATTTTGACAAAGCGAACAGGCAAGGTACGAGCCTTTGTGAGCCTGTCGGTAGAACAAAGGGCGCGAGAGAATTGTCCGCAGCCTCCATTGCTAACTTTTTGCCCAAAATCAAAACAATAAAGAGGCTGACTAAAAACTAATTTTAGCCAGCTTCTTTATTTCCACTTCAATACTTTCACAAATTATTTATTTTTCAACTTAAGCTACATACTTAGGAGCTGATTTTTCGGCGGCTTTATCTTCTTGCTCAGCCACTTTTGTTTCTTCTGAGTCTAGCATTTTCAACTGAGTTTCAAGTTTTGATTTTGCTTGTTGTATCTTTAAATCTTGTTGATTTAAAAGTTTTTCTTCCCGTTTGCCGAATTCTTCACGCCCTTGCTTATACAAGTCGGCGTACAAGGATTTTTCATATTGCTGTTTCAATTCGGCATTTTGTGCCAATTGAGGATTTGACGCCATCATCATCTGCTCCACAAGTGGGAATTTTTCTCTTGCTCCCGCATTTGCTGATTGATGAGATTGAACCATGAATATTGACATTCTGTTAAACATTGATGGCGGCGATTCCATCAAGTCTCTTAATGAAACGGTGTTGTCTGAAATACTGGCAGAGTAGCTGTGTAAATCCATCAACTGTTTTTCTAATTCCAGTAATTTGAAATTCACTTCATTCTTACGTCTGATTATTTCTTGTCTTCGATATGCGAAAATCAATAAAGACATTTTGTAACTCCTACCAAATTTAACTAACCATTATAACCTTACCCTTATATAAAAACATTCTGGTTTTGTAAATTGCCTTTTTAAGAAGATGTTTAAAAAAACAAACTTAATAAGCTAAAACGTAGTATTAACAAATGTTTTGGGTGTTTAGCCTCTAAATCACCAATAAGAAATATATACTTAATGGATAAAAACAGAATACAAATAATATAAAAAGTAATTATCATTATGTTAAGTTGTGTTAAGCGATTTTAATATTTGATGCTATAATCTAACGTCTTATCCAGCTAAGAAATTTCTTTTTCCGATATTTCTCTATACTTTTGTATTTTAGTTTTGAATTCTTTTCATACGCATTTATCGCTTGTAAAAAGGCTCGTGCGGTATCAATAGAGGTGAAACAAGGCAAGCCGTACATTTCAGAAAGGGTTCTGATTTGAAATCCGCTTCTTTCTGAGTTTTTACCCAATGTCGGAGTGTTGATTACCAATGCCAAACGCCCTTCTTTCATACGCTTTTGAAGTTTGTCAATCATAAATTCTGCAATCATCTTTGACGGAATTCCGTTTTTTTCCAAGAATTTATGAGTGCCCCAAGTCGCCATAATCAAAAATCCTGCTTCGTAAAACCCTTTGACGACTTCAAGTGCAGGTTTTTTATAGTGGTCATTTAGGGAAACCAAAATTCTTTGTTTATCCATCGGGAACTTGTATCCTGCTGCGATAAACGCCTTTACCAAAGCTTTTTCGTAGGTTGTATCTATTCCGAGGACTTCGCCGGTTGATTTCATTTCAGGAGCCAATGCAGGATCAATTCTGTTAAGCTTTTGGAAAGAGAAAATAGGCACCTTAACACATACAAGGGAAGTTTCTTTTACTAATCCCGGTCTGTAGCCTTGGCGCCTGATTGAACGACCCAGTATTACGTTCACCGCAATGTCAACCATCGGCGTATTGGTAACTTTGGACATAATAGGTACAGTTCGTGAAGCACGTGGATTTACCTCGATAATATAGGGAATGTTATCTTTAATTATGAACTGAATATTCATTAGTCCTTTTATTTTGAGTTTTCTGGCAATTTTTCTCGTATATTCCATAAGTTTGTCAACAATATGTTTGTCAATATGTTGAGCGGGATAAACGCTTATGCTGTCACCTGAATGGACTCCGGCACGTTCGATGTGTTCATTAATCCCCGGAACCAAGATTTCCATTCCGTCAGAAATAGCATCAAGTTCAACTTCATGTCCTTCAATATATTGATCGATTAAAATCATGTTATCCGAAAATTTAATCGCTTCGTTTATATAAATCACAAGTTCTTCATCGTTATAAACAATCTGCATCCCACGTCCGCCGATTACGTATGAAGGTCTGACAAGAACAGGATAGCCGATTTCTTTTGCTGCTTCAATCGCTTCAAGAAGCGTTTTAACACCTTTACCTTTCGGTTGAGGAATTTTTAATTCCCTTAGCAAATTTCCAAAAAGTTCTCTGTCTTCTGTAATATCAGTGGATTTAAGCGAAGTTCCGAGAATTGTTACCCCTCGTTCCTCAAGTTGTCCTGCTAAATTTATCGCGGTTTGTCCACCGAATTGGACTAATACACCTTTGGGTTTTTCTTTTTCGATAATATTCATTATGTTCTCAATGTGCATCGGTTCAAAATAGAGCCTATCGGCTATGTCAAAATCAGTACTTAGCGTTTCTGGATTGGAATTGACCATAACTGAATCATATCCATTATTTTTAATCCCCCAAGCTGCATGGACAGAACAGTAATCGAATTCAATCCCTTGCCCAATACGGATTGGACCCGAACCAAGAACCATAATTGTTTCTTTGCCCGTTGATTTTTTCATCTCACATTCTTCGTTGTAAGTCGAGTAGTAATAAGGTGTTTGGGCTTCAAATTCTGCCGCGCAGGTGTCTACAATTTTGAATGAGGCTTCAATTTTATTCTCTTTCCTTAAATCTTCAATTTCTTTAAGGTCTTTTTTTGTTAAGCGAGCAATTTCTCTATCTAAAAAGCCCATTTCTTTTGCCTTTAAATATAATTCGGGAGTTAATTCTGCCGTTTTAAGATTATTTGAAAAATCAACAAGATTTTTTATTTTATGAATAAACCACCTGTCGATTTTTGTGATTTTGTTAATCTCATCAATACTAATCCCTCGTGTCAACGCTTCGGCAAGTCGAAAAATTCTTCTATCATCTTGAATACTTAAATCTGAAAGAAGTTGGCTCGTTTCAAGTTTTGAAAATTTATAGTTCAAAAGCCCTGTTTTCTTGTCTTCGGTTGATGTTACCGCCTTTTTCAGAGAGCTTTCAAAAGTTCTTCCTATAGCCATAACTTCGCCTGTCGCTTTCATCTTTGTGCCTAAAATTCTATCACCATAGCTGAATTTATCGAATGGCCATTTTGGGATTTTAGTGACAACATAATCAATCGACGGTTCGAATGCGGCAACGGTTTTACCGGTAATCGCATTTTTTATTTCGTGCAAATTATATCCGACTGCGATTTTTGTTGTAACTCTCGCTATCGGATAGCCGGTTGCTTTAGAAGCAAGAGCCGAAGAACGGCTTACGCGAGGGTTTACTTCGATTACGTAATATTGGTTTGAAACGGTATCAAGTGCGTACTGAACATTGCATCCGCCTTCGATTTTTAATGCGCGGATGATTTTTAAGGCAGAAGAACGAAGCATCTGATATTCGTTGTTTGTTAAGGTTTGAGAGGGTGCAACGACAAAGCTGTCGCCTGTGTGGATTCCAATCGGGTCAATGTTTTCCATATTACAGACAATGATGCAGGTGTCATTTCCGTCTCTCATTACTTCATATTCAATCTCTTTGTATCCCGCGATACTTTTTTCAACCAAAACCTGATTAATCGGACTCATTGCAAGCCCTGAATGAACAATTTCCTCATAAGCTTTTTCATCTTGGGCAATTCCACCACCCGCTCCACCTAGGGTGTAAGCAGGTCTTATTATTATAGGAAACCCGATTTCTTGTGCAAATTTCAATGCATCTTCATAACACGACACTATTTCGCTTTTTGGTACAGGTTCTCCAATTTGCTGCATAAGGTTTTTAAAGAGCTCCCTATCCTCTGCCCGTTTGATGGAATCGATATTTGTACCGAGTACTTTTACGTTGTATTTTTCCAAAAGCCCCGCATCATTTAATTGCACCGCTAAATTCAAGCCTGTTTGCCCTCCAAGGCTTGCAATCAAACCTTCAGGGCGTTCTTTTTTTATTATATAGTCAAGTGCCTCCACTGTTAATGGTTGGATGTAGACCTTATCGGCAACACTTTCATCTGTCATAATCGTTGCGGGGTTAGAATTGACTAAAATTACTTCAATTCCTTCTTCTTTAAGCGCTCTGCATGCCTGCACGCCTGCATAATCGAATTCCGCAGCTTGCCCGATTACAATCGGACCAGAACCTATTACTAAAACTTTTTTTATCTGTGTATTTTTTGGCATTTTTCTTCTCTAACTCTCTCTAATTTACTTATCCAACTATCAAAAATTTCATTAGCATCTGTAGGCCCCGGAGCCGCTTCAGGATGAAATTGTACACTTTCGATGTTTAAAACAGGGTAACTTACACCCTCAATCGTTTCATCATTTAGATTTTTGTACGTTACAACCGCATTGTGCGGCAAAGTAGCTTCCTCCACAGCATAACTGTGATTTTGGCTTGTCATCATTACTTTATTTGTTTGCAAATTAATTACAGGGTGGTTGCCGCCTCTATGCCCATATTTTAACTTATAAGTTTTAGCCCCGAGAACAAGACTTATAATCTGATGTCCGAGACAAATCCCAAAAATAGGCAACTTACCTATAATCTCTTTTATCGTTTCAATGCTGTAAGTTACATCCTCAGGGTTTCCCGGACCATTTGACAGAAATACGGCATCAAAACCGCCGTTCAAAAGTTCCTCTGTCGTCACTGTTGCAGGATAAATAGTTAAATCGCACCCCTTTTGATGTAAATTTTCAAGGATATTTTGTTTAGTTCCAAAATCAACAACCGCCATTTTCACCCCTGAATTTGGCATCCTTTTCACGTTGGTTCTTGTTACACTCAAAACAATATTTTTATCTGTTTTATATTCTGACAGTTCTTTTTTAAGCTCCTCAGAAACATTTTGAGTTGTTACAATGCAGTTCATACAGCCGTTTTCACGGATTTTTCTTGTAAGTGCTCGCGTATCAATATTTGATATCCCAACTATTCCGTTTGCCTTTAAATAATCAGACAAAGTTTGTGTGCTCTTGTAATGCGAATCTTTTTCGCTGTAACTTTTGATTATAAACCCTCTAGTTGCAGGCTTTTCGCTTTCAAAATCGTCATCGTTTATCCCATAATTTCCAATCTCAGGGTAAGTCATCACTATCACCTGTCCTGCGTAGGACGGATCGGTTAAAATCTCCTGATAGCCTGTCATTGATGTGTTAAAGACCAATTCCCCGAAGTTGGTGCCTTCGGCACCAAAGGATTTTCCTTCGTAAATCGTTCCGTCTTCTAATAATAATATTGCTTTTTTTTTCACCATTACACCTACTTATTTTTATTGTCGCCTTTACATGTTTTTTCGAATTTCTACTAATTTTTTCAAATTATCGGCTTACTAGCCTTATTGCACTCGATGATTTTTGCTCCGTCTCCCTATTGTTTTGAAACTTGCCCGCTCGCATCTCCTTTGCTCGGGAGTTTTTGGCTTGTTAGCCTTTTGTTTTGGTTGAACGGTAAACGGTAAACGGTTTCGCAGTTCTCGCAATCTTTTTACTCTTTCTTCTTTCCTCGCTTACGACTTGTTGCCGTTCACCGTTTACTGTTCACCGTTTACCCTTCGCCATTTCTTCATAAATCATTTCCATCGCTTTAACTCTGTCCTTTGCAGCCGTTACGGCTCTTCCGATTACCAAGTAATCAGCACCCTCTTGAATTGCTCTAAGTGGCGTAGCTGCACGCTGTTGATCGTTTTTCAACGACCATTCGGGTCTTATCCCCGGACATAAGACTTTGAAATCCGCACCGCAGATTTCTTTTATTTTTTTAGCTTCCCAAACACTTGCAACGACACCGTCTAAATCACTGTCTTTGGCAAGTTTCGCCAAGGTTAAAACATAATCGCTCGCTTTTTGAGGAATTTCCAGCTCATTGTTCAAAACTTCGTCCGAAACACTTGTCAAAACGGTTACACCCAAGATAAAAGGTTCTTTTTGCCCAAGCTCTTTTGCTGTTGATTTTGCACTTTTGACAGACTGCCTCATCATCTCTCCACCGCCAAGTGTATGAATATTGAAAAAGCTTGCACCACGTTTTACGATATTTTCGCTCGCCTTTGCGACAGTATTTGGAATATCCAAAAGTTTTACGTCCAAGAAGAATTCAAGCCCCTGCTCTGTCATAAAGTCGATTATCTCGTTTCCGTTTTGTGTGTAAAGTTGTAATCCCACCTTGAAAACCCCAACGTAATCTTTGAGTTCCAAGATTAAACTTTTCGCATCTTCGAGCGTATCAACATCCAACGCCAAAACAATTTTGTCTTTAATATTTTTGTCTATCAATAATTTACTTTCCACATTTCACCTTTCTCGTTTCAAATAACTTGCCGTTCACGATTACCCCAATGGCTCTGCCTTTAAATTCCATTCCCTCAAAAGGCGTTATTTTGCATTTTGTTTTAAATTCCTCAGCTTTTACTTTGTATATAATATTCGGGTCTATTATAGTTAAATTAGCGGCTTGCCCAATATTTATTTGGCCTTGTTCTTTTAAGCCGAGTATTTTTGATGGATTTACACTCAATTTTTCAATCACCTGATTGATTGTCAAATGCCCGTCCTCAACAAGCCTTAGAGCCGCCCCTAATGCTGTTTCAAACCCGACAATCCCAAACGGAGCATCAGTAAATGATTTTGTTTTTTCATCCAAAGAATGTGGAGCATGGTCTGTTGCGATACAATCTATCGTGCCGTCTTTTAACCCCTCTATTACTGCTTCCAAATCCTCTTGCGTAGCAAGTGGGGGATTCATTTTAAATCTACCGTCCTCAGTTTCATTATCTTTTATGAGTGAAAAATAATGTGGCGCGGTTTCACAAGTAACATTTAGTCCATCAATTTTAGCCAGCCTTATTAATTCAATAGCTCTTTTTGTCGATATATGCGCAAAATGTAAGCGCCCGCCGATTTTTTCTAAAACTTCCAACTCTTTTGCAACCGCAATAGCTTCTGAAAGCGGATTCCCCAAAAGTGCCAAATCCTCCGCATGCGAAATAATAAGTTCGCCTGTTTTTAGGGCTTCTGCTAATAATTCCAAATTTGCCAACGGTCTTCCGTCATCTGAAAACGCAATCGCACCGTTATTTTTTAGTGCCTCAAAATCAGTTAATTCTTGCCCCTGCAACCCTTTTGTAACCGCGCAAATCTGGTAAAATCCGATATTTTCGGCTTTATTAATGGTATATTTTAAAGTTTCAACATTATCGACAACAGGATTAGTGTTCGCCATTGGACAAATAGCCGTATACCCGCCTTGCAACGCCGATTCAATCCCTGTTTGAATTGTTTCTTTGTATTCAAATCCCGGTTCGCGCAAGTGACAATGCATATCAACAAGCCCCGGAGAAATTATCATCCCTGAACAATCAATCCCATCACCTTCAATATTTTGGGCAATCTCAACAATGACGCCGTTTTCTATTTTTATATCCAAAATCTCGTCAATATTATCTATAGGATTTATTAGTCTTGCGTTTTTTATTATCATTTTTTTTACACCTCAGCACGAAACTGTTTTAATTCCGCCTTTATTTGCTTTTCCAAATTACTACTTTGTTTTTTCGAAATATCGGCTTACTCGCTTTGTTGCACTCGGGACTTATTTCGTTGCCCCTCGATTGTTTCGCTGTACCCTCGAAAGTTTTTGCTTGTTGGCTTTATGTTGTCGGGCAGGAATGCCCGACCTACCCTTCACCGTTTATCGACCTACCGTTCACCGTTTACCGTTTACTGTTTACCCAAAAGTAAATCCAACACCGCCATCCGCACAAACACTCCGTTATGAGCTTGTTCTAAAATGACTTTGCCATACTCGCCGTCCAAAATCTCGGAAGACATTTCCACATCACGGTTTACAGGTCCCGGATGCATTATTAAAACATCCTTTTTTGCGAACTGTTGAAGTTTTTTTGTTGTTAATCCGTAATCGTGAATATAATCAAACAGAGGAATTCTGTCCTCCAATCTTTCGTTTTGAATTCTTAAAAACATAGCAATATCAGCGTCTTTGAGGGCTTCTTCAAGGCTTTTGGTAAAAATTACTTCCTGCGTTGCATCTTCAAAATATTTAGGCGCACAAAAATAAATTTTAGCCCCGAATTTGTTTAAAAGATCCACGTTAGAATGAGCCACTCTTGAATGACGGATATCGCCGATAATTGCAATTTTTTTACCTTCAACTGAGCCGAGATGCTTTCTCATTGTGTAAAAATCAAGTAAAGCTTGCGTTGGATGCGCATTGTTGCCGTCTCCGGCGTTAATAAAGGCGATAGGGCAATGAATTTCTTTTATTGTTTTATCCAAAATCCCCGCTTCACTATGTCTTATCACAACGCCTTTAATCCCTATTTCATAAAGGTTTTCGATGGTGTCCTTGAGCGACTCGCCTTTTGATAGAGAAGATTTATTCGTGTCGAAATTATAAACATGGACGCCTAATTTATTCGCTGCCATCTCAAAGCTGATACTTGTTCTAGTTGAATTCTCGCAGAAAATCAAGGCAAGATGGCTGCCTTGACAGGATGAAACAGCAGTGCCGTTTTCAAATTTTGCTGCCAGTTCCATAATTTCTAAGATCTGCTCTTGATTTAGGCTTTTAATATCAATCAAATTATGCATTAATTTCCTCCCTTTTTAGTAATCATATTTGCTCCTTCGCGACTTCCCGGCTTTACAAGTGGAATATTTTCAGCGCACAGCGGGCATTTTTCTGCTTCATAAGTTATCGGATTAACCTGTAAAAGCGAGGTTATATCGTAATTTGTCTGCCCTTTCGTTCTGTCCACAATTGAAGCTACGCCGATTATTTCAGGTTCAAACTCTTTTATCGCTTCGATTGTTTCGTTAATTGTTCTTGCAGTTGTAATTACGTCCTCCAAAATAACAATTTTTTCACCTTTAGCAAGTCTGTAATCGCGTCTTAACTGCAAAACTCCGTCTTTTCTCTCAACAAAAAGAAACCTTTTTCCAGCCTGCTTAGCGGTTTCGTAGCCGATTATCATCGCGCCGATTGCAGGTGAAATTATTGTATCAAATTCAACCCCTACAAGTTTTTCAGCCAATTTCTTACCCAACTGTTCAACCGCCTGCGGGTGCTCGTACAATTTTGCACACTGAAAATAGGTGTCTGAATGTAAGCCCGAAGTCAGGCAAAAATGCCCGCTTAAAAGCCCGTTGTATTCTATTAAAAGTTCTTTGACCGATTGTGTCATTTATTATGCCTCCATCAATTTTTTTTGTAGTTCCTTAATCGTTGAAAAATTATTCTCCAACATAAATTTTTCCAAATCATTTATTAATTTTTCTGCAATATCGGGATGAGTAAAATTAGCGGTTCCTATTTGAACGGCTTTTGCCCCAACCGAGAAAAATTCTAAAACATCTGCAAGCGTGCAAATTCCGCCAATTGCAATTATCGGGATATCAATAACCTTGCTGATTCTGTCAATAAACGAAAGCGCAACAGGTTTTATCGCTTTTCCGGAAAGCCCGCCGCTGACAGTTGTCTTTTTAAATCCGCCGTTTATAAAGTCAAGTTTTACCCCCATCCCGCGCACAGTATTTATCGCAGAAACCGCGTCTGCGCCTGCACTTTGAACAGAAGTTGCAATATCTTCAGCACTTGTTACGTTGGGCGAAAGCTTTACGATTAGGCAATTTTCGTAGTTTTTTCTCACGACAGAAACCAATTCATACAACGCTTGCTTGTTCACGCCAAACTCAATACAGCCGCATTTTACGTTGGGACACGAAACGTTTAACTCAATCGCCTTAATATCATTTTCCTGAGCGATTTGCGCGAGCCTGATGTAATCATCTACGGTGTTTCCCGCAATATTCAGAATGAAATTAATATCGCATTTTTTTAAAACAGGTAATTTTTCTTCTAAAAAGGTATGAATCCCGACATTCTCAAGCCCGATTCGATTAATCATTCCGCCGTAAGTTTCAAAAATTCTCTCGCCTTCGTTGCCTAATCTCGGCTCAAGCGTAATCCCTTTTGTAACAACAGCGCCAAGCTTATTAACCTCACAAAATGTATCAAATTCATTATTGTAGCCATAAGTTCCCGAAGCCGTAATAATCGGGTTTTTAAGTTCAAAATCTTTAATTTTAAGCGACAAATCTACCATACGACCTCCGCGCCGTTAAAAACAGGACCATCTTTACAGACTGTGGCGTTTTGGATTTTGCCGTCTTTTTTAATGCTTATCACGCATCCTCGACAAACACCGATTCCGCATGCCATAACTTTTTCCATGGCGACTTCGCACGGTATTTTGTGCTTTTGAGCGGTTTGTGCGACGAATTTCAAAACAGGATGTGGAGCACAGGAAACTATTTTTTCGGGCTTAAATTCTTTAATAATTTGTTCTAAGTAGTCGCAAATACTTCCTTTGTTGCCGTTTGAGCCGTCATCGGTTGAAACAAAGTCAAATTCATGTTTAATACTATCGGATTCACTCAAAAAACCCGCAGCGAAGAAGGTTTCTGCTCCTATTTCTTCAAGTTTTTTCTCCAGATAAAACAAAGGTGCAACGCCAATGCCTGCACCGATTAGTAATGTTTTTTTATTTTCTATTTTAAACGTATTTCCCAAAGGTGCTGAAAATTCAATCTTATCGCCGATTTTTAAGTTTGAAATGTACTCTGTGCCGCTACCTCGTTTTTTGAATAACACTGTTGTCGTGTTGTTTTCAAAATTCGCAACACTGAAAGGTCTGCGTAAAGTCAGACCGTCACACAAAATCGAAACGTACTCACCCGCTGAAATTTTTTCAAGCGTAGGGGATGAAAACTCAATAGAATAAACATTTTTGTTTATTTCTTGAATATTTTTGATTGTTCCGAGATGATTTTTTTTCATTATATTCCTTGATTTTTAATCCAAAAAAAAGAAAAGCAAAAGCTTTTCTCTTTTTTATATACTATTAAATTTTGACAAATTTTTCTTAATCACTTTTTTAACTCCGCCTAAATCCATTATACGGGCTTAAAAATTTCGAGTCAATTTTATATGACAAATTATTACGAGTTATAACCTCCAGTTCTTTATATCCAGCAAAATCTTATAAAGACTGATTGACCTAGGATCTTCTACCTTATTAAAAATTCGCCCTGCTTCATAATCTTTCACTGCTAATAGATTATCCTGACTGCCTAAGGAATAAAAGGCATCATAGTCAGGATTTTTTCCACTTTTGTCAAAAGAACGTTCACAAAACCATCCCTCACTGTCAAGGTAAGTAATTTTTTTGAATTTTGAAAGATCATTACCCGGTTGATAATAAGCTGTCGATGTGCCATCCTGACTAACGTAATTCGGAAGCTCTGTTCCCTTTTGGGTAAATTTTATCTCCGGCCATTTCCAGTAATGCCCACCTTTTGTTATTGTTCCATCAGGATTAGTTGTTTTCCAAGTAACTTGTTCAGGGCGACCTAGATTTTTAATTCTCTCCAAAACAGATGCTCGTTTTGTTATACTTGGCATTGGTAAACCTGAAATTTTCATAATTTATTCCTTTAATATTATATTTAACAATAGCTTAAAAACTCATCATAAAAAAAGTTGTTATCAAATGCGGATAAGATTTACAATTCTTTACCAAAATCACGAAATTGTAACTAATCACCAGAAAACTCAATATACAGCAAGCGCACTGATAACAAGTGTTTCCACCTCGCCCCTTGCGGGAGAGGTCTGTTTTCAATGTGTGATGTGTACCCCGAAAACTGGACAACTTTTCTGCTGTTTAAGTTTTAATTAAATAAAGGAGTACAAAAATGAAACGTGAAAATTTTACAGAAAAACAAAAAAAAGAACTTTTACGCAATAAAAATGTTCTAAAACTCAGA
>CAIPUE010000034.1 GCA_903868125.1 uncultured bacterium | reverse complement strand
GGGTCGAAAACTTCGTTTTCGACCCGCTTTTATTAATTTTATTTTTTAAATCCTAATATCTGTAATGAGCGAAAGCTTTGTTAGCTTCAGCCATTTTGTGAGTATCTTCACGTTTTTTACAAGCTGCACCTATGCCGTTTGACGCATCAAGCAATTCAACTGTTAATTTATCGATAAATGATTTACCATGTCTATTTTTCGCTGAGGCAATCAACCAAGAAGATGACAGCGCCATTCCTCTGTCAGGCTTAACTTCAATAGGAACCTGATAAGTCGAACCACCAATTCTTCTCGCTTTAACTTCCAACAACGGAGTTGAATTTGTCAACGCTTTTTGAAAAGTTTCTATCGGATTTTCGTTTGTTTTTTCTTTTATTTTTTCCATTGTAGAATAAAAAATCTTTTCAGCGACAGATTTTTTCCCTCTGCGCATAATTCTATTAATAAATTTTGAAATATCCACACTGTTATAAATCGGATCAGCCGGTGGAATTCTTTTAGCTGGTTTTGAACGTCTTGACATATTTTTACCTTTCTTGTTTTTAATGTCTTACCGAGCAAGTACTCGGGACTTTAAAATTTAATGACTTGATGGGCTAAAGCCCATCCTACTTACTATTTCTTTTTAGCTCTTTTTGCACCGTATTTAGAACGGCTTTTGGATCTGTTTGCAACACCTGCTGTGTCTAGCGTACCTCTAACGATGTGATATCTTACCCCCGGTAAATCTTTAACCCTTCCGCCTCTGATTAAAACAACAGAGTGCTCTTGAAGATTGTGTCCGATTCCGGGAATGTATGAAGTTACTTCAAATCCGTTAGTAAGTCTTACTCTGGCAACTTTTCTCAAAGCCGAGTTAGGTTTTTTAGGTGTTGTTGTATAAACTCTTGTACAAACTCCACGTCTTTGAGGACATTCCATCAAAGCTGGCGATTTTGTTTTATCTATTAATTTTTTACGCTCTTTGCGTACAAGTTGACTAATAGTCGGCATAGTTTCTCCTTTTATAATTAAGTTTTTACTTTATATTTTCTGCAACTCACGCTCCAAAACAGCACGATTCGGCTAGAGTCGTATATCTATATAACAACAAGCAGAAATTAATGTCAATAACAAAGCTTAATAAAAAGCTCAAACGTTAAGTATTTTAACATTTAATTTCTTAATCAGGCGATTTGACTAAATCCCATTGCGTTAGAGTTTTTTGCTAAATAATCCCTATTCCCATCTTTAATTTTTAAGGCTTGAGATTTTTGTATAACTGCTAAATAATCGTCTTTAGTAATATTTCTTCTACCATCGTTTCTCGCAATTATTGCCGCTTGAGGGGTCAAATCGGTGATTGTTCTGTTCGAAAATCCTTCAAATGCACTAACAACAATATCCAAATCTTTTTCTGAAGCCAATAACTCTGTGGCTTTTGTTTTAGCTTCAAGAGCTTTTTTCAACACCGCTTTTCGTGTTTCCTTATCAGGCATTCCGATAAATATTTGATTATCAAACCTGCTCTTAATCGCCTCATCAAGCAGGTCATGCTTATTCGTAGCCCCAATAACAATTATTCCTCTACTTCTTGCTCCATTGATTAAATCCAACAGTGTTCCGATTTGTTTTAAATCTTCTTCATCACTTTCCCCATTTCTAGTTTTAGTGAGCCCATCCATTTCATCTATAAATAAGATACAAGGTTTATTAGTTTCTTGACTTTTTGCGGCAACAATATCAAAGGCTTTTTCGTAATTCTTTGAGGTTGTATTTATATATTTGCTTCCTGATTGTGAAATTTTAAGCTTGAACATTGGGACATCAGCCTCTCTCGCCGTGGCTTCCGCTAAAAAAGTTTTCCCATTCCCCGGAGGTCCGAACAACAAAGTAGCCCGCGGTAATGCTTTACCATATTCCAATTCATCAAACTTAGCCGTTTCGGGATCTTTAATCGGAAAAATAAGTTTATCATTGAGGCCTTGTTTCACTGATTCCATTCCTCCTAAAGAAGAAAAGCCTTTTGGAGATTCGGCATTTGGAAGAAATTCGTTTATAATACCCTTGACTGCTTCTGAAGCCTTGGCTCCGACCGAAGAAGATGATGCACCCTCCGCAACTTCATCGTCAACATAAAAGAATCTAGTTGCTTTACCCTGAAGAGCTCCGGCTATTTCTGCTTTCCACGCTGATTTTGATAATAAAGCTTCTTTTTCATAGTGCTTAACCTCTCTTTCAGCATAATTTAAAGTTGGAAAATATTGATCTATAAGATCTGCAAAATGAGCTTTTACACCAACCAGCATATCAATTAATGGGTCTAAGTCAGAAGCTATTGAGTTTTTCCCCACTTTTTGTGTTATTGTCGTTTCAAGATTATTACAAAAGTTATTTAACTGGGTTAAGCCTTTAACGCAATCTGATGGCGGTTGGTTTGCTAAAACCTGTTGTAATCTTCTATTTAGAACTGCACTATGTCCAAAAATCACTGATTTTTTTTCAACGTTAGTTGCACTTACTTTTAAATCCATAAAAATCTTCCTCTAAAATTCTCTACAAATATACAAGACTTGAACAAAAAAACATTTGCTAATCTTTTTAAAAAATTTAATAAATGTTTACAATTGATTGTTAAAAAATTACACCAGCTGAAAATCGCCGTATTTTTTAACATGTTCGACCAATCCCCCGTCCGCTAAAAGCTTAATCATAACCTCCGGTAAGGGCGAAAATTTTATTTCCGCAACCTTAGTCAAATTTTTTACAACCCCGTTTTTTACATCAAGCTCGATTTCATCCTCGGCATCAATCAAATCTGTATCACATTCTATCGCCAAAAGCCCTATGTTAATCGCGTTTCTGTAAAAAATTCTTGCAAAAGACTTCGCCAAAACCGCCTGAACCCCTGCAATTTTAATTATTTGAGGTGCGTGTTCTCTTGAAGAACCAAGTCCGAAGTTATTCCCTGCGACGACAAAATCACCTTTTTGCATAGTTGATGCAAAATTAGGGTCGGCATCTTCCAAAACATGTTTTGCAAATTCCTGCAAATTAGAGCGCAAGTGGAACAACCGCCCCGGTGCTATGTGGTCGGTTGAAATATTATCCCCAAATTTAAATGCTTTTGGGCTCATTTTCCAATTCTCCTTAGGTATTATCATTTCATGAATATAACAAAAATTAAACACATTTGTCATTTTTGTAAAAAAACGCTATAATATAAATATGTTTAACAGAAAATGTAAAATTACATTCATTAGCCATGGTTCGACTATCCATTCAGATGAAAATCGACTTTCCGACAACGGAAATTACCCGCCGATAAATGAAGCCGGTGAAGAAGAAATCGAAAAAATCTGTGAATGGTTAAAAAAACGCGCGATTAAAAATGACAAAATTTATACAAGTCCGGCTCTAAGAACAATTCAAACAGCACAGATGGTTTCAAAGGTTTTCAAAAAAGACTTTGAGATTATAAATGATCTTCACTCAAGAAAATACGGCGTTTGGAGCGGATTAACTTTTGAACAGATTGAACACAAATTCCCCCAATTGCTTAAACAATTTCACGAAAATCCCCCTTCTTCCGATCCTGAGAATGGTGAAACAATATTGGAATTTAATAAAAGAATTTCTAAAATTCTTAAAAAAATTGTAGAAGAAAATGTTGGCAACAGGATTATAATAATCACCCACCCCGAGGTAATTCAAGCGGCAATAAGTAAGGCTATTAAACTCGCGCCTCAACATCAATCAAAAATATATATAAAAACGGGAAGTGCATCTCAAATAAGCTACTTTGAAAGCTGGGCAAGCTTGGTTTATTCGGACTATGTTCCGTTGTAGGAAGTAAAAGTAGGATGGGCGTGTAAATTCAATGGCGAATTTATTGTGTAACAATTTTTTAATATATTAGCAAAAAATAATTTCAAGCGCGTTGTATTAATATGATATAATACAAAAAATGTAATGAGGAATTATGAGAATTATAGGTGTAAATAATCTCTTTATTAATAATAAATTTAATTACAACAGTAAAGAAAAAGCTCAGATTTTAAACAAACCTAGTTATACTGATACTTTTGTCAATTCGCAAGTTTATTTTACAGGGACAACTATTAATGTATTTAAATTAATGAAACAGGTAAAACAATTAACAAAAGCTGAGGCTTTGGCCCAAGGATATATTCCTGTTTACACTGCTGGCAGCTTACATAAAGCACTTTCAAGGGCTAAAGAAAGTACGATTCATGGTTGTAACACCGAAGATGTCCAAAAATATTTAAATACTCCCAGGCAGAAAATTATCTTGATGAAGGACATAAAATTAGATAAAACAAAGCAAATTAACTGGGTGCCAATTGAAACATTTGGTGGGGATTTTAATGGAAATGGTCATAAAATATCAGGACTAAGAATAAATCAACCCCAAAATAATAATGTTGGCTTGTTTAAATCAATCAAGAATGCAAAAATTGAAAATTTAATACTTGAAGATGTTAATGTTGTAGGTGTTAATAATACAGGCGCAATCGTTGGTATTAATAACTACAACTTTAATAATACCAGTGATTTGCTATTAAAGCTTCCTATCGAAAATTGTTTAGTTAATGGTACTGTTATAGGCAATAATAAGGTAGGTGGGATGGCTGGAAATATTACCAACGCTGTTGTTGTTAATTGTATTGCGAATGTAAAAGTGATTGGTTCAGAATGTGTAGGTGGTTTAATAGGTAACAGTAATTATTCTGACATCAAAGATTCAATATCAAACTCAGTTGTGTCAGGTAAAATGCGAGTTGGCGGATGCATTGGGTATAATGTTGTATCAAGCTTAGAGAATCTAACTTCAAAAGGAAGTGTTAAAGGTGAGAGATTTATTGGTGGTGTAATCGGTTATACTTATTGGAGCAATGCAACAAAGTGTATAAATAAATCGACAGTTTCAGGTATTGATTCAGTTAATCAAATATTTGGAGAAAAAGCAGAATTTGATAATATAATTGATTGTGTAGAAAAAGGTAAAATATTAATAACAAAATATAGTCCGTAGGGTGCGGATTTAACCGCACCATCTTGCATTGGATATTTTCTTGTCGGGATTTTTACTTTTTATTTCTTTTGGTTTTTTGTCGGTGCGGTTAAATCCGCACCCTACTCACCACTCACTTCTCACTTTTTTGTTACAAATCATAAAACATTAGTTACAAATAACTTTGTTTAGAATACCATGAGTGTACAAGGAAATGGAGTATACACAATGGAATTTAATTTATTAGAAAAACTACTACCGCCTAAAAATAACGTATTCTACGATTGTTTTGAGAACGCGGCAAAAAATTGTAATGATATAGCAAAATTATTTGATCAGGCGATTTCGCATGGCATGACCGGAGAACTTCTTGTTAAGGCTAGAACGCTTAAACATAGAGGTTCAGAACTTGAGAGAGAAACAATCAGTAAACTTAATTCAACATTCGTTACACCTATTGATAGGGAAGATATTCAGGCGTTAGCGACTATGCTTAATAAAATTACCAAGAAAATAGTTCAAGCTCTTATGAATTTGAATATCTATAGAATGACAAGCTTCACCGAAGAAATGTTACAACAATCAAGAACAATACTCAAATCAACGGATGAATTAATCAGAAGCGTAAGCCTGCTAAAAACAATTTCAAAAACAAAAGAAATTACCGCAAGTTATGAATCAATGAAAGAGATTGAATCCTTGGGCGACGATATTCTTCATAGAGCTATGGATAAATTGTTTTCAGGTGAATTTGAGGCGATTGAAGTTATAAAGTTAAGAGATATATATAAGGTTTTGGAAAGTGCAATGGATAAATGTTATGACGTTTCTGACGCTATTTTAAACATCGCACTGAAAAATAATTAGGAATTATGAATATAGCAATAATATTACTGACATTAGTTATGATAGTCGCGTTTATCTTTGAATACGTGAATGGGTTTCACGATTCGGCAAACGCCATCTCGACCGTTGTATCGACAAAAGCATTAACACCGAGACGTGCAATAATTTATGCAGCGTCTTTAGATTTTGTGGGTGCATTTTTTGGAACTCACGTAGCACACACAATTGGCGCGGGCATGGTAGCACCCGAATCAGTTACCCAGCTCGTAATTTTATGTGCCCTTTTAGGTGCAGTAACTTGGAACTTGCTAACTTGGTATTTGGGTCTTCCGTCAAGCTCTTCCCACGCACTTATCGGCGGGCTTTTGGGTGCGGCGGTTACGCATGCTTATTTCAGACTGGATAAAGCTTATGAACTAATTTTAAGAATGCCGTCATTCAGACTTGAACATCCCGCGTTAGATGTCATAAACGGACCTAACGTTATGTACAAAGTTATTTTGCCGATGATTTGTTCACCGATTTTAGGCTTTGTAGTAGGATTTTTGGTTATTTTAATTCTGTTAAAAATCTTTCACAAAATGCGTCCTGAATTATTGAACAGATTGTTTAGAAAATTACAGATTTTTTCATCAGGATTTTTGGCTTTCAGCCACGGTTCAAACGATGCTCAAAAAACCATGGGGATTATAACTTTGGCGTTAATGACTGCGGGAGTTGTTCAAAACAAAACTTTTGAAATCCCTGTTTGGGTAATATGCGCTTGTGCGATGACGTTGGCACTGGGAACAATGACCGGCGGATGGAAAATAATCAGAACAATGAGTTCTAAAGTTATAAAAATGAAACCGATACACGGATTTTCCGTTGAAACGGCTTCTGCGAGTATCATTTTGACCGCATCTCACTTCGGTTTTCCTGTAAGCACAACGCACATTATATCAACAGCGATTGTCGGAGTCGGAAGCATGGTAAAGGTTTCTGCCGTAAAATGGGGAATGGTAAAAAATATCGTGGTAGCTTGGGTTTGCACAATACCGGCGTGTATGGCACTATCCGCAGGCTTCTATTTCCTATTAATAAAAACCCCTTTAGCTAACGGCGGAGGATAAATATTAAAAAATGTAAATTATTTCTGTCATCTTTAACAATTTTTTTTCTTTACGATCTTTGAATAATTGGAATACAAAATTAAAGGAAACAAAATGGGAATTATTACAGTAGTTTCAAACAACTCTATTCAAAAAAGACCAATTTCAAGACAAACACCTAGTTTTAAAGGGGATGTCATAACAGTAATCAAAAAAGTACCAATCGAAGATAAAACGCCTTTGGGAATAAAACTGTTGCTTGCCTATGTTCTAGGTAAAACTAATCGGCTTAAGACAACTATTATTAAACAAGTCCCTTATAGAGGAACAATTACTCAAACTAACGAATTAGCAAGCAAAGTTCAGACAATTATCATCGATACCCATAATAAAATAATAATTGGACGAAGATTCCCCAAAAAGACAATCAAAAGAGAACAAAAATATTACAAAATCGCTAAAAAGCTTACAAAAAATGTTCCAGAAGCAAATCATTATACATTCGATACACGAAAAGGTACGTTATTAGACAGGATGAAAGCTGTTAGAACCGGAATTTTTGATGAAACGAGCAACCATGTGTAGTCCTTAGATTAAAGGACTACCTAACTTCCAAATCGGTTCTGAAATACTTATTTTCCATTTCGATTTCTTTTGCAAAATTTTTCAAGTCCCAAAAAGGGTCTTGCGAAGTTGTACATAAAGAAAGCACCCTGCCACCTTTTGAATATAATTCGCCGTTAATCTTTTCAACGCCTGCATAAAAAACTTTAATATCTCTATTCTCGGCAGTTTCCTCAGGTAAAGTGATTTTCTTACCGTCTCTTGGCGTTTTTGGATAGCCTTCGCAAGCCAAAGTTAAACATGCCGAAACATCTTCGTTATAATCAAGTGTAATTTTATCTAAATTCTGTGCTAAAGCCGCCTGTAGTACTTCAAGAAAATCGGTTTTCAAGTGTGCCAAAGTCGCTTGTGCCTCAGGATCGCCTAGCCGAACGTTATATTCAAGCACATGCCAGTCCCAAGCACCGTCTTTTTGAGCCATAATCAACCCCGAATATATAAACCCGACAAAATCCGCTTTCTCTAGCTCCAACGCCTTTTTCAACTTATGTTTATACTCGTCAAGTTTTTTTTGTTGGAATGCATTTAATTTCGCCGGACAAAAAGCACCCATACCACCCGTATTCGGAGCAGACGAAGATTTATTCAATTTTTTAAAATCCCTCGACGGAGCAAAAGACAAAAGAGTTTTGCCGTCCCACAAGGACATCAAAGAAAGCTCTTCGCCCTGCAAAAATTCTTCCAATAAAATTGTTTTAGAATTATCGCCGAATTTACCCTCCAAAAATTCACTTATCGTTTTCTGGGCAAAAGCCTCGTTATTAGCAATTACAACCCCTTTACCGCCACAAAGTCCATCAGCCTTAATAACAACAGACGGAAATTTACCCTTATTGCCCACTTTTGAAGTGATAACTGCCGACGCTTCTTCAACATCAGCTATCACCTCGTATTTCGCAGTTTTAATCCCATGTTTTTCCATAAATTTTTTACCGAAAAGTTTTGAGCTTTCAAGTTGAGAAAAATATTTATTTACGCCGATACAAGGGATGTTATGCGACTTAAAAATATCGACAATCCCCTCACATAAAGGTTCTTCCTGACCAAAAACCGCCATATCTATTTTCAAATCCACACATTTTTTCGCTAAATCTTCGTAATCAGAAAATTCAATAACTTCACCTAAGTCAAAAAATCCTGACTGAGCCAAGTACAATTTATTAAGTAACGGGGATTTTGAAATCGAATCTGCTATCGCATGCTCTCTAGCCCCTGAACCAAAAACCAAAATATTTAATGTTGTCCGCATCCGCCACATCCTCCGCCTTCTTTTTTCTTACTACATACACTTTTCATCAAATCCTGAAAATCAAAAACCTTGTCCTCAAGCACTTTTTCAATCACAATAGGATAAAGCCTGTGTTCAATTTCATGGATTTCAGCTTCAAATTCGTCCAAATGCATTGAATTATCTATAAAAACCGGGTATTGGGCAATAATTTTCCCCGCATCAATATTAAAATCAACATAATGAACCGTCACACCACTAACTTTCACCCCTGCCAAAAACGCCTTTTTAATAGCACCTTTGCCTTTGAACGCAGGCAGTAAAGAAGGGTGAATATTAATAACTTTACCCATCGCTTTTAAAACATTTTCAGGAAGAATTTTCATATATCCTGCTAAAACTACCAAATCAAATTCATTTTTGCTGAAATATTCAAAATTCTGCTCAAACGGCAAAAATTGATGCTTTATTCCCAAGTTTTCTGCTCTTTTTAGAATAAAAGCATCTTCAGCATCGCTCAAACAAGTTATTTCAACGCCTTTATCCTGAAACCACTTTACAATAGCTTCAAAATTACTTCCGTTACCCGAACCTATAATCGCTAATTTATACATAATTTTTCCTTTTATTTCTTAATATACTCTTGATTTTTTTAAAAAACAAGTTATAATAAAAAAAGGGAGCAACATTGAATACAGCAATGTTGCATACAGTTCCCTAAATGAACATTAAGAACATTTTGATGAAAAGCTCTAGCATAGCTAGGGCTTTTCTGATTGTCTCTCTATTCATCTTTTTCACCTCCTTTCCGCGTCTCATACAGTAATGGAGTTGTTCGGCGGAGGTTAGAGCGGGAACCCTATCCCATTTTTTAATTATCAATGTTCGTTTAGTTTTTTTATTTACGTTGGATTTTTCCAAAAACAAACGGGGAAAACTTTTCACAAATTTTCAAAATTTCATCCAAATTTGATTCGTTTGCAATCAAACAAAACCCAACGCCTGCGTTAAAAACTTCGTAAAATTCATCATTACAAATTCCTTTGAGCTTCTCAAAAATCGGTTGGGGCGGAATTTTATCAAATTTAAGTTCCGCTTTTAAATTTTTAGGTATCACACGAGACAAATTTGATAAAATTCCGCCTCCTGTTATGTTCGCGCAAGATTTTACAAGCTTTTTTTGAATAAGCTCCAAAACGCAATTGTAATAAATACATGTTGGCATAAGGCAGGTTTCAAATTCTTTATCCGTTAATTGATTTTCTTTATATAATTTTCTTATCAACGAAAACCCGTTTGCATGGATTCCTGAAGAACAAAGTGCAACAACGATATCACATTCCTTTACGTTGATTTTATCCAATCCGTTCCCCTCTTGGACTAAACCGATTGCAAAACCTGAAATATCAATATTGTTTGAGGTTATAAGTTCGCTTATCTCGGAGGTTTCACCGCCCAATAATCTGCAGTTGCATTTTTTTAATTCGATATCAATCGACTGAATTATCTCAAAAACACTTTCACTATCGAGTTTATTCACCGCAAGATAATCAACAAACCCCACGGCAGTAGCCCCAGAGCAAATTAAATCATTTAAATTCGCCGCAACAACATCAATAGCAATTGTTGCAAACATTTTTCTTTCATAAAGCGGAATGATTTTCGACCCGATACCGTCACAGCAGGTTACAAGGTTAAATCCGTGCGCAAGAAAAGTTTTTCCGGCAAATGAATTAATTCCCAATTTTTCGCTAAATTTATCATTCAGTTTTTTTGCTTGTAATAAATTTACGCCCGATTTTTCATAAAGTGTCATAATTTAATCTTAATATAAAAACAATTATTTTTCTGCTATAATGCATGGAGGATGCGGAAAAATCCAAAAAATGACAGTTTTTTGAGATTTTTCAAGTCCGACCTTGTCCGGCTCGCACCCATACCAACT
>CAIPUE010000033.1 GCA_903868125.1 uncultured bacterium | reverse complement strand
T
Source organism: uncultured bacterium (assembly GCA_903868125.1). Taxonomy (GTDB): domain Bacteria; phylum Cyanobacteriota; class Vampirovibrionia; order Gastranaerophilales; family Gastranaerophilaceae; genus CAIPUE01. The sequence goes on along the minus strand of CAIPUE010000033.1, from coordinate 2,427 downwards.
ATGTCCCCCTTTGTCCGGTTCTTGTATCCATTTTCATTTTATAAAAATCCTGACCCGATATGTCCCCCTTTGTCCGGTTCTTGTATTCTTTTTCATTTTATAAAAATCCTGACCCGATATGTCCCCCTTTGTCCGGTTCTTGTATTCTTTTTCATTTTATAAAAATCCTGACCCGATATGTCACTGTTTGTCACATTTTTGTATCCATTTTCATTTTATAAAAATCCTGACCCGATATGTCCCCCTTTGTCCGGTTCTTGTATCCATTTTCATTTTATAAAAATCCTGACCCGATACGACCCCCTTTGTCCCGTTTTTGTATCATTTTTTCTTTTTTTATGATAGCTAATAATATGATAGGATATGATAGCAAATGATAGCATATGGTAGTGCTTTTTGTTAATTCAGAATTCAAAATTCAGAATTCAAAAAAGCCTGAATTTTTTCACTGAATAAACCCGTGTTTCGGCTGATATATCAAAGTTTTTCCGTTCAAAGTCAAGAACTATTTTAAAATTTTTGTCGAAAGTACGACAAAAATTAAAATTTGATTTAACCACCTTTTTTGTTATATTTATATTTGGTTCAGTTCAAGATCCCGCTTTCGATGATTCAACATCTTGGGACACGAGCTGGGCCTTTCTTTTTTTTCGCTGCCTGCCGCTAATCGGAGATTCAACCATTATATTATAGAACGCACTGTCCTTTTTCACATTTATCTTAGAATGTTTAATTGTGGAATATGTCTGATTTTCCAAATCTATAGCAGGATCAAATGGTTTATTACTCTTAAGGATACCATAAACAACCCTTAACAATTTATGCATACAAACGCCCATGGCAGCACCTTTTTTCATTCCATTTTTAACATGTTTTTTGTAAACATCCTTGATTATTGGATTGTATTGTATCCCTGAAAAAACACTCATATACAATGTAGCCCTGGGAGCACTTCGTCCTTGCTTGCTCATATACATACCCCATTTGCCGTCACCGCTTTGCTTATAAACCGGGTGCACGCCAAAGAATGAAGCCAGTTTCTTAGATGACTCAAATCTTTCGATTAAACCTATTTCAAGCATTAATGAAATTGCCGAGTAATCAGCTATTCCGGGAATACTCTTCAGGAGTTCCACTTCTTCCAATTTGCAGTTTTTGGCCATTGCCTTTTTATGCTTTTTGATTAATTCTTCTAAATGATTAATTTGCGTAATCATTTCTTTTATAAGCATTTCAGTAACAGGGCCGGAACTTGATGCTACACTTTTTTTCGCTTTCTCCAGTATCTGTTCAGCTTGCTTATCCTTAATAAAAGGTATCTTTTTTAAGCTCTCTAAATGTGCCCGGCTCAACTTATCTGCCGTTGGGTATTGCAGTAACAACAACAACAGCCATGCCGGTTTAAATTCCTCGCAGTAGACGAGAACCTCCGGATTTGCAGAATACAGAACACTTTCCAATTGGTTTTCACATTGTACTTTTTGTTTGGTTAGCATGTCTACAAATGCTTTCATCTTTCTAAGTTCGGCGTAATATGTATCAACATCGAACCGGATATTTTCACCTTGCATTATAAGGAATTCCGCTATGGCATAAGCACTTATCTTATCGGTTACGTTACGCTTCATACCGGCTTTTATGCTGTGATGAACGCCTATTGGATTCAGCCTTGTTACTGATACATCAATTGCTCGTTGGCATTTGAACAGTGTATTATACCAATTATTTTCATAACCTCCTGTACTTTCCACAGCAGCATACAACTTTGCTCCCGGGCGATCTTCCATAAATTTATTCAGCTTTTCGTATAATTCGTTATGACCGGCATAACTGTCACCGAGTTCAAAATTCTTTTCGACTATTTGCTTTTTAGCATCGAGTATTACAAAATCAGCATATCCTTTACTGACATCGCTACCCAAATAAAATGATTCCATCTCTACACACCTTGTTTTAGTTAATAAAAAAATACCAGGAACATCATTCTTGCTAAAGCGGTGTCGATGCACCAAGTTTTTCCACGATTTTATCCCGGCAGAAGGAAGACACTTTGACACGGGTTCGAGGCCCAAGAACTCTGCCTTCTCTTCTGACAGAATATAATACTATTTAAGCAAATTATAAAATAATTTTAAAATGCATAAACAGTAATTTTTATACTGAAATTAACTAAAAACATGACCATATTATTATTTAATTTTCAAAGAACGCCTTATTATCAAATATTTTATTATTTATATACAATTCTATCTAATAGTAATTTTATATTATATTTTTTGCAAAAACTATATTGCTCTCACGTTATTTTAATTTAAATTTTGTAATTTATTAATTTCTAAACTTTCAATTTACAAGAACTAATCAAATTTAATAAAAAATTATGAAATGAAATTTAAATGGTTTATTAATAATTTGAAAATAAAAAAT